>JANQID010000107.1 GCA_028282325.1 Chloroflexaceae bacterium | reverse complement strand
ACCCTGAGCGCAGCGAAGGGGAAGGGTCTCGGCGTCCCCGACAGCCGGGATTCTTCACTGTGCTCAGAATGACCGCTTGCGGTAGATCCAAATTCGTTTGGTGGGAGCGATTGTTTCGTCGGTCAGATATCCGCTCGTCCGTCGCCAGTCTAGAGCGGCATAATATCGACGCTTATTTGCAAGAGCGCTTCGCCGATTATCTGGATCAGACTAAGGAACGCGCCCTTCATCCTCCTGAAGATCGGCGTACACAGCGGTCCTAATTCTGAGCGTGACGCTTAATGATCGTCCCGATTACTTCGGGACGACAGTAAATATCGCCGCGCGCGTACAGCGACTTTCACAGGGAAATGATATTGTGTTCATCGAAGCGGTGTACGCCGATGCCGACGCGCAATCGCTTCTGGCGGGCTATACGACCGAAAGCCGTGAAGTTATGCTTAAGGGGATTGATCATCCCGTTGCAGTATATCGAATCGCCGTCGCTGCGGAATAATATAGCAATGCCCTAGCATCGGATGGGGATAACAGCGGAATAATCGCCGTGTTCAAAACGCTTATGAAAGAACCCGTTGTGCGATCATGGCAACAACGGAGCCATGCAGGCAAATTTGGCAACGCATATACAAACCTTCCGTTCGATGTAAAGAACAGAGGGCATACGACACTGGCTGTGACATGGGCCAGCAGAGGCGTAGGCTTGCCCTGGCGAATGCGATCTGTCTAATGACGCGCAAAACCTCCGCGATCACTAGAGCCGACTGCATTGCGGCGCAAACCGCGCGAACCGCCTTTATCCTGGGCCTCGTTCACACGAATCGGGCGACCGTTTACTTCCAGGCCATCGGTGGATTGGATGACTGTATCGAGGCTTTCCACTTCGATCTCAACAAAACCAAACCCGCGGGATCGTCCGCTCTCTCGATCGTGGATCACGCGTGCTTGCTGCACGTTGCCGTGCTCCTGAAAAACTGTTGCGAGTGTTTCATCATCAACACTCCAGGCAAGGTTGCCAACGAAGAGCTTCACTTGCATGTGACACCAACTCCTTCTTGTGCCAGGTAAGTACATACCATGCACAACCACGGGGTAAGGCGGCGCCTTTCCCGTTTCCATCCTTGTAATCAAACCAGATAACGAGTTACACCACCTGGAGCCGCACGCCTCAACGGGCAGGCAATGTGCGAGCAGGCAACGCCGCGTATGCCTCAGGCATGGAGGGTGGTGCGAGATCGGGGAATCTTACGAAGACTCTTCTCGCAGCGTGACGCTGGTGAGCAGCCCTAGTGTACCACAATTTGCATCACTTCTGGCAAGCTGGATGAACAAAATCACAACTATTGAAGCGGTGCGCTGATCATGTCGGGAGCGTATTCGTCATGGTGCGAGGGGACGACAACATCGTTGTGAATGGCAACGTCAGGCGCTCTTGTAGAGCAGGAACGTCATTTGTATGCGATTGGGCGATTGCCGTTTACCGTATAATTGCAAGGAATATTCGTAACTAATGATGTAACGCCATCAAAACCAGATGGCATGACAACGGCAATCGGCAGCAAGGCGCCGACCTTCACTCTCTCGCTTTTTGCTCAAGATCCTGCGTATAGCGGCGGAGATTAACGACGGTCTTGCTGAGCTGACGAACAGCGGAATGCATTTGCTCGAAGATCTCGTCATATTCTTCTTCCGTAAGCGGATCTTCATCCTGTGTCAGCCGTTTGAGGCGATCCCCGAGTAAGCTTACCGGATTGTAGAGTTCGTAAACCAGTGCGGCGAGCACTTGTTCGGGGGAGAGCGCGTCCCAGGCATGTACGTCGCGCCGGGCGGTATGCTCGCTCATATTGTAAACCTCCAGGGATTGATGGCGTCTGACTTTTTCACTACTATCATACGTTGGAATAACAAATCTGTCTACGGGTAAAGGCCGATACCAAACAATATTGGAGGCACCGCATACGGTCATTCTGAGCGCAGCGAAGAATCTCCGGTTCCAATAACGCCGAGACCCTTCCCCTTCGCTTCGCTCAGGGTCAGGGTGACATGCGGCGTGTGTATCATCATTTGGTAGATTTGTCGCCGAATTATCCGCTATCGCTGTCTGGTTGTGTCAGATTGGCGACGATGATTGTCGTATTGTAACGTACAGACGGTCGTGCGGCGAGAAGCGTTCCTTTGCCGTACGACTCTAACTTATCATCTCATCTCAGCCGGGCGACTCTTCTTGCATTGGCTCTGCGGATGAGCAGCAGTACCGATCGAACCAATCTATCGTGCGTTGCATATGATCAACGCGATGCCGAGGTTCGCCGCTGCGGGTAAGCTCATGACCTTCACGCGGATAGCGCACAAGCTCAACGGTTTTCTTTCGGCGGCGGAGGAAAGCGAAAAGCTGCTCGGCTTCGCTGATAGGGACGCGATAGTCACGTTCGCTGTGCAAGATGAGCAAGGGGGTATTGATCGCAGACGCATAGGCCAGGGGTGAATATTTCCAGAGCTTTTCGGCTATCTCCCAGGGATAGCCGTCAAACGAAAGTTCAATCAACTCATATGCGTCGCTTGTACTGTGCTCGGTGAGCAAATTGTATACGCCGCGCGCTGACACAGCGCATGCAAAACGATCACTATGTCCAATCAGCCAGATGGTTAAAAATCCGCCATACGACCCGCCAGTGACGCCAATACGGGATATATCGACATTACCGCGCGCGACGAGCGCATCGATTCCCGCCATAATATCGGACGCGTCGGATTCTCCCCAGCGAGCATAGCTGGCTGTGCGCCAGCATTCGCCATAGCCGTCGGAACCGCGCGGATTGCAGAAAAAGACAATATAGCCGCGACCGGCCGCAACTTGCCACTCGTGCCACATTGTTCGGAATCCCGGCCCCCACATCGCATGCGGCCCGCCGTGAATAAACGTCGCCAGCGGATAGGTTCGGCTCGAATCGAAATCAGGCGGATACAATACCCAGCCCTGCACTTCTTCGCCATCAGGCGCGAGATAGCGTAATTCCTCGAAAGAGGCGACCGAGCGCTCCGCCAGTAAGCTGGCGTGCAGATAGGTTATCTGCCGCTCGTCTCCATCCGGCGTTCGAACATAGAGTTCGCCGGGGCTTTCCGGTGAACTGGCGATGAGTGCAATCGTTCCGTCGCAGCCAACGTCAAATCCTTCTACAATACGTTGCCCCTGGACGAGTGGAACGCAGTGGTCGCCATCGGCTTGTTTATGCAGCGCGCAGGTATAGATATGTGTATTGCCGCGCCACCCGGCGCTAAACAAAATGCTCTGATCATTGGGACCCCAGCGAAAGTGCTCAACATTGAGATCAGACGACGCATTCACATCCCATAGCTCATCGCCCGTCAGAGGAATTATGGCCACCGTGCGATTCGCGGTCAGCAACCGATCTTCGCAGACCCGTTGCGTTGCGATGAATGCTCCATCAGATGATGGCAGTGGATCAAAGTATGTATAACCGGCAGCGGTGATAGTTTGGGGCGCGCCGCCTTCCACAGAGATTCGGAGTACATCACGATAGCTGAACAGCGTATCGATATCAGAATCGCGAAGCACGGTCGTCAGAAGCGCGGATCCGTCGGGCATCCAGACAGGCGTTGTGTAGTCAACTTCGCCGTCGGTGAGCCGTCGCGGCTCCAGCGGTTCGAGAACATCATCGTTTGGAACATCAACCAGATAGATATGTTGCTTGCGGTCGTCCAAAAAAGCTGTCCCGGTGCGATACGGTAATCGTGTAACAACGCGTGGATCATTGCGCTCTTCGTTTTCATGCTGGATTTGTTCTCGCAGACGCTGCTCTTCCCAGGCGTCTTCAGGTTCCGGCTGCGCTACGCCGGCATCTTCCTGGGTGCGCTCCTCCGCATTACTGCCAGATAAAAATGCAATGTGCGCGCCATCAGGGCTCCAGGAGGGATCGCTGACCCCATGATGCATTGCGGTCAATTGTTGGGCTTCGCCGCCATCAACATTGATAATGAAGATCTGGCCCTGATCATCGTGACGTGTAGAGACAAAGGCCAGCCGACGACTATCCGCACTCCAGCGTGGCGTATGATCTTGTTTGATGCCGGCGCTCAAACGTCGTGGCGCGCCGCCGTCAATCGACGCGACATAAATCGCCCGCCGATACGTATTGTGCAGACGATCCGGGCTGACTCGCACAAAAGCAAGCATCCGCCCATCGGGACTTATGCGAACGTCCTCAATCCAGTCAAGTTGATAGAGATCTTGAATTTGAAAGCAGCTTTTTGGATTGGTCACGGGTAGAACTTTCTACGTAGTATCGATAAGCGCAATCATTCAGTATATTTACGAGCAAGGCATAGGATAAAATGTAAGACAGGCGTGAATAAAACAACGTTCAAATGCTCGCCAGGGATGGGATATGAAGCTAACGAAACGTGCGTTCAATTGTACCATGGAAGCGCACTTTCATCAGCAAGGAGCATACGATTTCCTGTCGGTTTAAAATAGTTGTTCAGTGTAGCAACTTGACAATAGTACATAGGATCAACTTAGGCGACGAAGCATTGTGTTGCGTATTATTCTTGACATTGTATTAAAGTTCTTTATAGTGATGCAGCAAATGATCTGTCTTGATAAAGGTATTCTAAGCATTTTCCATGACGCGAAAACACTTGGACAGAAAGTGCATTTAGAAAATATTTGCCACTTTACCCTTCAGTACAGTTTTCTTTTTCTACTTTTTGTGATAAAATAATTGCCACAATGTAATACTAACATTGACGCATACGTGGATTGCTATGTAGCACACCTCCTGTTTGTGGTGAAACTACTAAGTTTAACCCGTTTGTTGTTCTGTCAATTATCTGTCGATAGTTTCTGTACGAAGTTGACTTGATCATGGAAGTAGCGGATGTCTTCATTGTTAATAAGGAGCGGTTCCCGATGAACACAGCATCAAATCCAGCAAATAATACCTTGCCTGCAAATCTGCCTCTTTCAGTGGTGCTCTTTGAATCCGCTATGAGTCGGGATGTCGCGTTGAGTGATTTTGCCGAACAGCTTGATATTGGGACAATATCACTGCGTCAATTTATTTCAGGGAAGACTCGTCGCCCCCGTGGGAAAACGCTTGAGTCGATGGCGGAAATGTTGGAGATGCCAATCGAAGAGGTGCGCCATCGAGCTACGCTTCTCCCGACTGCCGCGCCGCTGTTTAGCGAGTGGTTGCAAAAGCATATGAAGGGGCGATTCTCACGAGCCAAATTGACGAACGAAACCCGAATCAGCGATGGTGCATTGCGCAACTACCTATCCGGTCAGACTCTCCCCGATACCGATCAAGCCCGCCGTTTAGCCGAGGCGTTCGACGTGCCGTTTATCGAATTGGCCATGGTGATTGTCGCCGATCAAACATTGCGCAGCGGCGGTGAAACTATACCGCCTGAACCGCCAATGTCTGCGAGTAAGCCAAAAGAAGCGGAGCGCTACAAGGTTGCAGAGCATGCTGTTGATGCTGAGAAAAGCGTTGATGCCACGAATGTTCATGATGTCAGGCTTGCATCAGAATATGCTGAACCGGCGACGCTCAATCCTGAGTACACATCGGAAGAGATCCATCTGGTGAATCTCTGGCGTCAATTGCACCCCCAGGGACGCCGCGCTACGCTGAAATATATAGCCGAACTGCTTGTTGAAGGATAAAACGCTCTCTGCTCCAAGAGCGCGGTTGTGTGATGATGAATGCATGTTGCACTTGCGTTCATCGCCACGCTTTTGCCTTATCTATGCCATTTGCGTTCGATGCTTGCTGTGCGGCGTTGTCAGAATTCGATGGTATGCGAGGCGATGTGATCTCTGCGACGAGGCTTGCTCATCCACATCAGGCTGTTCCGCTCCTGTATCCGTTTTGCATATACGCGATAAAAATTTCTATCTTCTGGTTGCGCTTTAGCATAGGGCATGCTAGAATCAGTAAAACGACATCTGCAAAATTACCGCTATGCCAGAGCAAACAACGATTAAAGAACGATCTCCGCATATCCCTGGGCTAGATGCCGAAGCGAACACGTTTCTCGGAATCGGGTTAGGGCTCACAGGATTAGCGCTTGGTTTGCGGCCAAAGCTGGCGCCTCTGCCCATCGCGCTGACAGCGCTGACGGCTATGCTTTACCGTGACCCGGAGCGAACGACGCCGAACGAAACCGATACTCTATTCGCTGTGTCTGACGGCATCGTACAGCATATCGACGAGGTCTATGAACATCGATATCTGCACACCGATTGCCTGCGAATTGTAACGATGCGTTCGCCTATTGATGTGTCGGTGAATCGGAGTCCCGTGGATGGAGAGGTTCGCTATCTTGAATACGTGAGCGGTGAATTTAGGCCCCTGAATGATCCACAGGCTCCAGAGCGCAATACGCGTCTGTATATCGGTCTGGACTCGACGTGGGGGCCGCTGATGATCGTGCAAATTGCCAGCCCTATCGCGCGTCGCATTATCAGCCCTATCGAACTGGGCGAACGACTAGAAGCGGGGGGACGCATTGGTACGGTGCGTTTCGGCGCTCGCGTCGATCTGATTGTGCAGCGCGATAGCATCGAACTTCTTCTCGGCGCTGGCGAACGCGTTCTCGCAGGCGTCTCACGCGTCGCGTGCATTGTGCCGTTGTAATTCCGCTAGCTGTTTTTCTCCTGCTTTCCCCATTTTATACGCCAGGAATTCTTGTGTAGAAGCATCCTGGGTTATCGCAACCAGATTCTCGTTTGCGCGGATAAGTCGCTTGTTTGGATCGGCGTATGGCCGCTGAACAAGACGGGACATCGCCGCGCCTCTGCTATAATAGCTCCATGTTGCAGGATGACAAGGCAGCAATGAGTTATGGCGGACGAAGAGTTGCGCCTGGCGCAGGCTGGTCAGCGCGGCGACGTTGAAGCGTTTAATCAGCTTGTTCGGCTCTATGAAGGGCGGGTCTATAATCTGTGCTATCGTATGCTCGGCGATCCGGACTCGGCCGCCGATGCAGCGCAGGATTCCTTTCTTTCGGCGTTTCGCAATATTCACTCCTTCCGGGGCGGATCATTTCGTTCCTGGATGTTGCGTATTGCCACCAATACGTGTTATGACGTGTTACGGGTTCGCAAGCGTCGTCCGTCAACATCTCTCGATGCAGCGTTTGACACAGACGATGAAAGCCGACCCATCGAACTTGCCGATCGAGGTGAAGCGCCTGATGAATTTGCTTTGCGCCACGAGCTTGGCGTAGCTATTCAGCAAGGCTTAGCGACGCTGCCTGAAGATCAACGTGCGGTGGTGATCCTCTGTGACATCCAGGGCATGTCCTACGAAGAAATCGCCCACATTACTAGTGCAAACCTGGGAACGGTGAAATCACGCCTGAGTCGCGGGCGTGCGCGGCTGCGCAATTTCTTGAAGGCCACGGAACTGTTGCCTTCACGCTATCGTCATGAAGGCGAGTCAACTTCTCCGCTCTGAAGCAGGGCGACATCCATAAAATGCACAGAAACTGATGACCGATCGTTCTCCACAATCGAATATGCTCTCTGATGATGATCTCGATTTGCTCTCGGCCTATCTTGATGATCGGCTCTCGCCTGATGAGCGGCTGCACCTTGAACAACGTCTGCGGCTGGAACAGCAACTCCGGGTTGAGTTAGACGAGTTGCGGATCACCAGGGAGCTACTGCAAGATCTGGCGCCGGTTGCGTTGCCGCGTTCGTTTACTATCAACTCAGCGAGTGTTCAAACTCGCCAGTTCTGGTCATTCGGCTGGTTCGCCCGCTTCGGCGGCGCCCTGGCCAGTCTCGTGCTGGTGGTTCTGGTGAGCGCAGCATTGCTCAATCTGTCCTTCGGCACACAGTCGTCGGACAGCCAGATCGCAATAGCGCCCACTACTGTGATCGGAGCGGAACAACCGGAGCTGGTGCGTGAACCGGAAGCTGTGGCGCAAGATGCCGAGCCTCCGGTTGCGGCGAGTGTGCCGGAGACGGCAATGGCAGACGCCGAATTGGAAGAAGCGGTTGCTGAAGAGTCGGCAGCCGAGGAGCCGCAGCCGGTTCGCCATGCTACCCTGACTGCGCCATCCGGCGGCGCTACTCTGTCTGAAGAGCCTCGAGCGCCGACCGCGGCGGAAGGGCTGGAAAGCGGGGCGCAAGCTGACGGCGAAGCGCCGCCGTCGGTGAATATGGAAGCGTCGGAAGATGCTAACGGCGTCGGCGCAGCTACCACCGACTCTACGGTAGTCATGACGCCAGCGCGCGCACCTACGCAGGCGTCGCAACTACGCGCCGCCGAGACAGACGCTACGCAATCTGGAACGAGCGCCGTCGGTTGGGTGATCGGCGTCGCCGTGATCGCAATCCTTGCCCTGGCGGTCTGGGTGATCTGGCAACGACGAACCGCACGCTGATCGACAAGTTGAAACATCTGCTGCGAGACGGGCGTGATGCGGATCATGCCCGTTTCGCTTGCTTTACCAAAGCATTGGTGCATCCCGACAAAGACCTATCAGGCGGGTGACGGAATTGCACTTGCTGAAGCCGAATAACCGCTGCGTCCATCTGGCAGATCTTGCCTGCGGAATCTCTTCCACGTGATAGCTGTCAAACGAATTTGGATCTGCCGCAAGCGGTCATTCTGAGCGGAGCGAAGAATCCCGGCTGTCGGGGATGCCGAGACCCTTCCCCTTCGCTGCGCTCAGGGTCAGGGTGACATGCGGCCTGTTCATTATCGTTTGGTAGCATCATCACACGTTTCCGTAACGATGGTAACATGTTGTAACATTCCGTTTACCCTTTCGTTGCGTCGGCGGGTGGCAATAGCAACACATACCTGCTATCCTGTATGCATTGGCAATCCAAAACTGATCATAAAGAAGCAGTTTCTGTTACTACGCAACCCGAAGGAGAAAGCGATGCGTTTTCGTCTCTTTTCTATGATCCTGGCCCTGGTTGGCGCGCTTCTGCTGGGAGCTTGCGGTCAGCAGCTCATTACCGCCGAAGAGATTGTCGAGCGAATGGAAGCCACCCGCGACTCGATGCAGGATGTGCATGCCACAGTGGCAATGAACTTCAACACCAACGAACGAGACGGCTATCTGGTCATCGAAGGCTGGCTGGAAAAGACCGGTCAGACCGATGCCGATGGCATGCCGATCAACAAGGTGCGTGCAACCGTGATTGACGCCGATGAGGAGAAACTCAGCGACTCATTGGTCGTCAGCGATGGCGAAATCTTCTGGCTCTACAACCCCTACGAACAAACGGCGATAACCGGCGACATCGCGGAGATGAAAGCCAACCGGCCCGATTCCTCGGCTTTTTCCGGCGATCCGACCGGAATGACCGAAGCGTTTCAGGATATGCTGCAGCAAGGGCTGGATGCTGTTGACATCGAGGTGCTCGGCGAAGAAACAATCGCCGGACGCGCAGCCTGGAAGCTGAAGTTGACGCCCAAGACCGAAACGCAGCAGCAATTGCAGCTTGATGGTATTATTGAAGCAACGATGTGGGTGGAACAAGAGCAGGCCATCCCGCTGAAGTTGGATGTCGACGCCAGCGATATGGGCCAGGTTACGATTGAAGTGCAATCCATTGAAATGAACGTCGGCCTGGACGATTCGCTCTTTGTGTTCACTCCGCCGGAAGGTGTTGAGGTGTTGCAAGCCGCCGACCTGCTGGCCGAGATGCAGCCGCGTTTGACCACATTGGATGAAGCGCAAGATAGCGTCGATTTCCCGGTGCTCACACCGGAGTTTACGCCCGACGACGCGACGCTCGTCGAAGTGCGACTAATCGGAACCCACACCGTGATCCAAAATTATGCCGCTCCGGGCGTGTCATTGAGTGTTGTTCAGGGGCGCGGCGATGTCGGCGATGCCGACCAGCCGCCAGCGGACAGCGTGGTCGAGGAAGTGATGGTGCGCGGACATACCGCAACGTTGGTCACCGGCGCGGACGATCAGCAGGGCGCCTTGTTGAGTTGGACAGAAGACGGCCGTCGGGTTATCATCGCCGGTACGTTGAGCGCCGATGAAGCCTTGCAAGTGGCCGAGTCGCTGAAGTAATCGTGCCGCAACTTCTAGTAGCGGTGAGCGGCGAGCAGCATGGCTGTTCGTCGCTTGCTCCTTGTTTGATGCCGGATTATGCCTGATACTACACCCCTCATTTGCGCAGTACAATTATCGCGGCGTTATCAAATGGGCAAGATGTACGTCGATGCGCTGCGCGGCGTCAATCTGGAGATTGAGCGCGGTGAGTTTGTCTCGCTGGTAGGCCCAAGCGGCAGCGGCAAATCGACTCTGCTCCACCTTGTAGGCGGCCTTGTTCGCCCCACAGAAGGCGAGATCTGGGTTGATGGCCTCGATCTGGGGCGCAGCAGCGACCGGCAACTGGTCGATTACCGACGCAACGCCCTGGGTTTTGTATTTCAGAATTTCAATTTGATGCCGGTGTACAATGCCGTTGAAAATGTGGAAGTGCCGTTGATGCTCCAGCAATTGCCGCGCAGCGAGCGCCGAACGCGATCACTGGCGCTGCTTGAGCAACTCGGTCTGCATTCCCGTGCCGGCCATCGACCTTCAGAACTGAGCGGCGGCGAACAACAACGCGTCGCTATCGCCCGCGCCCTTGCCAACCATCCCAAGCTCATTCTGGCCGATGAACCAACCGGCAACCTGGACAGCGCCACCGGTCGAGAGATTATGAGTCTGCTTCAACGACTCATTCGTGAGGAAGGGCTGACCTTGCTGCTGGTGACGCACGATATGAACGTGGCGCGATATGCCGATCGGATCGTGCGCTTGCTCGACGGCCAGGTGCAGCGGATCGAGTTGCGCGACGAGTGGGAGGGCGAAATCGCAAACACGGACAGGGGAACGCCGCCAATACAACACCAGATGAGCAATACAGCTATATGATCAATGCGCTGATTTTTGACTTTGACGGCTTGATTGTCGATACCGAAACGCCGGCTCTCCAGAGTTGGCAGATGTTGTACGCCGAGTACGAGCGTTCGTTTCCGATAGAACTCTGGCAGGATGCCCTGGGTTCCCGGCATGGCTTTAATGGATTGGATCATCTTGCTTCGTTGCTCGATGCGGAACACGCCTTCGATGCTGCACAAGCCGCCGCTCGGCGTCTGGAAATTAAACGGCAACTGAGCGCCAGCCAACCTTTGCTGCCCGGCGTCAGCGCAATCCTCGATCAGGCCGAGGCGATGGATCTGCTGTGCGCGATCGCCTCCAGCAATCACCGCTGGTGGGTCGAAGGCTGGCTCCGTCAACACGGCATCTACGAGCGGTTTGTCTGCGTTTGCACCGCTGAAGATGTAGCGCAGACCAAGCCCGCGCCGGATTTATTCCTTCGGGCGGCGGAGTGTATGCACGTCGAAGCGGGCGCTTGCCTGGTGTTTGAAGACTCGCCGAACGGAATCATCGCCGCTCGTGCCGCCGGAATGCGTTGCGTAGTGGTTCCCGGCAGCGTCTCGCGCTTGCTCAAACTTCCCGACGCGGATCTGCTGCTTCAATCGCTCGACGCGATGACCCTGGATGCGATCCTGGATCATATGCGCACCTATCCCCGCTCCGTCGAACCGCTGTCTTCAAACCTCTAGCAGCCGGCATACCCGACAAGCCGTTTCGATGCAGCTTTTCAGGTTTCGCAAAAGCCTCAGAACCTGTCTGGATGGTGACAGAAAGCAGAGTCTTCCATAACAACGTTTGGAGCAGTCTACCAAACAATATTGTAGACACCGCATAGTGTCATTCTGAGCGCAGCGAAGAATCTCAGATTCCCCCAACGCCGAGACCCTTCCCCTTCGCTGCGCTCAGGGTCAGGGTGACATGCGGCATGGGGAGCATCGTTTGGAGCAGTCTTCGCCGGACATTGCACTCGGACGTTCAATGGTATGCCGGCTGTGAGACTGGCCCGGTTTTTTCAGACAGTCTCTCATATTGTGCATCGCCGCATCTGGCGGGTTTATGGTATGATGCCCTGCTAGCTACCAAACAATGTGGGAGACACCGCATGGGATCATTCTGAGCGCAGCGAAGAATCGCAGATTCCCCCAACGCCGAGACCCTTCACGCTGCCGGCGGCTCCGTTCAGGGTGACTTGCGGCATTGGGTATCATCGTTTGGTAGCTTCCCCATCTGCAAAGCTCATTGCAGAATCAGGAGCAGCCTGGTATGTCCCTTTCTCCAGACTATGACGTGATTGTTGTCGGCGGCGGGCACAACGGTCTGGTGTGCGCCGGATACCTGGCTCGCGCCGGGTATCGTGTGCTGGTGTTGGAGCGCCGTGGGATCGTTGGCGGGGCGGTCTGTACCGAGGAGATTTTTCCTGGCTATCGTATCGATACAGGATCATCAACCCATATTATGATCCATCTCACGCCGATTGTGCGTGATCTCCAGCTTGCGTGCTTTGGGCTGGAATACATCGATATGGATCCCTATGCGTTCTATCCCTTGCCCGACGGCAGCGGTGCGATCAGCTTGTATCGAGACGTTGATCGCACATGCGCCAGCATCGAACGCATCTGTCCGCGTGATGCCGAGGCCTACCGTCAATTCGTCGCCTTCTGGCAACCAATCAACGAGGCTGTGTTCGACGCTTTTCTGCATCCGCCTTCAGCGTTGCGACTGTTCGGCAAGGTTGCCGCAAGCTTGCCCCGCCTGCCCGCCGGATCGCGCGGCGTCTATGAAGCGGCGCGGCGACTGCTTACCAGCTATGGTCGGCACATTCGCGAGACGTTCGCCAGCGAGGCGATGCGGGCGGCGATGACCTGGCTGGCGGCGCAAAGCGGCCCGCCGCCCGACGAGATCGGCACGGGAGATTTTTTCGGCTGGCACGCGATGCTCCACGCCAGCGGCGCCAAACATCCCCGCGGCGGCAGCGGCATGCTCACTCAGGCGCTGGCCCGCGCATTGACCAGCTTTGGCGGCGACGTGATACTCGACGCGCCGGTGAAAACGATTATCGCCCGTGGCGGCAGAGTTTGCGGCATCGAGACCGAGGATGGCGAGCGCTACAGCGCGCCGACGGTCGTTTCAAACGCGCACGTCCTGACAACATTGTTACACCTGGTCGAGCCAGACCAACTTCCCGCCGTGTTTCGCCAACGCCTGCGACATGTCCGGGTCGGCGACGGCTTCGGTATGGCAGTGCGTTGTACGGCCAGCGCGCTCCCCGACTACATTGCCGCGCCAAGTGGAGGGACGCCGCACGCCAGCCATTATGGGTTGCAACTGCTGGCGCCGACAATGGAACACGTTCGCCGCGCGTATGACGATTATCGACGCGGCTTGCCGGCGAGCGATCCGGCGGTACTGGCAATGACCTTCAGCGCCATCGATCCCGATATGGCCCCGCCAGATCGACACACGATCTTTCTCTGGGCGCAGTATTTTTCCTATCACCTGGCAAATGGACAACACTGGGACGTCATTGGTGATCGCGTCGCCGACAGCATTCTCGACGTGCTATATCGCTACGCCCCCAATATGCGCGGCGCAATCGGCGAACGTTTTGTGCAGACGCCGTTGGATCTGGAGCGCCGCATCGGGTTAGTGAACGGCAACGTGATGCATGTCGAGATGAACCTGGACCAGATGTTCTTCTTTCGTCCGTTGCCCGAATTGGCCGGCTATCGCACGCCGATACGCGGGCTCTATTTGACCGGCGCGGGTACGCATCCGGGCGGCGGCGTGTTCGGGGCCGGCGGGATGAACGTTGCGCGTGTCGTGATGCATGATCTGCGTCGAACATGGCGGGCCGGCTGGCGGGATGCCGCTTGTACCGATCCTACCGGTTCGGATAGGATGACCAGGTGAAAGAAAGATGAAAGAGGACGGGCAGTCCTTGCCGGACTGCCCGTCTTCAAACCGTGTTTATTGCTGCGGCGTTCTAGGAACGACTACGCCGAGATCCAGGTCGATTCGGGCTTGCTGGCAAATGGTTGCGCCAGGTCCGGCGGAATGTTGAGGGGACAACTCAACGCGCTCATCTCCTCCAGCTCGCGACTGAAGAAAAACTCCTTTTCGTCGAACGCAGGCCGTAGGTCGTCGAACCAGGTAGCAACCTCATCAAAGCGGGCGAAAAACGGTCGCCGAACCCAGTCTGGATTGCGCCCCTGCAACATCTGCAATACGAACACTTGCTGTCCGGCTATATCGCTGACGCCCAAGATTTGCACTTTGCCCGGATGGCATGACATGCTCGGTCCGCGCACAGTGCGGCAGATGCCGCTTACCTGCTGATACGCCTCCTGATAGATATTCCATGCTTTTGCCAGCGGGATCTCGAAGAAGTGTTGCGACCCAGTGTCACGGGCTACAAACATATAGTAAGGGATTAACCCCTGGCGCACTTGCTCTTTCCACATCTCGGCCCAGATCGCGGCGCTGGCGTTGATGTGGTGCAGAATCGGCGACTGCGTGCGGATCTGCGCGCCCGTGCTGCGAATGCGCCGAATCGCCTCCTGCACCGCCGGCGTGCTTAGTTCAACCGGATGGCTAAAATGCGCCATTATCGCCAGATGCAATCCGTGTTGAACAATGCGCTCAAACAAACGGAGCAACTCATCGGCGTCGGGATCGCTCACATATCGATAGGGCCAATAGCCCAGCGTCTTGGTGCCGATGCGGATGGTGTGTAGGTTGGGCAAATCGGCGTCAAGCAGCGCATTGATGTATGTCGCGAAGCTACGGGTGCGCATAATCATCGGATCGCCGCCGGTAAAGAGCACATCGGAAACTTCGGGATGCGCCCGCACATAACTGACCAGCGTCTCGGCTTCCCGGCTTGCAAAGTGGATATCGTCGAAGCCGACAAACTGCGGCCAGCGGAAGCAGAATGTGCAAAAGGCGTGGCAGGTCTGGCCCTTATTGGGGAAGAAGAGCACTGTCTGACGATATTTATGCTGAAATCCATTGAGTCGCTTGCCGTTCAATGTGGGCACGTTATGCTCGATCTGGCCTGCAGGGTGGGGATTGAGCTCCCAGCGAATGCGATTCACGATTTCAGCAAGCTCGGCGCGTTCTACGCCTCGTTTGAGCGCATCGGCCACCAGATTGAAATGATAGGATTTGAGCATACCGCGCTGGGGAAAGGTCAGGGTGAAAATTGGATCATCAGGAACATTGTCCCAATCGATCAATTCTTGAATGACATAATTATTTGTACGAAACGGCAGCACATGTCCAACAACCTCTATGTTATGTTTCTGCGCTTCAGAAAGGCGCTCGATTTGGGGAATGGCGCGAAAATTGTGTAGCCCGTAAGGTTGAAATTTCATCGCGGTCTCTACTACAATCGGCTTCATATGAGATACTGGAGCGGGCAACATACAGACCTCCTCTATAATTCAAAACCACAGCATTGTGACGCATAACGCTTTGCAAGTCACACCGACACGCACCAACACGCTAGCGTGGCTGATGCTCACTAAACACGCCGCAAATCGTGGCGGCGTCTCCACATAGAATGTTGCGATTCCTTTGGAGGGCGTCAGAGTTGAGATGGGAATTGGGTGATGACACAGTATAAGGCATACTATGCCGTATCGTCGCATAGTGTATCGCGCTACCCTTAAGCCAACCTTAAGGTGCGAACGCTATCCCTTAAGAATGCCAAAATATCTCGTCAGAACGAGGTCAGGCGAAGGCGAGATCTATATTGCACCGCCTACGTTTTGGCTAATCGATAACCGACGCCGCGTTCGGTCAGAATGTAGCGCGGGCGCTTGGGATCAGGCTCGATCTTTTGGCGTAGATGGGCGATATGCACCCACACATAGTGATGTTCATTGTGGTATTCATCGCCCCAGACTTCGCGCAGTATTTGTTCGTGTGTCAATATCTGACCAGCGTGGCGAACCAAGAAGCTGAGGATATTGTACTCAATAGGCGTAAGCCCGACCGGAGCGTCGTTGACAAACACCCGTCGTTTGGCTAGATCGACCATCAGATCGTCATTATGGAAGATCGCGAGGCCATCAGCCGTAACGGCCATTTGGGATCGCCGCATAACCGCTTGTATTCGTGCGTGAAGCTCGCTCAAATGAAACGGCTTCGTCAGGTAGTCGTCGGCGCCGGCTTGAAAGCCGAGTTCGATGTCGTGCATTGACGAACGTGCAGTTAACATAATAATCGGTACCGAACTCCACTCGCGCAACTGGCGACAAATTGCAATCCCATCAGGTCCGGGCAACATCAAGTCGAGGAGGACGATATCCGGTTGTTGGTTGGCGACCGCGGTGATGGCGGATTGGCCCTCGATGGCTGTCTGGACGGCGTAACCGGCATCGCTCAGGTTGCTTTCGAGCAAGCGTCGCAAGGCAGAGTCATCATCAACCACCAGCACCCGCGGTTGCGGGCCGGAGTTGCGAACTATCAGGCTCGGATGCGTAAGCGGCAGGGGTTCTTGATCGACCAATGCCGGCAAAGTGATTTCGACATTCGCACCGCCTCCGGCGGCGGGGTTGATCGAGATACGCCCCTGGTGGGCTTCAACCAGCGCCTTGCAGATAGCCAGACCCAGCCCCGTACCGCTGGTATTAGCGATGCCCGGCTGGGGCGCCTGATAGAAGCGCTCGAAAACCCTTGTGCGCTCGGAAGGCGGGATGCCCGGCCCCTGGTCGCGCACCGTTACGTGAACCTCGTCAGCGTCAGCAGCGGCAGTGATGGTAATGACGCTGCCGGCCGGCGAGAATTTGCGGGCATTGTCGAGGAGATTGAAGAAGACTTGCTCGATCCGGCGGGAATCGACATTGACGAGGGGCAAACGCTGGGACAGATCGGTCTGGATGCGGAGACCGGCCAGGCGATCGCGCATCTGGCGCACAACGTTGCGCACGAGCAACGGCAGCGCAACCGGCTCGCAGCGCAACGGCAGCGCTCCGGCCTCCACCTGCGACATATTCAACAGATTGTCGATCAGCTCTTGCAACTGCTCACCCTTATCGTCAATGATGCGCAGAAACTCGCGCGTTCGTGCGGGACTGGCATTGCCCGCCATCAAGGTTTCCGTACAGCCGCGGATAATCGTCAGGGGCGTACGCAGTTCATGGCTGACCATCGCCACAAAGTTTGACTTCATCCGCTCGACTTCGCGGATATGGCGCAGATCTTGAATCACCGCGACGGCTCCTTGCAACCGCCCATCTTCGTGATACATTGGCACGCTGGTGACGCGGATCGGAACGCGCGGCCCGTCGGTCTGTTCAAGAACCAGATCAACGCCACGGCGTGCGTCGCCATCGCGTAGGGTTTGCAGCAACGGAAATTGTTCCGGTGGGCAAGAAGCGCCGCCCGGTTGATACAATCGTTGCAACATCGGATGATCCGCCAGAACGGCATCGGGAACAAGATCGGTTATCAGTTCCATCGCCGCGTAATTTACTAGCACAATTGCGCCCTCGGTCGCTTCCACCACCACAATGCCGTCGGGCGAATGATCGAACACAGCCTGAAGCCACTGATATTGCACCTGAGCGCCGGTAGAGAGCAAGGCGTTTTCGAGCACCAGGCCGACCTGAAGCGCCAACGTTTCGAAAAAGGCCATATCGGCGTTGTCTAAGAAGCCCTTTTTCGCAGAGGCGAGCATAAGCACGGCAATCGGCTGGCTGCGTCCCCGTAGCGGCAATAACAGGCTGCTGCGAACAGTGAAACCCAGTTTGTTATGCAGATTGTCCATATCGGGCGGGCTTTCGGCAATGGCGTCGCTAATGACTAGCAGGCGGTTATGGTGTAGCACGTCAATAGCCGATGGCGGGGCGGCGCTATTGACAACCAGCCAGTCTTCATCGCTGACCCACGTGGACGGAGCATCGAGATGGCTCAACGTTCCTTGCAACCGCCAGGCGATTGGAGAGAAACGATCGTGTTTGGGATCATACGACCAGATGATCCCAAACGGTAAATCGAGCGTGCTGGTAATGGCTTCAAGCACGCTCTGGGCGCGTTGTTCAAGCTGGATATTCATTGCCGATGCCATAGCCACATTGTGCAACACCGTGAGCTGACGATTGCGCGAGCGGCTGTCTGCGAGTTGGTCGTGTACTTGCTGCGCCAGCTTTGTGCTCTCGACGCTCGCCGTCTCAATGCCACGGGTGAGTATGCTTAGACGGTGGAAGCCAACGATCACGAAAGCAGCGGCAACCAGGCCCAGAACGCTCAAGCCTGTGGTGATCGCGCTGTCTAATGCCTGAATTTGCGCAAGCTGCTCTTTGAGTTGATCGCGAATTTCCTGGTTTTGGGCTTGCAAATCGTTGATGCGACTCAGACTAGCGTCAAACAGCGCCTGATTGGCGCCCCCTGCTACCGTTTCAACGGCCTCGACCGTCCGGCCCTGCTGAATCAAGGCTGCCTGACTGTCACTACCTTCGATCTGCCAGCGCTCGATGATCGCGGTCAGGTCGTCGATCTGAGGTCCAAGTTCAGGATCGACGCGTGACGCTAATTGCGCCGTATGCTGAAGATTGGTCGCGAGGCGCATCCTGGCTGCGCGGTACTGCTCAAGATATTGCGGCGATTGTGAAAAGAGATACCCTCGTACTGCCGCCTGCATCTGTTGCAATTCGTTTTCCGTTGCATATAACGTATTTGCCAGCAATTGCACATCATTGTCGAGGCGGGTTTGAACATGATTGGTCTGATTGCCCACAAGCGGGGGCAGGATGATCAAAGCGAAAAGAACCATCACCACAAAAACGAGCCCCGTTGCAAGTAAGCTGTTGTTACGCATCGTTGACGTTGGCGCGATTGCTCCAGATGGCCTCGATCTGGTCATCGGCGACTCCTTTCTCTATTGGCGGCATATGAGCGATACGAACAAAGCCGCTGAGGATTGGCGCGTTGGACGCAGTTGAAGATATGCAGTGAGGTGTCTGCCTGGCTGAGCACATGATTCATTCGGCACAGAACTGCCCTTCTATTGTACGCTATAGTTCCATCACCACGCAATTTGGCAGAAATGAGCACACAGAAATACCTAGCAGATTGCAACAAATTGCCAGAGCGAAGGTACACGACGGATGATGCAATCACGGAAGGGGTTTCGGCTTTTATATGTTGTTGGGCAGATCAGGCATCAGCATCCGCTCCCTGGCTCGATATTCGTTGGTAATCATGCTGCCCAGCGTCTGATGCGGTCGCTCGCGGTTGTATCCTTGGCCTCGATCCAGACATTCACCGCGCGGCGCGCTTCCGCAAAGCTGATGAGCAACGAAGCAGATGCTCATCAGCTTCACCTCGTTGTCTGATTACCGATCAGCATCCATAAAGTATTTCTTGTGAGCCGCATTCCCGCGTGATATACTGCGACTGGCGCGCGTAAAGGAAATCGCAAACGCCTCAGTACATCTTTGTTAATCCAGGCGGAACAGATCGCAGAATTTGCGCATTGTTTGATGAAGTTTGATGATGTCCACTACTCGCGAAACAGGGAGTTGCTGATATTTCCCGGAGGGTTTGAGATGAAGAGACTATTCGTATTGCTGATGGTTGCAGTGATGTTGCTTGCAATTTCCGCATGTACGGCCGGTCCTAATGAGCTGGTGAATGTGCCTGATGCTCAGGAACAGGTCGCTGGCTTCTGGCAAGGCTTATGGCATGGCATTATCTCTCCCATTACCTTTTTGATTTCGCTCTTCTCCGATACCGTGCATATTTATGAAGTCCATAACAATGGAGGTTGGTATAACTTTGGTTTTCTGTTAGGTGCGTCGATTATCTTCGGAGGAAGCGGAGGCGGGGCTGCGAGTCGTCGATGACGCTGCCTAAACCAAATTGCACCTGACTCGACTGTGTCGAATGGTTCGCAGCGCTAACAACCACGATTGGTTACGCGTGCAACTGCGTCAAGAGTGACAACGCTGAGAGAATCAATGCTACGTGGGGCAACACGGGAATGGTGTACCTGGGTTGTTTTCCTCGGGCCGAGAAGCGTGAGCGCATACGGGCGTTCCTTATGCCCCGACGCGATTACTGCAATCCTGCTTCCCTGGCTCGAATGGCAGCCTGAGCCCGGTCGGCCACCTGGAGTTTGTTGAGGATGTTCGAGACGTGATTGCGCACCGTCTTCACGCTGATGGTCAGAGTCTCGGCGATAGCTGCATTTGACTGGCCGCGGGCGATGAGTGCGAGAATTTCCCGTTCGCGGTCGGTCAAGTCGGCAAACGTTTCTTCTGATCTGGATGCTGTGTTTTCAGCGGTGTTGCGGCTGACGGTGAAAAAACGCATCATACGGGCGGCGATATTGGGGCTAAATATGGCTGCTCCGCTGTTGACGGCTCGGATGGCGCGCAGCATTTCGTCGTGCTTGGCGCCTTTTAGCACATATCCCCGTGCCCCGGTGCGCATAGCGGCAAAAACCGACTGGTCGTCATCAAACATCGTCACCATCAGCACATTGATGTTTGGGCTCGCCTGGATAATCGCGCGAGTGGCTTCTACGCCGTCCATATCCGGCATCTGGATGTCCATTAAAATAACATCAGGTTGCGTTTGCGCGGCCAGTTGGATAACCTCGGCGCCGGTAGCTGCTTCGCCTACCACTTCGGTATCCGGTGCGGACAGAAGCAGCGCCTTCAGCCCATCGCGAAAGAGCTGGTGGTCATCGGCAATCAAAACTCGAATGGTATCCATAGGCTACTCTTTCATAGGTCATATTTTCAAGGGGAGCACAGCCGTTATGCGTACGCCTGCGCCAGGCTTCCCTTCAATGGTGCATGTTCCGCCCAATTCGGCGGCGCGTTCGCGCATCGCGGTAAAGCCCACACCGGCGCGCACGTCGTTGGCGAAGCCTTGCCCGTCGTCCTTGATGGTCAGGCGCAAGCGGCTGTTCTCTCCGGGATCTATGCTGATATGCAGCGTACAGTGACGTGCCTGTGCATAGCGCATTGCGTTGGTCAACCCTTCTCGCGCAATGTGATAGGCGGCCACTTCTACGGCAGCAGGCAACGGCGGCAATGCATCGGGTGCATCCACGTGCAGCGTCAACGCGGCGGTGTTTGAGTTGCCGCTTTCACAAGTTTCGGCATACGCGCGCAGCGCCCTGACCAGCCCCCACTGATCCAGCGCCGGCGGTCGCAGATCATAGACAATGCGGCGCACCTCGGCCAACGTGTTCTCGATGTCGGTCTCTATTTCAGCCAACAGCTTGTCGGTCATATCCGGTCGATTGGCCAGCAACGCCCGCGCCGATCCGATTTTGAGCAACTGCGCTGCCAGCGACGGTCCGAGCCCATCGTGCAGATCGCGGCGCAATCGACGGCGCTCTTCTTCGCGGCTGGTTACGATTTGCTGACGGGCGTGTTGCAAATCGGCCGTAAGTTGTAGTGCGTGTACGGCTGTTCCTGCTTGCTGGGCGACGTTATATAGCAAACGCTCCTCTTCTTCGGTAAAGGGCTCGTCTGGAGAGCGCGGCGAAACCAGTAACTGGCCTATCACCGCTCCCTGGTAAGCGAGCGAATAGGTATGCAAGTCGGCGGCAGGTGCGCCGTAGGACTCTATCGGTTGCAGCGTTTCGCCTTGCTGCAAAGCAATGGCCGCGTAGGGCAGCTTTAAAGCCTGGGCAATGGTCTCGACTATAGTCGGCAGAACCAATTCCGGAGCGAGAGCGTTCTCTAACCGTTGTCCCAGCCGCGTCAGCACCTCAAACGGCTCATCGCGGTGGCCGTACACCAGCCGGTTGACACGATGCTGCAAGCGCTCACGCAGCGGTTGGAAGAGCACGGCCACCAACCCAGTAGCAATCAATGCAATCAGCCAGTTGGATTGTGCTTGAAACAATGCGCCCATTGCTCCGACCAATAGCGCATACAAGCCGATGATAATGGCTGTTAATACGCTATACACCAGCGTACGGCTGATGATGGAGTCAATATCCCACAACCGATAACGCAGGATCGAAAATGCCAGGGCAATGGGCAAAAGCAGGGCCAGGGCAGCTTGAATACTTTGGTGTACGTAAAACAGCAGCGGCTCGGCGGGAGGAGCGCATATGCCCGGTTCCAGGAGCAGTATCCAGTAGAGGATCTCGATCGCCGGGCCTACCGATCCAGCGACAACCCACTTCGTTTGCTGGCGCTGGATCGGGGAAGAGAGTCGCCGGTAGCGATAGATTTGCACGGAAATTCCCAGCAATATAGCTGTCGGGATAAACACTACGTTAAATCCCGCATATACTTCCGCCGAGAAGAAAATACCAAAAGAGTATGCGCCGATCAGCAGCAACGCCGACCAGCGCACCTGCCCGGACGGGAAACGCCCATCGGGGAACGTAAACAGAAACAGCCAGAATAGGACGCCGCCCAGAGCTACCAGCAATCGGTTGACAATCTCCCAACCGGGTTGCTGGCCAATAGTGACGTTCACGCTGGATAGGAGATACGGCCCCAGGAAGATGAGCATGAGTGAAGTCAGGATGGCCGTCATATCATTGGGCTTACGTATGAAAATCACCGTAGCAATGACAAAATAGCCGGTCGGCATAAGAATGGCGTAGGGCACGTCAAGCAGCGTACTGCCCCAGTAGTTGCCTTCCACTGTCCAGATCCGGAGCGCCCAGAGGTAGATCCCGGCCACTGCCAGCGCCAGGATCAGCCAGGCGGCATGGGCGAGGCTGATCCAGCGCCCGATCAGGAGGAACGAGGTTGGCTCTAAAGAGCTTCCCTGGCGACTAGCTGCGCCAACAGGCGTTGTTGGAGCGGACAACTGTTGTTCTTTGCCGATGCCTGCCAATTAATAAATTCCTTATTGCCGTAAATTCTGCAATAGTTTGATGATCAGTTTGGCTTAAGATTTGGTTTTTTAGATCTGTCAGATTATCAAGCCATGTCAGGCTTTTGCGCAAGTCTTCAATCGACTTGGGCTTAAACGGCGCGGGCGACAAAACGGTGGAGATCACCACACCCGCCGTGCGCTCGCCAGGCTGCCGTATTGCCTATTGATAGCAGATATGATGTATTGTAACGCACGTTGTGCAAGATTACTGTAGTTGCTCAATAATCCGGGGTAAGTCAAATCATACCCAGGATGCACCGAATAGAAGGCCCAGTAGTCGCGCTCGAAGGTGGTCAAGGCGGTCAGATGCGCCGCAAAGCGCGGGCGCAGCTTCTGGTAATGCCGCCCGTCATGCACCCACTTGGGCTCGGTCATCTGACTGGCGAAGTACCAAATCCAGATCAGCGCCTTCAGCGTCGGGCCAAACTGCCCATCATAGCCCGCGGGGAGATCCGCGAGGTAGGTGCGCTGCTGGCTGGGCGCATACCATTTCTCTTTGCAGAAGCGCACGTTGTCCGTGTGGAAGGTCACGTCTTGGACAATGACCGCCTCATAGCCCTTAAACTCCGCATCCGGCGGCAGGATGTCACGGTCGACTTTCCGCGTTTCCTCGCGGTCAATCGAGATGGTCGCGTTCTTGGCCCGCTTGACCCGCCCGCGCGGCACGCGCCGCTCGGCGTCCGACGAATGGTCGGTCGGTTTGGGGCGGGCCTTCGGGAAGGTCGGCTGACCCTGCTCGCCCTTCAGACGGTTATTTTCTTCCCGCAAGCGCTGGTTTTCTGCGCTGAGCTGCTCGACCATATTCATCAGCCGCCGCATCACCTCCCGCACCTGCGGGTCAGCAATCTGGTCAAGCTGGAGGTCGTCGAGCATCAGCAGCATCCTCCGTTAGGGAGCGTTCGGATCGGCGAGAGCATACACGATCTTACGGGCAGTGTGCGACCACCCCGGATTATTGCAACTACAGATTACTCTATGCATATCAGACTGCGTTTCCTGAAAAGCCCGGCTTCTGATAAAAACTCAAGAAACCAGGCTCTTCAGGGTCTCGCGTTCCGCTATTCTTGTGTCACGTTTTCCGCGACGTCAAGAGTTTAGCAAACCCTTAACACAACACTAATGGGCTGCTGCACGGGCTGTTGGGGTCGTCCGGGTTGGGGTCGTAAAAGCCGCTGCCGTGAGCCGTATATATAGCGCCGCCAAGGGCGCCGAGAGCGGCGCCGACGACAGTTCCTTCGGGTCCAGCTGATGTGCCGAGGGTGGCGCCTGCCGCAGCGCCCTGGAACATATTCCACAGCAGATCCCAGACGTTCGAGCCGCCGTCGTCGCCACCGCCACCGCCGGTTCCGCCGTCGCTGCCGCCGCCGGTTCCATCGCCACCGCCGGTTCCGTCGCCACCGCCGGTTCCGTCGCCACCGCCGGTTCCGTCGCCGCCGCCGGTTCCGTCGCCACCGCCACCGCCGGTTCCGTCGCCGGTTCCGCCGTCGCTGCCACCGCCAGTTCCGCCGTCGCCGCCGCCAGGACTACCGCCACCGGTTCCGCCGCCGGACGGCGCCTCTTCTTGCGAGGAAGCCGTGACCACAACGCTATTGTCCGACTCATTGCGATCGGTGACCTTCACGCCTTGAGCGGCGTCAGTGTCCGCAAATTTGATAGTGATGCGGCCATTCGTCTCTTCGTCAAACATCTGGGCAATCTCTGCTGAGGAAAGCCCCATAACTTGCAATGTCCTTACCGTAGCGCCGACGACTGCCTCGATATAGGCATCGTTCTCGGTCGTGATGATGTCAAGCAGCAGGGCGCGTTGTTTCGTAACATCTTGCTCAACAAACAATTCTCCCAGTCGAGTTGCGTTCGCCTCCGAAAGACCATTTTGCAACGCCTGCTTTTCGATACCGTCCTGGTTGGGGTAATTTTCGTATAACGCCCTCTGAACGGTCAGAAAAGACTCATAGCCGTCCTTTGCTTTCGCGCCGTATATTTTCCCGATCACAGCAGAAATTTCCTCGGCGGAAGAAGCGACAAAACCATTGAAGGTGATGTTGTTCAAGAGTTGGCGCGCACCGTCTGGAGCTACCACTCCCAATTGGGGAGCGTTAAGCGCGCCCAGCCAGCTTACCCGCTCGCCATCAACATAGAGCGGGATGGCGGTCATCTCCGCCGCTTCGGCGCAGCGCAGGCGGAAAGCGCCGCTCGTATCGCCGTCGATGTTGTCCATCAGACCCGTTCCGCCGCCAAACAATGCGATCGTCTCGTCCTTGCCAAGGCCGAGGACTTCATTACCTGCCTCCAGCTGAAACGTGACGCGTAGCTGGTTGCTTTCCGAATCCATGGTGCCGGTGCATTGTGTCACCTTGTGTTGCACATAGCTCACTGCGGGGCCTTCTGCATCCGGATCCGCTTGACTGACATTCATAGCTGATGTCAATTCCTCGGTGGGAACGTTTTGCACGCCGCAGGCCGCTAAAAACAATAGCAGCCATGTCCAGGCCACAACGCGTTTGATGCCTTTCATCTCCATACTCCTGACTGTGTCAAAGTAAAGGTGGATTGTCCGTATGTTCGGCGCCTTGTATTTTGTTATAGGTGGCGCGTGCGAAATCGGCGGTATTGTCAATAACGCCGATGCCGCCCTATCCCCCGATCAGGTGTGACGCAGGGAAGTTGTCCGAAGCTGGCTTCGCCAAGAAGCGGTGCGTTCGAGACACGTGGCGGTTGGTATAGTTGCACTATACATAGCACACTAGCAGGCTGTCATGAGGCAGATGCCTAGTCGGCCTGGGAAATCTCTGCGATTGTGGTTGGGATGGAGTCCCGATAAACGTGGGATATGTTCCTGAAGGCTATTGATTTCGATTTTGGCAGACTTCGCTGTGTTGCTTCGGCGTAATAGAAATGCGCCGCTATGGCGACCAGACCGCTTACTGAGTGTAAGAGTCCCGACACCAGAGGGTTTGCGCTCACGATGCGAATCTCATTCGTAAGCTCATCAGTGGACGTCTTCTTTGCGGGCGCGTAATACGTGTCCGTCCCCTGACCGTTCCTTAAACATACGATCATCATAGCTTCATCGCAATCTTACATAATAATTATACCGTTGAGGATCAGGTTTTAATAGTGGTACAATCGATCTGAACCGGCGATTCGACGCGTCGTAAGCGGTAATCAGCCCCTGGCAGGCCGTTCCCACGCGGCCTGTTACACGACGGCGAGATGGAGAATACCGTCGCCAAATTCGCGTTTGTGCGCCGAGAAAGCGTTACACGCAGGCTTGACCTGATGATCGATGTCGGCTACGATCTGCGCGACTAATGATTTCGTGCGTTGTTTACCAGTGTCGCCTCATATGATGTGACTCAAACTTAGAAAGAGGATCGAAGTTGCAGGGTATAACAAAACCGCGCCGTCGCTGGCTTGAACTACTCAGCGTGGGCTATGTCGTCCTGCTTGTGATATGGTGGCTCTTACGACTGGCGTTCTTCGACGGGCTGTGGTGGCTGGCGTTGCTGAATACATTCGCACTGGTTCTGTTTATTCCCCTGGTGCTGCTGATTCTGCTGGCGCTTTGGTATCGTCGGCCCTGGTTGCTTTTTGTCCTGGCCATACCCTTGGCGCTATTCGTCTGGCTTTTCGGTGAAACGCTATTGCCGCCCGCGACAGCCGGCCCTGGCGGTGAAAACCGTGCGACCATTACCGCGATGAGCTTCAACGTGCTCTGGAGCAACGATGATTACGATCGCATCGCGGAGGTCATCGCCGCCGCCGATCCCGACATTGTGGGCTTCCAGGAACTTCAATCAGAACACTTGACGGAGATTAATGCTCGCCTTGATGTCGCATATCCCTATCAGGCCAGCCTGGCAAGCGAAGGGTATCATACCATCGGTCTGTTAAGCCGCTTTCCGATTGAGTCGATGACGACGCTCGACAATGCCATCTTTGAACGGGCGCTCAGCGTCCGCCTGCGCGTCGATGAGCGCCCGCTCACGGTGATTGTCGCCCACCTGATCCCAACGTCAATTGGCGACATCCTGCATACCGTCTTCGATCATCGTGACATCAGCGAACTGTCGATGATGGTTACAGAACGTTTTGCGCGCCGTGAGCAGCATGCCAAAAGGCTGCTGGCGGTTGTGCGCGAGGCTGAGGAGCCGGCGCTGCTGCTTTGCGACTGTAATGCGAACAATACGTCCGAGGTCTATGCCGTTTTCCGCTCTGATCTACAGGATAGCTTTGTTGAGGCAGGATGGGGTCTTGGCAACACCCGTATTGGGCCCTTGCTCAGGACGCCGTTGACGCGCGTGGACTATGTCTGGCACACGTCCGATCTCCAGGCTGTGCGGGCCTGGGTAGGGCCTGACGCCGGCTCCGATCATCGTCCTGTGATTGCCGAACTAGCCTGGCGTTAAAACTGGGTGTGATACAAAAAGGCCAGGAGATAACAAGCGCTATCGACACGGTATTTCACGTCCTTATTGGCAACCGTGTTGTCAATATGCCTGAGATGATGAGTTTGGAACAGATGGTTCAACAGGATTATCCGTGATTTCAAGCGCAGAAGTATGGTATACTGTGTATTAAAGTTTCCTCATTCCTTGCTCCTGACTTGCTCTTGGTTGTTTGCCGTTTGTGTGTTCACTATGAATAATTGCATCGCTGTCGGCGAGACGTCCGGCGATAATCTCGTTCATATGGCCTGCAAAGAAAAGAAAGGAGGTTGACCCGCCCGACACGACGTGTCCACGATCGGTATCCCGCTACATTTCCTCGCTGACGTCTGCGGATATGCATCGAGTGTTCGCTGTGCATATGGAAAAGTCAATAAAGTCTAGGAGGACGATAATGCGCAAAGGCTGGATCGTAGCAGTGATAGCTACACTCTTGTTTATCGCGGGGTGCGGCGGCGCGCCTCAGCCAGCAGCCCCAGAAGCAACCGAAGCCCCGGCGGCGGAAGCGACCGAAGCGACCGAAGCTCCGGCGACCGAAGCGACCGAAGCCCCGATGGAAGAACCTACTGCAGATGATGCTGCCTCCGAAGAGCCGATGGACGGCGGAGGCGTGTTGCGTTTTGGTCAGAATGCAGCCGATCTGGGCAGCCTTGACCCACATTTCGCCACCGGCACCCAGGATCGCAGTTTGGTTGATATGGTCTACAATGGCCTGGTGCGCTACAAGCCAGGCGATAGTTCCGTTTTCGATCCCGATCTGGCTGTGGAATTGCCCACCGCCGAGATCGTTGACGGAAGCCAGGTCTGGACCTTCCAACTGCGTGAAGGCGTGATGTGCCACCCGACCGAAGATGTCGCCGCCTATGAATTGACCAGCGACGACGTGATCTATTCGCTCCAGAAGGCAGCCAACACCGAAACGTCTGCATATGCCAGTGAGTACAACGGCATGACGTTCGAGGCCGACGGCCCGTATGGCGTGAAGGTGACCCTGGAGCAGCCAATTTCTGAGTCGCTGTTCTTGCCCAAAGTTGCGAACTACTCCGGCGGCTTTATTGTGTGTCAGAAAGGCGCCGAGGCCCTGGGCGAAGATTTGAAGACCCATCCGGTCGGCACCGGCCCCTTTATGTTCTCGTCGTACAGCCCCGGCGAGAAGGTTGAACTGGTTGCGAACGAAGATTACTTCCGCGGTCGTCCGCTCCTCGATGGCGTTGAATTCCGCTATATGGCCGATCTCTCCAGCCGCGAGTTGGGTCTCCAGGCCGGTCAGCTTGATGTCATCAACGGTGCGCCTGACCAAGCCTGGGTCGAGAAGATCGAGCAGCTGCCCGACGTAAACGTTGATGTGTTTGGCGTTGGCGAAGTCGTCGTTGTTCATTTCAATATGAGCATCGAGCCGATGGATAATTCGGACGTGCGCAAGGCCATTGCATATGCACTCGATCGGGAAGAATTCCTGGCGCTCTTCGGCGAGCGCGTCGGCGAAAAGGTCTACTCGCCGGTGCCGGTGCAGTTTTTGCCCGGTGGTCTGACGCAGGAAGAGGTGCAGGCCGCCGACGCTGAGTATGCCTATAACGTTGAAACGGCGCAGCAACTGCTTGCCGACGCGGGCTACCCTGACGGCTTCTCGTTCAAAGCTGTCACCTCGGAGATGGATGCGTATCGACGCACCTACGAGAGCATTCAGAGTCAGCTCGCGCAGGTTGGCATCGATATGGAACTCGAAGTCGTCGATCACTCCAGCATGCACAACTTGATTCGCGAGAACGTTAACCCGCTGGTGGTGTACGTCGCCTGGCGTCCAAACGCCGATGTCTATCTGACGCGCTTCTTCCTCTCCGACTCGATCGTTGTTACCGGCGCGCAGCCGGATACCAATTTCTCGCACTACGACCAGATCGACGATCTCATTCTTGAGGCCCGCGCCGAGACGGATAGTGCTGCACAGGAGGCGTTGTGGAAGGAAGCCCAGCTCAAGTTGCTGGGCGATGCCGTCGCCGTTCCGCTGGTGTACCAGAATCAGGTGTACGCGCGTTCGTCGGCAGTGGATTACGGCCACGAGTTGAAGTCAAGCCTGGCGCTCTATCCGCAGATTACCGAGCAGACCAGCCTCAATCGGTGATCGATAATCGATAACGAACGCTAGGCAATGTGCGCACGTCTGGCCCGGTCAGGCGCGCGCACATCTGACCGGCGCACCTGGACAACCTGCCAGGTGCGACACCGTGTGTCGCCACAGGCGGCGGCGCACTCGCGCATGTGCCGGCCCTGGCGTTCCATCGGGCAAGTTTTCGGTTTTAGCACTGGCGACCTCATGTTCAGATATATCGTTACCCGCCTGCTGTTTTCCATTCCTGTGCTGCTGGCTGTACTGACGATCGTGTTTTTCGTGGTGCGTGTCCTTCCCGGCGACCCGGCCACCGCCGCGTTGGGCGACTATGCATCGAGAGAAGCGGTCGAGGCGCTCCGCGAGCAGATGGGCTTGAACGATCCGTTGATCGTGCAGTATGTTCGCTTCCTGGGCGATCTGTTGCGCGGCGATCTGGGTCGCTCGTTAATCAACGGCCTGCCCGTGCGCGATCAAATCGCCTATGCGCTGCCCTTCACGTTGCAGTTGACGATTGTATCGGTAGTTATCGGCATTGTTCTCGGCATCCCGTTGGGTGTGTACACTGCAATTCATCGTAACCGCATGCCGGACTACGTCGGGCGTGTGATCTCGCTGACCGGCCTCTCGGCTCCGGCATTCTATCTCGGCATTCTGCTGATCCTGCTCTTTGCGATCCAATTGCGCATCTTCCCGGCAATTGGCGCCGGCGACCCCGATGATCTTGGCAGTCTGCTTTACCATATGGCTCTGCCCGCGCTGACGTTGGGTCTGGTGATGACTGCGTCGATCACGCGTCTAGCCCGCTCGGCGATGCTCAATGTTTTGCGCCAGGACTATGTGCGCACCGCACGTGCGAAAGGATTGAGCGAGCGGATTGTGCTGCTGCGCCACGCCCTGCGTTCGGCGCTGGTTCCGATTGTCTCGCTGACCGGCGTCTGGGCGGCCGGCCTCGTCGGCGATTCGGTTCTGACCGAGGTCGTGTTCAACCGTCCTGGTCTGGGCAAAATGATGGTCAATGCTATTCTGCAGCGCGATTACACGACCTTGCAGTCGGTGATGGTGATTTATGCCGCGTTTGTGGTGGCGATCAACCTGCTGACCGACATCCTGTATGGCGTCGTTGATCCACGGGTGCAGCGTTAAATGGAGTGATGTGGCATGAGCGCCGTAGCAATCGAACCCGAAGCCATTCGCGAGCGCAGCCAGAGTCAGCGTGTCTGGCGCGCTTTTACCCGTAACCGAGCGGCGCTGGTCGGTCTGGCGATGTCTGTAATCATTACATTGATGTCTCTGGCTGCACCCTGGCTCTCCCAGCATGATCCGCTGCGCCAGCAGGCGCGTTATCGCCTCGATCCGCCGAGCCAGGAATACATCTTGGGCCGCGATGATTTCGGGCGCGACATCTGGTCGCGGATACTCTATGCCGGGCGGATTTCGTTGCTGGTCGGCGTCGGATCGGTCGTTATCGGTAGTTCGATCGGCGCTCTGATCGGCCTTCTCGCGGGCTATATTGGCGGGAAAACGGAAGAGTTTCTGATGCGCTCGGTCGATGTGTTGATGGCTTTTCCCAGCCTGTTGCTGGGTCTGACCGTGCTGGCCGTGCTGGGTTCGGGCGTGTTCAAGATGATACTGGCAATTGGCGTTGTGATGGCGCCGGCGTTTGCCCGTGTGACGCACGGGGCCACGCTGACGCTGAAACGCGCCGAGTTTGTCACAGCTGCGCGGACGATCGGCGCCAGCCAGTTGCGCATTGTCGGACGCCATGTGCTGCCGAACATCGTCGGCGAGATTGTTGTCCTAGCGAGTTTGTGGACGGCCTCGGCCATTCGTATCGAGGCCAGCCTGAGCTTCATCGGGCTCGGTGTTTCGCCGCCTACGCCAACCTGGGGCAATATGATCCGCGATGGAACGCAGCACCTCACCAACGCGCCCTGGTTGTCGGTGTTCCCCGGTCTGGCGATTCTGTTGACCGTGCTGGCATTCAATTTGCTGGGCGACGGTCTGCGCGATGTGCTCGATCCTTACTTGCAGGAAGAGTGATAGAATATTAAGTATGATCGGGAGTCAAACATCTGATCTCGCCGGGCCACTTCATTAGGGGTAGTAGATTGCAATCACGAAGTTAGGCTTTGCGGATGGTAGATGGCATAAGCACAGCGGCTCAGTTCAATGCAGTGCGGATCTCATCGAACCCGCGGCCGCTGCATAAGGCCATCGGCGATCATATACATCACTTGGGATGAAGGGATGATATGCCAAACAATCATAACTACCCCTATGGAATAGGGATAGACCCGCATCTGCAGATACCCGCACCCGCCGGCAGTTGCATCGAGATGCGCTTTGCCGATCTTTTGCAACGCGACCGTTTCGATCCGCAGAGTTGGCATAGCGTAGAACTGGAACCGGTCGCCGGACAGTCCGGTTGGTTCGAGATCGACCTCGATACACTGGGACTGAACGATGGCGATTATGAATACGAATTTGTCTTGAACGGGGCAACCGATACGCCTGTCGCCGATCCTTATGCCGTTCATATCACCCGCTTTGGCGGTTATCGAGGGGTATTTCAGATCCGTGAAGGCCGGCGCTGGCAGCAACCGTTTTCCTGGGATGACGAATTTACTCCCGGTAATGAGTTGCGCAACAACCACCAGTTGGTGATCTATGAGATGCCGATGCGTTGGATGGAAAGCGCGCCGGAGAAGGCTCGCCAGGTGGGCCTCGGTACCTTCGAGAAGGTGGTGTTCGTCCATCTCGACAGGCTCAAGACCCTGGGCATCAATGCAATCGAACTGCTGCCGGTGCAGGACTCGCCGGATACTCTCAACTGGGGTTATGGTACGCGTTTCTTCTTCGCCCCCGATATCGATATGGGGCTACCCGTCGAACTTAAATTCTTCGTCAAGCATTGTCATCGGCGGGGCATCCGGGTCATCTTCGACGTAGTGATGAATCACGCTCGCAACTGCCCCCTGGCGCAGCTTGACTACGCCCGCTACTTTTTGTCCGACGAAGATGATGAGCGCTCTTATCGAGGCGAGGACTATGCGGCAAACCTGTTTCGCTACTGGCCGGACGATGATGGCCAAACCCCGGCACAAGATTTTCAGCTACGGATGGTCGATTACCTGATCACTGAGTATCACGCAGACGGATTCAGGATCGATGAATTCAAGGGTATCAATAACTGGGATTTCATCCAGCAGTTTCGTGATCATGCCTGGCATACCCATCAACAGGCCTTTCCCGGTCGGCCGTTTCTTGTCATCGCCGAGGACTCCTGGCGGCGGGCCATCATCACCCATCAACGGGCGGATAACCCCAATGGCTGCAAGGCTGCAGACTCTATGTGGAACTTCGCCTTTCGCGATGAACTGCGCCGGGCTTTTTCCGGTCATCTTTACACCGAGTTGGGACAACCCTCGCGGCAGGAGCGTATCCGCTGGATGATTACCGGCAACCAGACCTGGGATGACTGGAACCGGCAGGCCAGGCCCGGCTTTTATGATATCTCCCAGGCAGTCAATTACCTGACATCTCACGACGTCGAAAAAGATAGTGAAAAACGTATCATGAACTATCTCCTGGAGCCATTGCTGGAGGCCCATGGCTATCGCGGTACGGTGGACGATATCCGCTGGGTGGCTGATCATCTCGATGCCGGGTCTGACGAGCGAGCCGACGATCAGCAACGCTTTCTCCATGGTCTGGCTCTAGAACGTCTGCGTAGCGCCTTCTGTCTGTTGATGACGGCAGTCGGTATACCGATGCTCCTTGCCGGCGATGAGTTTGGTGATGTCCATGATCTCGATCATACCAACTGGCGACTGAAGATGTCCGATCCGGTGGACTGGGATCGGCTCAATGCCTCGGCCAACAATCGCGATTTGTGGCACAAGGTTGCCGAGTTGATAGCATTGCGAACCAGGCGTCCGGCATTGACCCGCAATGAAACGGAGTTTTTCCACTTCCACCCCGATTTCAATCGCAACGATGGCGCCAAGGTGTTTGCTTACTGCCGCACCGGTGGCGCTGGGCTAGGGGCTGGCGATCAGATTGTTGTAATCGGCAACATCGGACCGCAGTCGTACGACCGATACAACCTGCCTTGGCACTGGATGCATCTGGATGCAGTAAGAGAGATCGCGCCACTGCAACATTATGCACGCCTGGAACCCAACGATGCCGGTTCAGTGCGACTGTCGTTGGCGCCATATCAAGTTCGGGTGTTCGCGACCTGAGAGTTGCAGAATATGTGTTAGTGAGAATTTGGGATCTGCAACGGCTTTGGGCCGCTGTTCGAAATCGTACGGCGCCATTCAATTGCCGGTATTGATCCTCAGAAGTTGCTCAGCCATATACCGACGTTCCTGCGCGATGCAACGTTCTAAAAGTGAACGCTTTCCCACAACAGCTCGGATAATCTCCGAATTCGATGGCATCTATCGCAATTGGGCGTGGTACACTATGAAGCGATCCGATCTGCAGTGAGAGGGAGACTATGACTAATCTGAACGAAGATCTGTTCGCCTCGGTCGATGAATATATCCACGCGCTCTTTGTAGTCCACGATGAAGCGCTCCAGGCCGCGCTCGATGATTCTATCGCCGCAGACTTGCCGACGATTCATATCTCGCCGAACCAGGGCAAATTCTTGTATCTGATGGCGTTGCTGAGCCGTGCGCGCACGATCCTCGAAATCGGCGCGCTGGGCGGCTACAGCGCGATCTGGATGGCCCGCGCCTTGCCTGCCGATGGTCGCCTGATCACGCTGGAACATAACCCGAAGCATGCCGAGGTCGCCCGCGCCAATATCGCCCGCGCCGGCTTGTCCGACCGGGTGGAAGTGCGGGAAGGCAGCGCGCTGGATCTTCTGCCCCAACTGGTGAACGAGCAGGCCGGTCCGTTTGATATGGTGTTTGTCGATGCCGACAAGATGCCCTATACCGAGTACCTTGATTGGTCGATCCGGCTGGCGCATCCCGGTACGCTGATCATCGCCGACAATGTTGTGCGCGGGGGGCAGGTGCTTGATGCGCAGGCGACCGACGAAAGCGTTGTTGGCGTGCAGCGCTTTAACGCCGCGCTGGCGGTTGATGAACGGGTCGAGGCGACGATTATCCAAATGGTCGGCTTGAAAGGCCACGACGGCCTGTCCATTTGTGTGGTGCGCTGAGCAGCACTTCGACTGATGCCGCGTTGCGCTGGGGTGAGTGCATAGTGTGTACACCTACCATCATTGGAGCTGGAAGGCCTGACGACTGCAATGTGTCAGGCCGCCGAGGGCTATAACGTTGACGATAAAGGGCGAGCGTCATTGGCGCTCGCCCTCCGGCGTTAGCTTTGGTCGTCAGGAGGGGCTACTTCCACCCGCCGATCACTTCGAAAATCTCGCGGTCGCCCATCGCCTGGGGCACGTTCGCCTGCGGCGTGCTGAGCATCTCCTCGGCCATCTGCTCGAAAGGGCGAATGCACTCGGCTTTGCCCTCGCCCTCCATCTCGAACAGCGTCTTGCCGGCCAGACGCGAGCGGCGGATCAGGTCGTGGTAGGGTACCTGGCCGACGATGCGTGTGCCGACAGACTCGGCGAACTGCTGGAGGACCGAGACGCCGCCGCCGTGGACGTAATCGACGCGGTTGGCGATGATGCCGGCCATTCGCACTTTGTGGCGCTGGCTCTTCTGCGAGATGGCCAGGCACAGCCGGTTCGCGGCGAAGATGCTGTCGAAGTCGTTGGTGGCGATGATCAAGCCATAGTCGGCATAGTTCAACGGGGCGGAGAAACCGCCGCACACCACGTCACCCAAAACATCAAAAACAATCACATCATATTTACTGTAAAGCCCAAACTCTTTCAACAATTTGACTGTTTCGCCAACCACATAGCCGCCGCATCCGCTGCCCGCCGGCGGCCCGCCCGCCTCCAGCGCGTCGACGCCGGCAAATCCGGTTTTAATCACATCTTCGGGCATCACGTCTTCCATATGGAAATCGACTTCGTCGAGCACGTCGATCACCGTCGTCTGCAACTCGCCCGTCAGCGGGAATGTCGAGTCGTGCTTGGGGTCGCAGCCGATCTGCAACACCTTCGCGCCCTTGAGCGCCATCGCCGCCGACAGATTCGCCGACGTGGTCGATTTTCCAATCCCGCCTTTCCCATAGATCGCGAGGACCAGAGACATGAGCGATTCCTCCTCACAGTAACACAGTAGTGATTGAGCCTTTCGGCTATCGATTATCGTCTATTGGCTTAGGGGCTGATCGAATGTTTTCTCGTAGACCGGAGCATACGCTTCGAGCGCCGAGTAGACGAAATAGGGTATGACGCGCGCCTCATGACGCGGAAACTTGGTGCGAATATGCCGCAAATTCCGCAGCAACTTCATCTCGATCACCGAGCGGGCGAACTCCAGCCCGGCGGGACCGCTCCGGCGCTGCATAAACGCGATCAGCTTGCGAATGGGCAATGGCGTGCGCTTGCGATTGGTCATCGCCAGGATCCGGATCAAATCCTCGTTGCTTTTCTGGCGGCTGCCGCGCTCGAAGAAGTCGGTGAACTCCAGGTCAGGCTCGATCAGGCGGAACAACTCTTCGCCGATCTCCGTGCGCACGAACAGCCACTGCCATCCCATCGGCGCACCCATATAGCCGATAGTAACGTCGGTGAGCGAATTCACATAGTCGAAACACGCGAGGCATGAATCGGGAAACACGTCATCCAGCTCGCCCATCGGCAGATCGACGTAATTGACCTTCTCGACGTGACCATCTTCGTGCCGCAGCCAGATGCGATAATCGGTCATAAATTCGTGATGTACGACCGTATCGGGTGACGCGGAGACCACCCGCAGGAAGCGTAGCAGGTCGGGATAGGCCACGTTGTCGGTGCAGGGAATGCCGATGACGTAGAGCTTTTCCAGGCTCAGTTCAGCCTCGGCGGCGCGCAACGCGTGGACGTGACAACTCGCGCCGATGAACGCCAGCCGCTTGATGCCGCGCTCGCGCACCTCATCCATCACACTCAGGTTGGGCGAGATGCAGGGCTTGTTGCCGGCGCTGGCCAGCACTTCCTCCGGCGTACAGGCTAGGAACGGCAGCGGAGCATAGCGCGTGCCCGGCGCGGCGCGGGTGGTGATCACGCCTTCAACCAACCCCAACTCCAGCAGGCGCGCGCCCAGCGTGGTGATCATTCCCGACCACTGTGCGCCGGGGCGCGGCTGTCGCAACCGTGTGGCATACATGCCTCGATAGACGCCGAAGAGCAACTCATCGCCCGACTTGCGATTGCGCCCGTGCAGTCGCTGCTCGATCTCGCGGGTCTGGTTTTTGACGAACGCGCAGGTTTCCGGCATCAACGGACGGTACGAACTCAGGCACAATCCGCAGTCGCTGCAAATCTTCGGACGGCCCTTGAGTCGTTCGCTCTGGCTCATCAGGGCAATGTCTTGTACCGTACTGGCTGTTACTTCGATCATGGATTCTACCCTCTGCAAAGATAGATTTCGCTGCACCTGACGGAAGCATGGCTTCCGTCTCGCTACACTGTGCTCGCGCGGTTAGCCGCCGATGTGCTCGCGCGCCGTGTTGAGAATGTCCGCTGTGATCAGGCTGTGGCCATGCTCGCGAGCGTACTTTTCGACGTTCGCGCGCGCTTTGGCCCGCACGAAGAACGGGATCTTCTTCAACAGGCGCTCGGCGTCGGCATCCCACTGCACCGGCGCGTCGGCGGCCAGCGGCCCGCTGCTCGCCGGAGGCGCTGCGACGGGCGGCGCGTCGGCGACGGCAGCGGCGACGCCGTTGGTCGGCGCGCTCGCCGTATGACCGTTCGTCGAATGCACCGGCGCCTCCAATCCGGCGTCGCCGAACAGATCGATCAGGTGCTTCTCCATACCCAGCGTCGCCGTCGTAGACACCTCATCGGCGATCACATCCGCGCCGTCGAAGCCCAGGAATGGCCGGTACGACAACAGGTGATTCTCGATATGCGTCGGCGGCGCGATGACCATACAGTTGAGATCGAGCTTGCGCGCCGTATGGCGTTCCATTTGCGTGCCGCACACTACTTCGGGTCGTAGCTCCTCGATGCGGCGGGCGACGGTTTGGAATTCGTCGGTGACGAGCAGATCATCGACGTAGCCATCCAGTTGCTCGCGCACCCAGTCGGCCTCGTGGCGCAGATAGGTGCCCGCGCCGCAGATCGGCATGCCCAGCTCGTCGGCCAGGAACTTCGTCACGCCGACAACGTGCGTGGCGTCGCCGAACATAAAAGCGGTCTTGCCGGAAAAGCTGTCCATATCTGCGGTGCGGCTGAACCAGGGCACCATCGACGGGGCCGACATACCATCGAGCGAGAAAGCGGTCAGCGGCGGCAGGGTAATTTCAACGTTTTTGTCGTGTTGCACTGCGGCCGTGTTAAGCATCTCGATGAGCTGATTGAGCCAGCGCAACGTCGGTTGCACGCCGATCGGCGTATCGCGCAGCAGCAGTGTGCCGAAACGCTCTTCGAGATGAACGGCGGCCTTCTGGCCTAGTTCGCGGTAAGGTGCAACGTTGACCCAGGCTGCCGGCAGGCGACGCAGATCGTCGAGCGATGCCCCCCACGGCGCAACCACGTTGACCTGCACGCCGAGTGTGTTCAGCATCCGCCGCAAGCTGACGAGGTCATGCCGAGCATGGAAACCGAGCGACGCCGGGCCGATGATATTCACGCTGGGTCGTTCGGTGATTAGAGTCGCTTCGGCATAGCGCTTCACCAGCACGGTGAACAGGTTATCCGCAGCGAGATGCTCTTGCATTCGATACGGGTTGGCCTCGTAGACGATCACCTCGCAATCGATGCCTGACACCATGGCGGTAACTTCCAGGTTCTCTTGCAGCAAAATTGTCGAGCACGACGGCGTGACGACGATCAGCTCCGGTTTGTAACTTGCCTCGATCTGGCGCAGCGTATCGGGCAGGCGAATAGTCCCCTGGGCCAGGTCGCGTCCATCCACCACGCTGGTCGTCACCGGTGGAAAATCGGGCGCACGTTCGAGCATCGCGAAAATCCCGTGGATGTAGTCATCACCTTGCGGGGCGTGGAACACCGCGTGGACGCCGCGCAAGCTGTTAATCAGGCGCGCAATGCCATAGTGAGCAGTGCCCTCGTACATCCAATAGGCCAGGCGCATAGCAGGCTCTCCTTAACACCAGGGCGCCCCGTCACCGGTCAGGCCGGACGACGATCAGGGCGCATGCGTGGCGAATTACGACACAAGTGGAATGACTTTCGGCGCCGATGGCATAATTCCCGTTGTCCAGACCGGATCGCTACCCAGCGGGTCGAGTTGCCGGTGACGCTTGATCGAACGAGTGAACATCCCGACCAACGTGTTGACGCCGGTCCAGCCGTGAATGGTCATAAAGGCGAACTCGGTGCCCCACTTGGCCACCACGCCCTTGCCGACCAGCGGGTTGGTCGAGAGGATATTCGAGATCACCAGATCGGGCTGGAGTTCGGCGATGTCGCGCAACTGGCGGTCGAAGTTGGCTTGCTCGACCAGTTTCACACCTTCCAGCTTCTCCAGTTCGCGCGCGAGAAAGCGGCGGTTGATGTACGGCGTGCTGCACTCGAGGACTTCGGCGCCACATGCGCGCAGGAAACGCGTCAGCGGCAATTCCATCAGGATATCGGTGGCGAAAAACACGCGCTTGCCCTTCAGCAGATCCGTATGCTCGCGGATGCGCTCCCAGGCCGCCGCCTCGCGTTCGGCGAGATCAATCTCTTTGCCAAACGCCTGAGCCAGCTTCTCCCAGAAATCGCGTGTGCCGTCGGGGCCGAAGGGGAACAGCGACGAGATGACCGTCGCACCGCGCTCGTTGCGCAGTTGGTTGGCGGTTTTTGCGACAAACGGCTGGATCGGGGCGATGACCGTGCCCGGCCCGATCGGCGGCATGTCGTGGAAATGATCGGCGGGCAGGAACCCGGCAACCGGGATGCCCAGCCGGTCGGCCTCGGTCAAGAAATCGTCCGCGATCACCTCGTTGACCGAGCCGAGGAAAACCACCCGCTTATCTTCGGGCGGCGCTACGGGGCAGAACGGGATCAGCGCCTGCAACACCGTGTCTTCCGATTGCGAGAAGGTGTAGTCGAGACCCGACGCGGGAACGAAGAGCACCGGCAAATCGGGGCGCGACAGCGACCGGGCCAGACCCTCGAACTCGACCTTGATCACCTCCGGCGTACACGAGGAAAGCAGAAAAATGACCGACGGCGTGTACTCCTGGCACACCTCGTCGATCAGCTCTTGCAGATGCGGTTGTGATGCCGAGAGATCGCCTTCTTCCATCAAAGCGACGGCGAATCGCGGGCGGGCGAAGATCATCACCCCAAGGGTATTTTGCAACAAGTGGGCGCAGGTGTGGGTGCCCAGAATGAGGAAGAAACTATCTTTAATCTTTTGATACAGCCAGCCAACACTGACCAGGCCGCAGAACGAATGGTTGAGACCGTTTTCGCGAATGATCTGTGGCTTTGGAGGCATGAAGTTCTCCCTGAAGCATGATAACGACGCGCACGCAATACTCGCGCTGCGTCGACCCGCGCGAACCGATTCGATCGCCGTGCATCACTGCAACTTCAACCATAGCCCTGGATCGAACCGTCGGGCCAACCAGCGAACATAGACAGAGTAGTGCAGATTAAAAACTACGAATCTGCGCAAATTATAACATAAAAGTCAACCGGCGCTTTCGTGTGGCAAGCGACGTGCAAAGTCTTTGCAAAGCTAAGAAGCGCTTCCCGAAGGGATCGGCGATGGGCCAGCATATGTTGCGAATCATGCACAAAAGGTAAAAGGTTGTTTTCGCTCCGGTTCGGCGAACGTCCGTCCTTCTCGGCATGCGGTTCGCCGCTATGCTCGGCTACCACTCTCCGGCGTAACGTGTGTCGTAGGGCGCCGCAATCTGGGCGAAGCGTTTCCAACGCAACTCGATCAGTTGCCGGATGTGCAGCAGATCGTGGGCCGCCCACGACGCCAGCAGATCGCCGGCCCGGATCTCGCCGGCCAGGTGTTGGTGCGCCACATCCCAGTCAATCGTCGCGCCGTCGAGGGTGCGCAGCCAGACCAACGACCGATCGCGCTCGGTCAGAAACCGTCGCAGCGATTGGGCCGGGTCGCGCTGATTATACGCTCGTTCAATCGCCCAGCCGTTCGGGTCAATCGGCGGCCAGGCGGCGTTGGCATCTTCCAGAGTCAGGCGCAACCGGGTGCGAAAGTCGTCGGCCTCCTCATCGGCGAGGTGGTTGATCACTTCGAGCGCCGACCAGTCATCGGTCGCGGGCTTCCAGCGCGCCTCCGCATCGGTCAACGGCGTGAACAGTTCGGCGATGATCGTGCGCTGCGCGTCAAGCCGAGCGCTGTATGCGACAAGATCCATCGTGGCGTCTCCTTGATTTGAGAAAGCATAGATTGTGGTAGCAAGCTTCCGCATTCCGTCGAATGCTCTGAATGAAGTGCAACTACCAAATGATGATACACACACCGCATGTCACCCTGACCCTGAGCGAAGCGAAGGGGAAGGGTCTCGGCGTTATTGGAACTTGAGATTCTTTGCTGCGCTCAGAATGACCGCATGCGGCGCCTCCAATATTGTTTGGTAACAGATCGACGAGCTAATTCTACCAGATTGGCTGCGCTGAAAAACGAGGCATGCGCGTCGAGGTCGCAGCGGGCTGAGACCGGTCAGATACAGCGTCTCGCCTCCTCCGCGGATCGATTGCCGCGCAGGGCCGTGCTACCAATACGTTAAGCACGAGGTTTCAACTGCTCTGGGATTGCTATATTGCTATTGAATGCCGTTTGTCAAACATCAGATCTCCAGTGATAGCATCTTGCTGAAAACTTTGTCAACGTTTTGCAGATTGACTTACTACGAGTCGCTCTGTACAATAATATAGAAAATGTGTTGTGTACCGTGTAATCTGACTGTAATCTCATTGGCTTGTGATAAAAGTTGCCTATTGTGTATAGTAATCATAGATTCTTCCAAAAGCGCTGCAAAAAAACTAGTATGAGTCGTTGGTTTTTTCAGAAAACATATTGTGGGGTTTTACAATGAAAAGAATTGTTATTCGCGACTATACACCAATACCCCCCTTCGGCGACGCGGCGCGTGATTTGCGAATTCTCAATAAACCTCTCTGGTTGCTCCAGCGTGATATCCTGTCGCGTTATTGCAAAGGCGCTTATGAAGTAGATTCTCTTGCAGAAGCGCAACAATTGTCGCTTGAACAAGAAGAACGGTTTATTCATAAGAATAATTTGTTCTTCAATGCTGCATTAATCAACGAGTTTGTTACGAAAGCGCGCGCTTTAAAGCGTGCGTGCCAGATAGCTTTTGCAGCCGACAGCGCTGATGGTCAACGCAAGGCTGATCGGTCAATTTCAGCGCATGCTTTGCGTTTGCAAGAAGGCATTCGACGCCAGGGCGATGTCTATGTCGCCGATATGTACTATTATCCAGCGGGCGTTTATGATGAGCCGGAACCTCTGATCATTGATACCAACGCCTATGAGATGGGGTACTATCACATTCCCAGCTATATGGCCCTCAAAGGCGAACTCGTTTTTCAGATTCCGCGGCGCGCATTTCTCTCTATCGAGCATTGGGTTCATATCTATATCGCGAATACGCCGATGGGCGTGTTCTCCTGGGCGGGTACGTTGGATGGAGAGATGAATCGGGGCCGCGTCAAGGACTTTTTCCGCTGGACGCGTGAAGATTGGGTGGCATTGTGGCACAAGCTGGGGGTCGTATTTACTGCGTTTGGAGAATGGCTTAACCCATTTGAGGAGCGATGGCGCAATCATTTTTTGGCATCCAGAAAATTGGTGAAAGTCGGCAAGAACTGCTCGATCGATCCAACTGCCGTGATTCATGGGCCAACCGTTATCGGCGACAACGTCTATATAGGGCCCGGTACGGTCATTTCTAATAGCTTGATTGGCAACAATGTCAATGTTATGCAAGGCTCCCAGGTGATGTTAAGCGTGGTCAGCGATCGTTGCTTCTTGCCTTTCAATGCCGGATTGTTTATGACGACGCTTATGGATAACAGTATGGTCGCCCAGAATTCAACGCTCCAATTGTGTGTGGTAGGGCGAAATACATTTATTGGCGCCAATAACTGTTTTACTGACTTTAACCTTTTGGGTGAGCCAATTCAAGTGCCTTACAAAGATCGCCTGGAAGATGCGGGGCTTCCGGTGCTAGGTTCGGCGGTTGGCCACAACTGCAAGGTTGGCAGCGGGTTTGTCGTTTATCCAGGTCGGATGATCGAATCCAATACGGTCATCATCTACCATGACGATGGCGGTTTGATTAGTGGAAGCGTAGCGGGCGGCAACCCTGATGATGTTGACGAAGTCACTGGTGAGCCTCGCCGGATTGTCTATCGTTGGCCAAACGTGTATAATGCTGATGGAAACGAATCCGCTGACGCGAATGGCATATCCCGGAATGATGGCGATCATCAGCATACAGCATTGCAGATATCCACGCGCAATGCGACGGCTATTCGCGCCCATTACGCTACCTTAGGAGGCGAGACCGGTGAGTAAAGAACGGATTCTCGTTGTTGAAGATGCTCCTGATATATCCAGCCTGCTGAAGATATACTTTACCTCGCAAGGTTATGAAGTGCTCGTTGCAATGCGCGGGCAGGTGGCTCTGGAACTGTGTCGCAAAGCTCCGCCCAATCTGGCCTTGCTCGATGTGAATTTGCCGGATATGGAAGGGTACGATATTGGTCGGGCGCTCCGCGCAAGTCCGCGAACACGGCACATCCCGATTATCTTCCTGACGGCGCGCGGCGAGCGGCGTGATCGACTGATTGGCCTAGGCGAAGTTCAGGCTCAATACTACATTGTGAAGCCTTTTGACATTGAAGAAGTCCACACTATTGTTAAGAACCAGCTTGAAGAAGCGCGTCGGAAGAATCAGTCACATCCGGTGACGCATTTGCCGACGGCGGAAATTATCAACGATCACCTGCGCACGCTGCTTTCAACGTCTGGTTGGGCGCTGGCGCTGTTGCATATCAATGGGTTTGAGAGTTTTATCCAATCGTATGGAACTGTAGTTGGCGAGGATGTGCTGAAATATGTCGCCCTGCTGTTGAACGATGCGATCAATGAGTTGGGCGGGGTCAATGATTTTATCGGTCAGATGGTTGTCGGGCCAGATTTTGTCATCACAACGTCGCCGGAGCGCGTGAAAGCTATATGCGAGCGCATTATCGCGAGCTTTGATGAGCAAATTGGGCTGCATTACAACTATAAGCATCGCAAACAGGGGTATATCGAGGTCGTCGATGAAAATGGCGTGACGCGTCAAGTTCCGCTGATGTCATTATCGGTTGGTGTATTAACGAGTAATGACGGACCGTTTTATGATATCCGCGAGTTGAATGAAACTGCTGAAGAGACGCGCCAAAAGGCTTTTGCGCTTGCTCGTGAACAAGGACTCAAGAAGAGTTTTCTCTGTTTTGGTCGTGTACACTCAACATAAGTGTATGTCGTGTGGCGGGTGCGTCGCATGAGTGTTTTATGGGGGATAGGCAGGCTGATAAAGCCGCGGCTATCCCCCTCCTCGTCTGACGGGCAGGCATTTCGGATGGGCCGATATGTTTGTAGCTCCTCAGGCAAATATGATAGAACGATGACACATTTCGCTTTAGGCGGGGAGAAGATGAGATCCTCTCGTTTATTGTATCGATAGTTCACCCAAGCATAGTAGTTATGTGATAGGATGTCGGTGCAAGGTCTGGTGATTAGGGGCGGTGCTACCAAACAATATTGGATGTACCGCATGCGGTCATTCTGAGCGCAGCGAAGAATCCCTGGCTCCGAGGTCGAAACCCTTCCCCTTCGCTTTGCTCAGGGTGACATGCGGTATGACTTTGATCGTTTGGTAGCTGCGTCGCATCGGTTGCATCTTTAAGAATATCATAGTAGCTCCCGAACTCACCTTTCAGGAATAGAACAAATGAGTAGCTGCTACGGTGGAATATAGCCCAATATTGGTGGCGCACTCTGGTGGTTTTCGTGCCTTCGTTAATCAGAAGGGGCTGAAAAACCGTACCAGTTGCCGCAAATCAGGCCGGGAAAAAACCAATACCCCTCAATCACTATCGAAAGGTGAGCCCGAATAGAAGAATGGACTCCGTGATACAGCCCCACCAGTCATATGGTTGGGAATTACTTGCTCAAATCGCACGCTGTGGTCAAACGAATGCTCTAGAGTTTGACGAGAACGCCTTGCTGTCTGAAATTGTCGAGGTGTTGCAGCGCTATTTGCCAGCCCAATGGGGTGTGGTGGCGACCATTCAGAATGCTTGCATCCGGTCGCAAGTCGACTGGGGGCTGGGCGATGATCAGAAGCGCGTATTGATTAGCCACAATGGCCATTGGGAAGCGTCTGATGGTCAGATGTATCAGTTGCATGGTGAACAACAGTTGTTGGGCATACTGCTGCTTGCGAATGCAGCGCCCGAAGATCGTATTGATCCGTCTTTTGCCAATGCTCTGACTGCTCAACTTAGCTTCCTGCTGGTTTCCCATCGGCGCGCCCTGGCGACTCGGCGATCGCAGAAACTACGCGAACTGGTTGATGCCAATCATGCGCTTGTCGGCCAGGCCGATCTGCGTACGCTATTGACCAATATAGCTTCGTCGGCAGTCCAGTGTCTTGGCTTTGACAGCGGATCTTTTTATGTGCAACGCCCAGGCGCGGATGAGCTTGATCTGGCAGTGACCACGTTGACTGAGTCTGCTGGCGCCACGACTCCGACGTCAAAACGGTTGCTAGAAAGAGCCGTTCAGGATCGGGCTGTCAAGGCCGATGATGTATACATTGCCGTGCCGCTGATTGACCAGAATGACGTCGTGGGCGCATTGCTGCTGTACTCTGCTGAACTAGAACTTCTGCATACTGAAGACCTGCGCCATCAGATCGAGTTGTTCGCCAGCCGTGTGGCGCTCTTGATTCGCCACGTTGATATCCTCGCCCAACAACAACAGCGTGGTCGCGAATTGTTCGTGCTCTACGAGAATAGCCAGGCTAGCAATTCGGCAGCTCCGCTGGATGCCATGTTGACGCGGATTGTTGAGAATATTGCAATGGCGTTGCAGGCGGACACGTGCTCTATATTGTTATTTAACCAGAGCGACTTAACGAAACTGCGATTAACCGCGATCTATGTTGATCAGAGTCATAATGTTCAGAGCACTTTCCCATCGGTATTGTCTGTTGATGATGCAGCGACGTTTGTCGATCTATTGCAAAACGACAATGCGCAACTTGTTGAAGATCTGTCGCTGCATCACAACCCCAACCCAATTGCGGAAATGTTGTGCGAACTGGGTTGCCGGCAAGCATGGTTGCTCCCGCTTCACGCGAAAGGGCAGGTCGTTGGCGTAATGGCTTTGGGGTATCTCCAGTCCCACCGTGTCATCACGCAGGCGGAAAACAATCTCGCGCATGTGCTCGCCGATCAGGTCGCAACGACCATCGTGAATCAGCAGCTCTTTACAGCGGATCAGCGACGCGTGTCTGAGTTAGAGTTGCTTCAGGACATCGGCCATCAATTAAATGCGGATCTGGCGCTTGACGAGACTCTGGAAGCGGTGCTGCGCAATGTACAGAGATTGGCGGATTTCGTAGGAGCGCGAATTGTTTTGTACGATACGCGCACCCAGACGCTGCGACCGGAGATACAGCGCGGCCTCTATGCCAACGAACAATTTGTCGGCAATGGCCCCACCGAATGGCTGATTCGTCGTCGTCGCGCATTGCGGCTCGACACGCTGCATGCAGAGCGCTTCTTTGGAATCTCGAAATCTGAGCAACCCCTGGTTTTGGAGGGCGGAGCCCCAATCCGGTCATATCTTGGATTGCCCTTGAGTATGGGGAATGATGTCGTTGCTACGCTGGAACTGGCGAGCGATAGGAGCAGCGCTTTTTCGGCTGATGATGAGCGGTTGTTGGCAATTGTTGCCAGCCAGGCCGCTCAGGCGATTGTCAATGCATTACGTTATGAGCAGGCAGATGAGCACCTGAAATCGCGCATCGCGCAACTACGTGCATTACAACGAGTGAGTAGCCAGCTTGCGATCACGCTTGCACAGGAAGACATTCTTGCATTCGTGCTTGATCAGGCGCTGAAAGCAACCAACGCCAGTCACGGTTTGATCGCGTTGCGGAGTTTATACCCGTTAAATGAAAATGAGCGCCAGACCCCGGAGACGCTGCTCCAGCCCCATTTCTCATCCGATGATGGCTTGTCATCTTCTCGACGCAATGCAACGCTGACGAGCGATGATTGCATTGTCGTTGAGACAGCTGGCTTTGACGCCGCCGATCGTGCGGCGATGCTTCAGCGTGGCCTCGATGAACGCATTATCACCGCCCAGACGGCATTGCAAAGCGGCGAACCGGCGTTCTCCGAGGAATTATCGGAGCTGGAGGCGCAGGCTGTGCATTATGTCGCAGCTCGGTCGGCGCTCGCGGTTCCAATCTGGTACGAAGCTAACGTTGTTGGCGTCGTATTGTTGCTCTCGTCGCAATTGCAGAGCTTTGATTATGATGCGATAGAGTTTATGCGCGCTTTGTCCCATCAGGCAGCGATTGGCATTGGGAATGCGCAACGCTATGCAGAGTTGAGTAATGTTTCACAACTGCTCCAACGTCGTGCATCCATTCTCAATAATATGCTTGAAATCGGTCAGGAATTGCGCGCCGATCGAACTATCGAAGATTTGCTGGAGCAGATTGGGTATAGCATATCGGAAACCACAAACTTTCGTACGGTTCTTTTCACGTTGGTTGAGCCGGATAAGCCGCAATACCTGCGTGCAGTGGCTGGTGCAGGCATTCCGCTCAACGAGCTTGAGCGCATTGCGCAATCCCCCTTTCCAGTAGAGTTTGCGGTTCGCTATCTTGAGCCGCGTTTTCTTGTCAGTCATAGCTATTTCGTTCCTTCCGAAGCGGCGCACGAAATCGAGCGCGATCTCGACGCTGGACTCTATAGCTACCAGTCTTTCGATGAAGAACGTGCTCCTGGCGAATGGCAGCGCAATGATCGGTTGTTCCTTCCGCTGTATACGACTGAGGGTCGTTTGCTCGGGTTAATGATTGTCGGCGATCCTATTGATCGGTGTCAACCTGATCGACGAACAGTTGAGCCGTTGGAGATCTTTGCGAATCAGGCGGCTATTGCTATAGAGAATAACTATCTGCTGCGTGATGCGCACGCTCACGCTGAACAGATGACTGCGCTGTTCCGCGTCGGAACGGCTGCCACATCTACGATAGAACTCGATGAACTTCTGGATCGAGTCTGTCATGAGATTTTGACCTACGTTGGAACGCCGAGCTTTTTCTTCATCGCCTCATATCTGCCAGAGCACGATCAGTTGCGCATAGAGTTTTTGATGCGCGAAGGAGAGTTGGTCGAGCGCTATCATAAAGCGATCTTTCCTCGATCGGGGTTGGCCGGATTGGTTATCGACCGGAACGAATCTATCTTGATCCCTGATTGGCACAACGCCGATCTCGAATATGTACAAACCGCGATTTCGCTGGGCGAGGATGTGCGTTCGTGGTTGGGCGTGCCGCTGCGCAGCCAGAATCGGGTGATTGGCGTACTCTCGGTGCAAGATTTTGAACCCAACGCATTTTCGTCGCGCGATTTGCAATTCCTCACCGCTCTGGCTAACCAGCTCGCGGTTGCGATGGAAAATGCGCTGTTGTTCTACGAACGCGAGCAACGTATCGCCGAATTAGATGTAGTCAACCGGATCGCCAATATTACGAATTTGACCCAGGATCTGGAACAGGTTCTACGCCAGGTGCATAGCTCCCTCGCCGATCTCCTGGATATGGATGCCTTCTTTATCGTGATCTATCGCGCAGAGAGCAACGAAATCTCGATGTCGCTGCGTGTAGATTCCGGCGTGCAATCTCTGGATCGGATGACGCGTCGTCCGGAAGCCGGAAGCTTGGTTGACCGCATTATTCATTCACAGCAACCGCTCCTCTTTCGGAATCTGGAGCAAGAGTATATCGAAGAAGATCTGAAACCGGTTGTCTTTGGTCAGGCCAATCGTATTCCCGCGTCGTGGTTGGGGGTTCCGTTGATTATCGGCAACGGCGAGGTGATTGGGGTCATCTCGGTGCAAAGCTATACTCCAAATCTCTATGGTGAGCGGGAAAAAGTGTTTCTTGCTACAGTTGCCAGCCAGTTGGCGTTGGAAGTGCAAAATATTCAATTATTGGCGCAGGCGCAAGAGCAAGTCAAACAGCTTGGATTGCTCAACCGGGTTTCTCTCGTGGCGGCGGCTACGCTCGAAAAAGAGCGCATTTACCACGCGATGGTCGAGGCAATGGCTCAAGCTACCGGCGTAGATCAGGCGCGCCTGGTTCTGTATGATCGCGATGCGGGCATTGCATCGGTTGTCGCCGAATATAAGCCGACGGATGTCGCCGATACGATTGCTATTCAATTGCACGACAACCCGGCGGTTGATTGGCTAGATGAGCATAACTCGCCGCTTGCCGCCAACGATGCACAGAATGATCCGCTCTTCGTTCGCTCGTATGACACATTTCGTGCACTCGATATTCAATCAATCGGGTTGATCCCATTGCTTGAGGGCGGCAAGGTCATCGGTTGCGTCGGCCTGGATTTTGTTGGGCGGCGGGGAAGTTTCGGCAAGCAGAGTCTGGAACTATGCCAGACTATCGCCAATCAGACCGTTACGGCGATTGTGAATGCGCGCCTCTTCGATGAAGTGCAAACCAAAGCGAAAGAGCTGCAAACGAAAGTCAAAGAGCTTTCAACGCTTTTGGATGCCGCCCGAATTCTTAACTCGCTTCTTCAGCCGGGCGAAGTGCTGGCGCATCTGATGGATCTGGTCAGACGGCAGCTTGGTGTCACCACTGTTGCATTGTGGAGAATCGACGCCGATCGGATGATGCGCCCGGCGGCTATGGACGGTATTCCAGAGGAAATTGCCCAGGACATGATAGTTCCGGTTGGAGCAGGACTTACCGGCACTGTGGCAGAAACGGTCATGCCGCTGATTGTAAGTGATGTGGACGAGCATAGCGGTTCGCTCTATCCAGATTTCCAACGCGAATATGGCCTGATCTCATATATGGGCATTCCAGTTATCTATCGCGGTCAGGCCATTGGCGTGTTGAGCGTGATGACCAACGCTCGTCGTGAGTTTAGTAATGACGAAATGATGCTCCTGGTCGGCCTCGCTGATCAGGCGGCGACAGCGTTAGAAAACGCCCGCCTTTTCCAAGAGCGCGAGCGTCAGATTGGGGAATTGCGCGCGATCAACCGAATCAGCTCGGAAGTCGGCTCTACACTAGACGAGCGCGGGTTGTTGCAAACTCTGTATCACGGTATAGCTCAGGTTGTTGATGTTGGCGCTGCGCTCGTCGCTTTATACGATGAAAGCTCTGATACATTGGCTCTCCCGATCGGCTACGATCGTGGCCAGCCGGTGGAGCTAGAGGTGCGACCATTGGCGAATGGGATGAGCGGGTGGGTTGTGCGCCATCGGCAGTCGTTGCTGATTCATACTGCCGATCAGGCTCGCCGGATGGGCGTTGCGATTGAGGATGATCGCATTGGAGCAGCAGGATCTGAGCCGCAGTCGTTCCTGGTAGTTCCGATGATGTTTGGCGATGCTGTCCTGGGCATCATTAATGTGCAGGGCTATGATCAACGCGCGTTCAATGAAGACGATCAACGCTTTGTCACCACGGTAGCTAACCAGGCGGCTATCGCGCTTAATAACGCGCGCTTGTTTAGCGAAACACGTCAGAACGCCGTCGAAATGACGATGCTGTATGAGGTGACGTCGAATCTTTCAGGCACGCTGGATCCGCACGAAGTGCGGCGGATGGTTGCCGATGCTGTATTGTGGCTCTTGAATGCTCAGATGTGTGCGGTGTGCCAGCTCGATCGTCGTGGCAACTTCACTCACTTGGTCTTAGCCGATCAATCTGGCATCCGCAATGATCTGGAAGTCACGCTGCGTGAGGATGGACTAACGAGAAAACTGCTGGAGAGCGATACGCCCCTGGCGATAACCGATCTTCTGGAGATTGACAATCCCAACCCCCTCGCGCTGCAAGCCGGAATACGCAGTGTGATGGGTATGGCCATTGGGTCGCGTGATGATCGCCTGGGCGTAATCTGGGTTGGCTGTGAGCAATCTTTTGAATGGAGCGAGCATCAGCAGTCACTGCTCTCGATCCTCACCAGTCAGGCCGGTCAGGCGCTGAAAAGCGCTCAACTCTTCGAACTTGAACAAGCCCGTCGTCGCACTGCTGATACTTTGCGCGACGTGGCGCGCTCGTTTACCAGCACCCTGGCGCTTGGCGAGATCCAGACCTTGATCCTTGACCAGTTGGCGCGAGTTGTGCCGTATGATAGCGCCGCTGTGTTGCTGCGTGATAATTCGGCGAGCGCATTCCAACTCACGAACGTGCGGGGGCTTTCTCTTGAAAAGCTGCCTGATAATCACTTTACTATCGATACCAACGCGGTTATTGCATTGATGGCTGAGAGTCGCCGTCCGGTTCTGGTCGAAGATGTTTCCAAAGATGCGCGCTTTGACCGGATCATTCTGATGGCGCCGAACATTCAGGCCTGGATCGGCGCGCCGCTGCTCGTTGATGATGAATTGATCGGCGTTCTTCTCGTCGGCAGCTTTACTTCAGGCGCTTATGGGCCAGAAGAATCCGAGGTCACGTTCGCGCTGGCGAGCCAGGCGTCGCAAGCCGTTCAAAACGCACGCTTGTTTGATCGGATCAGGAACTTTGCATCTGAGTTGGAGCAACGGGTCGAGGAAGCCACCAGACAGGTTTCGCAGGAAAAAGAACGTTTGGAGGCCGTACACCGCATTACGCTTGAGTTGACTTCCACGCTCAATCTGGATGACATTCTGAAAAAAGCGTTGAGTATGGTCTCGACGAATATTGGCGTGTCGCGTGGCTCGATAATGCTGCACGATCAGCGGGATAACCATCTCATATGTCGAGCGGTGCTTGAAAGTCAGGGTGATGCCAAGACGGCGAATATGCCCATTTCCTTCGATGACCAAGAGGGATTGAGCGATTGGGTGATGCGGCACCAACAAGCCGTGTGCATTGACGATGTGCTTGAGGATAGTCGCTGGGTGATCGAAGCCGGACGGGCTGATGACGTGCGGTCGGTCGTTGCCGTGCCGTTGATGACCAGCGATACCACCCTTGGCGTGATCATTCTCTCCAGTCCGGAGCGCGCCTATTTCACGGAACCGCAGGTGCGTCTGCTGGAGACGATCGCACGCGAGGTGGCGATTGCGATCAATAACGCTCAGTTGTACAACTACATCACGGAAATGGCGTCGCGTCTATCCGATCTGCTTGTCCAGCAGCGTGAAGAAGCCAGCAAGAGCCGGGCTATTTTGCAGAGCGTGACCGAGGGCGTTATCGTGCTCGATCAAGATCGCCAGATCAGCCTGTTCAACCCGGCTGCCGAGCATGTGCTTGATATTCCGTCCGATGAAGTGCTGAATCATCCTATGGATATGCTCAAATCATTTGGCCGGAATGAAACGCAACGCCAGCGGGCGCAGATTGTCTACAATGGCTTGCACGATGGGTTGGAGCGGGCGAAGAAGAGCCAGGGCATTTATAGTTTGTCGATGGATCTCATTTCGCCGCAGCAAGTGATCGCGATGAATCTGGCGCCGGTGATTGGCCCCGGCGGTCAGCGGTATGGCGATGTTGCGGTTTTACGCGACATCACCCGTGAGATTGAATCCGATCGCGCCAAGCGCAAGTTCATCTCTGACGTGTCGCACGAATTGCGGACGCCGCTAACGTCGATCAAGGGGTATGTCGATGTGTTGCTGATTAGCTCAGTACACTCGTTAAATGAAGAGCAAATCGGCTATCTCAACGTCGTACGAACCAACGCGAATCGCTTGAAATCGCTGATTGATGATATTCTCGATATTTCGCGCCTGGAAGGCGGCAAGATCCAACTGAACTTCGCCCAGGTTAATATCGCGCACGTTATTGGCGATGTTATCCAGTCGCTGCAAATTGAGGCCAAAAACAAACAGATGAATGTGATCGTCGATGTGCCGGATAACTTGCCGCTGGTGGCGGCGGATCAGAAACGTTTGACCCAGGTCATATTCAATCTCTACTCAAATGCGTTAAAATATACCTATGAGCAGGGTCAGGTGATAGTGCGCGCATTTATGAACCAGGCGCACATGATGCAAGTCGAAGTTGTGGATAATGGCGTGGGCATGTCGTTTGAACAGCGACAGAAGCTGTTCCGTCCGTTCTACCGCGCCGATAATCCGCTACGCGAAGTTGCTGGCGGTACGGGTTTAGGCTTGTCAATCGCGAAGGCGTTGGTTGAACAGCACAATGGTGAAATGTGGGTCGCCAGCGAGCTTGGGAAAGGAAGCGCCTTTAGCTTCATCCTCCCGCTCCAACAGCCGGAGCCTGACAAAGCTGATGAGGATGCTGAGTGAGCGCAATACACCTCGACAATCGACTCGTTCATTATGAAGCGTTTGGGCGGGGCCAGCCGATCATATTTCTGCATAGCTGGCTTGGCTCCTGGCGTTATTGGGTGCCGACGATGGAGTTGGTGTCCGAGCGTTATCGTACGTATGCCCTTGATTTCTGGGGCTTCGGTGACTCGGATCGGAGCGGCGATCTTTTTACGATCTCTGAGTATGTCGATATGCTCAGTCGCTTTATGGAGCGTATGGGTATTCGTAAAGCGAATCTTGTCGGACATGGGCTCGGCGGCATGGTGGCGATCCGCGCCGCGCGTGAGCAGTCCGATCGCTTCCTCCGCCTGGTAACGGTTTCGACGCCGCTGATCGGTTCGATTGTGAACGAAACGATGAAGAGCGGCGCTTTCTCGCGTTTTCTGGGGCGCAATAATCTGACCAGCATTGGCTCAAAGCTGGTTCGCCAGATGCCGATTGACGATAAGATCATCCAACAAGAGCTGTATGAGGATACCGATAGCCTGAGTGCGAATGTGTTGCAAGGCGTCTATGACTCGATCACCGACACGGATCTGCGACCGGCCCTGCAAGCGTTAGATTCTATGCCGCTGCTGGCGGTCTATGGCGAGAAAGATACGATTGTTCCGTATAACCATGCGGAATTTTTGAACGAAGATTCCAATCAGCCACATCAGTTGATTGTCTTGCCGAAGGCGAATCATTTTGTGTTTCTGGAGAAGACGACGGTGTTTAGTCGCCTCATCACCGATTTTATTGTCAGCGAGGGTTCGCCCGTCGAAATCAAAAATGAGTGGCGGCGGCGCGTTAATCAGCGCGAGTATCTGTAGCGCCGCGCGTTGCGCATCCTTGAAGCTTGCCAGACCCCAATATCTCCGCCAATAGCCATCTCTGAAGCTAACAATACTGGAGACACCGCATGGTGTCATTCTGAGCGAAGCGAAGAATCTCAGGCTCCAATAACGCCGAGACCCTGACCCTGAGCGAAGCGAAGGGGAAGGGTGACATGCGGCATGGGTAGCATCGTTTGGTAGCTCCGCCCGATTGCCAGTCGCGGCGGCTTTTTGTTTCTTCCCCTTGCATCCAGTGCGGTGGTGCGGTTATCCTTGAGGCGAATGTATCCTTCAGTCGGACTTGGTATTACTCGTGCGATGCGAAAGGAGGCGCTGATGCAACGAATCTCACCTTCGATCCGCGTGTATGCGGTTCTGATTATTATCCTGGCGGTGTTGGGCGCGGTGAATACGTTCCTCCCTCAGGGCGCGTTCGCAGTGACGCCGCCCGATCAACAGCTTCCGGCGTCGAAGCCGATCCTCGCCCTGGCGACGGCGGGCATATTGCTGATAGTCTACGGCGGGCTGGGCTTTCTGGGCTTGCGAATCGCGTCAGGGCTGGGCTTCCCCGATATCTGGGACCCTGCGGTTTCCAACGTGCAGCGGTTTGCGATCCCGGCGCTGGTCGGCGCGGGCGTAGGCGTCTTCTTCATCATCGCGGATGCGCTGTTTCAACGCTGGCATTCCCTGGGCGCGCTGCCCCACCCGCCCTTTCCAACATCACTCGTCGCCTCGGCGACCGCCGGCATCGGCGAAGAGGTCATCTTCCGGCTGTTTTTCATTCCCTTCTGGATGTGGCTTATCTCAAGCGTGTTGTTGAGGGGCCGCGGGCGCGAGGCGACGTTCTGGGTCGTTGCGCTGGCTTCGGCCCTGGCTTTTGCGCTGGGGCATCTGCCTTCCGCCATGCTCATTCTGGGATTTGAGACGATCCAGCAGATACCGATTGCCCTGCTGTTCGAGATCGTGCTGCTGAACGGCGTTGTTTCGCTGTTCGCAGCCTACTATTTCCGGCGGTACGGCTTCCTGGCGGCGGTCGTCATTCATTTCTGGACGGACATCGTCTGGCACGTGATCTGGGGTCTGGCTGCATAATGGATTATAATTGCAGCACAAACGCTTGCGCCGATCTCGCCAGGAACGCCGTCTGACAATCACCGGATATCGAGCTTGTCTGTATGCAAAGGAGCGCCGACACTATGGACCTCATTGCCACGCCGCGCGTGTCGCTCCCCATCGCCCGCGATCACATCGAGCGGGCGGCGAGAAGGAGCGGCGTGCCGGGGTACCAGATCGACGCGACGGTACAGTCGCTGTCGGCGCATCTGGGTTGGGATATCACCCAGGGCAGCGGCGCGGCTCTCCTATCGTCCGAAGGTGCCGCCGGGACGAATGACGCTGCGGCCGGTGCTCCGTAACGCCGCTACGGCGGGAGCAAGCTCCCGCACTCCGAGAGTATTGAGAGCGATGGGGAATGCGGCAGCATGCTGCCGCGGGGATAGGGTGGATCGTTCGGCGAGAAACAGGAAACAACGTGACGCCTGGGAGTTCTGAAAACTGCGTGGTTCTCTATGACACGCGCCGCCAACAGTGGCTGCTGTTCGAACGCCCGCTACGGGTTTATGTCGCCCGCACCCTGGAAACGGTTGCAAGCGCTTTGCACGCCGTCGAGCATGAAACCACAAACGGCCTCTACGCCGCGGGCTTTATCGCCTACGAAGCGGCGCCCGCCTTCGATGCGGCGCTGGCCGTCCACGCGCCGGGGCGGTTTCCGCTGCTCTGGTTTGGCATCTACCGCGGACCGCAGCCGATCACCTTTCCCGCCGCGCCGCCGGTAGACGCGCCGACCATTCACTGGGAGCCGTCGGTTGACGAAGACGAATACCAACGGTCGTTTCACAAAATCAAGCAGTACATCGAGGCCGGAGACACGTACCAGGTGAACTACTCGTTTCGCCTGCGAGCCGCCTTTTCCGGCGACCCGTGGCAAGCGTTTGTGCGCATGATCCACGCTCAGGGCTATGGTTACGGGGCTTTCGTGACCGCTGAAAACTGGGCGATATGCTCCGCTTCGCCTGAACTGTTTTTCCAGGCCGCCGACGGCGTTGTGATATCCCGCCCTATGAAAGGCACTATGGCGCGGGGCCTGACGCAAGCCGAAGACCTCGCCCAGGCCGAACGACTGGCGCGCTGTGAGAAAAACCGGGCCGAGAACCTTATGATTGTCGATATGGTGCGGAACGACATCGGGCGGATTGGCGATATCGGAAGCGTCGCCGCGCCGGCGCTCTTTGCCGTCGAGAAATATCCGACGCTGTGGCAAATGACAAGCACCGTCCGTTGTACGTCGCAGACGCGAGTGACAGACATCTTGCGGGCGCTGTTTCCGGCTGCCTCGATTACCGGCGCACCCAAGGTTCGCACGATGCAGATCATCGCGGAGCTTGAACGCGCGCCGCGCAGGATATACACCGGGACGGTCGGCTTTCTTTCGCCGGAACGCCGAGCACAGTTCAATGTGGCCATCAGAACTGCCCTGGTCGATCGGCGGCGCAACACAGCGGAGTATGGCGTCGGAGGCGGCATCGTCTGGGATTCGGAAAAAGCCGATGAGTTCCAGGAGTGCGCCACGAAAGCCCGCATCCTGGTCCAGACGATGCCTGATTTCGACCTCCTCGAAACGATCCTGTGGATGCCGGAAGACGGCTATGTTTTGCTCGACGCCCATTTGAAGCGTCTGGCGGACTCGGCGGCCTATTTCGCGCGTTCTGTTGACATCGAGGCGGTTCGCGAGCAGCTCGATGCGTTGGCACGTAGCCTGCCCGCTTGCCCGCACAAAGTACGGTTAGTGGTTGGGCAAGTCGGCGCGCCGACTGTCACCGCGCGCGTGCTGTCTCCCGTTGCACAGCCATACCGCGTCCGGCTCGCCCGGAGTCCTGTCGATTCGGGGGATCGCTTCCTCTACCACAAAACGACCCGTCGGCGCGTCTACGAACAGGCGCTGGCCGACGCGCCCGGATACGATGATGTGTTGCTCTGGAACGAGAAGCAGGAGCTAACGGAATCCTGCATTGGCAATGTTGTCGTCGAGTTTGACGGTCGGCTGCTGACCCCGCCGGTACAATGCGGACTCCTTTCGGGAACGTATCGCGCCTTCTTGATCGAGCAGGGGCGTGTCAGCGAGGCGAGGATTGCGCTTCAGGACCTGCACCGACGTTCCAGGCTCTATCTGGTCAACTCGGTGCGTGGGATGTGGGAGGTCGAGCTATGCCAGGAGGAATGATGAACGCGTACCTGTTCTTCTTTATTGCGCTCAGTTTTCTGCTGATCCACGAAATGGACGCCATTCGATGCCGGGAATGGAAGCTGTTTCCCGTCCTTTCGCGGCTGACCGACGAACGGGGCTATATTGTCTTCACCGCGCTGCACATCCCGCTCTACATACTCCTGCTGTGGGGGCTGTTCCCCGGCGGCGCTGCGATCAACTCGGCGCTCGTCGTTGGCCTCGACATCTTCTGCATCATTCACGTCGGGCTGCATTTGCTGTTTATCAACCATCCCGAAAACCGCTTCAACAACCCGTTCTCATGGATCCTCATCCTCGGCGCGGGCCTCGCCGGCGGGCTCGATCTGCTGGTTTGATAGCGAACGGCGTCGCGGCTTGACCCGGAGCGAGCGTTGGTTCTGAATCAACAGCGATCCCGCCTTTACCGCCGCCTGGCAATGTGCATCCTCCGGCCCAGCGCCGTCGCCCCCCGGTCGTGCGCATACGTGCCCGCTGGAAGCCCGACATTGCCCTGAAGCTGGTCAACAACTTGCTGATCCCGCCGGGCCACTTCATCATGGAACGCAAGGTGAGCGACGCTGATCGCGGACGCGCGTCGCATATCCCCGCCCCGTCGCCGGTTCGCCGTACCCGTACTCAGGGATCTGGCGTTGCATTTGCTGCTTGACATCCGCATCCTGTGTGATATAGTCAAGGCATCCACTCTGACATTCCATCGCACGATTATTGGCTGCATACTACCACACCGCTGAGGGAAGACACCAAATGATGATACACACGCCGCATATCACCCTGAGCGAAGCGAAGGGGAAGTGTCTCGGCGTTATTGGAACCTGAGATTCTTCGCTGTGCTCAGAATGACACCATGCGGTGTGTCCCATATGGTTTGGTAGAACTGCAACGGTTGCCGCCGAGCATCCTCCTCCAGGGTGGCGGGCGGTAATCACGGGGATGTTCTGTGCGGTTAGGAGACTGCGCAGACGCCGCCCATGGATGGTTAAGCAGTCGATCAGATGTGCTATGAGCCTGATGGCTGACACGCGGATGGTGCGGAGGCTATTCATCCTATGATGGCTCCAGGCGATCAGAAGCGGCACGATTGCCGTCTATGATGGCTCCGGGCGTTCATAGACGGCATGATTGCTGTGTATCATTACTCTAAGCGATCAGAGGCGGCATGATTGCCATCTAATTCATGTTAGGCAAAAACGGAAGAGATGAATGGAAAATAATGAAATATCAAGTTTGCTGGAGCGTATTGCTACTGCACTTGAACGAATTGCAGATTCCTTGAGCGGGAACAACAACAATGCTATATCAGAAGCAGTCACTGGTGAAGGTGTCAATAGGAGTGAAATACTTGAAGACGAGGGTGTTTTGACGGATGCGAAAGAAGAAGATGAGAGTAATGCTATTGAGGAATTTCTCAACAAGCGGAATATTAAAATAAAAACGGTTCCTCCTGAGGATGGGGCTGATGAGGTAATAAATTCTCTATCAGAATTTCTTGGCAAAAACTATGATGGACTACAAGAACTACTTACAAAAATAAAAAGAAATATGCAGCAGGGTGGCTTTATCACCCTTTCCATAAAGGATTATCCTCAGCAAGATGTAAGTAATGTTTGTCAGTTTTCAACAAGGCTTTATGAAATAGCTTTTTTGGAGCAGTACAAATATTTTAAGTCGCCACAGTATTTAATAAAAGCAAAAACAACCACATTGCCAACCGCACAGAATTTCTTCTCTGGTAAATGGCTTGAACGCTACGTTTTGTTGAGTGTACAAAGTGCCGTCAATCTTGCATCAAAAGAATTGGATACAGAATTTGCTTTTTCATATTTGTTAAATCCTCAAGTGGTTTTGCCAAATGGCGACGATTTTGAACTGGATTTAATTTTTCATGTAAATGAATCATTTTACTGGATTGAAGCAAAATCAGGTGATTATCAGCAACACATAAGCAAATACTCAAAGATGTCCAGGATTTTAAATTTGGATCATGAGCATTCCATAATGGTTCTTACTGATATTACACCAGATAAGTCTGCGGCTCTTACATCATTGTTCTCAATGACTGTTTCGTCACTTTCACAGTTAGAAGAAATGTTAATTGACACTATTAAGGCAGACCAAAGCGGCAGGTGAGCTTTGACGTTGGGCGGCTGAATTTTAGGTGGCGGTCAGAACCGTACTGCGACTGACGTTCGCGTCATGCTCTGGTGAGCCGCAGCGTAGAAAAGCTGACAGTACGGTTCTGACCACGACCGAATTTTAATCCCCCCTTCTTTTTTGCCATAAATCTTTGTAAGATTAACTGTGTTCAAAGTAAAATTACGGTACAGAGGCACTGATGATTAATGTTCTGTTTCTCTTCCCCAAATCTGCTGACCTCAAGACGTTGGATGAATTCATATCCAGCAAGTTTATCCCTGGGATCAAACAAGCTGATGGCTTACGTTCGCTCAAACTTAGTGCGGGCGACCTCATGAGACCAGGAGGCCCTGCGCCCTACTCGAGGGTGGTCGAAGCCTCCTTCGATTCGTTGGATGAGTTTATGGCGACCGTCCCTCCAGACGGACAGCCTGAAAAAGAATACATGAAAAGTCTTGGCACTCTGATACTATTCTATGAGGTGAGCGAACTATACTGAACGACCTTGAAAAGAGTGCAAACTCATATCTGCTAAATCGCTATAACTGGCCGGAAACGGGGCTTCAGGCGGTCAGGATGCGGATTTGTCGGCTAAAGTTTTGATACCCAATGCACTCATTTTGATGTTCATTGTATCTGCAATTCCAACGAGCCGCCCAACAAGGCAGTAGTGTGAATTGCTAAAGCTGTGGTTTTTGTAGTTGGTTGGGGCTGCGACTTATCTAAATTATCAGCGGTGGTTGCGCCAACCCGCAATCGCCACACTTTGAACGTTAAACAGCATAACAAATACTGATACAATACCAACTTCTGGTATTATAAATGGATCTACATCTTCAAAACAAAGTTGCAATCGTAACTGGCGCAAGCGCTGGTTTGGGGAGAGCTATATCGATAGGTCTTTCAAAAGAAGGCGTGTCAGTTGCAATATCAGGTCGTAACCCAAAAGCGCTCCAGCAAACAGCATTGGAAATAAAAGCAATTTCAGATAGTCGAGTATTAACTTATAGCGGTGATATGACAAAAAATGCAGACGTTAGCTCTTTTGTAAAGAGGGTAACAGATGAATTCAAAACTATCCATATATTAGTAAATAATGTCGGCCAAGCGATCCGAGGCTTTTTCGCTCAAATGGACATTGAAAAATTTCATGACGGAATAGATCTAAATCTTATGAGCGTTGTATATGCCACAAAAGCGGTGGTGCCATATATGCAAGCGCAAAAATGGGGTCGAATTATTAATGTTGCTGCTCTTTCAGCTACAGAGCCGGGTTGCGAACTAGTAATTTCAAATATCGCAAAGTCTGGCTTACTGTCTTTTTCAAAAACACTTTCTCGAGAATTAGCTGCTGACAACATTCTTGTTAATTCAGTTTCTCCAGGCCTTATAGAATCACCGCAAAACGAACAGTATTTTTCTGAAACTGAACGGAAAAAGGTCATATCTAATATTCCGCTTGGTAGATTTGGTAAACCGGAAGAATTTTCCGATATTGTCACATTCTTGTGTTCTGATAGAGCTAGTTACATTACAGGTGCAAATATAATTATTGATGGTGGAACAAGCAGAGCGCTTTAACATGTCATACCGAGAAGGGCTGTTTAACAATGCGCTCAAGTCGGATCGGGGGCCTGCGCCATTTACAAGATCCTATCAAAAATCCGCGGTCGGGGCTTCAAGTGTGGCTGGAAGACCTCCCGGTAGCTTATCCGCGCATTAGGAGTCAAGGAATGACGTAATGCCTTGCCCGGCGATACAATTAAGCCTAAGCGATCCGGTGGGTATAGAGATATCCTGGGCATTAAGGGGTATGTCCCTCTCAAGCTCCGGCAAGCATTCAACAAGATCGCACACGCTGATCCAAGCACAGCCGATTATTACGTTGCACCTTTTGACAGAACTCACGAATTGTTGCTTTACGGTGATGACCGAGGGGAGAGGTGGTTCGCCGCAATCTCTATTTTGGATTTGATAAAAACCATTAAAAGTCTTCCCGACGCAGCCATGGTAAAGTCAAACGTAAGGATGATGTGAAAACGACTTCTGACAACACTGTGCACTTGGACGGGAATGGAGCGCAGCGGAATTCCCGCCGGTGATGGCGAGCGTTAGAGGTAAAGGAAAGTCATGCAGGTACAATTTATAGGAAGCGGAGACGCATTTGGGAGTGGCGGTAAGTTTAATACCTGTTTCCACGTCACGGGGGAAAAGGTTAACTTTCTCATTGATTGTGGAGCTTCTTCATTAATTGCGTTAAAGGCCAACAATATAGATTTGAATAGCATCAATGCCATTTTATTCACTCACTTTCATGCAGACCACTTTGGCGGTATTCCGTTCTTTATGCTCGATGCGCAGTTTTTTTCCAAACGTACGCAGCCACTTACAATCGTCGGGCCGCAGGATTTGAGGTTTTGGTATGATCGAGTAATGGAGACAAGTTTCCCCGGTTCATCTGAAACCAAAACCCGGTTTGATGTCACATTCATCGAGTTGGAAGATAGACAACCGCAATCAATCGGCGAGATAACAGCTACCGCCTACCTCGTAAATCATGGTAATCGAGACGGGCCGTTTTTCTCGTACAGAATTGAATGCGAAAATCGAGTGTTGGCCTACACGGGCGATACAGAATGGACTGAAGCGCTTATTGAGGCTGGCCACAATGCTGATATCTTTATAGCTGAAGCTTACTTCTATGAAAAGAAGGTTCAGCTTCATCTGGATTACATGAGTTTGCTGGAGCATCTGCCTGAAATATCACCCAAGCGCTTGGTGCTCACCCATATGAGTGACGATATGTTGAAACGCTTGGAAGAAATTCCTTATGACTATGCGGAAGATGGCAAAATTTTGGAAGTGTAGATCTCTAACAAGGGAAATGCACTCGGAAACCAAAAGCGTTATGCGGAGCGCAGCTCCGCATAACAAGCGGATGAATCGGACTGCCTGCGGTGGCAGCTTATCCGCTCCAGGAAGAAAGTGTGGCTGAGGTTGAAGCCGACAATGCACAGTGGGATGCATTCCTGGCGACAGACGAGGCGCAGGCGCTGCTAGAAAAGCTAGCAGATGAAGCCCTGGCAGAACATCGAGCGGGTAAGACAAGACCAAAGTGTTAGTGCTAGCGACGGCGGTCAGGCGGGCGTTACCCTCTCAACCCAGAACGGCAGCACAGAGAGCTAGAAAAGAAAGGAAAATCCTCATGTCCACAGATAGAGTTATCACCTTCGCGGGCAGCGGCGTATCAGGTTCTGATGTAAATGATGGCAGCACTCCGACCCAAGCGGAGTTTAAGGCTCTTTCAGGGGTTGCTATTGATAGTCAGGACAATCTTTATGTTGTAGATCAAAAAAATTATCGGGTTTTTAAGATTGACAAGAAGGGTACGACGATCACCACCGTCGCTGGTACCGGTAAACCAGGTTATTCAGGGGATGGGGGACCTGCCACAAATGCAACACTTAGTGATCCAGTTGACATAGCAGTTGATGAGTCAGACAATCTTTATATCTCAGAGTGGTTGAGCCATCGTGTTCGCATGGTGGACAACCGCACCAAAAACATTACTACCATTGCTGGCAATGGTCAAAATCCGCCAGGTGGTTACGCAGTGACGGATGAAGACAAGGCAGCCACGCAGGTGCCGCTCTGTAACCCATCTGGTTTGGCGATTAGAGACAATTTCCTCTACATTGCCGACACACACCACCACTGTATTCGCCGGGTAAATCTCACCACAAAGACCATCCAAACCATCGCTGGCAACGGTACAAAAAAGTCCGAAGGGGATGGAGGGCTTGCTAAAGATGCAAAGCTTTCTGAGCCAACTGGCTTAGCCTTCGATAAGTCAGGTAATCTTTATATTTCAGAGTGGTACGGCTACCGCGTCCGCAAGATAGACATAGGTACCCAAAAAATCACCACCTTTGCTGGCAATGGCAAACCACCAGGTGTTTACAAGAAAGAGGATGAAGGGAACGCCGCCACGGAGGCGCATATTAACCCACATAGCTTGGCGATTGACAACCAAGGCAAATACCTTTACATTGCCGACTCCACCAACCACTGCATCCGTAGGGTAAATCTCACCACAAAAATCATCAAAACCGTCGCCGGGCAGGGAAGGAAATCTGGTTATGTGATAGCTTCCGGTGAAAATGCGAGATTCAATCGGCCGCTCGGCATTGTATTCGATAGTACGGGTACTTTGTACGTTGCCGATTCAGGTAACTGGGTAGTTCGAGCTATATCTGAAATTTCTGACGAGCCGTTTGACTTTGATCCAGCAGACTTGATTCCGTTGACCCAAGAATACGGACAATCGGCTCTTTTTGTTCAACTTACTGGAGGAGCTATCAAAGAAAAAATCGAAATCAAAAAAATCATCTTTGATACTGGTAGCTGGACACTAAGCATCCCATACGGTTGCCTTGATAAAGCCAAGATAACTACTGTTGCCCGCTACAAAATCACAGATCCAGGAACCCTTGGGGGTATCCTGGGCCTCTCAAGCTTTGATGTGATGTTCAAATATGGCAAGAAATTATATCAAGAATTTGCCACGGAGGAAGCACTATTTTCTATGTTAGAAGCAGAACCGTCAGAATCAGACTTAGAGCGTAATCTTACTGAGGAGCAGAAACAAAAGATTACACTTAGTCAAAAACAGAAGAAGCGGATTAAGGAAGAATTTCATATCCGCGATCCTTGGCGTAAGCTTGCCGTCAAAGTCAAAGGCGAGTTGGGAATGAAAAGTCAAGATGGTAAGACAACGTATTTGATAGACGACTATGAATTCTTTGCTCTCATAAACGAAGATGGTACAGACGTATCTTGCGATAAAATAGATCAGCAGCAATTTGGAGCCATCGTGGGTGCATTTCCAAGTGTTGATCCCAAGACCGGGTTAAAACCGCTGCCCTACGCCCTTGCAGAAAAGTATTCAGCAGAGAAAAAACAAGGGTTCGGAATGGGTATCGTTTCAAAGTCAGGGGCGTCCTATCTCTTGCTGGGTGCTGATCCAAAAATAATAACCGATCAGATTTGTTGGCGCACGGATATCCCCAACTGGCGATCAAATAAGAACATCAATTTTTGCCCAGAAGCGGTGCCCGGCTTCACAGTGCGGTTCGAGTTTCCTGACCTGACAGGAGCGTTGAAAGAAATTGAAGCCCCGAGCCTGATGGCCACCATTGATATAGGCGCCCCGCAAATGGTATTGCGCCTGAATAAGAATAACCCGCAGAATGCGTCAGACTATTCAGCGTATTTTACGACACAGGGATTTTGGAGAGGCTGGTTTGGTTCTCCATATCATTCCGATGCAAAGATGTTACAGGGTAACTGCACCGTAACTGTTGAGTTTACGGACAGCAGTGGAACGGTATCTTCTTACTCGTTCACTCCTGATAAAAAAGCCAACGCAGTCGCTGTTGGCACTTGGGATGGCGAGGTGCCTTGGCCGATTAGCGATCCAGAGAAACCTCATACAAGATTTAATCTTGGCAACACCATTCTCCGCATCCCAGTGGCATCAGTAGTATTCTACGATATCGAAAACGCTAGAGTGGGTATTCTTATTGAAGAGTGATATTCGGCACGCAAACGTGATAGTTGGGGACAAGGTCGCGCCCGAACAAGCGCAAGCTACCAAACGATGCTACCCATGCCACATGTCACCCTGAACGGAGCCGCAGGCGGCGTGAAGGGTCTCGGCATTGTGGGGATCTGAGATTATGCGCTCTCAAGAAACATATCCGGGTGTCAATTGGACGGCGGAGATTCTTCATTCCGCTGCGCTCCATTCAGAATGACATGGCCCCGTTTCTCCCGGTGCTATTGGCCGCCGGGCCAGCGGTACTCAGAATAACACCATTCTGACTGCCACCGGCATAGGAGAATGACCAAATTGACCAACACCATACCTGACTGTCTGGTCGCTCATCAACGTGCCAATCTCATTCAAATACCTGCAATCATCCACAAGCTGCCCCGTCTGTCGTCGCGGCTTAGGCGCGAGATCTATGTTTTGCGCGATGATCTGACCGGATTTGGCCTCGGCGGAAACAAAACGCGGAAGGTCGACTTTCTCCTTGGAGATGCACTCGCCCTGAAAGCAACCACGGTAGCCACCACCAAGGCCACGAGCTTCAGTCGAAATGCCGCGGCCGGGGCGGCTGCCTGCGGGTTAAGCTTCCACGTGGTTCTGCCTGGCACCGAATCGGATCAGAATCCCTTGAGCCAATCCGTCTTTGCAAAGTGGGGCGCCCAGCTCCACTACGAGATAGGCGACAAGACGGCTTTGGAAAACCGCTTGGAATCGGTGGTTGCATCCTTGAGGGATCAAGGAGAGGATGTCTATGTTCTGCATCCGGGAGGAAGCGATGCGATCGGAGCACTCAGCTATGTGAGCGTTCTTAACGAAATCCGCGAATTCTCGGAACGAACCGGCGTTCATTTCTCCCACATGGTGCATTCCACCAGCTCCGCGGGAACACAGGCAGGACTTGTTGTGGGACAGTGCATCGCCAACTACGAGACTCAGGTCATCGGTATCAGTGCCTCTAGACCTGCGCCCGATCAGTTTGAGCTAGTCTATGAGCTCGCACAATCTACGGCGCAATTGTTGGGTAGGCAGCTGGATCCGGGCAAAATCATCGTCGATGATGGCTTCGTTGGTTCGGGTTACGCCCACGCTTCGAAGGAAGGTGAGATAGCGTCGCAGACCTTTGCTGAGCTGGAAGGTGTGCTGTTGGATCCCGTGTACACGGGCAAGGCAGCCGCTGCACTGCTGGACTACTCGGAGAACGAACGGTTCGGAGGCGGTCCTGTATTGTTCATTCACACGGGTGGAAACGCAGGGTTGTACTACTAGTGCTGCTTAAAGTACTGCCAAACAAGTCGTTCCAGCCGACGCCGTTTAGCGGCACGGCTGAACTCTACCGTTAGCCCATTTAGACATTAGGCAAATTTATGGCAACCATTAAAGATTGGATTTGGAACGAAATACAGCAGATTGGGAAGGATTATGAATCTGTCGAAGAGGTGGCTTCTTATGACGAAAGCCACTCCAAATTCAGAGATGCTATAAAAGAAAGTCAAGATATTCTGGCGCATCTGAATATAACCAAGGGACAAACACTTCTTGATATTGGCTGTGGTACGGGCGTTTTTGCTCGCGAGGCATCGAAGGCAGGCTTGAAAGTTACAGCAGCCGATGTTTCCGAAACTATGTTGCAGTACGCGAAGGAAAAAACAAATTCAGAAAACGCAGAGATTAGTTATATCAAGGGCGGCTTTTTAACGATCCCTTTAATGGAGCAAGCGTTTGATTATGTGACAACCTCGTTTTCTTTTCATCATTTACCTGACTTTTATAAATTCATTGCATTACAGCGTATCATTAATTTTGTTAAGGATAATGGAAAGCTATTCATACAGGATGTTGTGATTGCAGAAGAAGATTTTGAAAGAAACATCAACAACCTGATTGATCACCAGGAGTCGCTTGGAGGCAAATTTCTTAGAGAAGATGCCGTTCAGCATTTCAGAGAAGAGTTCTCGACTTTTGACTGGATTTTGGAGCAGATGATAGAGAGAGCCGGATTTGAGATTATTGATAAATCAATGGAAAGTGGTTTGCTTGCAAGATACACATGTTTGAAAGCGACTAACAAGTAGATCCGGTCGATGCAAAAGACGTGCGGCTGATTTCGGCGTTCGGCATTTGAATAAGGTAAACCTGGCGATGATAAGGTGGCAAGAGAATACTAAATATTGGTATAGTTGTGATAAAGTTAGGCATGTCACTAGTGACAACGCTAAACAAAGCTGTGTACCCAAAAAGATATTCAATGCTAGTACTACAACGAGAGAACGTTTGAGCGATTTCGTAGCCTGATGTGGCAAAGCGCATATCAGAACGTTTGAGCGTTACGTAGCCGATGGCGTCCCAA
>JANQID010000089.1 GCA_028282325.1 Chloroflexaceae bacterium | reverse complement strand
GTCATTCCGAGCGCAGCGAGGTATCTCGGCCGAGACCCTTCGCTGTGCCTGCGGCTTCGCTCAGGGTGACATTCGGAACTGAGCCACTACCCAAAATCGGTCAGATCTGCTCGCGTTTCCGTCCATGATACCACGACCGCGCCGCCCCGAAATCTGCGCACCGCACCGGGCAGGCGGATCGCCGTTCAGCGTTCTCCTCCAACCCTGCCGCTAGACCGCTTGCCAGCCGGCGTCGTGCGAGCGGCGGATGGCGTCGAGCGCCTGCTGGTTGCGCAATCCGTCGGCGAACGTCGCGGCAGGCGCGATTGCGTCACGGTCGCCGTTCAGCGCCGCCAGCAACGCCTGGCCGAGGTAGACCGTCGCCGGGGCGTAATCGGCGTAGCTGGCCTGCATCTCCTCCGCCGCGCGCGATGTATGCGGCGGCGTGATGTCCTGAAACGCGCTTTTGGGCGCAGCGTGGAACAGCCGCCCGTCGGCGAACCGCAGCGTTCCCGCGTCGCCATAGATCACCAGTCGGTTCGACTCGTCGGTGCGCGCAATCATACTGGCGACGACCACCGCAATCGCGCCGCGCGTGAAACGCAGGTGGAACGTCGCAAAGTCGTCGCTGCTTACCGGGGCGACGGATTCCGGCCCGGTCGGGCGTTCGGCGACGAAGGTGTGCAACAGACCGCGCGCCAGATCAATCTCATCGTGCAGTAGGTAACGCAGCAGATCAATCTGGTGCGAGCTGATCGCGCCGAGCACGCCGCCGCCCTGGCTCTTGTCGCTCCACCAGTTCCAGGGGCGTTGCCGATCCGCGCGCGAGCTGGCGATCAGATGCAACTCGGCGTGCCGCACCGCGCCAATGCCGCCCTCGGCAATGATCCGACGGGCCTGGCGGATCGCCGGCAAAAAGCGCAGTTCGTGGTCGATCAGCGCGAGCTGTTGGGGGCGAGCCTCGGCGGCGGCGAGCATCGCCTGCGCTTCGGCGGCATCCATCGCGGTGGGTTTCTCGCAGAGCGTGTGCTTGCCCGCCTCCAGCGCCGCAATCGCAAACGCGCGATGGGTGTTCGGCGGCGTCACAATGCTGACCAGATCAACATCCGGACGCGCGATGAGTTCGCGCCAGTCGCCGGTAGACCAGGGAATGCTATGCTCGGCGGCGAGGCGCGCGGTCTTCGCGGCGTCGCGTCCGGCCAGCGCCGTTACCTCCAGACCCGCCGCGCGCAGCGCCGGAGCCTGAATCCGCACTCCCCAGCCGGCGCCGATAATGCCGATACCGCGTGTCACAAGTCCTCCTTCTTTTCCAGACCCAAGACTGGGCCAGTCTCGCCTCCGCCCTGTCCGCCTCTTTCCATGCGTCATGCCCAGCGCCGACCCGCGCCACTCGCGGCTGCCCAGACTGGCCCAGTCTCCTGCCACTAATATTTCGCCACCGTCGGATCAACGTCATCGGACCAGCGCAACACCCCGCCGACCAGATTCTTGACCCGCGTAAACCCGGTGCGCTTGAACATCGCCACGGCCTGCCCACTGCGCACCCCGCTTCGGCAGTAGATCACCAGTTCGCGGTCGCGATCAAACTCCGGGATAGCCCGCTCAAGTTGATCGAGCGGGACAATCCGGTCGGCGCCAGGGATGTCGGCAATCTCCGCTTCGTAGGGATTGCGCACATCGAGTAGAAACGGACGGTCGGCGCGGCGCAGCCAATCGGCCAGCTCGCGCGGCGTGATCTCGTCATCGCCGGTCGCCGGGGGCGGCGACTGCGTGATGCCGCAGAACGCGTCATAGTCGATCAACGCAGTGATCGTTGGATGGTCGCCGCACACCGGGCAGACCGGATCGCGACGCAACTTCAGTTCGCGGAAATGCATGCCCAGCGCGTCATACAGCATCAACCGCCCGATCAACGGCTCGCCGATGCCGGTCAGCAGCTTGATCGCCTCGGTTGCCTGGATCGCGCCGATCACGCCGGGGAGCACCCCCAGCACGCCGCCTTCGGCGCACGATGGCACGAGTCCCGGCGGCGGCGGTTCGGGGTAGAGGCAGCGGTAACACGGCCCGCCCGACCGGCTGGAAAACACCGTCGCCTGGCCCTCGAAGCGGAAGATGCTGCCATAGACATTGGGTTTGCCCAGCAATACGCTAGCGTCGTTGGTGAGGTATCGCGTGGGGAAATTGTCTGTCCCGTCCACAATCACATCGTAGGGTCGCATCAGGTCAAGCGCATTGGCCGACGTAATCTGCGCTTCGTAGGCGCTGACATCGATATGCGGGTTGAGATCGTGCAGCCGCCGCCGGGCCGACTCGGTCTTGGCGACGCCAACCGTGCTCGTGCCGTGGACGATCTGGCGTTGCAGGTTGCTCGCATCGACCACGTCAAAATCGACCAGCCCGATATGACCAACGCCCGCCGCCGCGAGGTAGAGCGCCAGCGGCGATCCCAGGCCGCCCGTGCCGATCAGCAGCACGCTGCCCTGCTTCAGCTTGCGCTGGCCCTCCATGCCGACTTCGGGCATAATCAGGTGGCGGCTATAGCGGGCAATTTCCTCGTTCGAGAGCTTTGTGGGCTGCATGCCGAGATCCTTTTCGCTTCAACGTCCGCCGGCGATGGCCGGAATGATGCTGACCTGCTCGCCACCTTGCAGCGCGGTCTGCTCGCCGTCGAGAAAGCGGATATCTTCGTCGCCGACGTAGATGTTGACAAACGAACGCAGCTTGCCCTGCTCGCTGTACAGATGACGACCCAACTCCGGGTGGCGCTCGGTCAATGCGCGCAACAACGCGCCGACGCTGTCGGCCTCCAGCGTGACGCTAGCCTGATTTTCCACGTACTGGCGCAGCGCGGTGGGAATAGTAACGGTAACTGGCATAAACACCCCTTGTTATAGACGATAGGCGATAAAAGGGCAGGGATGGCGCAGTGCGCTACGATGCATTTCCTCCAGGACGAAAGATATTTCGCCCCTACCGATATCCTTTGCCCCAACCGCCATCGCTCGAACCAATCTGCTCGGCGGAGCCCTATCGGCTATCAGTTATCGGTTATCGGCTATCTCCTCAACTTGCTCCTGCACAAAACGGGCGCCGTTGTCGAGCAGCAACCAGCTTGTCAACTCGGCGGCGACGCCCTGACGAACGCTCTGGATGGCGAAGGCGAAATGCGGCCCGCCACCCGCACCCTGCGCGCCGATTCGGTCGCGCTCCGACGGCTGCGCAACATCGTCGGGGTGCGAATGGTACACGCCGATCACATCGATGCCCTGCGCGCCCGCCGCCCGCTCGGCCCGCAGATAGTCGCGCGGATCGAGGTAGAAGCGGTCGCGGCGCGAGGTTGGGTCGTCGCCCGCGGCAAGCTGCATCTGGCCCTCCCAGCGATTCTCCGCCGGATGCACCGCCAACGCCAGCTTGTGATCGTCCGCCAACCGGCCCAACAACAGCCCCACGCACTCATCGGGATAGGTCGCTTCGGCGTGCGCGGCAATCGCGCGGGCGACATCGGGCGTCATTCTGAGCATGATTCGGCGCTCCCGTTCTGATGATCCGCCCGGTACAGCTCTACGGCGCGCTTGAGCGTATCGAGGGCCAGCGTGGCGCAGCGCGGGCGGTTGCGCACCACGTCACGCCCAAGCTCTGCCATCAACACATCGGCGTTGAGCGTCACGACATTGGCGAGCGTGCACCCCGGCACGAGCGTGGTCAGCAGCGACGCCGCCGCCTGGCTGACCGCACAGCCGCGTCCCTCGAACGTGAGCCGCGCGACCTGCTGCGTCCCGGCGACCACCTTAAGGTACAGCGTTAACCGATCCTCACATCCCGGATTACTGCCGTCCAAAACAATATCGGCATCGGCGAGCGGGCCGTAGTTGCGCGGCTGTTCAAAATGGTCGAGCAGCGTATCGATGGGATCAAAAGCGCTCATCCGTCCCTATCCCTGATATGGCTTCACAATCGGCATGCCAACCATATTGCCCCACTCGGTCCAGCTCCCATCGTAGTTGCGCACACTCGGAAAACCCAACAGATAGGTGAGCACAAACCAGGTATGGCTGCTGCGCTCGCCGATGCGGCAATAGGTGATCACATCCTTGTCGGGCGTAATCCCATTCTCGGCGTAGAGCTGCTCCAACTCGGCGCGGCTCTTGAAGGTCGCGTCGTCGTTCACCGCCCTGGCCCAAGGAATATTCATCGCACCGGGAATGTGGCCGCCGCGCACCGTGCCTTCCTGCGGATACTCCGGCATATGCGTGCGCTCGCCGGTGTATTCCTGCGGGCTGCGCACATCAACCAGCGCAGCGTCGTCTTTCGTGATTTGAGCGAGCACCTGGTCGCGGAAAGCGCGAATGTAAACATCGTTGCGCTCCGGGGCGCGATAGGTCGCCGCCGGGTAACTCGGACGCTCTTTCGTCAACGGGCGACTCTCGGCGATCCATTTGGCGCGTCCGCCGTCCATAATGCGCGCGTCCTGATGGCCAAACAGCTTGAACACCCAGAAGGCGTAGGCGGCCCACCAGTTGTTCTTGTCGCCGTAAAATACGACAGTGGTATCGTTGCTGATACCTTTGGCTGACAAGAGGCGCTCGAAGCGCTCGCGATCCAGGTAATCGCGCGTCACCGGGTCATTCAGGTCGTTGACCCAGTCGATCCTCACCGCGCCAGGAATGTGGCCGGTTTCATACAGCAGAATATCTTCATCACTTTCAACCAGGCGTACTCGCGGGTCGTCCAGCCGTTCGGCAACCCAAGCCGTATCAACGAGCACTTCGGGGTGAGCATAACCAGACATATCATTTATCTCCTTGAGAATCTACCAAACAATATGGGAGACACCGCATAGTGTCATTCTGAGCGCAGCGAAGAATCTCCGATTCCCCCAACGCCGAGACCCTTCCCCTTCGACAAGCTCAGGGTCAGGGTGACATGCGGCATGGGTAGCATCGTTTGGTATCTATCTGAAACATGACGCGTCGCAAGTTTTCGTCGGCTGCCAGACGGGTTTTGTCTTTGCGAACCATTACCTCACATTTATACACAGAAACAAACCAGCGAACAGCCGTCTCCTTCGACAACTACCCGCTGGCCATATGTATTGTAATCGGCTTTCACAAGAAAGTCAAGTTCTTAACTTTAATACTCGATAAACAGTTCGTCTCCTGCGGCCCAGGCCTTATACACGGCGACCGGCTTATACGCCGGCAGCGTGCGCGCCTTGCCGGTTTCCAGGTCGAACAGCGCGCCGTGGCGCGGGCACGCGACGCACAACTCGTCGGCGTCCACTTCGCCCTCGCCGAGCGACGCGTCGTCGTGCGAACACGCATCGTCAAGCGCGTAGAATGCGCCATCGACCCGAAACACCGCAATCTTCCGTCCGTTGACCTCGAATGTCGTTCCGGCGTCTTCCGGCACAGCAGCGATGGTTCCTATTCGCACGGACGCCATAACGCTCCTCTGTAGATCAAACGGCAGTGCGGTGAGGCCGGCGGCAGGAGCAAAACATCTTTCGCCCTGACAACGCCGCCCGCCGCCTGCGCTCTCGCTGCTATCCGACCGAGCCTTCCATCTCAAGCTGGATCAGGCGATTCAACTCGACGGCGTACTCCATCGGCAACTCGCGGGTGAACGGCTCCATAAAGCCGAGCACGATCATCGACAGCGCGTCGCTTTCGGGCAAGCCGCGGCTCATCAGGTAGAAAAGCTGCTCTTCGCCGATCTTGCCGACGGTCGCCTCGTGGGCCAGCGTCGTGCGCTCCTCTTCGATCTCGATGTAGGGAATGGTGTCGCTGGCCGAACGCTTGTCGAGAATCAACGCGTCGCAGTTGACGTTGACCTTCGAGTTGTACGCACCAGGGGCGACCCTGGCCAGCCCACGATAGGTCGTCTTGCCGCCGTCATTGCTCACCGACTTGTTGGTGATCCGGCTGGTGGTATCGGGCGCGAGATGCACCATCTTGGCGCCCGCGTCCTGATGCTGGCCCTTGCCGGCGTAGGCCACGCTCAACACCTCACCACGCGCGCCGCGCCCCATCAGGTAGACGGCGGGGTATTTCATCGTCAGCTTGCTGCCGATATTGCCGTCTACCCACTCCATCGAGGCTTCCTCGTAGGCGACGGCGCGTTTAGTCACCAGATTATAGATGTTGTTCGCCCAGTTCTGGATCGTTGTATAGCGGAACTTGCCGCCCTTTTTGACCATAATCTCGACCACCGCCGAGTGCAGCGAGTTCGTTGAGTAGATCGGCGCAGTGCAGCCCTCGATGTAGTGCGCCTCAGCGCCTTCGTCCACGATGATCAGCGTGCGCTCAAACTGGCCCATATTCTCGGCGTTGATGCGGAAATAGGCCTGAAGCGGAATATCAACCTTGACTCCCGGTGGCACGTAGATGAACGACCCGCCCGACCAGACCGCCGTGTTCAGTGCGGCGTACTTATTGTCGGCGGAAGGCACTATCGTGCCGAAGTATTCCTTGAACAGTTCGGGATGCTCCTTCAACCCGGTGTCGGTATCGAGGAAGATCACCCCCATCTTCTGCCACTCTTCGCGCAGCGAGTGATATACCACCTCGCTCTCGTACTGCGCGCCGACGCCGGCCAGGAACTTGCGCTCGGCTTCGGGAATGCCCAGCTTCTCGAACGTCTGCTTGATCTCCTCCGGCACTGCGTCCCAATCGCTCTCCGGATGATCGCCCGCGCGCACGAAATAGTGGATCTGGTCATAATCGAGATCGGCCAGTTCCTCATTCGCCCACATACCGGCCAGGGGAACGGGCTTCTTGTTGAAAATCTCCAGGGCTTTCAAACGGCGCTTGAGCATCCACTCCGGCTCGTCCTTCATGCCGGAAATCTCGCGAATCAGTTGCTCGCTTAAGCCCTTGGGCGATTTATAGAGATATTGCTCCTCATTGCGGAAGCCGTATTTTGCATAATCGAAATCGAGATTCACCGCGTCGGTCATTGCGTTATTCTCCTCCTTAGTTTTTTGCACTACCCCAATGGGGATGTAGATGCGGCAGCAAGCCGCACAGATGCACATGCGGTTTGTAACCGCACCTACGATCTGCTTATCCGTCGGGCGAACGTTCGACGACACACGTCGGACATCGCCCTGCGGCGCGCCTCCTGCGCGTTAATCAAGATCGTTGTCTTGGATGTTGTTGGCGCCGTAGAGCGCGACTTTGAGCGTTTTGAGTGAGAGCAGCGCGCATTTCAGGCGCACCGGGTTGCGCTCAAGCGGAATGCCGATCAAGTCAAGCAGTTGCTCTTTACTAAAGGCTTTCGCTTCTTCGACCGGTATGCCTTTGACCTCATCGGTCAAAATTGATGCCGAGGCCTGACTGATCGCACAACCCTCCCCCATAAAACGAATATCTTGAATGGCCTCATCCACAATCAACAGATCCATCACAATGCGATCGCCGCAGAGCGGGTTATACTCTTCATGCGAAACTGTCGGGTTTTCGATCCGACCGTTGTTGTGCGGATGTTTGTAGTGTTCGAGAATATACTCGCGATATAAATCGTCCATAAAGATACTACGCAAAGATCCTTTGAGCTTTTTCCAAACCGTGGACCAGGCGGTCAATCTCTTCCGGCAAATTGTACAAATAAAAACTCGCACGCGTGGTTGCCGGAACATTGAGCAAGCGATGGAGCGGTTGGGTACAGTGATGCCCTGCGCGCACCGCGACACCTTCCACGTTGAGCACTTCGGCGATATCATGCGGATGCACGCCGTCGAGCGTGAACGATAGCGCCGCGCCGCGATCCGCAACGCTCAGGGGGCCGTAAATGGTCAGCCCCTTGACCTCGCTCAAGCGCTCAAGCGCCTGACCGATCAGGTACTGCTCGTACTGATGAATCTGTTCCATCCCCGTCTGACAGAGAAAGTCCACCGCTTCGCCAAGCGCGATGGCCTCGCCAATCGCCGGGGTGCCGGCTTCAAAGCAGTTGGGCGTCTCGGCATAGCTGCTCTGATCCAGCTCAACGACCTTGATCATCGACCCGCCGCCCATAAACGGCGGCATCGCATCGAGCAGCGCTCGCCGCCCCCACAACGCACCGACGCCGGTCGGACCGCACATCTTGTGACCGCTGAACGCCGCGAAATCGACGCCCAGCGCTTGCACGTCGATGGGCATATGCGGCGCGCTCTGGGCGATGTCGGCCAGCATCACTGCACCGACCGCATGCGCCCGTTCGGCGATCATACGAATCGGGTTGATCGTGCCCAGCGTATTCGACTGATGCACCACCGCAACCATTTTGGTTTGCTCGGTCAGCAGACGATCCAGGTCTTCAAGAACCAGCCGTCCTTCTCCATCGATCTGTATGTAATCCAGCTTCGCGCCGGTGCGCTGCGCCAGCATCTGCCAGGGCACGATGTTGGAATGATGCTCCATCACCGTCAGCAAGATGCGATCGCCCGCGCGAATGTTGGCGTCGCCCCAGGAATATGCCACCAGGTTGATCGCCTCGGTCGCATTGCGCACAAACACGACCTCACGCGGGCTGGCGGCATTGATGAAACGCGCCACCTTGCCGCGCGCCCGTTCATAGGCGAATGTCGCCTCCTCGCTCAGCTTGTAAATGCCGCGATGGACGTTGGCATTATAGCGGCGATAGTAGTCCTCCAGGCTTTCGATCACACACCGGGGCTTCTGCGACGACGCGGCGCTATCGAGAAACGCCAACGGCTTGCCGTTCATCTCCTGGTGCAGAATCGGAAACACCCGTCGTATCGAGACGACATCGAAGATAGAGAGATGGGCTGGTTCTAACATAGAAATCTGTCCAATCACCGGGCGGCATCCTGGGTCGGCAATTACGCCGACCCCAGGTCTGCACGCGTCGGATTAAATCTTGGCTTCGATCGCTTCAGCCAGCGATTCACGCAAGCTTTCAAGCGGGATCGTATTCAACGCCGCTTCAAAGAAGCCCATCACGATCAGCCGCAGCGCTGCATCCCGCTTGATGCCGCGAGTCTGCATATAGAAGAGCTGCTCGGCGTCAATCTCGCCGCTGGTGCTGGCGTGGCCCGCTTTCGCTACGTCATTCGTATCGATCTTCAGCCCCGGAATCGAGTCGTTGCGCGATGTCGGGCTGAGGTGAATCGCGTTCTCTTCCAGGCGGGTGCTCGTACCACGCGACTCGTGCTCGATCTTGATCATACCGTCAAAGACGCTATAGCCCTCGTCGGTAACTACCGTCTTGAATTCCATATAGCTTTCGGCGTACGCACCAACGTGCCGCAGCCAGGGAGCGATCACCAGGTTTTGCTTCTCATCGGCGAAGGTCGCACCGATCCAGTGAACCCGGCTGCCGTCACCCTCAAGGCGCGTTTCAGCCTCGATGTGCTGCACCTGACCGCCGAGCGCAACCGAGGTCCACTCGCAGTTGGCGTCGCGACCGAGCACGACTTTCTGCCCGCCGATGTGATACACACCCGCACCCCAGCGCTGGACGCTGGCGAAACGGATCGAGCCGCCCTCGCCGACGAAGATCTCGGTAATCGGCCCGGCCAGCGTCGAGTCATCTGTATCGTCTGACTGATACTCCTCGATGAAGGACACGTGCGAGTTGGCCTCCAGAATGACCAGCGAGCGCGGGAAAGTCGCTTTGCGGCCCTCGGCGAGGGTATAACGCACCGAGAGCGGCGCTTCGATCGCCACGCCTTTGGGCACATAGAGGAACACGCCGTCCTGCCAGAGCGCCGCGCGCAGGGCGCTAAACTTGTGCTCCAGCGGCGCAACGGCGGTATCCAGCTTCGTGCGGATCAGATCCTCATACTGCTGCAAGCCTTCTTTTAGCGTCGTAAAAATAACGCCCTGTGCAGACAATGTATCGTCCCACACAATCTCTACGCCCTGCGGCTCGACAGGCGGGCTAATCGTCTCCGGATGCAGATCGCTCAGATTCGTACGTCGCCACTCGGGCGGCGTCGCCTGGGCAAAAAAGCTCCAGGCCTCGACACGGCGCTCGATCAACCACTCCGGCTCGCCGGCCGCTTGCGCCGTCGCGGCAATCTGGTCGACGGATAGTTCGGCGAGCGCCGGGGACTGGCTAAACACGGCTGCATCAGTGGATTCACGCTTAACTGGCATGACCGACTACTTCCTCCTTGATCCAGTCGTACCCTTTGTCTTCCAGCTCCAGAGCCAATTCAGGACCGCCCTCGCGTACGATCCGCCCATCTATCATCACCGACACGACATTTGGCTTGGTATGGTTCAACAAGCGCTGATAGTGAGTGATCACCAACACGCCCATATGCGGGCTGGCAAAATTGTTCACGCCGTTGGCCACGATCCGCAACGCATCGATATCCAGCCCCGAGTCGGTCTCGTCCATCACCGCCATCGTCGGCTGAAGCACCATCATCTGCAAAATCTCCAGCCGCTTCTTCTCGCCGCCGCTGAAGCCTTCGTTGAGATAGCGCTTCGCGAAGCTCTCGTCCATTTCCAGCTTCTTCATGCCGTCGCGCAACAACTTGCGAAACTCAGCAATAGGAATAGACGTTTCTTTCGGATCCTTGCCCTCTTCGGCGCGATGCGCGTTGATTGCGGCGCGCAAGAAATTCGCCACCGTAACGCCCGGAATAGCCACCGGATATTGGAACGCCAGGAACAGACCGAGCTTGCTCCGCTCATCCGCCTCCAATGCAAGGACATCCTGTCCGCGATACCAGATCTCGCCGCCGGTAACTTCGTAGCCAGGATTGCCGGCGATAACATTGGCGAGCGTGCTCTTGCCGCTGCCGTTCGGCCCCATAATCGCGTGAATCACGCCCTGCTCGACGGTCAGATTCACGCCCTTCAGAATCTCCTTGTCGCCGATGGCGGCATGCAAATCTTTGATTATCAGATCGTTGCTCATATACTCCTCTTGTTCCTCTGCTATGCAGTATGCAGATTGACCGGCGGCTTCAGCGGCGGTTCAACGTACATTAGCGTCCTTCTTCAAAACTTTTCAGGCTTATGATCGTATCCGGACGATCCCGCATCACAAAACGGCAATTATGATGACCTTCACGAATCGATTCTTTCAAGACGAGAGGCTCGCCCAAAATGTATTCTAGCATCTGGCGTTCCATTGTGCATACCTGGGGATGTTCCTGGGCAATAGCGAGGTATGGGCAGGAAAACAGGTGAATGCTATCCCCTGACGGTTGTACCTCGGCCAGAATGCCGCGTGATTCCAGCAACGAGCGGAGCTGGTTGAGCCGAGCTTGTACATCAGCGCCGCTCATGCGATCGCTGTACTCGGTCGCCAGTTGCCGGCTGATCCGCTCCATCAACTCTTCGACTTTGCGCTGGCCCTCCGACGCGGCAAGTTCACGCAGCAACAGATTAATGAGCGTGTCATACTGCTTTGGGAACAGCTTCTGCGCTTTATCGGTCAACGTATAGACAAAATATGGACGGCCCGGACCTCGCCGCACAGTGCTGGTAGTGACGAGACCTTCGGTTTGCAAATGAGCCAGATGCTCGCGCACCGCCGTGGTGCTGACCCCAAGTACGTGCTCTAGCTCTTTAACAGTCGCCTGGCCACAGCGCTGCAAATGGTGCAGAATAATACTCGCGGAGCTTTCGGACGAATATCCGATCACTGTCATAGTAATACTCCTCCCTACACAGGTGAGTATAACAAAGACCCTAAATAATGTCAATAAAAACAGGAGAAATAGTTTAAATTACAAATGTGATTACATAATTACAAAAATACTTGAATTGCACTGATCTCCATGTTATAGTGTACTCGTCATGAATTGTTCTTGGAGGCGTCGGCAGAACTCATTGAACGACACCGACGCATTGTTGCAACTTATGGAGCGTGATAGATGAGCACACATCGCTGGGAGTACAAAGTCGCGTTTGTGGAGGGTTGGCGGCGTGTTTCGGTTGAAGGCGCCGAAACATATCCCGAGTACGGCGAGCGTCACAGCGCATTTGGGCGACGCTTCCTCAACGAGATGGGCGCCGACGGTTGGGAATTGGCGGGCATTCAGCACGCGATGCCAGGGCGGTCCTACTACATCTTTCGCCGTCCGCTGGCCGAAGGCACCGAGCCTGATCTTTCGGTCGTGCGGCGCGGTCAGCGACACGGTTCGCAACCACAGCAGTCGTCGCAGGGCGAGTCAGGGGCGCAGGCGACATCGGTGTAATGCCGGTCGAGCTTGCAGATTGAGAAAAAACTAGACGACCAGCGCGGATATGCGCCGGTCGTCTGGCGTTGGAGGTATATCGATTTTTGTTAACGCCGATCGAGATCGATATTCCGGCGGGGGGTGGCCCGCCGACCGCGTGCACCGATCGGCCCCGCCGAACTCTCCATCGTTTTGCCCTGGTCGTGGGAGAGGCTGACGCTCGGCGGCTGAGGGCCGTCACCGGAACCGATCGCTGTTCTGCCCAACTCGGCGGCGCGCAATTCCTCCGCCTGGCGCAACAATTCGGGCTGCTCTTGATAATAAAACTCTAGCGCCTCGCCGTGGGCGTCCGTGCCGGTATACACCAGCAAAATCTGGCTGCCTTCCGGAATGCCGCCCGAAGCGAGCATATCGGCCAGCGGCGCATCAACTTCCTTCAACAGACGTTGGCGCAGCGGGCGAGCGCCGAAACGTGAGTCGAATCCCTTGCGCAACAGATATTCTTTTGCTTCCCCTTCGACAGCTACCTGGATGCCCTGACGGAGATATTGCTCGTTGCTTTCGGCAAGCATACGATCCAGCACGTGGCGTAGTATCTCGCTTGAGAGCGGGCGAAAGGCGACGATTTCATCAATGCGATTGATCCATTCCGGCTGGAACACCTTTTGCAATGCCTCAAAGCCGATCTGGAAGATCTGCTGGCCGGTTGATTCGACATCCTGGTGCGATGTACGAAAACCGATCGTGCGCTGATCGAGGAAATCAACCATCTCCTGCGCGCCGACGTTTGTCGTCATCACAATAATGCTGTTCTGGAACGACACCCGCCGGCCGCCGTTAAGCAGCAAGATCTCGCCGTCCTCCATCATCTGGAGCAACAGATTCCACAACTCAGGCTGACCCTTTTCGATCTCATCGAAGAGGATCACACTGTTTTCCATTTCGATAGTGTCGGGATTGAGCAACGGCTTCTGGTCGCGACCTACGTAGGAGGGCGGCGCGCCGACGAGAGCCGAAACTTCGTGCCCCTGGCTAAACAGCGAGCAGTCAATCTTCAAGAATGCCTCGCCATCAGGCCGGATCAGGCGTGCGAGTTGGCGAGCGGTTTCGGTTTTACCGACGCCGGTCGGGCCAAGAAAGAGCAACGTCGCTCGTGGTCGTCGGCTGTTGCCGGCGGCAAAGCCGAAACGCGCTCGATTGAGAACACGGATGACGCTTTCAATGGCCCGCTCCTGGCCAAAAATATGCTCGCGCAGCGTCTGTTCTACGGCATCAAGCGGATTTTGTGCACCGCGGACGGCTTTCATCATTCCTTCTGGTACTTGCCTCATTGTGCGCCCCTTTTTGTGTTGTTCTGTATTCCCATTGCCGCGCCGCTCATCCGCCTTCGCTCATCGAAGGCGTTATGGGGTTGTCGTGCGATTGTCCAGGGCTATCGAAGCAGATCGAAGCATATGCGTTATCAACCGCAATTTATTAGTTTAAACGTTATTATAACGATTGCGCGAACGTGTTGCAAGCCATTATTCAAATGATATATAGCAGACCCTTATCAGCGCCGTTTTTATGCATCCCGGCGAATGGCGCAACGATGCTCACGCTAGCGCAAGCGTGCGACGGCAGTGCTCGCCAGGATGACCATAAAAATAGCAAAAATCAACAGCGTAAAGCTCAAACCGCCGCCAAGGAGCAACAGCAGAAACCACGGCGTCGCGCCCAACGCGATGCTGCTGCTAACCGCGATCTGCATTGTGCGTCCGCGCTTGGACTTGGTGATGTAATCGAGGGCGCGCACAAGCAATTCAGCGACAACGGGTGCAAGAATGAACGAGATAATGATCGAGAAAAGTGGAATCGGCGCCAGAACCATAATAACGAGCAATCCCAGGATGAGCGCAGTGAAGAATGATATGGTTGCTGTAATGGCAATTGTGGTTATCGACACCTGATAGTTTGGCGGGCGACGCACGCGGGCGCAATCGGCACACAGTTGGCCGACCGGCGACCAGACCGCTTTTTGCGTGTCGATGATGGGCTTGCCGCACGAGATACAACGCAAACCAATCTCAAAATCGGTGACATCGGGGATATGGATGTGATTGGGATCGTTATGATCTCCATCTGCCGGTTCGGTTTGTTCAGCGTCATTTCCGGACGTTTCATCGATCGGCGTCGTCTCGACGACCGGCGTACGTTTGGAGCCAGCGTCCAATGGCGCGAGGACCTCGCCAGCGGCGAGCTTGTCTGCGACATACTCCAGGCTGGCGCGGGCGTCGGCATTGGTCGGATCGCTCGCCAACGCCTGCTGGAGATAGGTTTTCCTCTCGCGGTAGGGACGTACGGCGGCAGCCATCCCAATCAGTGCTTCGACGTTGGTTGAATCCTGGTCGAGCGCCTGGCGGAAATAGCGGCGCGCCTCGTAAGCGTCGCCGTCAAGGAGCGCTGCATTGCCGGCGCGAATGAGCGTCTGTATATCGTTGGTTACTTCTTCAGTCATCACCATATGCTCCTGGTTCACTAATAAGATAGTATAACGAACCCTGTATAGCTGCGCAATGGCACAATAATGAAGAGCGGATAAGAATAGCGCCAGGAGCTTACGAATCATCGTGCGCGCGCCAGATCATGCTGGCAAATATGCCGATAATCGCTCCCATCGTCGCACCGAAGATTCCCCAGGCCAGCAACCCAAAACCCAGCCGGGAGGCCCAGAGATCAAACGTATGCGCTTGAATCGATGGATCGAAGAGGGTGACGACAATGAGGAACGTCCCTCCCAGAATCAGCGCCGCCGCTGCGCCGACGAGCGCGCCACCCAGCGCCCACCGGCGTGTTCGTGATAGATTGCGCATCATCGCTTTCTCGCTCTGCGATTGATTGTATCGAAAGCCTCTTGCTTCAGCAGTGTTTTACCACAACTCAAATTCATAAATTATAGTACTACAACGAGAGAACTTTTGGTGACTCCGCAACCTGATGCGGTGAGATGCATTTCAGAACATCTGAGTGCTATAGAGAGATCAGACTAAGTGAAGATATCGAGGACTGCCAGTCCTACGACCATATTGATACGTGATGAATGGCTGTCCAAAGCCTTACTCAAAAAGGTCGCTACCAAACGATAATGAACAGGCCGTATGTAACCCTTCCCTTTCGCTTCGCTCAGGGTCTCGGCGTCCCCGACAGCCGGGATTCTTCGCTCCGCTCAGAATGACCGCT
>JANQID010000137.1 GCA_028282325.1 Chloroflexaceae bacterium | reverse complement strand
TTCCGGCCCGGCGCGGATGACCCTCGCCCGCTGGGTTTCGCGCTCGCCCGGGTGCGCATCGATCCGGTTGCCAACGCACCGTTCGCCGCGCCGCTCGCCCGTGCGATCTGGTTGGCCTGGCTCGCGGCGCTGCTCTTCTGGCTGGGCGATGTGCGCTTCTGGTTTGCGGGCCGCGCCGCGCGCGATCTGGCCGATCATCTGCCCGGCCTGGCGCTGGCGAGCGTCGGCGCGGTCGGGCTGGTGATCTGGGCCTGGCGCGCGCCCTACACGCTGGCCTGGGCGCTGCCGACCAACGTCTGGGCGACCGGGCTGGCGTCGGCGGCGCTGGTCGCGATCCGAGTCGGCGTTCCGGCTTGGCGCGCATTGTCCCGCGCCGGAAGAGGCGTTCCCCCGGCGGCGGTCGGGATCGGCGGCGTGGCGCTGGTCGGGCTGGCGCACCTGGCGCTGCTTCTGCCGCTGGCGGCGACGTGGCGCGGCGCAGCGGCGTGGGTTGTGCTGGCAACGCCCGGCGTTCTGCTGGCCGGGCTGCTCTTCCGCGCCGCGCGCGACCCGCTGGTGCGCGTGTTCCTGGGGCTGTGCGGCGGCCTGGCGCTGCCAGCGCTGCTGACCCTGACGCTCCAGGCGCTGCCCGGCCCGCTGCCGGGGTGGGCGTTGCTGGCGGCGAGCGATGCGCTGAGCCTGGTGGCCGGCTGGCTGCTGTTGCGCCAATCGAAGCCCCGCCCCGCCGCTATCGGCTATCGGCTATCGGCTATCGATTATCCCCACGCTTTCCTGCCGCTGCTGCTCATCATGCTGCTGGGCGCGGCGCTACGCCTGCCAATGCTGGGCAACGCCGAGTTTCAAGGCGACGAGGCGGTGGCGCTGCTCCTCGCTTCCGGGCTGCCCCACGGTCAGGACGACATCCTGCTGTTGCATATGAAAGGCCCGGTCGAAGCGCTGCTGCCCGCCGCACCGCTGATCGTCGCCGGACAGATCAACGAATGGGTCGCGCGACTGCCGTTCGCCGTCGCCGGGATCGGCGCGTTGCTCGGCGCGTACGTGCTGGCGTGCGCACTGTTTGGCGCCGAGCGCGGAACCGCGATCGGGCTGCTGGCGGCGGCCATTTTGGCCCTCGACGGCTTCCTGATCGGCTTCGCGCGCATTGTGCAATACCAGAGCATCGTTGTGCTGCTATCGATGGGCGCATTCTGGGCGTGCTGGCGGTTCTACCAGACGCCGGAGCGGGAGGCGGGACCGGCGGATCGCAACCTCATCGCCGCCGCCGTGATGGCCGCCGTCGCGATTCTGGCGCACTACGACGGCGGCTTCGTTGCGCCCGCGCTGGCCGGGCTGGTGATTGCCGGCGGGCGGCGGCGCTGCTGGCGCGGCTGGGATTGGGTGCGCGGGCTGGCGCTCCCGACGCTAGTCGGCGCGGCGCTGCTGGCGAGCTTCTACGTTCCGTTTATGCTGCACGCAAGCTTCGGTCACACCGCCGACTATCTGCAAGGGCGCACCGGGCAGAGTACGCTGTTCAACAATCTGCCCGGCTACTACACGCTGCTGACGTTTTACAACGCCGCGCCCAAAATCCAGGCGCTGGCGGCGGCGCTGGCAGCGGCGCTGGCGGTCGCGATCTGGGTCTATGTGCGCCCACGCCGGTTGGGGCGCACGCTGGCGCTGTGGTTCCTGATCGGATGCGCGCTGCTTGCAGTCGAGCCGGCGCTGCTGGATCTGTCCAACGGGATGAGCTGGGCGATTGTCGTGCTCGGCGCGCCGATTGCGACGCTGGCGCTGGCGCCGTCCGCGCCGCCGGAGCTGCGCGCGCTCACGGCCTGGTTCGGCGCGCCCTTCGTCGCCGAGGCCTTCTTCATCGGCGATCCGCGCACGCATTTCTACACGCTGCACGTGGCCGCCGCGCTGCTGATCGCCTTTGCGACGCTGCGCGCGACGGCGTGGCTGTCCCAACGCGGCTGGCGTTGGCTCAACGTCGGCATCGCGGCGGGCGGCGTGGCGCTACTGCTGATCTCTGCGCCGTATGCCGGATTGATCTTCGTCCGCCAGATGCCCGAATACTACCGCCGCTATCCCGACGCGCTCGTCCCGTTCTATCGCCCGGCCTCCGGCGAGGAGCTGCCCGCCGACGGCTTTTTCGGCTTTCCGCATCGCGACGGTTGGCCGGTCGTTGGCGAGCTCTACGCGCGGGGCGTATTGCGCGGCGATTACGCCAGCAACCAGAAGATCTTCATCAGCGCCTGGTATACGCGCGGGGCGTTCAATTGTCTCGGCGACCCGGAGTACTACTTCACCGCGCGCTACCAGACGCCGCTCTACATTCCCCCCGACTACCATCTTTTCGGCTCGGTTGTCACCGACGGCGCCATCACGCTGGACATCTACAGCCGCGCGCCGGTTGAGGGCGCGCCGCGGATGTTCGACAGCCGCGACTTCCGCACCGCGTTTGATGATCGTCCGGTCGCGAATGTCGCGAAACACCGTTTGCTGAAAGACAGCGCGCCCCAATACAAGCTGGAGCGCCAGTGGACGCAGGGCGTGACGCTGCACGGCTTCGATCTCGACCGCCGGACGTTGGGGTCCGGCGATGCGGCGACGGCGACGCTCTACTGGCGGGCGACGCAGCCGCTTGACGGTCAGTACGAGGTGGAGCTGGAACTGGCAGACAGCGTGGGGCGGGTCATCGCGCGCGGCGCGCCGTTGTGCAGCAGCTACCCCCCCGAACAGTGGCATACCGTCCCCTCAGCCGATGTGGCTTTCACGCTCGCCGCCGACGGCCTGGCGCCCGGCGACTACACCCTGCGCGTGGGCATTCGCCGGCGCGACGGCGCGGGCCGGCTCCCCCTCGCCGACGGCGGCGACATCACGCCGATTACGACTGTGCGCGTCATCGAAGCCGACGAACCCGACCGCTAGAGCGCCAACACAGCCGCCTGCGAGCGCGCCCTTTGCCTTTTACTTTTGCCCTTTGCCTTTTGCCTTTTGCCCTTTGCTTTGACACCGCGTTAGAGTTGCAAAATCTCCTGCTTGCGCTATACTCGGCACGTTCTCAGTCACACCAGCGGAGGAAAACCAACGATGGCGCGGATCAAGCTCGATCTGCCGGAGCGATTTGTCTTCGCGACCGACATTCCGATTTACGTCAGCTATATCAACTACGGCGCGCACCTGGGGAACGACGCGGCCCTCTCGTTGTTGCAAGAGGCGCGGCTGCGCTTTCTACTCGCGCACGGATACACCGAGCTTGATGTCGAGGGGCGTGGCATCATCATTGCCGACGCCGCGATCGTCTACCGGGCCGAGGCATTCTACGGCGAGACGATGGTTGTCGAGATCGCGCTCGCCGATTTCAACGCCTATGGCTTCGATATGTTCTATCGCATGGCGCACAAAGAGCGCGGCACGGAGATCGTGCGCGCCAAGACCGGCATCGTCTTCTTCGACTACGCCGCCCGCCGCCCAGTCACCGTGCCGGAGGGATTCCGGCGACGTTGGGATAGCGCGGAGTTATAGCCGATAGACGATAAAGGATAGCCGAAAGGGGTGGTGTTTACATCTGCTGCGCGCGGCGGTTGGTTGGCCAGCGATATGCCCCCGCCCTTGTGCAGCTTCGAGTGTCAGGGTATAATGAGCCTGTCTGCCAGGATGCGTTTCCGTGTCTATGATGGCTCTGGGCGATCATAGACGGCGCGGTCACTGTCTATCATTGCTCCAGACGATAATAGGCGGCGCGATTGCTGTCTAATTATAGTTAGGCTGGAGCGCAGCGGAGCAGACAAGCGATGAAGCGTGCTTATCCGCGCATTGGGCGGCGGCGCAGTAACGAACGATGAGCCATGTGGAACGTGCAAGTCGGACAGCAAGGAAGCCCTGCCACTCGGCAATCATCGACACGAAGCACGGGAAAACCGTCGATTTAGAACGCCCACGATTATCTTTACCATTGCTTTTGAAGCGATACGAACGAACCAAGATATTCATAATCTCTTTGATTTATCGAAAGTGTTGGATCTGTATAGTTTGGTCAGTAGGTCTGCACTAATGCCAGTCGCCCAGCAATCAATTGAATCCGATGTTGCTGCCGCGCCGCGCCAGCGAAGGCTCTGGTTATTCTGGCGAGTCTTGCCCGCGAAGGAGTCTTCAAAACCCGCAACGCGGCAGAACCAAACCTGATCGGCACGACGGTCGCTTCCACACCGTGTCCAGTCCAAGGTATGCGGATCCACTTGCCGAAAGGCGACATGTCACGTATGATACCAACACAGAACGAACGTTTTAGGAGCGAACGGAGGCGTGTATGACCGCACAACCGCAATCGTATTGTTCGCCAGAAGACTATTTGATGTTTGAGCGGACGAGTGAGGCAAAACACGAGTACCTCGCTGGAAGTGTCTATGCGATGTCTGGAGGGAGTGCGCGTCATAATCGCATTGCTGGAAGTACCTATGCGGCGTTATATGCCCAACTGCGCCAGCGCAATTGCACGGTGTATCCGAGTGATATGCGCGTTAAAGCGGTACAAATCGGATTGTACACGTACCCGGATATTACGATTGTTTGCGGAAATGAACAGTTTGAGGATACAAAAGAAGACACCCTCGTAAACCCAACGATTATCATCGAAGTATTGTCACCATCCACCGAGAAGTATGATCGCGGAAAAAAATTCCAGCATTACCGAACCATATTATCGCTCCGCGAATATATTTTAATTGCTCAAGACAGCTATCATATCGAGCGATTCCTGCGACAAAGCGATAATACCTGGGTATTATCGGAAGCAACCGATCCGACAGGGAGCATTGAATTGACAACCATACAAGCCGTTCTTAACGTTGAAGAGATTTATGAGAAAGTGACATTTGCCGACGTAGATATGGATGAAATGAATGAAGATCACTAGGATGTGGGTGTACACGATTCAGGGGATAGTATGCACACAAGATGTAAAGAATTAAACCTGTATATCACGTATTACAGCAGCAAATACAACAGAAAAGCCTTGCTACTGCTGCCCAACATCGCTCGCAGCGGACGCCGCGGGCGCGGCCCGAAACCTGGCGTTTGTTTACACTATTGTCGCGTGCCGCCAGCCGTGCCGTCTACGTAAGCCGCCCGCGGCGCCGCTAAAGCCCGGCGTTGGGCGACGCTCAATGCTGACGCTCTTCTGCTTTTTCTCCATAAATGAAGATTATAGAGACATCCAACCCAATTTGGAAGTGGGATAAGAGATATGAGTACAAGAGATGCAGAGCAGTTGCTCGCAGACGAAGTATTGAAACGAGCGACCGTTCGGCGCTCCCCTTTCGGTTATCGGCTATCGACTATGCGACTTGATCGCCGGCGGCACAACATGCACGCTGATATTGTCGGCGGGCGACGGGCGGTGCAGTAGCATGCCCACCCCTTCGCGGAGCAACGTGCGCAGCAGCAGCGGCCCCGTAAGCAGGTTGATCTCCTTGCCGGTTTGCCCGTCGGTCGCCGCGCTCGCCAGCCAGACTAGCTTGCGCGCAGGCAGGTCGGGCGACTGACCAAGCAGGCGCACGAGTATCTTGAACGCTTTGCCGCGCTGCTCGAAGCCCTCGACGACCTCCACGCGGCCGGTCAGGGCGGTGTAGGTTAGCCCCGGATTGAAGGTGAACACGCCCACGCCGGCGCGTCGATATTCGGCGGCCAGCGCCAGGGTGAACGTGCGAATCCAGGCTTTCGATGAAGCGTAGGCGTTTTGGAACGGCTGCGGCGAGCGATCGCCGCGCCCAACCATGTTGATCAGCTTACCGCCGCCGCGCGGAACGAAGCGATGCAGCGCGGCGATCGAGCCGTGGTAGGTTCCGAGAATGTTCGTGTGAATAACGCGCACGAACTTCTCCGGCTCGATGTCGGCGCTCGGCCCCTGGGTCGCGGTCACGCCGGCGTTGTTGATCCAGATATCGAATCGGCCAAACGTTGCGTCGGCAAATGCCGCCAGGGCCTCCACCTGGGCCCGGTCGCGAACATCGCAGACCTGACCGGCCACGCGCGCGCCCTCCGCGCGCAGTTCGGCGACCGCCCGTTCAACATCCGCCGAAACGTGGTTGGAGATCACCACGGCGGCGCCCGCGCGCGCATAGGCGCGGGCAACTACCAGCCCCAGACCATGCGTGCTGCCGGTAATCACGGCGACTTTTCCTGTCAACATATTTAGAACGCTTTCTATTCGCCGAACAAGATCGTGCCGCAGAGAACGCAGAGGAACCCAAAGATGTTCGCGGAGTGCGCCCGGCACGTTGCGCCCGGTCCCGGTTCGCGGCAACCGTCCCGCGAATGCCCCTTTTCAGAGTATCCCGATGGCCGCTATTGTACTACGAACCGCCAGTCCAGTGTTACGGCGCTGCACCCTGGTGCCGTGACCGGCAATCTCAAATGCCCAACCGCTGCGTAATCCGCGTTTCGTATGAAATCTCACAGTTTGCGTCGTTTGCGCCGACTACACTGGAGACGTCCCGAAATGAAACGTAGAGCCAGAAATCATATGGAGGAAGTAATGTCAACATTGGCACAGACGCGCAGCTTCAATGCACAACGACTGGTCGGCGGTTCAATTGGCGGTCTGGCGGGCGGCGTAGTCTTCGGCGTGATGATGGGCATGATGGGCATGCTGCCGATGATCGCCGGACTGGTCGGCAGTACATCGGCGGTTGTGGGCTTTGTCGTCCACATGATCATCAGCGCGATCATCGGTGTCAGCTTTGGCGTGGTCTTCGGTGCGCAGATCGGCGGCTATGGACAGGGAGCGCTCTGGGGTCTGGTCAACGGCGCGATCTGGTGGGTGCTCGGCCCGCTCGTGATAATGCCGGTGATGATGGGCATGGGGTTGCAGTTTGGCGCGGCGCTTACGCCGCCGATGCTGATGAGTCTGGTCGGTCACGTAATTTATGGTGTTGTCGCCGGGTTGGTTTTCGCCTGGTACATCCAGCGCGGTTAGGCTTATACTAAAATTAAGACGAACCCTGGAGTGCGGGAGCCATACTCCCGCATTCTGCCAGTTTACGCGATTTACGCATGGTATGATATATAAGGTGCGTCTATGTTGCAGGTCTATATTGCTGATCGCTGCCCCGGCTCGATGGTGGCTCGACGACTCGCCGAGCGACTGCGCGAACGCTGCCCGGGCGTACCGCTCAAACTGATAAATGTCGATGACCCAGGTGCGGCAGCGCCGCCGGAAATTTTCGGCACGCCCATTTACGCCTGGAATAGCCGCATCATCTTTCTGGGCAATCCGAGCGAAGATGAACTTATGACGCATGTGAGGCGCTTGTATGAATCCCAAGCCGACTGAGATCCAACCGGACAAGCAGGCCTATTTGAGCAGCGTCGATATTCTGTGCGACCTGGCGCCGGATGAGATCGAGCTGTTGGGCGAACGGGCGCCGATGCAGTGGGTAAAAACGGGCGCCGTCTTTTTCTCGCCGGAGCAGTCGGCTGAAGTGCTGTTTATTCTCAAAAAGGGTCGGGTGCGGCTCTATCACCTCTCGCCCGATGGCAAAGCGCTGACGACGGCGGTGCTGGAGGCAGGGACAATTTTCGGCGAGATGGCGCTGCTGGGCCAGGATCTCCACGAGAGCTACGCCGAGTCGATGGAGCCGTGTTTGTTGTGCCTGATGAGCCGCGAGGATGTGAAAACGCTGTTGCTGGGCGATCCGCGCATCGCGGTGCGCATCGCCGAAACTTTGGGGCGGCGCTTGATCAGCACGGAACGGCGTCTCTCGGATTTCGCGTTCAAGAGTATCCCCCAACGGCTGGCGAGCCTGCTTCTGCGTCTGTCCGCGCCGCCGAAGGGCTGGTTGTTCCGGGGCAATGGCCAGCCTGAAGTCGCCTATACCCACGAGGCGCTCGCTGAGATGACCGGCACCTACCGCGAGACGATCACCAAAATCCTCAATGAGTTCCGCGCCTATGGCTGGATCGAGCTGCGCCGCAAGCGCATCATCATCTGCGACGCCGCGAGCCTGAGTGCCTTCAGCGATGGCCAGCCAACCGACAGCGTAAAGCCTTGATATGCGTGGCGAGTGACAAGCCGCACATTCCGCGTTGCAGTGCAGATCATCGCCAACGCAGCGCCAATGCATGTCGCAGCGGTATACTCCTTCGCTGTGCACAATCCATATTCAGCTTTCACAAGCGCGGTTGTTCGGCGTCTCCGAGATTACGCTGCGCTCGCTGATGCCCAAGTCGATTACAACGCCGATCGCGATGGGTGTCTCCGAGCGTGTGGGCGGGCTGCCGTCGTTCACCGCCGTACTGGTCATTCTCACCGGCATCATCGGCGCGAGCGCAACCAGGGAAGTGCTGGATCTGTTCCGGGTGCGCGATCAGAGCATTCGCGGCTTCGCGATCGGTGTGTCGTCGCACGGCCGGGCGCCGCGCGGGCGTTTCAACTGCACGCCGAAGCCGGGGTGTTTTCCGGCCTGGCAATGGGGCTGAACGGCGCGATGACCGCGATCCTCACGCCGTTGCTCGCGCGCTGGCTGGGGTTGGGATAGGCGCTCAGGCCGGTCGGGCGGTGCCGTTCAGGGCGCGCTTGCCGGGCGTGATCGACAGCCAGAGCAGCGCGGTCATAATCACGGCGGACGAGATGCACCAGGCGCAAGTCGCCCCGATCACAAACGGTTCCAGGAACGTCAGGTAGATCGAGAAGAGTACGCCGATCGCGGTCATCGCCAACAGCGCCAGCGTGCCCAGACGGGCCAATTGCCCGCCGGCGAAGCGGCTCGCCGCCCAGGCGACGATGATGGCGGCATAACCGAACGCACCCATCCAGCCGACCGGGATCACGCCGAACAGATAGGCGTACTCGCTTTGCTGAACGGTATTGCAATCGCCGACCGGCCCGCACACCGCCGTAACCTGGGTGGTCTCGACATAAGCGAGATAGAGCGCTACGCCCAGCCCGACCAGCGCCAGCAGCGGGATGGCCCTCGACTGCGCGTTGGAAAGCGGCGCGTCGGTATGGCGTTGGAAGATCGCGCCGAGATAGATCAGCACGCCGACCATTCCCAGCAAGACGATGATCGCCAGCGTATTGCCCCAGGGATCGCGCGCCAGGCGTGCGCCGAGAGAGTCGGCGTTTTCCGCCGCGTCGGGAGTGATCGACGGGTCGCTTGTCGGGGCGGCGCTGGCCTCCGGATCGTCTGTAGCGGCGGGCGGCCCGGCGGACTCAGTGGGATCCTGCGTGTGCGCCACGTCAAGCTCCGCTGCTAGGCCGGGGATGCCCGGCCAGCCGACGCCACCCTGGGCCATGAACTGCTCGACCAGGCCGGGGAACTGCTGCGGAATTTCCTCCGAGCCAACCAGCACGACATCACCGACAATCAACGCGGGCACGCCGAGTCGGCTCTCAGGTATGTTGTAATATGTGATCGCCGCCTGATACCAGTTCTGGCCGATCTGCTGCGACACATCGATGCCAACAATCTGCAAGCGGTCGCCGTACTGTTCCGCCAGCGGCGGCAAGTCTTCGGAGATGACCTTGTGGCAATGCGGACACGCCGGCGAATAGAAGAGTATGGCTTTCACCGCCGCGTCTTGCGCCGCGATTGGCGCGGGCCAACTCACCCCCAGCCCGATCAGCGCTACACTCAGGATCATCATTGCCAGGCGTCGCCATGCACGCATATATTGTTCCCCGGCCTTTCCATTGCTTAATCAATATCAATCACTAGTTTACCAGAATTTTCCTGAGTTGGCCGCAGGACTGCGCAAAACAGCGAACCGTATAGCAGTGCTCGATGTGGTGCATAGCCAGGCGTAATCGCTATTCTCTGTGACATTATGCACTATGACTGAGGTCACGGATCGAGCCCGGCAGCGTCTCTCGGCGCGGCGAATATCGTGACCGACGACTAGCCATAGCGCACTGTTGCACAGGCGGGAAGCCGGTTAGACTGGGCCGAGCCATTCTTGCATTTGTGTATGCATAGCCGTCGATTTCGCGCCTGGACCGAATCCCGGCCAGCCTATACGCTGGCTATCTGTTGCGGCCTGTCGTTTCATCGTTATCTTGGAGAGGAGCGCTTGCATGGCCCGTAGCGTCGCCAACATTCAACCGGAATATGAGAAGAGTCTGGGCGAGAAGATCGCCGTGCTGATTGTAGTGCTGGTTCCTTTTATTGCAACGATTTATGCGATGGTTCTGCTGTGGCAGCGCTACGTAACATGGAGCGACATCGCACTGATGCTGATCTTTTACATCATTTCGGGACTCGGCATTACGGTCGGCTTTCACCGTATGCTCACGCATAAGAGCTTTGAGACTCCGCCGGCCTTGCGCTCTGTCTTCTTGATTATGGGGTGTATGGCATTGGAAGGCGATCCAATTGGCTGGGCCTCGACCCATATTCAGCACCATGCGCATTCGGACGACGAAAATGATCCCCACAGCCCGCTGGAGGGGTTTTGGCACGCGCATTTCGGCTGGCTCTTTGCTCACAAGAACAATAGCAACGTCTACGGCTCCTGGCTGCATAAGGATTCGACGGCGGTTTGGGTGTCGCGCACCTGGTTGTTCTGGGCCGCGCTGGGCCTGATTATCCCAACGTTGATCGCCGGCTGGAGCGGCCTGATCTGGGGCGGCTTGGTACGCATTTTTCTTACCCACCATATTACCTGGAGCGTCAACTCGATCTGCCATACATTCGGCTCGCGTGATTTTCAGACACGCGACGCCAGCCGCAACAATTTCCTGGTGGGCTTGTTGGCGTTCGGCGAGGGCTGGCACAACAATCATCACGCCTTCCCGCGCTCGGCGTTCCATGGCTTGCGCTGGTGGCAGATCGACATCTCGGCCTATCTGATCCGCTTTCTCGAACTTCTGGGTCTGGTCTGGAACGTTCAGCGCGTCAAGCTGGATGACCAGCAAAAGCGCCTGCGGGTGCAATCGGAACTCAGCGCGGATTGACAATCTTACCGCTTTGCCGAAGGCTCAAGTGACTTCCTTAGATAGATCGGGTTCCTTGAACCGACGATTTGACGGAATGCCGTATCACGGGTACCATAAAATCAATTCCCCTGTGCGGATTCTAAGACTGATCGGATCATATGGACGATCCCGCTTCCGAACAACTTCTCGGCATGGCGCCATTTGGTGATTATCGGCTAGATCACTGCTACGATGAGATGATCGATGCGGCGGGTAACGTGCGTCCGCAGTATGCGGCACTAGCTCGACGCCTGCGTGAATTGTCTCCCGATGTCTTGCTGCAACGCCAGCGTTATGCCGATGCAACATTCCTCAATCAGGGAATAACCTTCGTGGTGTACGGCGACCGTAACGACACCGAGCGCATTTTTCCCTACGATCTTCTGCCGCGCATCCTGACCGCCGCCGAATGGCAAACCATCGAGCGGGGCCTTGCTCAGCGGATCAGAGCGCTGAATATGTTCCTGGAAGATATCTACCACGAGGGAAAAATCCTGCGCGACCGGGTTGTGCCGCGCGAGTTGGTGTTGACGTGTACGCACTATCGGCGCGAGATGCGCGGCCTGGACGTGCCCGGCGGCAGCTACATTTCGGTGACCGGAACCGATCTTTTGCGGCTGTCCGACGGGAGCTTCGCTGTCCTGGAGGACAATCTGCGCGTGCCGAGCGGGGTGAGCTATATGCTGACCAATCGTGCGGTGATGAAGCGCGTCTTCCCTCAGTTGTTCGCCAACTACGGCGTACGCCCGATTGATAGCTATGGCCAGGCCTTGCTTGCCACTCTGCGCGCATTGGCGCCGGCGCATCGGTCCGACCCGACGATCGCCCTGCTGACTCCGGGCGTCTTTAACTCGGCCTACTTCGAGCATACCTTCCTGGCGCGGCAGATGGGCATTGAGTTGGTCGAAGGCCGCGATTTGCTCTGCCACGATAATGTGCTCTATATGCGGACGACAGCCGGGCTGCGGCGGGTTGATGTGCTTTACCGGCGCATCGATGACGACTTCCTCGATCCGCTCGCTTTTCGTCCCGACTCGATCCTCGGCGTGGCCGGGCTGCTCAACGCCTATCGGAAAGGCAATGTGGCGCTGGCCAATGCGGTCGGCACTGGGGTAGTCGATGACAAAGCAATGTATGCCTATGTCCCGCGGATCATTCGCTATTACCTGGATCAGGACCCCATTCTTCCAAGCATTGAAACCTATCTCTGCGGCGATCCGGTTCAACGTTCGTATGTGCTGGAGCATCTCGATGAACTGGTCGTCAAAGCTGTAGGCGAGTCGGGCGGCTACGGCATGCTGATCGGGCCGCACAGCACCGCCGACCAGCGCGAGAGCTTCCGCGAGCGCATCCTCGCGCAGCCGCGGAATTATATCGCCCAGCCAACGTTGCAATTTTCGCAAGCCCCCTGCTTTGTGAACGGCAGCGTTGAGTCGCGCCATGTCGATCTGCGCCCCTTTGTCTTGTTCAACGGCGACGAGGTTACCATTGCGCCCGGCGGCTTGACGCGGGTGGCTCTGCAAAAAGGCTCGCTGGTGGTCAATTCATCGCAGGGCGGCGGAAGCAAAGATACCTGGGTTTTGTTCGAATAGGATGCCTCTGACAAACGAGGCATTGTTGGAACCGATATGCTTTCGGGGCGTCGGCCTCAGGAAGATGCTGCTATGCTGTCACGCGTTGCCGATAGTCTATACTGGATGAGTCGTTACCTGGAGCGCGCCGAGCATACCGCCCGGTTGCTGGGCGTTGGTCTGACGCATATGCTTGATCAGGCGCCGCAATCGGCTTCCACACGCTGGCTCAGACTGCTAGCCGCGCGTCACATCAGTCCGCCGCACAATGGGCCGGTCGGTGCGTATGAGATCACGCGTCTGATGACCTTTGATACCGATCAGCCCAGCTCGATTGTCAACTGCATTATGCGCGCCCGCGAGAATGCGCGCCAGGTGCGTGAACAGATCAGTTCGGAGATGTGGGAGCAGCTGAATCGGCTGTACCTGAACGTCCGCAGTGCGAATATTGCGTCGATCTGGCAGGATGAACCGATAGAGTTTTTTCAATCGGTCAAAGATGGCGCCCATCTCTTTCAGGGTGTCACCGATGCGACGATGACCCACGACGAAGGCTGGGATTTCATCCAGATCGGTCGCTATCTCGAACGGGCTGTGGCGACGGCGTTGCTGCTGGATGTGCATTTTCTGCCCTATCTGAAGCAGGACGAATTGCAGGCCAAGCTTGATCTAATCGACTGGATCGGCTTGCTGAAATGCGCAACATCGTTCGAGTCCTATTGTCGCATCTATAGCGCCGATGTTCACCCTGAACAAATTGCCGAGCTTCTCCTGCTAAGTGGCGAGTCGCCGCGGTCGGTGCGTTTTGCTGTAGGCCGTATCCAGAACGGACTGGAAGCCATCGCCCGGATCACCGGTTCGCGCCTGGGCACTCGAGCGGAACGGCTGGCCGGTCGGTTGTATGCCGCGCTTGACTATGGCCAGGTTGAAGAGATTATGGCCGAGGATATGCACGCCTATCTGGAGAATGTGCAGCGTCAGTGTGCGGCGATCCATACGGCGATCTACGAAGCATACGTGATTTATTCGGCAGAGGCGGCATTGGCGATCTGATGATCGGTGCGGGTCGCTGTGCGATTGTGCGATGAGATGACTGCGGCAGCGCGACATCCGCGGTCGATGTAGGCGAGGCCCTGCGTCTATGTATTATTCCATTCTTCACAAGACGCGTTACCGGTATAGCTCACCGGTGCGCGAGAGTGTTACCGAGATACGTATGCGCCCGCGCAGCGAGGGGTTGCAGCGTTGTCTGACTTTCGACGTCCAAACTATGCCGGATGCACATATCAATCGCTATCTGGATGTATACGGAAATACCGTCCATCACTTCGATATTCCCGGCCCCCATCGCCAAATGGTGATCACCGCCGAGGCGGTGGTGGTCTTCACCGAGGCACCCGATCTCCCCGAACGCCTGGATGTCCGATCCTGGGATGCGATCGAATCGGCGACCGATCATCATCAAGCCTGGGATTTTCTGATGCCTAGCCAGTTTGCCCGACCTTCGTCCCTGTTGCTGGAACTCGAGCGGGAGCTGGATTTGCAGCGGCGGGATGATCCGCTCACGCTGCTGTGTGAAATCAACGCGCGCATTTACCAGACCTTTGCCTACGCTCCCCAGACGACGCGGGTCGATTCGCCGATCGACCATGCGCTCGAAGATCGCCGCGGCGTTTGCCAGGATTTCGCACACATTATGACTACGCTGGTGCGGCGGCTGGGCATTCCGTGCCGCTATGTGAGCGGGTACCTGTTTCACCGCGTCGAAGATCACGATCGCTCGGAGGAAGACGCCTCCCACGCCTGGGTCGAGGCCTTGCTGCCAGGTTTGGGGTGGGTCGGCTTCGATCCGACCAACAATCTGCTGGCGGGCGGACGTCACATCCGCGCGGCGGTGGGACGCGATTACGCCGATGTGCCGCCGACGCGCGGCGTCTACCGCGGTCAGGCGGAGAGCGAGCTTGATGTAGGGGTCAAGGTAGCGCCGACCGAAGCGCCGCTGGAGGCGAGCGAAGCGGAAATGTTGCCCTCCGTTGCGCCGATCTCCGCGCTTGCCGATCTCTCGGCGGATATGCAGGAACAGCAGCAACAGCAACAGCAGATGCGTGAGCGCCGCGGTCGTTGATCCGGCATAGCCTAGCGGACGTTTGGGTTTTCGGCTAGTTTTTGCAGAAATGCCAGCGCCTCTTCGACCGTCGCGACTTCGACAACTTTGATCGTATGTGCGGCGCGGCGGGCATCGGCGATGTTTTCGGGCGGCGCGAGAAAATAACCCGCCCCGGCTTCTTCTGCTGCGGCGATTTTGTGCTGCACGCCGCCGATCGGCCCTACGTTGCCGTCAAGTTCGATCGTTCCTGTCCCCGCGATACGCCATCCGCCGGTGAGGTCATGTGGCGTGAGCAGGTTGTAGATTGTCAGCGTAAACATCAACCCCGCCGAAGGCCCGCCAACAATCTTTTGCTGTTCAATGGTCACCGGAAAGGGCAATTCGCTGCGGAACCCGACGCTGCGAATGACGACGCCGAGGCGTGGCGGATCACCAGGCTGTCCCGGCGGCAGCAGGGTCGTTTCCAGTTGCAACGGTTCGCCATAACGCTCGGCCTGAACGATCACGCGGTCGCCGGTGGTGTAGGCGCCGAGTTGTGCGACCAAGCTGTTCACCGAGTCGATCGCTTCCGCATCGATGCCAACGATCCAGTCGCCGGGATGCAACCGTCCGTTCAATGGACTCTCCTCGATCACCGCGATGACTTCAACCGCCTCGCTGCTGGCTGTCGCCGCATATCCTGCCAGTCGCAACGCGACAACGGCGGCGATGATCTCGCTTTCGTCCAGCATCTGCCGGTTCCGCATCATTACTTCCTGGGGCGTTACGTCGTATGGGACAAGGCGCTCCGCTGCGACGATTTCCACGGTCGGATCGAGCCAACCGACGACCAGTTGGCCAAGCGTGATCGGCGCTTGGCCAATCACCGTAGTGAGCAAGAACTGGCCTTCGGGTTGAAAGCGCCGTTCGGGATTCAGGATGATCATCGATTCCACCGGAACGGCGTCGCCGGGCGCGTACAGACCGTTCGTTGTCGGCGCAACGCTGATGGACAGGCCAAGCAGGATCGTCATCACGACGATCCCTTCGATGCCGTCGGTGATTGTACGGTAGAGCGGCCTGACTGATGATGGCTCTGGCGATGGGTCGTCGGGGAGGTTGGCGTCTCGGCGGGCCGCCAGAAACAACAACGCTGCCGCGAGCAGGGTGCCAATGCCAGTTTCCAGGCTAAAACGCGCGTTTTGCACGAGCAGATATACGCCCCAGAGCGCCAGCGCTCCCGCCAGCCCGCGCCCGATCATCCACGCAGCCTGATTGCCGCGTTCGACGCCAATCGGCAGCCGCCAGAGCATCACGCGGGCCAGCCGTCCGCCGTCGAGCGGAAACCCTGGTGCGAGGTTGATGAATACCAGGCTGAAATTGAGCTCGACCAGCAACGGCGCGCTGGCGGTGAGCCAGGGATGCCATTGGACCTCCCACAACCCAAAGCTCAAGATTGCGAATGAGAAATGGGTCGCCGGCCCGGCCAGTGCGATCAGCGCTTCGGCGCGGGCGTTCGAGGCGGCGGGCCAAACCTGGGCTGCGTCGCCGAAGAAGTGGATGGGGATGCGTGTCGGTAGTTTGGCGCGCGCCCAGCGGGCGATCAGCGTATGCGCGGCAACGTGCCCGATCAGCCCGACCGCGAGCAGCACTGCAATCAACACAGCGACCAGCCAATCCTCGACCGGGCTGAGGGCGGGGGCGACTACCGGAACGTAAACTAGCGCGATCAGCGCCAGCGCTACAGGTGCAACCAGCAGCCAGCCAGGCCCAAAAACCAGCGTGATAGCTCCGAGACGGAGGGTAACGGCTGTAGGAAAACGCATGCTACGTTGAATTCTCGTCCTCTGTAGTTCCGATTGTCAGGCACTGATGCACACCGGGAATGCACTTTTGACTGGCAAAGACCGTCAGTCGATCGCCGCCGCGCAGCACCGTGCTGCCGTGTACGACCTGTTTTCGGCGCCCGCGTTCCACCGAGACGACCAGACACTCGCTGGGCAGGCTAATCTCGCTGATCCGATAGCCGACGACCGGTGAATCGGGCGGAATGTCGATATGCACAAATGTTGCGTCGTCCGGCGAGCCGGATTGCAATTCTTCGATGCGTTGGCGCTGGCGCGAACGTTTGATGGCGACATTATTATAGGCGCGGATAATATCGTAGCGGCGGACTACGCCGACCAGCCGTCGCGACTGTTCGCTTTCAAGCACCGGCAAGCGCCCGACGTCGCGCGGCCCCAGCCGTCGCAACGCAACCCACATTGGCTCATAGGGGTAGGCCACAAGCAGACCTTCGGTGGTGGCGATGTCGGCCACGGTTTTGTCTTCGAGCGTGCCATGCAGCATCGCGCTGTCGAGATCTTGCAGACTGACTACACCGGCGAAATCGCCTGAATCATTGACGACGGGGAAGCCATGATGGCGAGTGCGGACGAACGTGTCCGCCAATTCTTCGAGCGGCATCGTCAGCGGTACGACATCAACGCTGGTTGTCATCACCTCGCCGACGGTTACTGATTGCATCACATCGACATCCTGACCCTGTTCGAGGTGGGTGCCGCGGCGGCTGAGCTTGAGCGTATAAATCGATTCGCGGCTAATGGTGCGAGAAACCAGCGTACTGATCACCGTCGTCAACATCAGCGGCAAGATAATCTGATAGTTTCCGGTCATCTCGAACAGGATCAAGATGGCCGTTACCGGGGCGTGGGCCGCGCCGCTAAAGAATGCGGCCATGCCAACCAGAGCATATGCCCCGGCCGGAGCGGTAATCGAGGGGAACAACTGGTTCGCCAGCAACCCGAATGTTTCGCCCAGCATCGCCCCCATAAACAACGAAGGCGCGAAGACGCCGCCTGATCCGCCTGAACCTAGCGTGATCGCTGTCGCCAGCATTTTCAGAAACAGCAGGGAAAACGTGACTTGTATCGCCAACTGACCGAATAGCGCCTGGTCGATCGTATCGTAGCCGACGCCGAAAATGCGTGGGAAGCCGTCGAACTTGAACGTGAGCAATCCCAGCGCGCCAAGCATCAGTCCGCCAAGCGCCGGCTTGAGATACTCCGGGAAGGGGAACGACTCCCAGAGATCCTCCGAAAAATAGAGCAGACGGCTGAAGCCCACCGAAAGCACGGCGGCGATAATCCCCAGCAAAGCGTAGAGCAACAATTCCCACGGGCTGATGAGCGCGTAGTTGGGAACAGAAAACGCGCGCAGGTTGCCCTCGAAGAAGTGGGCGACGATATCGGCGGTGACGGCGGAGATCACCACTGCGCCGAAATAGACGGCGTGGAGCTGGCCAAGGATGACCTCAAGGGCAAAGAGCGATCCGGCGATGGGGGCATTGAAAGTGGCTGCAACGCCGCCGGCGGCGCCGCATGCCACCAGATTGCGCACTCGTTCGCTCGAAAGTTTGAACACCTGGCCGATCGTCGAGCCAATCGTCGAGCCGATCTGCGCAATCGGGCCTTCGCGACCGACCGAGCCGCCGGTACCGATACAGATCGCCGATGCCAGCGTCTTGACCAGGGCGACCCGCGGGCGGATACGCCCGCCGCGGAGCGCCACCGCTTCCATCACTTCAGGAACGCCGTGCCCCTTGGCTTCGCGCGCGAAGCGATAGATCAATGGGCCGATAATTAATCCGCCGAGCGCTGGGATAAATAATAAATGCAACGATCCGATGCCGCGCAGCAGTCCGCCTCCGCCCTCAAACGCCAATGCCCGAACATTCTCGATGAGCCAGCGAAATGCAACTGCGCCCAGCCCTGATCCAATGCCCACCAGCAACGCCGTACCGATAATAATGCCGGACTCCGACACCGACGAACGGTCAAGCCATTGCGACAAACGCTGCCGCCAGCGTTGGCGAGCCTGGGATGGATTATTCTCTGAGGGGAACTGCAATGGGCGCATACACTACTCCTGATTGCGTTTTGGGTGACGAGCAACAACGGGCGACCACAAACAACTTGACGTCATCACGCTATCAGTCAAATGTGGTGTAATTTGTACAGTATCGTGCACCGGGCCTGGTGCGCAACGAAATCATGTGCGCCATTGCAGATAGTGTGGCGGTGAAAAGTCGAACTTCAAGCATACCGGCTGATCGTATGGGTATAGTGCCATACCCAGTGAAGGAGCGCAAGCGAGCGCGCATACAATTGAATCCAGACGGTGATTGATCTATCGACGCCGCTGCTGCCCGTGCGGGAGGGCGTGGTAGTTCTGCCGCTGGTTGGGTATAGCGATGACAAGCGCGGCGAGGAGATTGTCGCCACACTGTTGGATGGCATCAGTCAGCAGCGGTCGCGGATTGTTATTCTCGACATCACCGGCATCGTCACCGTCGATACCAAACGAATTTGGATCTACCGCAAGCGATCATTCTGAGCAAAGCGAAGAATCCCGGCTATCGGGGACGCTGAGACCCTTCCCCTTCGCTTCGCTCAGGGTCAGGGTGACATGCGGCCTGTTCATTAT
>JANQID010000079.1 GCA_028282325.1 Chloroflexaceae bacterium | reverse complement strand
GTCATTCTGAGCGCAGCGAAGAATCCCGGCTGTCGGGGACGCTGAGACCCTTCGCTCCGCTCAGGGTGACATGCGGCCTGTTCATTATCGTTTGGTAGCGGCAGCTACGACAAGCCAACGTTGAAAAACAGAGGGCTATGGTATAATATATTCTATACTTTATTTCACAATAGCCTGGAACGCGAACCAGTGCGACGTTGGCACTGACCCAGTGATATTCACATTCGTATGACCAACGTTCTCCTGCAAATGAACGAACTGCTCATCGCAGCGGTTCTTATTGTCTCCTTCTCACTGCTTAGCTATATAACTCTACAAAATCGGCGCAGCGATACAGCGCGGGCGCTCGGCGTTATGCTCGCGAGCGTAGTCATCGTTAATGGCGGCGATGTATTGCTGCACCGCGATGTCAGCCCCGCAACCACGCAGTTGTTATTGCGGGCGCAGTGGCTGGGCATCGCGTTGGTACCAGCCGCCTATCTTCACCTGGCGAATGCGTTGATGGCCTCCATTCAGGGGGCAGACCGAGCGCACAGCAGCCGCTGGTTGGTGTGGGCAGGCTATATTGGCAGCGGGTTGTTCTTCTTTCTGGCGCTATCAACCGATATGGTTGTGCTGGGCGATACGCCGCAAGGGCCTATTGCACAGTTTGGCGCCGGACCGCTCTTCTGGTTTTATACGCTCTTTTTTGTCGGCAGCGGGCTGTTTGTCCTTCGTGCAATCGTCAAGGCGCGCAACAATGCCCTGACATCAACATTGCGCCGCCGACTGACCTACCTTGGCGCGACCTTTGTCGCCCCAGGGCTGGGGGTGTTCCCTTATCTCGTCGTCGCAGGCGGATATGCCTTCCCTTCCACCGATATTGTGCTTTTGCTCTCGTCAGTGGTCAACGCTACCGTGATCGCGATGATCACCGTCATGACCTATAGTTCCGCCTTTCAGGGCGTGCTCTTGCCGGATCGTCTGATCAAGCAGGATTTCGTTCGTTGGTGGCTATACGGGCCGGTTGTCGGCATCACCGTGATGCTTTGCCTACAGATCTTGCCCTGGTTAGAGCGCCGCCTGGGTTGGCCGAGTAACACCTTGCTCACCTTCGGCGTGATGGTGATGACAGTGCTGATGCCCCTTCTTGTCAAGCGGATCAGGCCGTATCTCGATACGCTGATCTATATGCAGGATCGCGCCGAGATCGACTATCTGCACAATCTGCCGCGAGTCACATTCACACGAACGGATCTGCGCCAGTTGCTTGAAAATTCGCTGATTGCTATCTGCGGCGCGTTGCGCATCGAGACAGGATTCGTGTTCGGGCCAAGTAACGGCGAATACACTGTGAAAGCGTCGTGCGGGCCGCGACGAGAGATCAAACGATTTGTCGCAGCATATCCTCTGTCCGAATTAGCTCCTCAACTGGAAAGCTTGCCAGCTCACGATCCGGGCACATTGCCGCCAACCGATATGTTTCTTTATTGCGAGGGCTTTTGTCTGCTTCCGCTGCGCAGCCCCGACGGCAAGTTCATCGGCGCGCTCGGCCTGGCCTATGCCCCCGAGTCACTGCGCCGCGATGGGCCGCTTTCCAACGATTCGCGACGATTGATCGGCGTACTGGCACATCAGATGGAACTGGCGCTCACGACGGTGCAGATGCAGCAGAGCATCTTTGATACGCTGCGTAACCTGGGGCCGGAAATGGAAACTCTGCAACACTTATCCTCGCGCCTGGATCAAGCGACACCCGACTCGTTGTCAGCGCTGGAAACCGAGATCTCGTTGCAGCCGGAGTTTACTCAGATGGTGAAAGATGCGTTGAATCACTACTGGGGCGGCCCGAAGCTCTCCGATAGTCCGTTGCTGGGCTTGCGCACGGTGCGCCGGGTGATCCAGGATCAGGGCGGCAGCCCGACGCGAGCATTGCAAGCGGTGCTGCGACAGGCGATTGCCAATATGCGCCCCGATGAGCAACTCGACCCTTCGGCGCAAGAGTGGCTGCTCTACAACATCCTCGAAGGCCGTTTCCTCCAGGGCAAGCCGGTTCGCGATCTGGCCAGCCGCCTGGCGATGAGCGAGTCGGACTTCTATCGCAAGCAGCGTATCGCGGTGGAAGAAGTGGCCCGCCAGCTTACGATGATGGAGGAAAGCGAGCGCTAAGAATTTGGGAGCTATGGCCTGATCTTTTCAAGCCGCCTCTCTCGCGTCGCGTATCCGCTGTGCGCTGCTCCCCCGATCTTTGCCCACAAGCGAAAGATACCAGGCCAACGATAGCGACACCAACACGACGGTGACGAAAAACATCGTCGTATAAGCTTCGGGCGGATAATGACCGCTCGCATCCGCCGGAAACGCCCCGATAATCAGACCGAGCCACCACTGCAAGAGAAATGTCCCGACAATTCCGAAGAGGTTTACAGCTGTAACTGCTTGTCCGGTGATTGCAGAGGGAAAAATCTGGCGGGTGTGAGCGAGAAGCATTACGGCGAATGCCCCGGACCAGCCAAAAAGCGCGGCGGTGATGCCGACGAACGCGAGCGATGGCTGGATGATCAATGCCAACTGGCTCAAGATGAACACGGCTGCATTCACAGCAATAACACGGATCATGCCAAAGCGATCCGCTATCCATCCAGAAAGCGAATACCCAGTCGTTGTGCCGATCCCCATCAACAGCAACACATTACCCGCCTCGATATCGTTGAGCCTGAGCGCATCAAAGAGGTAGGGCCCGGCCCATAACCCCTGTACTGCCAGCAACGTACCGCCCATTGCAAAGTTGAGCGGAGCAATGCGCCAGAAGCGCCAGTCGCTAAAGATTGAGCGCAAATTGCTCTCGGCGTGAGCCCCGTCCCAGGCGACGCCGGGCGGTGTATTGCGCGTCCAGAGCATGATCGACAGCGCGATCACGATGATCACCAGTGCGCCGCCGCCAAACACCAGCCGCCATCCAAGTATGTTGTTCAGCCATGCCAGCGGCGTGGCCGCGATCAACGCGCCGGATGAGCCGATCCCGACGAGCAGGCCGGAAACTGTCGCGAAGTGCGACGGCGGATACCATTGACTGAACGCCTTGAGCGAACCCATCAGCACGCCGGCCATGCCAACACCGATCAACGCTCGACCCAACGCCAATATGGCAAACGACGGCGCGACAGCGAAAATCAAGCTCCCTAAGGCCCCCGCCATCATCAGACCGGGCGTCACCCAGCGCGGCCCCCAACGATCTAACCCGATGCCAAGCGGTAACTGGGCCAGAGCGAATGTGGCATAGAACAGACTGGTTATCAAGCCCAGGTCGGCGGCATTGAGCGAGAGTTCGCGTGAAAGATCCGGCGCGATCACGGCGTTAGCCGAGCGGAAGAAATAGGAGAGAAAATAGGCGGCGGTAAACAGACTAAATACGCGAACATGTCTGGGCATAGCTTTTCCTCAATCGCGGATACAACGATGAGCGTTCTCGCTGCCAATGGCGTTGACATAGCCCGAAATGAACAGCCACCTGCGCAATGCGCGGGTGGCTATCAGAGGGATGTCGAGTGTAAAACTGGCGGGCGGGGTGGGATTCGAACCCACGAGAGCGGGTTACGCTCTACGGCATTTCCAGTGCCGCGCACTAGGCCAGACTATGCGACCCGCCCTTTTATGCTCACGGAATTGTACCAAAAGCTTTGCGCTTCCGCAAACAGGATCCTTGTTACGCGAAATTAGAAAGGCGGAAGGCATATGCACGCCTTCCGCCCGTGTCAGTTGCTCATCGAGCCAGTCTTCTATTCGACTGTATACTCGCCTTCCACAACACCATCACCCTTCTTCGGTTCGCTTGCGCTTTCTTCAGAAGGCTGGCCCGGCTGCGCCTGACCGTCGCCATAGGCGCTCTGCGACACCTTGTACATTTCCTGCTGCAAGTCGTTCATCAACTGGCGCATACGATCCTCGTCATCCTGAGCGATGGCGTCGCGCAAGTCCTTAACCAGACCTTCGATCCGCCCGCGTGCGATGCTATCGACCTTGTCGCCCAGATCATTCAGCGTGCGCTCGCTTTGGTATGCCAGGCTGTCACACTGGTTCTTCAGTTCCACCAACTCACGGCGACGACGATCTTCGTCAGCGTGAGATTGGGCGTCATGCACCATCTTCTCGACTTCGTCCTTGCTCAGATTGGTGCTGGCAGTAATCGTGACCCGCTGCTCTTTGCCTGTCGCCTTGTCCTGCGCCGAGACATTCAGAATGCCGTTGGCGTCGATGTCAAATGTAACCTCGATCTGCGGAATGCCGCGCGCCGCCGGCGGAATGCCCTCAAGGCGGAACCGCCCCAGCGCCATATTATCCCCGGCCATCTCGCGTTCACCCTGCAAGATGTGAATGTCTACAGCGGTTTGACCATCGGCCGCCGTCGAGAAGATCTCACTCTTGCGAGTCGGAATAGTCGTATTGCGCTCAATCAAACGCGTCATAATGCCGCCCAGCGTTTCCACACCCAAGGACAACGGCGTCACATCAAGCAACAGCACATCCTTAACCTCGCCGCCCAGCACGCCGGCCTGAATGGCAGCGCCAACCGCTACAACCTCATCCGGGTTGACGCTCTTGTTCAGCTCTTTGCCGATCAGATTGCGAATCAACTCTTGGACCACCGGCATACGCGTGCTGCCGCCGACCAGCACCACTTCATCGATGGCGCCGGGCTTCAGACCGGCATCGCGGACCGCCTGATTCACGGGGCCGCGTAACCGCTCGGTCAAATGGCTGGTCAACTGCTCGAATTTTGATCGGCTCAACCGCATCGTCAGATGCTTGGGGCCGCTGGCATCGGCAGTAATGAAGGGCAAGTTGATTTCGGTCTCCATCACGCTCGAAAGCTCCATCTTGGCCTTCTCAGCCGCCTCTTTGAGACGTTGGAGCGCCTGACGATCCTTGCTCAGGTCAATGCCCTGATCCCTGCGAAATTCGTCGATAATCCAATCTGCAACTGTGCTGTCGTAGTCGTCACCGCCGAGGTGCGTATCACCGCTGGTGGCTTTGACTTCCACAACGCCGTCGCCGACCTCTAGAACACTGACATCGAACGTACCGCCGCCAAGGTCAAAGACCAGAATCGTCTCGTCGGCTTTTTTGTCCAGGCCATAGGCCAGCGCCGCAGCGGTCGGCTCATTGATAATGCGCAATACTTCCAACCCGGCGATCTTGCCGGCGTCTTTAGTAGCCTGACGCTGGCTATCATTGAAATATGCCGGGACGGTAATCACCGCCTGGGTCACTGGCTCTCCCAGATACGCTTCTGCATCGGCCTTGAGCTTCTGCAAAACCATCGCGCTGATTTCCTGAGGCGCATAATCCTTGCTCGTCTGCGGCACGTTAATCCGCACATCATCGCGAGAACCCTTGAGCACGTCAAAGGAAACCATCTCGCGCTCTATCTTAGTATCATCGTAGTTGCGCCCGATGAAACGCTTAACCGAGTAGACCGTATTTTCAGGGTTGATGGTCGCCTGGCGCTTGGCCGTCTGGCCCACCAACCGCTCACCATTTTTAGCAAAGGCGACAACCGACGGTGTTGTGCGGTTACCTTCAGCACTAGGAATGACAACGGCATCGCCGCCTTCCATCACCGCTACCACCGAGTTCGTTGTCCCCAGGTCAATTCCTACAATCTTGCCCATAAATCCTGATCCCTTCCTTGAAACAATGCAAGAATGAACGTTATCAAGGCTTTATGTACGTGACAATACACAAAGACTGATTTATATCTCTGTAGCGTAGTTTACTGGTTTTTTGCTAATCGTAAACAAGATCCGCGTTAGATTTGTGTTAGACGTGGAGATGACGGGGAAGGCGCGCAAAGCTGCTCCCGGCGAGTGTGGCATCATCAAGACACTGCTGCATTGTGCGATTCCTCGACGAGGCGGCCTTCACGGAGATGAAACACACGATCGGCAAGGCTTGCACCCTCACGGCTGTGCGTCGCCATAAACATATTCTTCCCCGCCTGACGGGTGAGTGTATCAAGCAACATTAGCGCCTGACGACTTGTTTCGCTATCGAGGTTTCCGGTTGGTTCATCGGCTAGCACCAGGAGCGGGTCGTGAACGAGCGCACGAGCGATGGCAACACGCTGCTGTTCACCGCCGCTCAGACGATCAGGGTATGCATTCGCTCGATCTGCCAGCCCAACCTGTTCCAACAGGCGTTCAGCAGCTTGTCGAGCCTGTCGACCGCTTTGCCCATTAAGTTCAAGCGGCAGTAACACGTTCTCAAGCACCGTCAATGTCGGAGCCAGGTTAAAGAACTGAAACACAAACCCGATATTGCGGCGCCGAAACAGTGTACGATCGTGTTCAGAGAGCCGATTAAGCGGCTGACCGTCTATCCAGACATCGCCGCCGCTGGGCAGATCGATGCCGCTCATCAAATTCAACAGCGTGCTTTTGCCGCTCCCGCTCTTCCCCAACAAAACGACAAGCTCTCCCTGGGCAAATGTTGCACTCGCCTCGTGTAAGATCTGGCGGGTCTGGCGACCTTCTTGAAAGCTCTTGGAGAGACGATCGAGCCGAATGATCGGCCCGCTGCGGCGCTGATCGTCGGAAGATAGATGTGTCGAATCACGGGATACGGCAGGCGCAGGCGGCTTCTGGTCAAGTATCATAATAGCATTATACCTGAACAATCGAGCTGAGGAAATATAGACGAGAAGAGGAACTATTGCGACGATTCTGGCGTGGCTACCAACAAATCAAGAGGCGGGTTGCCACCCGCCCCCAACTACCGGCTCATTCCAAAGAATAGATCGGACTTGTTGTCACCCCCATTGTCGACGTGCGGGCGCGGGGGACGAACAGTGGATCGACGAGGAGACATTGAGGATAGCGCCAAGAGTAGGATATTCTACAAACGAGGGCTTGTCTCGCGAGCCGACATAAGGTATATAAACAGCCACGCCTATCCTTTTCCTGTAGCATAAGGCAGATGTCTCAGAACTTCAATAGTTCCTTTTTCCCCTGTGTCATATGGTTCATATCTGCCATGAGTACTGGTAGGGAGAAGTACCTATGCTACAATAGAACAAACGCTCATAAGCCTATAATTTTACGAAACAATGCCCAAGAAAAAGCCAACCCTTTTCGATGCTCAGCGTGATTCTGCATTGCAACACTATGCTCCGCTGGCCACGCGTATGCGTCCTCAAGTCCTGGAAGACTTTGTCGGCCAGGAACATATCGTTGGCGCCGGTCGTCTGCTCCGACGGGCTATTGCGCAGGATCAACTTTTCTCGATGATATTGTGGGGCCCGCCGGGAAGCGGCAAAACAACCCTGGCGCAAATTATTGCGAAGAGCACCAATGCACACTTTGAGCAGATCAGCGCGGTGACTGCCGGGGTCGCCGATTTGCGTCGATTGATCGGGGAAGCGCAAGATCGCCTGGGAATGTTTCAACAGCGCACAGTTCTGTTTATTGACGAGATCCATCGTTTTAACAAGGCGCAGCAAGATGCCGTGTTACCCTATGTCGAAGATGGCACAGTGATACTCATCGGCGCGACGACCGAGAATCCTTCGTTCGAGGTCAACAGTGCGTTGCTTTCCCGATCACGCGTGTTTACGCTTGCGGCGTTGACCGATGAACAGATCGGCAAGCTTGTGGATCGCGCGCTGGGTGACAAGGAGTACGGGCTGGCGGATTTAGAGCCGATGCTAGCGGCTGATGCCCGTAGCTATCTGATCAATATGGCCAACGGCGACGCCCGCACAGCTCTGAATGCCCTGGAAATGGCGGTTCGCGCCAAGTCGCCCTCGGTCGGGGCAAAACGATTGATCACCGTTGAGGATATTCGCGATGCGCTGCAAAGCCGGGCTACACGCTATGATAAGCACGGCGAGTTGCACTACGACGCCATTTCTGCATTGCACAAAAGCGTACGCGATAGCGATCCGGATGGGGCGCTTTACTGGCTGGCGCGCATGCTTGACGGCGGCGAGGATCCACTCTACATCGCGCGGCGGCTGGTGCGCATCGCCGTTGAGGATGTGGGATTGGCCGATCCGCACGCGCTTCCGCAGACGATAGCGGTACAGCAAACGGTGCATTTCCTGGGCCAACCCGAAGGCGATCTGGCGCTGGCGCAGGCAGTCGTGTACTTATGCCAGGCGCCGAAGAGTAACGCCGTGTACCTTGCCTATGAGAATGCGCTGGGTGATGTAGCGCATACACGCAACGATCCCGTACCCCTGCATCTGCGCAACGCCCCGACCGATCTGATGAAGCGACTGGGCTATGGTCAAGGGTATGAATACGCCCATAATTTGGATGAGGGGCGCTCGAATCAGGCGCATTTGCCGCCAAACCTGGAAGGCCGAATCTATTACAAACCCACCGCGTATGGTTTTGAGGCGCAGATTCGCGAGCGCCTGTCCTGGCGCGAGGAACGTCGCTTGGATATGATCGAAGCCGAGCGTGCAGCCAGGGCGGATCAGGAGGCGCAATCGGTTGCCATTGATCCGCAGGCGCTGGCAGGCGAAGAATCGCAAGAAGATGCTTCCACTGTTCCACCAAAGGAACACCAACGACGAGCGCGAAAAACAACACGATCGTCTTCAAGTAAATGAACATCGCTGTGCGGTAGCTACCAAACGATGCTGCCCATGCCGTATGTCACCCTGAACGGAGCCGCCGGCAGCGTGAAGGGTCGCGGCGTTGGGGGAATCGGAGATTCTTCGCTGCGCTCAGAATGACCCCATGTGGTGTCTCCCATATTGTTTGGTCGCGGCGTATGCACGCCCATTCGGGTTGCCGAAATTGCAACTAGCGATTATAGTTAGCGCTACAGAAAGGTTGATTCAGTCTGGAGGAGGGCTTATGACGCTTGACGAAGCAATAGACGACCTCAAGAGCCGCGTCATTGCTGTGTGCCCCGATGCGGTAATACGGGTGATGCACGTTTCGGATGATGAGGCGAGCATTCGTGCGTATGCTCCCGCCGATAAAGAGACGCCGATCAAAGATGCAACGCGGGATCGAACGATAGAGTTGTTCGGCGATGGTCTTGATATTCAGGTGATCTTCTACGACATTGCAACGTCGCTCCCGCCGGACGAGTAAGCGCCTGGAGGAGGCTGCACATGTGATGCCCTATGTGCAGCCTCCTCGCTCTTTGCCCCCATATATGAGTTAATGTTCCACCGAAGATAACAACCAATCAAGCGCCAGCAGATAGCCGCGCCAGCCCAAACCGGCGATTTGTCCGGTCGCTACAGGCGCAATCACCGATGTGTGGCGAAACGGCTCACGGCGATAGACATTTGAAATGTGAACCTCAATGATCGGCGCATTAAGGCTGGCGAGGGCGTCGCGTAGCGCCAGTCCATAGTGGGTGAACGCACCGGGATTGATGATTACTCCCCCGGCGTCCCAACCTTCCGCCTGTAGAACATCGATCAATGCCCCTTCGTGGTTCGATTGAAAAGCCAGGAGTTCCGCCCCCGCCGCAACCGCACGCTCGCGAACAGCCACGTTGATCTCAGCCAGGGTTGTGCGCCCGTAGACATCCGGTTCGCGCCGACCGAGCATATTCAGATTTGGGCCGTGTAGAAGCAGAATTTTCATTGTGATATTCTATCAACTACTCGTTCACGCTTACCGGTGAACAATCGGCATATACACCTTGAAAATTGGGGTGGCCGACTGAGTGCGCGGGTAGTTCAGCACGTGCCGAACCCTGGAACGTACACCTGGATCGGCGCGCGACTCGGCTGTCACCCACACGAGATCAAACGTTCCCGGTTCGATGCCATCCGGCACCCGCACCGTGACACGCACCGGGTATGAGCGACCAACGCCAAGCGTCTGCTCAACGGGAGTGATCGTGGTCTCCCATCCCAGGGTGCTTTCGACGGTGAGCGTGAACGTGTCCACGCCATTGCCAAGGTTCTTTAGCGTGTGATCAAGCGTGACGACGCCGCTGCTTGGATTCACCCCCACCGACTGAGGCGGTGAAATGTTCACACTGGCCACTTGAAGAATGGTTGTACGCTCTTCGGCAAGTGCGTTCGTGTCCGGATTAACCGTCGATTGCACATAGAGCAGCGCTGTGCCAAGCGTGCCGGAGAGCGCCGACGGCGATGTGCGAACGGTCACAATAATTTCTGTCTGCTCGCCAGGAGCAAGATCGATGCGAACCGGCGCAGCAACGGTTTCCCATCCCAGGCCGTGTGTCGTTGTCAACACGAACGAGTCGGTGGTAGAGCCAATATTAGTCAAGGTGTGCGTATAGCTTTGAGTGGCGCCGGGCAAGGCTGTGCCGACATTGACCAGCGGATCGAGCAAGATGCCGAATTGCGGCCCAATCCGCGTGATGTCTTCCGCTACGGCGAGCGCTTCGGTCTGGCCCTGCGCATTCACGGTGATCGTCGTGGTGTTGGTGATGTTGTTCGATGCACCGGCCGGTGCGGTGACGCTCACCGTGATCGTGACAGTCTCGCCGGGCGCCAACGCCGCAGTCGGATCAGGCTCCACATCTGATGTCCAGCTTTCGCTGCTCCGGGTGTCGCTGTTTTGGAAGGTGTAAGCGATTTGCGTACTGCCGGTGTTGGTCAACTTGTGGGTAA
>JANQID010000046.1 GCA_028282325.1 Chloroflexaceae bacterium | reverse complement strand
AGGCGAGGCCGAGCGGAAAGAGCCAGAGCAACAGGGCCGTGATGCCGATAGTCGCAATGATGCGGTATTTCAAGCTCACCTCCTGATAGTACGTAGATGCCGTGTAGTATACCATACGCACATTACCACGTTATGAACAGAGATCGCGCGATCGCCATGCCCGCGATCAGGTTTTTCCGCCGTTGCAACGCGACAAAAGCACACCCTGATCGTCTGATCGCCTGATCGCCGCGAAAAACACGATGTTCGCGCCGGCGATCAGACGATCAGGCGATCAGACACGGCGGTTTCCCCTTCAGGATAACCAGGGGGCCTGATCGCCACGCCGGCGATCAGGGGCGATCAGGCGATCAGGCGATCAGCGGCGCTTGTGGCTCGTCATCCTCACGGGAAAAGTAGATGCCCTGGCTATTGCCGATCTGGCGATCCTTGAGCATGTCGCTGAGCAGCCGCCGGGTGCTGTCGTAGGGTTTGCCCATCAACTCGGCGATCTGTTTGGCGACCAGGCCGCTGGAGTGTTTGCCCAGGAGCTGCAACACTTCGCGGCGTTCCTTTGAGAGTTTGCCGCTGGCGGTGGCCGTCGCCTCCGCGTCATACGTCCACTGCACCAGGTATTCATCCCAATACATCGCGATATGATCGAGCAGGTGATCGCGCCCGGCAAACTTCAGAACTCCGCCGCCTCGTATCTCCTCGTTGCGGCTCAGGCTGCCGTAGTTGTCCATTCCGCCGGAAAGCCCGGTTGTGCCGCTGGCGTCGTCGATTGGATCGGCCCCGACTTGCTTCCGGCTGTGATGGATGAGAAACATAGACAAACCGCTATAACGATGACAAACATCAGTAACCGTCTGCGCGAATGACTTGTCCTGTTCGTAGCTGTCATCTGACCGGTTGCGCGGCGGGCGAATGCCAACCAACGTATCAACGATGATCAGGCGCGTGGCCGGGCGCTTTTCCATATAGTCGGTGATCCACTCCGCAAACCCCTGGCCAACGCGCGGCCATTCGGTGGCAAAGTTCACGCCGCGCGGCGGGGGATTGTCCGGAAACAGCGTGTGCAATCGCTGCCAGATGCGCCGCGGGCCCATTTCCAGGTCGATATAGAGCACCTCGCCCTGGACCAGGGCCTGGAAATGCCCAAACGCCTTACCCTTGTTCGCTACCGCATAGGCATAATTCAGCGCGAGCCAGCTCTTGGCCGTTTTCGGCTTGCCGGTGAGTAGGAAGGTCCCCTCCGGCAAGACCTGGTCAATGGTAAATTGCACCGGCTGATGCTTTTCATGCCAGCGGGCGGCGCCGTCGGCGGCCACCGCCAACCAGCGGTCGCGCGTTTCGCTCGTGCGGCGCATAAGGTCGAGTCGTCTCGCCATTTCGGAAATCAATCGATCCGTATCGTCGTACGCATAGCCGGCGGCAGCTAACTCACCGCTCATCTCGATGAAGCGCCGGCGCGCGGCGTGGCGGGCGACGATTTCGGCGTAATACTCCACATGCACGGCGGTTGGCACCTCGACTGTCAGGTCGACCAGAAATGCGACGCCGCCAATCGGTTCCAGGCGGTTCCCTCGTTGCAGCTCGTCGCTGACCGTGACCAGATCGGGCGGAACATTGTCGTTCAGGCATGCGAGAATGGCAGCATAGACCCATCCATGCGTTTCGAGATAAAAGTCTGTTTCAGCCAGCGCATATCGAATCGCTATGATAGCGTCGCGATCGAGCAAACACGAGCCCAGGACGGCTCGTTCGGCGCTGATGTCGGCTGGTAAAGAGCGATCCATAGTGCCTCCAAAGAGTGTGATAGGTGGTAACGCGTGATAGCGAGCCAGCCGACGTGGGCTGGAGCGGACCGGCCAGCGGCGCGGCTGGCCGGTGGGGACAAGGGAAGCGCCCGGCGAACGGGGCCAGGCGCATGAGGGGTTAGAACAGATGCATCTGTTCTGAAGCTGGTTGTGCAGGGCGTAATCGCCGGGCGGTCGAGTCGACTTTGAGCGCCCAGTTAATGGCATCTTCAAGGCTGGCACGATAACCGCTGCTGTATTCGCCATCGCTACGTTCAGCGCAGTAGAGTTTTCCTGTACCGGAAAACCACACGCAGATCGACCAGTCGTCATTCAGCTCATCGGCTTTCAGCTCGACAATGGCCTCATCTTCATGGTATTCGCTTCCATACTCAGGCGGCATGGCTTACCTTTTTCGATGCGAGATACGCGATAGCAGCTAAAACCTTGTCTTGCAAATCGTCTTCTGCTCTACGCCGCGCAACCTCACGTGCAAGCTTACTTCCACCAGGAGGAAAGTGCGCTACTTCATAGGGTGAATTTCCCATATGGTCCGGATCTCCTAACGAGATTTCATACGCCTCGCCCTGGTAGGCGAAGTGCCATGCCGGTTTGTAGGGATTTTGAAAGACGATCTTGCCATCAGCAAGCGCGGCGATCGCCGGCAACTCGAGGCTGATGATGTTCAAAAACTTCTCTTTCAGCTCGACACGGCGTTGCTCTTCTTCAGCACGCTTGCGCGCCTTCTTCTGCTCTTCGCGCGCCATTTCGCGGTCTAGCGCGTCTTGAATGAGTTGATCAAGCATACTTCTTCCGCCTTTCTTCCAGTTGCGTTGCTCCTGGTAATTGTAGACCTGTACAATGACAGGCACTGCTATAAACCATCGTCGCGCGAGGTTTACCTATGGCTCTACTTCTCCCGCTCGCTCTGGCCGCGCTGGGCTTTACCGTTGGCTGGAGTCTGCCCGATGTTGACCAGGCGCTCTGGTTCACCGTTCATCGTTCGTTCTTTACCCACAGCTTTGTGCTGCCCTTGCTGATCTACCTGGCAGCGCGCGGCCAATCCTGGTTGGCGTATACCGGTGCCGGGGCGTGCGCCGCCCTCACGATTCACCTGTTCCTTGACCTGTTTCCGCAGGCTTGGCGCGGATATGCCTTGCTTCACGCCCCGCTGATTGGCCGCTTTAATCAGTTCTGGTCAGTAACGTTTCTTCTTTCTGGCGTTGTCTGCGCCGCCGTGTGCGCCTGGCTGCTGGTGTCACGACCGCGGCTCCGCGTCCGGGCTAGCGAAGGGGCATAACGCATAAAGCGTATTGCAAAATTGCAAGATAAATATATCGCAAAATTGCAATGCTGTCAAGGCACAAAAAAGAGGCATCCAGATGGATGCCTCTTTTTGCTATTTTGTTCTAATTCTTAATTCTCTAGCTGCAACCGTAAATCCGCTAGTCTCTCCCCGTCCTCTTCTGTTGCATTAGGGTTATTCATCAGCAAGAATACATCTTCAGCACTACCGCGCACTAATGCTATGAATTTAAACACCAACGAACTTCTAGTATCGGATCGCCATTTCTCAATACGCCAGATCTGAGATGGCTCAGATCCAAGTTTTTCGGCAATTTCAGCAACAGACAACCCGCGCGATTCTCTAAGCTTTCGCAAATAGGCGCCTACCGCCTTTCCCCCACTATGAGATTTCGAACCAGGAGCATCGGACATGTAGTCAGTGTAGGCGTAAGTTGCAATACTGCAAGTAGAAATCATTGACGTTCTCTTAAGAATGCGATACCATATCTTGTGAATTTGCAAGGAGGTATGATTTTGCTACCGAATTTTCGAGCAGCTTTAGACCGTCACAGAGACAAAGTTAGCTATGATCGCATCTGGCGTTACAACAATGGTCGAATACCTCAGATACTTCAATGGGTAGTCGAAAACGTTGATCTAGCCGAAGCGCTGGCCCAGGACGCGAGAGCATTGGCGGAGCAGGCCGAAGAGACCGAGAAGAAGGCGGCGTAAATGGCAACAGCAGCAGCAGTGAAACGCAACAACGCCCAGATCGGACGGCGACTCGCCGCCGGCGCGGCCCAGCTCGCCAGTTACCTCACAACGCTATCATTCGTCTGGGCGCTCGGCATCGAGGCCTGGGCCGGCGCCGGCGTTGCGTTGCTGGCAGAGTTTGTTCTCTTCTGGCTCAAGACGCTCGTGTTGGAGGGCAAGGGGTTCGATCTCCTGGGCGGCCTGGCCGTTGCGATTGACACCCTGCTCAACGCCGGCGGCATCTGGCTTCCGATCCTCAACCTGAACGATACTCCAACCTGGAAAATGCTCGCAGACGGGCTTTCGTTAGAGAGCGACGTAAGCAAAGCCGCCGGCCTGGTCATTGCACTTTTCATCGGCTTTGTGCTCTCGATAGCGCCGCATAGGCTCTGGAACAAGTAGCTATGGACCTTATCCAACGCCTCGATTTCTGGATCAGTATGCTGGTGCTGGGCGCTCTTGCCTATTACACGATTAGCGACTGGCTATTCCCATTCGTTCGGCGAAGTGTCAAGCGTTCACGGCGTTCATATCGTTCGAACGCTGCGAACGCGGGTTCAGAGCATCAGAACGCAGGTTCAGGGTCTGTGAACGTTCACGCGAACGTTCAGGGTTCACCAGCCAAAGATCCGCCACCAGCGCTTTCACCTGGCGAACCAGAATCCTTGACACTCTCTCAGCGAGAGATCACACAACTTGCAGAAGCTATCAGCGCCCGTGTAAATGGGGCGACGGTGGAAGAAGCTCTTTCACAGGGCTTCGGGGTGAAGAAGGGCAGCAGCGCCGCGTACAAGCGCGCGAAGGCCTTGTTTGATGCGGCTATGGCGCCGCCGGCGTGATGTGAGCGCTATTTATCGCCGGAAGGATGGGCGCTGGTCAACATGCGTAAGCATCAGGGGCAAGCAACGCCATCTGTACGGCAAGACGCCCGAAGAAGTCGCCGCAAAGCGCGACGAATTTCTGAACGCGCAGCCGGCGGCGCTGGCCACCGCCAACCAAACCGTCGCCGAATACCTCACGACCTGGCTAGAAACCGTTGTCACCATACGGAACAAAGCCAGTACGCAGAAAAGCTACAGCGATATGGTTCGACTGCATATCGCCCCGGCCATCGGCCACTATCGACTCCGCTCGCTCTCTCCTGAACACGTCCAGACGCTCTTGAACGACCTGCACCGCGCAGGCCTCGCCGCTCGCACGGTGCGCTACGCCCGCTCTATCCTGCACCGCGCACTCAACCACGCACTCAAACGCGGCTATGTGGCGCGCAATGTCGCCGACCTGACCGACGCCCCGCGCGTCACAAAATACCGCGCCACCGCCCTGAGCGAAGAGCAGATCCGCGCGTTTTTTGTCGAGATCCGCGGCCACCGCCTGGAGCCGCTCTACTGGCTGGCGCTGCTCGGCTTGCGTCGGGGCGAGCTGCTGGCGCTTACCTGGCAAGATGTGAATCTGGGAAAGGGGACGATTCGAGTCTCTGAAGGCAAGACGGATAGTAGTATACGGACTCTCCCTCTCTCTCCAACACTCATACATGTTTTAGAGAGTCATAGAGAGAGAATTCTCAAGAGAGAAGCCAGAGTACGGAGTCAAGATCTGGTCTTTCCCAGTGCTGCCGGAACGCCATTATCACCGCGCAACCTGCTGCGCCACTTCAAGAGCGCGCTGAAGCGCGCCGGGTTGCCGCCCATCCGCTTTCACGACCTGCGGCACACATCAGCAACCCTGTTTCTGGAGAATGGAAAGCACCCGAAGACGGTCCAGGCGATATTAGGGCATAGCCAGGTGGGCATCACGATGGACATCTATTCGCATGTCTCTCTGAGCGAGCAAGATGATGCAGTGCAGAGCTTGGAAAAACTATTCGCGCGGTTGACCTGGTGAGTTTGACAGTACATTGACAGTACTGTCAGCTACTGTCAAGGGGGTGGAATTGGTGAGCCGGGTGGGGATCGAACCCACGACCCTCTGATTAAAAGTCAGGTGCTCTGCCACTGAGCTACCGGCCCGCACACATTATAGCCCGACTAGACGGCGCTGGCAAGCGTGCGCAAGGGCGGCGGACTGTGCTATACTGACTTCAGCATTTACACCATCGCTTATCTAAAGCTAAGGACATAGAATGACGTCTATTCCCGTTCCTACGATCATCGAGCGCACCTCGCACGGCGAGCGAAGCTGGGATATCTTCTCGCGCCTGCTGAAAGAGCGCGTGATTATGCTGAGCACGCCGATCGACAACGACATCGCCTCGCTGATCGTCGCCCAACTGCTGGTGATGCAGCACCAGGATCCCGAACGCGATGTCTGGCTCTACATCAACAGCCCCGGCGGCGAGATCCGCTCCGGCCTGGCCATCTACGATACAATGCAACTGATCCAGCCCAACGTCTGCACGGTGTGCGTCGGTCGCGCGGCGAGTATGGCAACCGTGCTGCTGGCCGGTGGCGCAAAAGGCAAGCGCTTCGCATTGCCCAACGCGACGGTTCACTCACACCCGGCGGGCGGCGGCGCGCAGGGCTACGCGCCCGACGTCGAGCGCGTAGTGCAAGAGATGCTGCGTCTGCAACGGCTCATCCGCGAATTGATGGCCCAGGATACCGGGCAAACGCTTGAACGCATCGAAGAAGATTTCAATCGCGATTTCTATATGACCGCGCAGGAAGGGATTGAATACGGCATTATTGACAGTATCCTCGAACCATCGATGCCGATGCGCTAACGTCGCCAATCCCCCAACCGCTGGGGCTATCAGACCTGACAGGTTTTGGAAACCTATCAGGTCTTTTGTTGGCGTCAGTCCGGATGTCGGGCATTTCTTCAGGCCGGATCATCCCTGCGATCCGCCAGTTGCTCCGCCATCCATTCACTCACCCGCGCAATCGCCCACGGGTCGATCGGCAGCGAGATGTGGCTAGCACGCGGCACGAGATAAAACGCCGCCGCAGGCGGCAGAGCCTGGCGCACCTGCTCGGCGGCGCTCAGCGGCACAATAGAGTCATTGCTGCCATAGATGAACAACAGCGGCGGGCAATGCTCCAGGTTCGTCCGCAGATGCTCCAGCCCGCCCAGCAGGTCGAGCCGGTCGATCAGATCCCAGGTGCTGATGTGCGCGCGAATGCCCGATGTACGCCAGGCAAAGCCGATATGCCACAAGCTGCCGTCGCGCAACAGTCCGATCACTTCCGGCTGCGCCAGACGCGAAATCTCCGCCCGCATCACATATTCGAGCGCCTGCCGATCGAGGCGCAAGCGCGGCGGCGATTCGAGCACGGCGAGCGCATCAACCGCAACGCCATCGGCCACCGCGCGCGTCGCGACGCACCCGCCGAGGCTCATCCCGATGACGCCCACGCGCGCATAACGCTCGCGCAGCCATGCCGTCGGCCCGACGATGTTGTTGACGATGGCGGGGAAATCTTGCGGGCGCGGGCTTTCGCCGTGGCCGTCGAGGTCGATCAGCAGCACGGCGATGCCCCGCGCGATCAGTGCATCGACCAGCTGCCAGGCATAGAAGGTCTTGTCGCAGCCCGACCCGTGGGCCACGCACACCGCGGCCCGCGCGCCGCCGGACGGCGACACGTGCAGCGCCGGAACCGGGCCCGTCGCGCTAAGAATGTCGCGCCGGACGATCTCGCGGTCGGGATAGACGCCGGGACGCAGGCGAAGCAGCGGGTTCTGATCCCAGTTGCGCACGATGGCGAGCAGCGCCTGGATCACCAGCGCGACCGGCAATGTCGCCAGGAGAACGACCGTCGAACGACCGCCGCCGCGCGCCAGGCGATACAACATCCACGCCGCAACCGCTGCCGGAGCGCCGCGCCAGTCGGGGCCCCAGCGCAATCCCCGCAGTTGAAAGCGTTCCGCCAAAGCTTCGAACACAGCCAGCCACGCAACCAGCGCCGTTCGGGCAAGGCCGCCAATCGTTCGATGGGTTGGTGTTTGCATAGATGTCACTATAGATCTTCATGAGTTGGTGTTTGCATAGATGTCACTATAGATCTTCAATGAGTTGCATCCGCACCGACGCCGAACCGAACGACCGCTTTGGGGTACATATCAACTTGAAGGCCAAGGAACGGCGCGAGCCGACGTTCACTTTTTACTTTTTACTTTTACCTTTTACCTTTTACCTTGACTTCCAACCGTTCCTCGCCACGCGCACAGTCCAATGATACAATAGACGACTATGATGTACAACGACACGATTGTCGCCATTGCCACACCGCCCGGCGAGGGCGGAATCGGCATCGTCCGCGCCAGCGGCCCGGATGCGAGCGCCATCGCGGAGCGAATCTTTCGCCCGTTGCGACCGGGGCCGTTGCAGCCCTACCGGCTGCGCTACGGCCACGTCGTCGATCCCGCCGACGGCAGCGTGGTGGACGAGGCCCTGCTGACGTTGATGCGCGCGCCGCGCAGCTTCACCCGCGAGGATGTGATCGAAATCTCGTGCCACGGCGGCCCGCTGCCGCTGCAACGCACGTTGGAGCTGGCGCTCGCCGGCGGGGCGCGCCTGGCGCGTCCGGGCGAGTTTACGCTGCGGGCCTTCTTGAATGGGCGCATTGACCTGGCCCAGGCTGAAGCGACCCTGGATGTCATTCGCGCCCAGACCTCCGCCGGTCTCGCACTGGCTCAATCGCAACTCGCCGGCTGGCTGTCGCGCGAGATCCGGCGTGTTCGCGCCGACCTGCTGGAGGCGCTGGCCTACATCACGGCAATGGTCGATTTTCCCGAAGACGAAGTCGAACCCCAGGACATCGCGCCGGCGCTGCGCAACGGCCTGGAGGCATCCGAACGCTTGCTCGCCGGGGCCGACCAGGGAATCGTCTATCGCCAGGGCGCGCGCGTGGCGCTGACGGGACGGCCCAACGTCGGCAAGTCGAGTCTGCTCAATACGCTGCTGCGCGTCGATCGAGCGATTGTCACGCCCATTCCCGGCACCACGCGCGACACCCTCGAAGAGACGGCCAATCTCGGTGGCATTCCGGTTGTACTGATCGACACCGCCGGCATCACCGCGAGCGATGACCCGATCGAGCGCCTGGGCATCGAGCGCAGCCGCGCCGCCCTGGCCACCGCCGACCTGGCGCTGCTGGTCTTCGACGGCCGGCAACCGCTCTCGTCCGATGACGTGCAGATCGCCGTGCTGACCCATACGAAGCCGACGATCATCGTCTGGAACAAAGCCGACGCCGGCGAACCGGCGGAGGATTTGCCCGCCCGCCGTTTGCCGCTGCCGTTCACCCACGATCACTGCATCGCCGAAGTCGCTGCCTCGACCCGCAGCAGCCACGGCGTCGACGCGCTGGTTGCGGCCATCGAACGCGCGCTCCTGGGCGGCGCGATCACCCCCGCCGACGCGCATCTCGTCTCGAACCCGCGCCACCGCGACGCTCTCGACCGGGCGGTGCTGCACCTGCGCGCGGCGGTCGCCGGACACGACGCCGACACCCCCATCGACCTGCTGGCGGGTGACCTGACGGCGGCGCTCAACGCGCTGGGCGAAATCACCGGCGAGACCGTGGGCGATGACCTGCTCGATGTGATTTTCAGTCGGTTTTGTATTGGGAAATGAACGTCACGAACCGCCGCAACGCCGCGTTGACGACATCCGGGCATTCGAGCATCACCATATGCCCAGCGTCGGGAACCAGCGCCAACTCGGCGTTGGCAAGCTGCTCGGCCAGATAGCGGCTATACTTCGGCGGCGTCATCTGATCCTGTTCGCCGCACACTACCAGCGCCGGAGCAGCGATCTGCGCCAGTTGGTCGCGCAGGTCAAAACGATCACAGGCGACAAAATCGGCGTGAAAGACCGTCGGATCGCTTGCGTGGAAGGCGGTTTCACCAGCGGCCCGCAGTTCCAGCGCCGCCGTGGGGCCGTACAGATACGGCACCATGTCGCTAATCGTCGCTGCGGGCGTTTCCTGCAAACCGGTGAGAAACGCCGGCGCAACCCGCAGCCGCGCGCCGGTGGCGATCAACGCCAGCCCGGCGACCCGTTCCGGGTTATGCAGAGCTATCCACAGCGCAATCGCTCCGCCCATCGAATGCCCCGCCAATATCGCCCGTTCCACGTCCAGTGCATCGAGGATGGCGACCAGCGCCCGGCCATACGCGGCTATGTCGGCGTAACCATGCCCGGCGCTGCGCCCGTGGCCGGGCAAGTCGGGCGCGATAACCCGAACCAGATCGCCCAACGCCTGCAATTGCCATCCCCAGTGTTGGTGCGAACCTCCGGCGCCGTGCAGGCAAACCAGCGGCGGCGCGCCGCCGCCGCCGCGGGCATAGAATAATCGGCCCCATTCCATCATCACACCTGGCATAGCATACTCCCAGAATCAGCAAGCGGGGACGTGTTTGCTATCACGCCCCCGCTCGTGCTCTCCCGCCGGAGCCTAGCCCATCACTTCATCCGCATCAGCAGCGAGGTCGAAATCCTTCTGCGTCAAACCGCCGGCGTCGTGCGTCGTCAGAGTCAAAGTAACTTTGTTATAACGAATATCAATATCGGGATGATGCCCGGCGGCTTCGGACAGGAAAGCGACATTCGTTACGAACGCAACCGCCATCGGAAACGTGGGCAATTTAAACGTCTTGACGAGCGTATCGTCCTGCTGTGACCAACCGCTGAGATTGCCGAGACCCTCGGTGATCTCGGCTTCGGTAAGTTTTGTCATGCCCCCTCCCCCTCCACAAGAAGCATTGGAAAGACCAGGCCTCCAGGGCAGTATACCATACGTAGTAATTGCGATGAAAGACTGACGCTAACAGAGGGGAGTGAGCGTGCGGCGGTCAAGCGGGAAGAGACACGATGGCGTGTCTCTTCCCAACGAAACATTGTTGTGAAACTTAATCGAGATAGCCGCGCAACTTCTTGCCGAGGTGGGGATGGCGAAGTTTGCGCAGTGCAACAGCTTCAATCTGGCGGATACGTTCGCGGGTAATGCCAAACTCAACGCCGACTTCCTCCAACGTGCGATAGCGGCCATCTTTCAGACCATAGCGCAGTTGGATAATCTTGCGTTCGCGTTCGGGCAACTTCTGCAACACTTCCTCGATCTGCTCGCGCAACATTGTTGCGGCGGCGGCATCTGCCGGGGTCGAAACGCGATCATCCTCGATGAAATCGCCCATTCGGCCCTCGCCCTCCTGCCCGACAGGCATTTCCAGCGAGAGCGGATGCATCGAGGCTTCGAGCGTGCGCCGCACCTTGTTGGTGCTGATACCCATCGCACTGGCAATCTCATCGGGCGTCGGCTCGCGCTGCATCGACTGTTGGAGCTTGTGCGATGTACGCTTCACCTGGCTGATCGCCTCGCCCATATGCACCGGCAGGCGAATCGTTCGGCTCTGATCGGCAATAGCGCGAGTGATCGCCTGGCGAATCCACCATGTCGCATAGGTCGAGAACTTATGTCCTTTCGTATAGTCAAACTTCTCGACGGCGCGCATCAAGCCAATGTTGCCCTCCTGCACAAGATCCATCATCGTCAAGCCGTACGAAGTGTATTTCTTGGCAATGGAGACAACCAGACGCAAGTTAGCCTGGATCAAGTGGTGGCGAGCGTCACAGCCCTTGGCATAGCACCGTTCCAACTCGATACGCTCTTGCGAAGAGTAATACTCTTGCCGATCGAGGTTTGCTTTGGCCAGATCCCCGGCCTCCATATTCTTCGCAAGCTCAACCTCTTGCTCGGCAGTCAGCAACGGCACCTGCCCAATCTCCTGCAGATACATCCGTACCGGATCATCGAGCGAGATTTCGGCAAGATCGGGGAGATCGGCCAGAATTTCCTCTTCGATCGACGGCGCCTCAGTATCTAACTCAGCCAGAGTCTCGACAACTCGAATACCTTCGGCTTGCAGGGCTGCGTAGAGTTGATCCACGTCAACCACATGCAATTCCGGCTGGGGTACAGCTTCGAGAATGTCGTTGTAAGTAAGGTGACCCTGTATTCGAGCGACCTCAACCAATTGCTCCATTATTGTCCCCAGATCGCGTAGGGGAGGATGTGTCGGTGTAATCATAGCAAAACTTGAAATGTCATAGATCGCACATAACGGCAATCAGAAGGCACATACGACCAGTAGCCATAGTTTCGATTAAGCCGCAAAATACGTATAACGGCTTAACGAAATTTCTACTGCTCTCATAGACATAATACTCACCCTGTCAAGTTGCCCGCCGCAATTTCACAACATAAGCCAGCACCTAACGCCGATCGCGCGCATTTCTGCGGATCTCCTGGCATCTACCGGGCAGCGTCAATGCTAAAAACTTTGTTTGAGAGAAATAATGTGAGGATGCGAGATGGGTTGTGCGTAACTTTTATCCTACTAACGTAACCTATGTAAGCAATAAGACGGGTTTGAGAGCTCATCCCCCAAACCCAGATGTATTTCTACACATAGAGGGACGCTTACGTGGCATCCCATTATTCTAACGCATCTACTATATCATTATACAATGGTTAAAGTCAACCCTTTTGACCACAAATCTTGCGACAATTTGTCCATTTTTGACAAATCAGCTTATACATAAACACAAAATAGAATATTTGTTCTGTTTTGGAAATTGTTAAGTTTAGCCTTTTCTATAGTCGATAAACCAATCCTATGCAATCTATTTGTAGAATTCATACCATTCTTGTATCGTTCGATTGTGTCATTTTATACAAATAATCTCATTTTCAAAGGATAGAGCACTATTATGTGGCGCGGCGGAAATCCCTGACATTTAACTGGATCTTGCGTTGATCATTCCACTCATTAACCTCGATCGTATAGGCTAGATCGATCCAGGGATGCCTGCGCAACGGCTCGGCAAGGTGGCCGAGGCGGAAAGCGATAGCATCGATTGGCGCTTGCCCTTCGCGATTGAGCAGCAGTTTCAAATGTTGACCGTCGCTTCCTCTGGCCCACGCTCCCTGCACCTGCACACGTCGGCTCATCAGCATCGGCGAAGGGTTGGCCTGACCAAACGGTTCGAGTTGCGTCAGAGCGGCGTGCAATGTCCAATCTACCGCGGAGAGGTCAATTTCGGCGTCGATGGTGATTGAAGGGATAAGCATTTCGTCGGTCAACCGAGCGTCAGCCAGTTCGTGGAGCCGTTGTTCAAGCTCAGGAATGCGCTCGTTGGCAATCGTGAAACCGGCGGCCATCGAGTGGCCGCCAAAGCGAATAAAGAGATCTTCGCAGGTCGTCAGGGCTTCGATGATGCTAAATCCTGCAACCGAGCGCGCCGAGCCGCGCGATTCGCGCTCGCCGCGTTCGATCAGCAAGACTGGGCGGCCCCACTGTTCAACCAGTTTGCCGGCCACCAGGCCAACCACGCCGGCCGGATAGTCCTCGCCGTCGATCACGACAATGCGTTGTTGGTGCTTACCCGCCGCCTCGGCTTGTTCACGCGCGGCAGCTTGCACCTGCCGGGTCAATTCTTGTCGTTCGCGGTTGGTGCGATTCAGTTCGTTCGCCAGTGTTTCCGCCGCGGCCAGATCCTCCGCCAGCAGCAGTTCGTATGCCCGCACCGCGTCATCGAGCCGTCCGGCGGCGTTGATGCGCGGCCCCAGCATAAAGCCGATCGCCGTCGAGTCGATCGCGCCCTGATGCAACCCGGCGGCGTCGATCAGCGCTTTCAGGCCGGGGCGTCGGGTGGTATTGATCGAATCGATTCCGATCTTCACCAGCACACGGTTTTCGCCGTTGAGCGGCCCCATATCGGTAACTGTGCCCAGAGCGACGACATCAAGCAGATCGCGACCGCGCAGATTACCAAGCCGAAAGCCCATTTTGAAAAGCGCTTGCACGAGCTTGAATGCAATGCCCACGCCGACCAGTTGTTTGTAGGGATAGGGGCATCCCGACTGTTTGGGATTGACCACCGCCAGCGCCGGGGGCAATATCGCCGGAGGATGGTGGTGATCGGTCACGATGACATCGAGGCCGAGTTCGTTGGCCCGCTCCACCTCGGCAACGTTGCTGACGCCGCAATCTACTGTGATCAGCAGACGCACGCCATCCGCGACCAGATGCTCAATCGCCGTGTCGTTCAGGCCATAACCCTCGCGGGTGCGATGCGGGATATAGGGCAGAATGCGACCGCCCATCGCAGAGAGCGCCTGCGTCAGGAGAGTCACCGCAGTGACGCCGTCGGTGTCGAAATCGCCATACACCGCCATCAACTCGCCCTCGGCGATGGCGTGAGCGATACGTGCGGCGGCTTCGGGCATCCCGCGCATCAGCATCGGATCGTGCAAGCCGGACGGGTAGGCATCATGCAGAAACGCTTGCGCAGCGGCGACCGTGTCGATGCCACGTTGGTAGAGCAGCGTCGCGATGATCGGGTGATCATGCAATTGGTTGGCCAGTTCAGGCGGCACCGGATCGCGCATAATCCAGCGTTTGCGATGTGCAGACATAGTTTATATACAGCGCTGTTTAGATCGCCTGCGAGCATTGGCCAGCATTCCAATGCCGGTAACACAAAGGGCTAAGCATAAGTATAGAGGTTTTGTCGGCGCTGTCAAAGCAACGTTCGCAAGGGGTTTCTCGTGGTGCGTCTATCGATCAGATGCAGATCAGGCTGCGATTGACCGTGAATGCCGATGCGCATTGATGGCGAATGATGCAATGCCAGCAATTTGCCCGGCTACCGGCGCCACACGCGCTCATCAAGTTTGACTCGCCAAATCCGCGCCGCTATAATGATCGAATGTGAGGAATTATAGTTCCTGGAGGTAGCGTGAATTACAGTGCCACACGTCAGTCATCGGCTTTTACCGTACGGACCTGTACACTTACCGACGTGCTTGACATTACAATGTTGATTCAAGAGCTTGCTCAACAAGACGGCATTGCAAACCAGCCCCAGCAAGAACCGCTCAGGAATTTAGTTCGCGTTTTGTTGACCAGCGGATCGAGTGATTTTCTGCTGGCTGAGCTACAGGATCAGCCGGTCGGATGTCTACAAATCAATTATCGGCTCTCAACGCGGATGACAACGCTCTACGCACATATTGATGACTTCTATATCCAACCGGCATACCATCATCAAGGTCTCGATGCAACATTGCTCGAATATGCCCTGCGGCAAGCAACCGAGCGAGGATGCGCGTACATCTCGCTCGATGTGCATGCCCACAACAAGCCGGCATTAGGCATCTATCAACAACTGGGCTTTATGCCCGACGTCAATCTTCACTTGCGCCGCTATCTTCTATGATAATTATCGCAAGACTACGCGATACGAAACTTGTCAGACGCAGCCCCTTGCGTCGCCGCAGGCGGCAGCTTTTGCAAAGGCTGGAGCGCCGCACCCGACAGGTTTTGAGTCTTCACAAATGAGGCGGCCAGTATAACATTATGTTTGGAGGAGTCCGGAATGAGTACGCAGAGTCGGCGTGGACGCCAGGTGCAGCGTAAGGGCAAGCGCAGGTCAAGCCAGACCTTAATCATATTTTATTGGATTATCGGCGCCATCGTCGTCGCCGGCGTCGTGTTTGTCGTCACCGTCGCGATGCAGGGCGGTTTTGCTTCAGACGCGCCGACGACTGATTATTCAAACATCCCGACGGGAATGACCGAGGACGGCTATTATTACAAAGGCAGCCCTGACGCACCCGTACAGGTGATCGAGTATTCCGACTTCCAATGCCCCGCATGCGCCCAGTTCGTCCTGAACCAGGGACAGCGCTTGACAACCCATATCGAGGAAGGCGCCGTTCAGCTTATCTACCACGATCTTCCCCTCAACATCCACCCCAACGCCGCCGAAGCCGCCGAGGCCGCCCGCTGCGCCGGTGATCAGAATCAATTTTGGCAGATGCATGACCTGCTCTTTGCCAGACAGAGTGAATGGGCGTCCCTCTCCTCGCCGTTGGATCGCTTTGTTGGATACGCCGGCGACCTGGGGTTAGATCGCGGGACGTTCGAGAGTTGCTTAACCAACGGCCAGCATACCCCGCATATCGCCGACTCGATCCAGGCCGCCAATGCCGTGCAAATCGTGGCCACGCCAACATTTATGGTGAATGGCCAGCAGTTGAATTCGGTGCAACTCATTCCCGTGATCGATGCCGCACTTGCTGCTGAAGGGCGCCCATAGCTATGCTCGAACGGTCGCTCTACCCGCGCATGGCGGCGGCATTGCTCGCCCTTCTCGGCATCATCGACTCGGCGTACCTTTCTATCAGCCGTCTGCTTCCATCATCGGCGCTGGTTTGCGTCGCCGGCGATGGATGTCAGACCGTACAGCAGAGCATCTGGAGTCTGCTTCCGCCGGGAAGCGGCATTCCAGTCGCCTATATTGGCCTGGGGGGATACACGTTGTTGTTCGGCGTGAGTATGGCCGCGCTCCAGACTGATCGCATTGGCAGACTGGCGCTTCCCGAACTGCTAGTGCTCCTGGCGTCGGGCGGCCTGCTTTTCTCGATCTACCTGACCATCGTTCAGATCGCTGTCATCGGATCGCTGTGCTTCTGGTGCGTGCTATCGGCGCTGACCCAGCCTGGTATCTGGATTGCCACGATCATCGATTGGCGCGCCTGGCGGGGTCAGGAAAGGAGCCTTGCTACAGACTCATCAACGCGACGATCGTCCCGCAACGCCCGCCCGCCCGAATCACCGGGGATGACATAACGTTTATTGCCGGTTCCGGCGCGGATGTTGACATCCCTCTAGCCTATTACTATAATTGAGCGGTTTTTCGGGCCGAAAGTAAGAGCCTGTCTGAAAAGCGGCAGAAAGCAGACAGTCTCTAAGGAGAAACAGGTCGCTGTGCGAAGTCGAGAAATTTATTCATTGCTGCTGATTATCATCGTTTCAGCACTGGCGCTCTGGATCAACTTCGCCCCCGGCGAGAATTTCCTGGGGCGCGATGTCAGCGTACGGCAGGGGTTAGACCTGCAAGGCGGCATCCAGGTGCTTCTGCGCGCTGCCCAGTCGGATGTCGATACTGAAGATATGCGCGTTGCCGCCGGTGTGATCGAGCGCCGCGTCAATGCGCTTGGCGTTGGAGAAACCGTGATTCAGCTCGCCGGCAACGACCGGATTATCGTGGAGCTGCCCGGCGTTGAAGATCCTGACCAGGCTGTTGAAACGCTGCGCGGCACAGGCCGCCTGGAGTTCATCGATTCGCAAGGGCAGTTTCTCCCCGACGGCCAACTGGTGCGCACGACCGGCAGCCCCGATCCAGTTGCGCCCGAAGCCACGACAACACTGACCGACACAACCGATGCCGCGCCGGCGGGGCCGATCTATATCAGCATTACCGACGGCAAAGACCTTGACCTTAGTCAGGTGCAGCCCGCTTTCTCTCAGGGCGGCGCGGTTGGCAGTCGCCCCGCCGTGTCGTTTGCGTTCACGGGCGAGTCGGCGACCCAACTGTCGAGCTTCACCGCCCAGAACGTCGGCCAGCCGATGTGCATCGTGCTCGACAACCGTGTGCAGAGCTGCCCGGTCATTAACTCGGCGCTCGTCGATGGCAGCGGCATTATTGAAACCAACAGCACCGAGGATCGTGATCGCATCTACAATCAGTTGAAATTTGGCGCACTCCCCGTTGCACTGGAAGTCGAGACAAGCCGAACCGTGTCGGCGACGCTGGGGCGCGAGTCGGTTTCCGCCAGCATTATCGCCGGCATTATTGGGCTGTCGGTTGTCGCCCTCTTTATGATTCTCTTCTACCGGTTGCCGGGAGTGCTCGCCGCGATTGCGCTGCTGATCTACACTGCGATCAGTTTCGCCATTTACCGCTTAATACCGGTCACGCTAACCCTGCCCGGTATTGCCGGCTTCATCCTCTCGGTTGGCGTTGCAGTCGATGCAAACATTCTCATCTTCGCTCGTCTCCGTGAAGAATATCGTTACAAAGGCGATCTGCGCCTTGCTATCGAACTTGGATTCAACGAGGCGTGGCCGGCTATTCGCGACTCAAGCGTATCAACATTGATCACCAGCGCCATCCTATACTGGTTCGGCAATAGCTTCGGCGTCAGCATTATCAAGGGTTTTGCGCTTACACTGGGTATGGGTATTGTGTTCAGTCTGTTTACTGCAATCGTGATTACACGCACCCTGCTCCGTCTAATCATTCCGCTTGGTATTGCGCGCAATACCTGGCTGCTCGGACTTGATCGCAAGCAGCCAGTTCCGGTTGACGTTCCCAATCCTGAAACGACATAACCCAGGCGAGTCAATCCTATGGAAAATCTTGTTCGCCGCCGCTACTGGTGGCTCACCTTTTCGCTAGTTATTATTCTGCCAGGATTATATTTCCTGCTGCTGCACCCGCTGGTAACAACCGGGCGTTTTCAGCTTGGCCTGCGCGCCAGCATCGATTTTAGCGGCGGCGCGTTGTGGGAGTTGCACTTCGCCGATCAGACGCCTGGACAGATCAACACCGCCGACATTGCACAGATTTTTGCCGAAAACGACTTTGAAAGCGCACAGGTGCAAATTAGTGAAGTTGTGATCGGCGGCGAACCGGTCACCACAGCGCTGGTGCGCACTCGCCCGTTGAGCAGTTCCGACCCAAATGCCGAGTCGCAGAGCGTTGTGGATGATCTTAACGCCGAATTCGGCGTCGTCACGCGGGAACGACTTGAGAGCGTCGGTCCGACAGTCAGCCAGGAATCGACATTGAGCGCAATTATTGCCGTGCTGGGCGCTTCCGTAGCTATTCTGATCTACCTGACGCTGGCCTTCCGCAAAGCGCCCCACCCGCTGCGATACGGCATCTGCGCAATCATCGCGATGCTGCACGATGTTTTGCTGATTATCGGCATTGCATCAATCCTGGGCACATTTTTCGGACTGGAGATCGACGCGCTCTTTCTTACGGCGTTGCTGACAATCTTGAGCTTCTCGGTGCATGATACGATCGTCGTGTTTGATCGTATTCGCGAGAACTTGCTCAATCGGCGCAGCGGCGAGTCTTTCGACGACATTGTCAACCATAGCATTGTGCAGACGCTGCCGCGCTCGATCAACACACAGCTTACCACGATGTTTACCCTCACGGCGTTGCTGCTCTTCGGCGGGGCGACCATTCGTGACTTCGTGGCGATTATGCTGGTCGGCCTGATCAGCGGCACCTACTCGTCGATCTTCAACGCGGCGCAGATCCTGGTTGTGTGGGAGCATCGCGAGTGGCGATACTGGTTCAAGCGGCGACCAACCGAGCAGGCGGCGGCTTGATCGCATGGCGTCACGACCCGTTATTACGCTCACTACCGATTTTGGAACGCGCGACAGTTATGTCGGCGTGATGAAGGGCGTTATCCTGTGCATATGCCCGGATGCCCAGATCATCGACATCACGCACGAGATTGCGCCGCAGGACATCGTCGCCGCGGCGCTTATCGTACAGTCGTTCGGCGATTATTTTCCGCCGGGCGCGATCCATGTGGTTGTGGTTGATCCGGGTGTGGGCAGCGCTCGCAAAGCGCTTGCCCTCGCAACGCCGCAGGCGCAGTACGTCGGCCCCGATAACGGCATCTTCTGGCCGGTCTGGCAGGCTGCGCAAACACACGAGTCGAGCGCCGATCTCCGCGCCGTCGCTTTGACCAACGTACGCTATTGGCTGCCGAATCCCAGCGCCACATTCCACGGGCGTGACATATTCTCGCCCGTCGCCGCCCACCTGGCGCGCGGCGTCGCCATCGGCGATCTCGGCGACGATCTCGGCCAGATCACGGAGTTGGCGCTGCCGGATGTGCACCGCGAAGGCGCTGCCGTTATCGGTGAGATCGTCGCCATCGATCATTTCGGCAACTGTATCAGCGCAATCACCGCCGCCCATCTGGAGACGCTCGGATCTAGGAGTGATCTGCGCGTAATCGTCGGGCGACATATTTTGCCCATCAGCCGTACCTACGCCGATGTGGCGCCGGGGACAGAGCTAGCATTGTTGGGCAGCGGCAACCGATTGGAAATCGCGGTGCGCAACGGCGACGCGCACCGGCAACTGGGGATAACGCGAGGAACGTCAATCCGCGTTGAGCAGATCACACCGGACGGATAGGCGCGCCGCCGACCTCAACCCTCAAGCGAAGTTCCGGCGTGGGCCTTGGCATTCCGGTGGGGGGTCTCGTGCATAAGCCAGTGGTATAACCCGGCGGCCACCGGGGCCAGAAGCCAGAAATTGAGCAGACGAAAGATAATCGCCGCCGGGACAGCCGCATCGCCCGTCTCCATTCTGGTCAACACAGCCACGAGGGCTGCCTCAACGGTACCACCGCCTCCGGGCAGAATATTGAATGTGCTGGTTATCAGCGCAATCCCAAATGCGGTCAACACAACCGGCAAACTGACAACTACCCCCAGGCTGTAGAAGATCACCATCATTGCCAGACTGTGGCCGCTCAACGCGGTAAACTGGATCAGCACCAGCAGAGCGATATCGCGGCGGCGACTGGCGATCAGCTCGCGACCGCGCGCCAGGTCGCTCGCAATATGTATCACCCGATCATCGCTCCAATTGCGACGTAGCAATCGGGAAAGGAAATTCTTGATCCGGAGCAGCCAGGTACGGATCGTCTCTTCATCGCGGGTCAACACAAATACGGCGCTGCTAATAACGATGATTGCCACCAGCGCTGCCACATAGCTGGCCCTGCCCGTTGCAAGCTGATGCGCCGCCAGATAAATCAGGCTAAAAGAAAACACCATGAGCATCGCCCCGGCGTAGCTCAACGTTTCAAGCGATGCAATCAACGTCGCCCGGCCTGACGAAACGCCTCGCTTGCTGAAAGAGCTGACCAGAAAAGCATAGCTGCCCACACCGCCGGCCGGCACCGACTGGCTGATGATAATCGCAACCATTGCAGTCGCCCACAGGCGTAATACCCCGACACGCTGGCCCAGCGAGCGCAATATTATATTAAAGACCTGTGAACTAATGAAATAGCTTGCCAGAATGAGGAGAGCGGCGACGATAAGCCAGATCAAGCGAGCTTCACGGAGCAAGCCGGCCGCCTCAAGCAACCAGTTCCGGTTGATAAATGCCAGGACAACGATCCCCAGGCTGATCAGCGCGCTGGTGACGAATTGCCACCGTCTTCTACGCATAGCCACGCCCTTTCTATGAACAAACTACCAAACGATGCTACCTATGCCGCATGTCACCCTGACCCTTCGCTTCGCTCAGGGTCTCGGCGTTGTTGGAATCAGAGATTCTTCGCTTCGCTCAGAATGACACCATGCGGTGTCTCCAATATTGTTTGGTAACGACACAGTATGAGGACGGATGCGCAGGAGGAGATGTTGCAACGATCCCTAAGCCCATAGGTCGCCGCACCACAATCACCACAGGATACCGAAACCATCCTCGCCGGAGGGTTCTTCCCATTCAACTTCAACTCGATCGACGCGAGCGCTGGTTGGGCCGCTATAACACCAACTGACTAATCGCTGAACCGCCGGGCGCGTTCCCTCAAATATGGCTTCAACACGCCCGTCGCTTAGATTGCGAACCCACCCGTCAACGCCTGCCTGCCGTGCACGATCCCGCGTGTAGGCGCGGAAGTTCACACCCTGTACATGGCCAGCAATTAACACATGCGCCCGCACCCGATCCATACGCCTTACTCCTTCAAAACAAACGATAGCGTCGAATGTTTCCGGGGACCCTGAAAACATTCGAGATTGATACAAACCCAAACCAAGCCAAGTATAGCGCAGCCCTATGGCTCGTGCAACAAAATCGCGTCGCTCATAGTGACAATCTGTTGATGTAGGAGGGAAGGCAGTATGCGGTGCATGTACAGGGCCGGCGCATATCCAACAGTAAGACGGCAGATCCAGCCAGGCTGAATCTGCCGCCATCTCTACCAAACGCCCATCATATGAACGATGCTTTAGCGACGCGCCTGGCGCAGTGTTATACCGCCCAGAACCATCGCGGCAGCGATGATCACGATCGCCGCCAATGGCAGCACCGGCGCTTCATTGGTATTGGGCAACGTGGCCGGAGTCGCAGCACCCTGATCAAAGGGTTGGTCGCCTTCCACGATGCGGCCATCAACAGACGGACTGACCGGCGAGTTGGCCTGAATGTAATCCATTACCTCGTCAGCCATAATGTAGCCGGTATCGAGCTGTTCCGAGCCTTGCTCAAACACCTCATAGCCATCGCCGCCCCCCAGCATATAGTTGTTCGTCGCGACGCGATAGGTTGCATTGGGATCAATGCTGGAGTACGAACCGTCGGCGTTGCGCAGTTGCATATCAACCACGCGCGAACCGGAAGCAGCAGCCGGATTCCAGACAAAACGCATACCGGCGATCTGCGGGAAGCGACCGGCGACATCTTCAACCTGGCTCAGACCGTTCTCCAACGCCTCCTGAATCTGCGCGCCGGTCAATGTCACCAATGCGATGGTGTTGCCAAAGGGCAGCACTTCCAGTACCTGGCCGATTGTTACATCGCCCGCCGGAATGCTAGTGCGAATGCCGCCGCCGTTGGTAATCACGATCTGAGCGCCGTCGCTGCTGGCGCGATTGAGCATCGCGTCGGTAATCAAGTTGGACAGGTTCGTCTCACGGGATCGGACATTCGAGCGAGCGCCATCGAGATCGACCGCCGCCTGGCCGATAACGGTATTGCGCAGCGTTTCCAGAGGCGCTTTGTACTCGTTCAATTTGGCCTCAAATGCGGCATCGGGTGTGATCGTATCATCAATCGATTTTGGCTCGCCTTCCCAGTACACCAACGAACCCTGAGCATCGAAGACCAGACGAATATCGCCCAGATACAGGCCCCATTCCCAGTCGGTCACGTACAGGGTCGGAGCTTCGCCCGGCTTGTTGAAAACAATCGGATAGGCTTCGGTCGCGCCCGGCTGGTTGCCCAGCGGCGTGTGCGAGTGACCGCCGATGACGATATCGATGCCGCTGACGTTCTGCGCCACCTGCTTTTCCTCGTTGATGCCGAGATGCGTCAACGCGATGATCTTGTTCACACCCTGAGCAGAGAGCTCAGAAACCGCCTGCTCGGCTGCCGCAACCGAGTCGGTGAAGGTAATGCCTTCGCCCGGGCTGGACAGAACGCCTGTTTCCGCCGTTGTCAGACCAAAGATCCCGACCTGCTCGCCGTTGATCTCCTTGATGATCCATGGCTTGATCTTGCCGCTCAACGGCGAAGAAGCGTCAATCGTCGTATTTGCCGAGAGCAGAGGGAAATTCGCGCCGTCGATGAAGTCAACCAGCGGCTGCTGGCCACGATCATATTCGTGGTTGCCGACAGCCATTGCATCATAGCCGAGCTCGTTGTAGAAATAGAGATCGGCCTGGCCGAGATACTGGTTGAAATAGAGTGTGCCCTGAAAGACATCGCCCGCGTCGAGCAGCAGCAACGGCTCACCGATGGCGGTGCTATCGGCGCGCAACTGATCAACAAGCGTCTTGCGACGGGCAATGCCGCCCAATTCACCGACTTTTCTGACATCCACCGTTTCCAGGTGCGCATGGTGGTCATTGGTATGCAAAATGCGCAATGTAAAAGTCTGTTCTCCCTCCTGGGCGGACACCACAGGAATAGAAGCAAGGATAAACGCGGCCACAACGATGAAAGCGACAACAACTGAACCAAGATGTCGAACGCGCGTGGACATAGAGCCTCCCTTCATACGCCTCAACAGTATCATGTGCAAAAAATCCTCGCTGCTCCTGAAAACGCCAAATGCGCATCTTTCTCACTCGCAATGCAGCTACAACGCACTCCGATGAAGACGCGCACTCACGACTTGTCTGAACAAGCTATCCCAAGCAGGTACAGTCATATCAAAGAGACTTTACGCCAATAGATATGCACTGCTCCAATCCGTATCGTTCGTATGACACTATATAAATGTTTTCAGGAAACCACCAAGATACGTACAGTAGCAGACTTTTGTTAAAGTTTGGTAAAGAGATGACGATCTTCTGATTAACCTTACAATGTATGATGAATGCAAAACATGGTTCGCGAACCAACACGGTCTTTGCACTGCGTTCATTCGGCGCATCGATGGCGGATACGCAGACGTAGATCGCCGAACTGCGTTGCGACGGGTCGCGCCTTCTGGTATACTGCCCGCCTGAGAGGGCAATGGGTCAATTCAGGCAATGTTCGTTCAAAACGGAAAAATATATGACGCAGGACCAGAATCGTATTCGGAATTTTTCAATTATAGCGCACATTGATCATGGCAAAACCACCCTCTCTGACCGACTGCTGGAGCTTACGGGCGCCATCAGTTCCCGCGAGCGGCGCGAGCAACTGCTCGACGCGATGGATCTCGAACGTGAGAAGGGCATTACCATCAAAGCCAAGGCTGTGCGTATGCAGATGCAGCATTCGGACGGCGCGGAATATGTCTTAAATCTTATCGATTGCCCCGGTCACGTTGATTTTACCTACGAGGTGAGCCGGGCGCTGGCCGCTTGCGAGGGTGCGTTGCTCATCGTCGACGCCGCGCAAGGGATCGAGGCGCAGACTCTGGCGAATGTGTATCTCGCGCTTGAGCATGATCTCATCATCATTCCCGTCGTCAACAAAATTGATCTCCCAGGGGCGAACCCCGAACAAGTAGCGCAAGAAATCGAAGATGTTATCGGGCTGGATCGAAACGACGTCATTCTGGCTTCGGCCAAGGAAGGCGCCGGCGTCGCCGATATTCTGCAAGCTATCGTCGAGCGCGTTCCGCCGCCGCACGGCCAGCAAAATCAACCTGCACGCGCATTGATCTTTGATTCGCACTACGATCCCTACAAGGGCGTCATTGCCTATGTACGGGTCGTAGACGGCATATTTCCCCGCGGCGCACGTGTGATGTTTATGGGCACCGGCGCACAAACCGAAATGCTTGAGCTTGGCGTCTTCCGTCCTGCAATGCAGTCGCTTCCGGCCCTGTCAGCCGGCGAGGTCGGCTATATCGCCACCGGGCTGAAGACCGTCGAAGAATGCCAGGTGGGCGATACCGTCACCCTGGCGGCGGAACCGGCGAGTATGCCGTTGCCGGGGTATCGCCCTGCCCAGCCAATGGTCTTTGCGGGGTTGTATCCCATTGACAGTAACGCATACAACGAATTGCGCGAGGCGTTGGAGAAACTGAAGCTCAACGATGCCGCGCTCTCGTTTGAACCCGAAAGCAGTTCGGCCCTGGGATTTGGATTTCGCTGCGGTTTTCTCGGCTTGCTGCATATGGAAATCGTGCGCGAGCGGCTCGAACGCGAATATGATCTCGATTTGCTCATTACGGCGCCCAGTGTGGAATACCAGGTGCTGACATCCGACAGCGACATTCTTGTCGTGGACAATCCTTCCAAAATGCCTGAAACCAGCAAGATCGCGAGCATTGAAGAGCCGGTTGTTATGGTGAGCATAATCGCTCCATCACGCTACATTGGCGTGATTATGGAACTCGTGACCAGCCGACGCGGCGTATTCGAGAGCATGGAGTATCTCGACACCCAACGCGTGCTCTTGAAGTATAAAATACCGCTGGCTGAGATTGTGATCGATTTTTACGATCAGCTTAAAAGTCGCACTCAGGGCTATGCATCGCTGGATTACGCTCTGGCAGGCTATCAATCCGCCGATCTGGTCAAGCTCGACGTATTGGTCAACAGTCAGGCAGTTGATGCCCTCTCGCTGATTGTGCATCGTGACTTTGCCTATTCCCGTGGCCGCGAACTGGTTGACCGGCTGCGCAAGCTTATACCGCGCCAGATGTTTGAAGTGCCCATTCAAGCGGCGATTGGCAGCAAAATCATTGCCCGCGAGACCGTGCGCGCAGTGCGGAAAGATGTGTTGAGCAAATGTTACGGCGGCGATATCACGCGCAAGCGCAAGTTGCTGGAAAAGCAAAAAGAGGGCAAAAAGCGTATGAAGATGGTGGGGAATGTGGAGATCCCCCAGGAAGCGTTTATGTCAATTCTTTCGCTCGGCGATAACGATTAGCGCCGAGCTACCGCCCATCGCCTGGCATACAGAGGTACGTCCAGATATGTCTTCCCGCTATGTGTTCTTGAAGGAGCGCTGATTGTGAGATTGCAAACGTGGTTCGGGATGATCGTGGTGTTGGCGTTGTTGCTGGCAGCTTGCCAGAGCACCGACAACGGCGCCGATCTGATTGACGATGGCGAGAGTCAGCCGGCATTCCGAATCGGCGGCAAAATTGTTACTATCGCCGATTTCCAAAATCGATTGCGCGAAGATATCGGTCCGGGCATTGAGCAGATGATGGCGCAAGGGCAGACAGTCGAGCAAATCACCGCGCTTGCCGAGCAGCAAAATGTGCGCCAGGCAATTTTTGAGCAGATGATCCAGGAAGAATTGCTGCTCCAGGTCGCCCGCGAGGAAGGCGTTGGCGTTGATTCAGGCCAGATCGATGAACAACTCGCGATGGTGCCACAGCCTGATGCACAGGAAGATGACGTAGACGCATTTGCCGAAGCGACGCAACAGCGAGTCGACACTGCCCGGATGCAGATTGCTACAAATATGGTTGTTCGCCATACCACCGCCGACATGTTTAACAGCCGCCATATTCTGGTTGAAACCGAAGAAACCGCCGACCAGATCATTGCCGACCTGGAAAACGGCGCTTCGTTTACCGAGCTGGCCGGCGAATACTCGCAGGATCCTGGCTCGAAAGACGCCGGCGGCGAACTCGGGTGGGTGACAAACGGCTCGTTTGTGCCAGAGTTTGAAGAGGCGGCGTGGAGCACTGAATTGAATACACTGGTCAAGGTGCAGAGTCAGTTTGGCTGGCATATTATCGAGGTAATTGATCGCCAGGAGGATCGCCCCTTTGACGATCTGGATCAGTTGCGCGAGCATTTGCAGTCAGCGCAGATGCGCGGCATTCCCAGCCAATACGAGCTAACTTTCATACCCTGGTACGAGCAATTGCGCAGCGATGTAGAGGCCAACGGCGACCTGGAGATTAGCGAGGGTTTCGATCCAAGCGATGTGCCGCTACCGTTCCCTGAAACCGATGAACGCTGATGCTATAGCAATCCTACCGCAGTCGTAAAGATTGCGTAGTGCCACCCTCAGGCGGCGAAGGGAACCGCCTGAAGGCGGCACTACAGTGACTTCACAACCTGAGTAGGATTGCTATATCGCGCGTTGAGAACGTTATCCTGATAGTAGTATGACCACACTCACGCTTATCGGTATGGGGCCAGGCGATCCGACGCTAGTCACCTATGCAGCGTGGCAGGCGCTTTCCCAGGCAACGCGGATTTACACGCCGACGCCGGATCACCCCACGCTCGCGAACCTAGATTCGGCGCGCATCCATCCGCTCCCCGCCGATTCGCCGGGGTCCTACGCGGCGCCGCTGGCCGAATATGCCGATGGCAAACCAGCCATGATCTGCGCCGCGCCCGGCGACCTGGCCGATCATCGCTGGATCACGAATCTGCGCTGGCGCGGCGCTGTTCAGCGCATTCCCGGCATCAGCATTGTTACGGCTCTGCGCGCGGCATTGGAATTCGACGACACAGACGGCAGTTTGCATATCGTGCCGGCGGATGCGCTGGCGTTTCCATTTCTGGGGAAGCCCTCCGGCCCGACAGCAACGGAAGAATCGGCCTGGTGCGAGATGCAAGGCATCGGCACTTACACCCCGCCGTTCGTGCCATACCCATTGACGCCTACCCAGACGACGCTAATCTGGCAATGGTCGACAGCGACAGATGCGCCCCCATCCCAGATGATCCAGAACTTACTTCTGGCTCGCTATCCGCAGGATCACCCATTGCGTCTCGCCTGGATCGACAGCGACTGGAGTATGCACACGGATTCTGCGACGGCGGAAGACCTGCCGCGCCTGCTGCCAACGCTAGCTGCGTCAACCGCACTGGCTATCGGCATCCCGCCGATCGATATATTCACTGATCGGCGAAGCTTCGCTGGATTGACATGGACCACCACTCGCCTGCTCGGTCCCGGCGGATGCCCGTGGGATCGCAAGCAAACCCACCAGTCGCTGCGCACAGGCTTGTTGGAAGAAGCCTACGAAGTTCTGGAAGCGCTCGATGCGGGAGATATGCCTGCACTGGCCGAAGAGCTGGGCGATTTCTTGCTGCAAGTGATGATGCACAGCGAGATGGCGCGCCAGGCCGGGCATTTCGACCTGGGCGACGTTCTTGAGCACATCACCTCCAAGTTGATACGGCGACATCCGCATGTATTCGGCAATCTTGTCGTCGGCGAAGATGGCGAAGTGCTCCGCAACTGGGAACAGATCAAGGCCCAGGAATTGACCGAGAAAGGACGCCCGCGCAGTAGCGCACTCGACGGCATTCCCGCCGGACTCCCCGCGTTGGCAACTGCACAGAAACTCGTCACCAAAGCCGCGCGAGCGGGTTTCGACTGGACTGCGACACACGAGGTCTGGGACAAGCTCCACGAAGAACTCGATGAGTTGGCGCAGGCTAGCGCCGCGAATGACACGCACGGCGCCTATGAGGAATTGGGAGATCTGCTGTTTGCGATAACCAATCTGGCCCGCTGGCTGCATATTGACGCCGAGAACGCTCTCCGCGAAGCCGGCGCCAAATTCCGGCGCCGCTTCGCCTACATCGAGCAGACGCTGCGGCAACAGCAGAGTACGATGAGCGACGATTCCATTGATGAACTTCTGGCTTTATGGGAGCAAGCCAAACGCAGCGTCTAGGCACATTCTGCACTTATAACGCTATTTAACCGCACAACTATGAAGCCTCCTCTCGACATACGCCCTGGCGACATTGTCCAGATGCGCAAACCGCACCCGTGCGGCAACGACGTCTGGAAGGTCGTGCGCATCGGCGCGGAGATCGGCATCCGCTGCGTGAAATGCGAGCGCAAGGTGTTGCTGTCCCGCGTCGAGTTCGAACGGCGGATGAAACGTTTCGTCCAACGCGGCGCAGCAGATGCGAACGCCGATTCGTAATCCGATTGCTATTCCACACAGGGCGCGGTATCATTATTCATAATGATGCGCCCGGCGTGATGTCTTGCGCCCCGCAGACGTAGATACGATCCTTTCAGCCCTGGCGCACCTATTGGATGTTCATACACGTATTATGGTCGAATCACAACACCTACTCGCTTTGCGCTATCTGTCTCGCCGAGCCAGGCGTGCGGCAGTCTGGCTTTTCGCCCTGCTGCTGGGCTGGATCGTAGTTGCCGCCGCCGCGCCAACCGCGGCGCAATCCAACGCCCCGATCTACACAGTAGACGTTGACGGAGTTGTCACCAGCGTCACCGTGGGGTATCTCCAGCGCGCCGTTCGCCAGGCTGAAGCGAGCAACGCCGCCGCCCTCATCATTCGGTTGAGCAATGGCGGGGCCGTATTACGCGCTATCCGCCCCTTTGCGGGAGAATTGGCGGCAGCGCAGGTTCCGATCGTCGTCTATGTCGCACCCGAGGAAACCCGATCCGGGGCCGCCGGGACGTTCTTTCTGAGCGCAGCCCACATTGCAGCGATGGCCCCTGATACGAGCTTTGGCAACCCAACACCACTCGCCGCTGTTGACTCGCTGCTGACCGAACAAACGCAGAATCTCTTGCTCGATGAAGTTTCACAACAATTACGCGAATGGAACGCCGCACGCGGACGCAATGTCGACTGGATTGATCGCGCGGTGCGGGAAGGCGTCTTGCTCACCAACGAGCAAGCGATCGCGCCGACGCCACCGATCATCAATGTCGTCGCACGTGATATCGATGAACTGCTCACGCTTATCGAGGGGCAGGTGGTTCAACTTGAGAACGGCGAGACCCGCCAACTCCAAACCCTTGGGCGCGATCTCACACTCATCGAGCCAACGCTCTGGGAGCAATTTCTCTTCTTTCTGACGGATCCGACCATTGCTTTTATGCTTTTGGTTATGGGAGCGATTGCGCTATACGCCGAGATAGCATCACCAGGAGGCGGTATTCTAGCCGGTATTGGGATCACCCTTCTGTTAGCGGCACTGGGCGGATTTCTGGTTCTGCCAATTAGCTGGCTGGGGCTGGCAGCGATCATTCTGGCCCTCGGCATAGTCGGGATGGATCTGTTTGTCCCATCCCACGGAGCATTAACCGTGATCGGTCTCGTTTTACTGGTTATCGGTGCATTGAATCTTATCGACGCGACCCAGGCGCCCGGCGTGTTTGTCGCGCTCTGGGCTATCGTGATGGTCGTGCTCTTCGCTGCCGTATTCACGGCTGTTGGCATATGGTTGGTTATCCGCACTCGTAGCCGTCCTATTACAACCGGACAGGAGGGATTGATCGGACGGCTGGCGGAAGTACGCGGACGATTGGCGCCGGAGGGAATGGTGTTCGTCGATGGCGCGCTTTGGCAGGCAATCAGCGAAGATGGCGACATCGAAGCCGGCGAATGGGTACGTATCACCGCCGCGTACGACCTGCGCCTGATCGTACGCCGCGTAGACAATGACGGAGCGTCGGCGTTGATACATCCGCGAGACGCACAATGAATGGCGCTTTAGCACGATAGTACGCTGTTGCTCGCATCACTGAAGAATTGGTTCGGTTGCCTAAGGCTATACAACAAGGAGTAAGACGATGGGGCCTGTTATACTTGCATGTGTCGCATTACTGGCATTCATTGTGTTGATGGTCGTGCTCTCGGCGATCAAGATCGTTCCAGAGTATGAACGCGGCGTTATTTTCCGGCTGGGTCGTCTTGTCGGCGCACGTGGACCCGGGTTGTTCTTTGTCATTCCGATCCTGGAGCGCATGATCCGGGTGGATACGCGCGTGATCACGATGGACGTGCCAGTACAAGAAGTGATCACTTACGACAACGTGACAATCAAAGTCAACGCTGTCCTCTACTTCCAGGTGATCAACCCGAATTGGGCTGTGGTCAAGGTGTTAGACTACATTCGCGCCACTATGCAGATCGCGCAGACAACGCTCCGCAGCGTGGTCGGGCAGGTGGAACTAGACGAACTGCTGTCGCAGCGCGAGAATATCAACCAGAAACTCCAGCAGATCATCGACGAGCAGACCGAGCCGTGGGGCATTAAAGTCACGATTGTGGAAGTAAAAGACGTCGAGTTGCCGCAGACGATGCAGCGCGCTATGGCAAAACAGGCGGAGGCCGAGCGAGAGAAACGTGCGAAGATCATTCATGCTGACGGCGAGTATGAAGCATCGCGCAAGCTTGTCGAAGCCGCGCATATTATTGCCGCCGAGCCGGTAACGCTGCAACTGCGCTATTTGCAAACGTTGACCGAGGTCGCGGTAGAAAAGAACAGCACTATCATCTTCCCGCTGCCCGTAGACACGATCAAGCCCTTCTTCGACACTCTGAAGCCGCAGAAATCGGATAGCGAGAAAACCATTGCTCACGACTCGCTTCAGACGCAACGCCTCGACATTGAATAACGCATCGCCGAACATAACATAAAAACAGGGCAGCGCGCTTGCTTGGCACGCTGCCCTGCTGCACATCTGGCAGATGGTTACGCCGAGTTTGTATCATTGATCGCACGTTCGCTGGTTGGCAACAGCCTACGAATGTGCTCGATCATATCATCGACGAAGAATGGCTTGGGAATGTACGCATCAACGCCAACTTGTTGCGCTTCACGAGCAAGCTGCGGCGTGTCATAGGCGGTGATCAACACCATCGGCACAGTGACGCCTTGCTCTTTTAAGTGCGTAATCAACTTCAAGCCGTTCATACCACGCAGATTATAATCTGTCAGCAGAAGATCAAACGGTTCGTTCTGCCAGTACTCTAAACCTTCTTCGGCGCTGAGCGCGCTCGCAAATTCATATGGCATACCAAGAACCGATAGAGAAAGTTCAATAATGCGACCGATGTGGCTGTCATCCTCAACCATAAGGATGCGAACTACTCGATCAGTTTTTGCGCCCTCAGCCATTGCCTTTCGCTCCCCGCGTGATTATCCTCAACTACAACTGTACTTATATCCATATATAAGGGGAAATAAATTATACTACACCAGCTAACCTCATCGCAAGTAAAACTTTTTAAATGTCACCGGACGATACCAAACGATGGTACCCATACCGCATGTCACCCTGAACGGAGCCGCAGGCAGCGTGAAGGGTCTCGGCGTTGGGGGAA
>JANQID010000012.1 GCA_028282325.1 Chloroflexaceae bacterium | reverse complement strand
CGCGGGGGTGGGTTCCGACGGCGCGCAGGAGGTCGCTCTTGCCGACGCCGGGGAGGCCGCGGATGGCCAGGGCGGGGCGTGTGTCGTCGCCGAGGGCGTTGAGCACAGCAGTGATGAAGTCCGTGCGCCCGACGAGGCGGGCGGCGTTCGGCGCGGGGCACGTCGGGATGGGTGGGGGCGGCGCGGGCGGGGCGTTGATGTAGGTGTCGCCGTAGTGCTGGTGTACCGGCCCGGCGGGCCGGTTGATCGCCCCCTGGGATTCGGGAGCGTTGAAGCCTGCGGGCGGGTCGGGGTGCGGTTCAGACATCGGCGTTTCCTTCGGCTGCGTGACGAATGGCGGATGACGAGAAACGGACGTGGCCCTATCATAGCAGAGGCGCGGGGTGAAACGCAAGGGCTGCTCGCCGATTCGGGCGATCATGCCGCAAAGGAACGTAAAGGAACGCAACGATGTTCGTGGAGGGCGCCCGGCAGGCGTATGCGAAGTGCGGCAGCATGCCGCCGCCGCGGGGGGCATCCCGGGTAGCCGCCACAGGCTCAGGACATGCCCTTGGCCTTGGAGTCCGAGATTCTTCGCTGCGCTCAGAATGACCGCATGCGGTGCCTCCAATATTGTTTGGCATCAACCACTTCCGCCTGCAATTGTCGGCCCTATCGGCTATCGGCTATGTTGCTGCCCTATCGGCTATCGGTTATCGGCTATCGGCTATCCCCCCGCCCGCAATTGCCGACGCTATCGGCTATCGGTTATCGGCTATCGGCTATCCCCCCACCGCTCACCGTGCTACGCCGCAATCGGCAATCGCAAATGGTATAATGCCCCTATGAGCCTCTCGAATCGTGACATCGCCGACATATTCGGCGCTATTGCCGCGAGTATGGAAATTCTGGGCGAGGACCGCTTCCGCATTCAGGCCTATCGCCGGGCCAGCGAAGCCATCGCCGATCTGCCGATGCCGCTGGCCGACTATCGCGCCCGCGCCGCGCTCGAAGACATTCCCGGCATCGGCAAGACCATCGCCGGAAAAATCGGCGTCTTGCTCGACGAGGGCGCGCTGCCGCTTTACGAAAAGTTGCGCGAGCAAGTGCCGTCCGGCGTACTCGACCTGCTGCGCGTGCCCGACATTGGCCCGCGCAACGCCCGGCGGCTCTACGCCGAGCTGGGTGTCGCCAGCCTCGCCGACCTGAGCACTGTACTGGATTCCGGCAAATTGCGCGGACTGAAGGGCTTCGGCGCGAAGAGCGAGCAGCGCATCCGCACGGGGCTGGAGTCGCTGGCCCGGCGCGAGCGACGCGTGGTGATGCCCTACGCCCTCGCTGCCGCTGAGACGCTGATCGCCGGTTTGCGCGCCGCCCGGCCAGACCTGGTGCAACTGGCCTATGCCGGCAGCCTGCGCCGCGCCCGTCCCACCATCGGCGACATCGACTTGCTGGCCACCGCCGCCGATACGGCTTCCGTCATCGCCGCGTTCACGGCGTTGCCCTCGGTCGCGCGCGTCGTCGAGGCCGGTGAATCCAAAGCCACCGTGATCTTGCACAACGGCCTGCAGGCCGACCTTCTGGCGACGCCGCCGGAGCAATGGGGCAGCGCGCTGCTGCACTTCACCGGCAGCCAGGCGCACAACATTCGCTTTCGCGAGCTGGCGCTGGAACGCGGCTTGAGCTTCAGCGAGCACGGCTTCCGCCGCGCCGACGGCGAACTGCTTGCGTGCGCCGCCGAAGCCGATGCCTACGCGATGCTTGACCTGCCCTGGATTCCGCCCGAACTGCGCGAAGGTCGCAGTGAGTTCGAGGCCGCCCGCGCCGAAAAGCTGCCGCGCCTGCTTGAACTGGCCGATATGCGCGCCGACCTGCATATGCACAGCGTCTGGAGCGACGGGCGCGCGAGCATCGCCGAGATGGCCGAAGCCGCCCGCGCGCGTGGCCTGAGCCACATCGCGATCACCGACCACAGCGCCTACCTTGGCGTCACCGGCGGGGTGGATGCGGCGCGCCTGCGCGAACAAGCTGCCGAGATTGCCATGCTCAACGCCGACTACGCCGCGCGCGGCCTCGACTTTCGGGTGCTGTGCGGCGTTGAGGTTGACATCACGCCCGACGGCGTGCTGGCGCTGCCCGATGACGCGCTGGCCGACCTCGACATCGTGGTCGCTTCGTTGCACGTCAGCTTGCGCCAGCCGCGCGAGCAGATCACCGCGCGCTTGCTGCGCGCCATCGCCAACCCGCACGTTGATATCATCGCCCACCCGACCGGGCGCATTCTGGAGCGCCGCGAGGGCGCCGACCTGGATATGGAGGCCATCTTCGCCGCTGCGCGCGAGCATGGCGTCTGTCTGGAGATCAACAGCGGCCCCGACCGGCTTGACCTCGACGCGAGCCTGGCGCGGCGCGCGCTGGAACTCGGCGTCACGCTGGTTGTGGATAGCGATGCCCATCGCCCTGATGAACTGGACTGGCTGCGATACGGCGTGCTGACGGCGCGGCGCGCCTGGGCGAGCGCCGACCAGGTGGCGAATGCCTGGCCGCTGGAGCGCTTGCTGGAACACACGCGGCGAACATAGGCGATGCGGCGGTTGTGCGTCGTGCCGGAATCAATAGATCATCGCCGGGGCGACCATTCGCAAAGCGAAGCCATTTGTTCGTTTGTGTAGTAGCCTGGCGATCAGCCGTACAGACCGGTACGGCGCCGCTTGCAACGATACACGTTCGATTTCCCGCGTCCGTATGCCAAGGACCAAGAGGTTATGTCCCTGCCAGTTTCACAGTGCGCGTTCCTCGTTGAACAGCTTGATCCTGCGTTGGCCGACCAGCTTGCCCGTGACGGCGATCTCGCGCCCGATGCGCGCGCCGGGATTGCCTCTCGCTTACGCCAGACCCTCGCATCCTGCGCTGCCTACATCCCCTCGCGTCTGGTGCGCGCCCAGATTGCCAACCCGCAACCGGGCCGCGTCGGCGGCGAATTCTGGAACGGCAGCTTGCTCTTCGCCGACCTGAGCGGCTTCACCACCCTTTCGGAAAAACTCAGCGTGTTGGGCAAACAGGGCGCCGAAGAGGTCAGCGCAGTGGTGAATCGACTGTTCGACGCGCTAGTCGCCGAAGTCGCCAACTACCAGGGCATGCTGCTCAAGTTTGGCGGTGATGCGCTGACCGCCTTCTTCGATGCAGATCATCTGGGTGAGTGGCATGCCGTCGCCGCCGCCAGCGCCGCCCTGGCGATGCAAAACTGTATGGAAGCCTTTGCCGCCCTCGAAACGCGCGCCGGAACCTTCCAACTGCGCTTGCGCGTCGGTGTGCATAGCGGGCGTGTCTTTGCCGCCGAAGTCGGTGATGCCAGCCACATCGAACTGGTCGTCACCGGCTTGGAAGTCAACCAGGTCGCCCGCGCCCAGGAGATCGCCGCTCCCGGCGAGGTGGTGATTTCGGCGCAAACCGAGGCGCTGCTCGAAGGCGCCAGCGTCGAGCCGCGTGACGACGGGTTTTACTGCCTCCACGCGCTGCTCTACTTCTCGCTGCCGCCGGCGCTGCCCAATCCTGTGCCTGCGGCGGGACCCGACGACATCGCGACCCTTGAACGGCTGGCGGCCCAGGTCGCGGCGCTGCGGCCCTATCTGGTGCGAGGCTTGCCGGGGCGCTTTCTCGATGTCAGCGCTACCGGACTCGGCGAGTTTCGCCCGGTCAGCGTGCTCTTCGCCAATTTCTACGACTTCAGCGCGCTGCTGCCCGAATTGGGCGATGACGCCGCTGTCGCCGCCGCCGTGCTCAACGCCTACTTTCGCCGCGCTCAGGATGTCGTCCATCGCTACGACGGTGCTGTCAACAAGGTGGATATGTACACCCACGGCGACAAACTTATGGCGCTGTTCGGTGCGCCGATCGCTCACGAGGACGACCCGCCGCGCGCGGTGCGCTGCGCCCTGGCTTTGCAGCAGGCGCTCGATGAAGCCAACGCCGAAATCGCCGACCTGCTGGAACCGCGGCTCGGACGGCGCATACCCACGCTGCTGGTGCAAAAAATCGGCATCAACAGCGGCGTCGTCTTTGCCGGTCGTGTGGGCGGCGCCCAGCGCTACGAATACACCGTGATGGGATCCTCGGTGAACTTGTCCGCCCGGCTAATGTCCGCCGCCCACGACGGCGTCGTGCTGCTGTCTCCAGCGACGTGCGCCGTGGTGGAACGCCAGATCCGGACTGAGCTGGAAGCGCCGATCCGGTTGAAGGGCTTGCAAGACCCGGTGATTCCGGCACAGGCGCTGACCGGTGCGCCAACAACGTCGGCTCCCGGCGGCAGCTCACGCAGCGATGTTGATCTCGAACACACGCATCTGATCGGGCGTGAAGCTGAAATGGCGCGATTATACGCCGCCGCTGCCGCCGCGCTGTTGGGCGCGGGGCGTATTCTGGCCATTGTGGGCGAAGCCGGAGTTGGCAAAACTCGCCTGACTGAAGAACTGGTGCAACGATTGGTGATGGAAAGCGTCGGATCAGGCGAACAGCACGGCGTGCCGCCATTTATGCTCTACAGCAACGATTGCCAGAGCTACGACCAGCGCACGCCATACGCGGCGATCCGCTCGCCGTTAAGCCATCTCCTCGGCGTCGGCGCAGACTCGATCACCAGGCGTCGCCGCACAAAACGCTCGACCAGTCCGCTCGAAGCGTCAACGCCAGACTTGATGCTGCATGATCGCGTCGAACAACTCGCGCCCGATCTGGTTCGTTTCACGCCGCTGCTCGGCGACATACTCGGCATCGATCTGCCGGAGACCGTGCTGACGCGAGCGTTGACGCCGCAGCAGCGCCACGACCGCGTGCAGGAACTCATCGTTGCGCTCTGGGTCGGCGCGGCGCGGCTTGACCCGCTGTTGCTGCTGTTTGAAGACCTCCACTGGGCTGACGCTTCCTCGCAGGAAGCGCTGGAGCGACTCGCGCAGGCGACCTCCGATGTGCCGCTGCTGCTGCTGCTGAACTATCGCCCCGATCCGCCGATCTCTGAACCCTGGAGCGATCTGCCCACGACCACGCGTCTCGTTCTGGGCGAACTCACGCCAGAGAGCAGCCGGCAACTCCTGACCGCGCTGCTAGGCGGCGCGATCCCCAACGACATCCTGCCGTTGCTTGATCGCACCCAGGGCAACCCATTCTTCATCGAAGAACTGGTGCGCGCGCTGGTCGCTTCCGGAACGCTGGCCCGCAACGCCAGCAGCACGTGGCAGCTTACTCGCCCGCTTGACAAAGTCGCCGTGCCAAACAGCATCGAGGGCTTGTTGATCGCGCGCCTGGATCGCCTGGACGAGCCGCGCCATGAACTCGTGCAGGCGGCTTCGGTTGTCGGGCGGCGCTTTCAGTCGCTGGTCGTCGCCGGTGTGTATCACAACGATGATGCTCCGTTGGAAGAGGGTCTGCAACGCCTGATTACGCTGGAGATCATTCTGGCCGAGCAGCAAGAGCGCGAGCTGGCGTTTATCTTTCGCCACGCTCTGCTGCGCGATGTCGCCTATGAAGGCATTCTCTACGCCCGCCGCCGCGAGCTGCACCAGCGCGTCGCCGAACGCATCGAGGCGTTGAGCGGCGACCGGCCAGGCGATCACCTGACGCTGCTGGCCTGGCACTACCTTCAGGCGGAAAGCTGGTCGTCGGCGTTCAACTACCACCTGGCGGCAGGCGTTCGGGCCCAGCAACGCTTTGCCAATCGCGAAGCGCTGGCATTCTTCACCACTGCGCTGGGCATCGCTCCGCGCCTGGCGACCAGCGAAGCTGCGGCGACGTTGATCAATCGAGTGGCCGAGATCCACGAGCGCGTCGGCGACCTTCGCATACTGCTGGGCGAGTACGATCAGGCCGAGACCGCCTACCAGGAATCGCTGGCGTTGCTCGCTGCGCGCGATGAGGCTGGCAATGCGGGGCGAGTGCGCCTGCACCGTTTGCTGGCCAGCGTCCACGAGCGCCGGTCAAACTACGAAGCCGCCTTCGATTGGCTCGAACGCGGCATGGTGCTGGGCAGCGCTGCATCACAAGGTGAACTGGCGCGCTGTTATTTGCTCGGCGCGGGCATCTATCAACGCCTCGGCAACTATACCCTCTCGATGGAGTGGGCGCGTATGGGCTTGCAACTGGCCACGCGCACCGGGAACGTCGCCGATCAGGCGCATGCGTTTCTGCTTATGGGAACGCTTGGCTATCATCAGGGTGATGCTGGCGCCGGTATTGACAACCTGGAGCAGGCTTGCACGCTCGCCGAGCAGATCAACGACATCGCCCGCTTGAGCGATGCCCTCAACAATCTGGGCCTGGCCTATATGCAAGTGGGGCGCTGGCAAGATACAATCACCACCTTCGAGCGCAGCTTGCAGATCGGCGAGAGCATCGGCGACGTACAGGCGACGGCCCGTGTATCAAACAACCTGGCGCTCGTGCTGGTAGGACGCGGCGAACTGCAACGCGCCAGCGATCTCTACAAATACAGCGGCGAGCAATTCGCGCGCATCGGCTCGGTGATGGGCGTGGCGGTGACGACCTATAATCGGGGCGAAGTGCTGCTGTTGCAAGACCAGCCGCACGCGGCGCTGGAGTTGTTCCAGGAAAGCCTGGCTACGTTCGAGCGAATCAAATCGCGCAACTTCATGCCGGAAGTGCTGCGTCTGGCCGCCGAGGCGACCCTGGCGCTGAATGATCCCGATCAGGCCGCCGACTATGCCGCGCGGTCGAAGGAATTGGCCGAGGAGTTGGGTATGGCGGTCGAGGCTGCCGTAGCCGAGCGGGTGCAAGGCCAGATCGCGTTGCACACGGGCGACCTGGCGGCGGCCGGTCTGCGGCTGGCGCACAGCAGCGCAGCGCTGGAACAACTCGACAACCGTTATGAATTGGGCAAAGCGCGCTTTTGTCAGGCTCGCCTGGCCTATGCCGACAACCGTCGCCAGGACGCGTTGCGCTGGATCGAACAGGCCGTACAGGCGTTCAGCGAGCTGGACGCACAACGCGACCTGGAGCAGGCACGCGCTTTTGAAGCAGCTCTACGCGCCTGAGCGTGAATCGCCAGACTGGGGTTCGTCTGGTTTCGGTCGTTTTGACTCGTCAACTATGAGCATTTGTCACCGGTATGCGTTCATACGATTACGATAGTGAATGCCTATAATACCTGTCGGAGGATACATATGATCCACCATCGCTGTGTGCGCAACCTTAGCGCCTTCTTAATATTGATGCTCTTCGTTACATCATTCGGCGTCTTCGCACGCCAGGCGCCTGTCGCTCAGGCACAGGCGGTGCAAAATCAGCCGACATCCACGACGTTACCCGATTTCTCCGAGAGCGAGCCAAACGACTCGCTTACTCCCACGAATCAATCTAACTCGATTGGCCTGGTCGGGTCGCAGACTGCCTGGCAGCAAACAATAACCGGTAGGATCGGTTATGCTGATGACCTGGACTGGTATACATTCTCGGTTGGTCCGGCCACAACCGTGACGGTGACGCTGACCAATCTGCCCGGCGACTATGACCTGGCCCTCGCGAGCGACTCCAATGGTTTGCCGGAAACCGATAGCGGCCTGGATGAAGTTGTCGATCTTGGCGGCGGCATCACGGCGATTGGCGGGGGGATTACGGCGATCGGCGGCGGCATCACGGCGATCGGCGGCGGCATCACAGCGATCAGTGTGCAATCCGGTTCAACCCCCGAAAGAATTGAGACCTTCCTCTGGCAGCCCGGCACGTACTATCTGGCGGTTGCCAGCAACAATGGCGACTTTAGCGATCTGCCCTATACCCTGAACATCCGCGTGAACGGCAGCGACCTGAACGAACCGCCGCCGGCGCCGGAAGTGCAGATCAAAGACTCGGTCAACGGGACTGTGGACACGCTGTACATCATCAGCCCTAGCCGGATGCGCCAGCAGTACCCCGACGAGAGCACTGCGATCACCCAGATCGAGAGCTTCGTCGATTCGTTTGCCTCCAGCATTCCCGGCAATGGCTATGTGATCAACCTGGATGATTTGCTGCCGATTGTGCAAGGGCAACCCAGTCTCACCGACATCTATGATTCGTGGGATGCAAACAGATCCAACCCACTCTATGCCAACGGTATTGCGAAGCTGATCGACAATGTGATTACCGCCGCGACGATCCGCAATCCGTCCGGGCCGTCGCCGACAATGTCGCTGGGCGAGGGCGGGACCAGCATTGAAGTCCCGCCTTTCCCCAACGTTGAACACATTGTGCTAGTCGGCGGCGACGCGGTGATTCCATTCTTGCGCGTCCCCGATCTGACCACTATTGCGAACGAAGCCGACTACGCCGCTTATCTGCAAACGCTCGACGCGCGCGGCATCATCGATCCGAATAGCCCGCAGGGCGCCGCGTTGCGCTATCGCGCGCTGCTGACCGACAATGTCTACGGCAACGACAAGCCCTATCGCTTCCACGGCTACCCGCTATTCGTTCCCAATCGAGGCGTAGGTCGCCTGGTTGAAACGCCTCAGGAGATCCTGAACTACCTGAGTCCCTACGGATACCAAGATCAAAGCTTCACAATCGGCAACGATTCTGGAGCAACACAGCGCGCATTTGTCACCGGCTACGACTTCCTGATCGATCAGGCTGAAGCGGTATCGACCACTCTGCGCGATATGGGGTATACCAACCCGATCAGCGTTGCCGGGTTGATCAACAACGCCTGGACCAGCACGGACCTTGGCGACGACTGGTTCGATGGCAATCTTGCGACGTTTACCGATGATTACGACTTTGAGCAAAGTCCGTTTGATCTCCAATCGATCAACGCCCACTTCGACCACTGGCAGATTATCCCGGCCAGTGAAGACAATGGTACATTCGTGGCCCAGCGTATTTTGACCCCGACTGCCAACTATTCGGAGGAGGTTTCCTATTTCACCAATCGGCTTGGCTATTCGGTCGGCTGTCATAGCGGGCTCAACGTGGATGATCGGATGCTGGAGCTTACCGACAACAATCGCGAAGGATTGTACGGCGCTGACTTCCCTCAAGCATTCATCAAACAGGGCGGCAACTGGATCGGCAACACTGGCTATGGCTACGGTTCGCTCGATACAGTGGGCTACAGTGAACAGCTGGCGCTCCTGCTGACCCAGGAGTTAGGGCGTGATGTTCATGGTGACGACAATGTATATGTTGGCGCAGCCATTGGCACAGCGCTGGCGAAAGCGAAACAGCGCTACTTGCGTGAGGCTACAAGCCTGGAAGTCTACGATGCCAAAGCGTTGATGGTGATGACCCTCTATGGATTGCCGTTCATCCGCGTACAGGTTCCATCACCGACGCCTGTTCCGTCCGATGATCGCCCGATTACGCGTGACAATGCCCTGGCGCCGCTGTCACCGCCATCTGATGGACTGGGTACACTCGAGCGCGTGATCACGTTCACAATTGGTGTGACAAACACGACGATCGGGCGTACAAACAGCCAGTATCCGGAGCTGACCAATGTAGGAGCTGAAGACAGCTTTGTGCTGCAAGATTTCTCAACCACGCCACAGCCGCGCATCGTCACTGCCTCGAAGGCGGGCCTCCCGGTATTGCCGCAGTTTGCCTACGATCTGACGGCGCTGAGCAAACTGAGCGACACCCAACGCCTGAAGGTGCGTGATGTCACCTTCGTCGGCGGGACATACGGCGCAGAGGGCAATTACAATCCCCAGATCACGCAGGTGGTCACCGAGACGTTTGATCTGCTGTCGCAAACGACGATCGAACCGACCTTTGAAGCCGGCGCAGGCGTCTGGTATCCGGCGAAATTCTTCGGTGTCACCAGCGTCGGCAGCGAGAATGACCGTCGCGATCAATTGGTCGTCACGGCGGCGCAATTCAAAGCGACCTCCGACGGGCGCACCGGCGTGATGCGGCCCTACACCACGATGATCTTCAAGGTGAGTTACGTTGATCCCGGCGCGGATCGTGCGAGCGAGGCTTTGGCAGACGAGACGCCGCCGCAAATCAAGTCGGTGCGCATCTTGCCGCCAACAGGAAATGCATTACAGGCGGACGGCGCGTCGGTGGTTGTCGAAGTCAGCGACGAACTTGACGGTACAGACAGCACCGGCATCGACAAGGTGGAAGCGGTCTATGCGGTTCAGACCGGTACGGGCGAGGAGTGGATACCGGTAACATTCACACGTGTGTCGTCCACTCGTTGGATCGCCGATGTGCCGAAAGCGTTCAACGAACTTCGCCTGATCGTCAGCGCCACCGACGCGTCTGGCAACACGGCGTTCTACACGGCGAAGGGTCGGTTCACGGATACCCAGACAGTCTTCCTGCCAATAGTTCAACGTTAGTCTGGTCAGCCCTCGAAGCCAGCGGCGGGCCGTATGCAATACATACGGTCCGCCGTTTATGTTGTCATCGTACCCGGCAGAGTTTTTCTCAACGAGCGGGACGCATCCACTTTCGCTGAATTGCCGTGCGAATCAGCGCTTCCATAATAGCGGCAACCGCATTTTGCCATGGATTGATCGTTGCCGGTTGATAATAACGTTGCCGCAACCATCCGCGATCACGCCAATAGGCAAAATCGCGCGGACTCTGATCGCGCGTCAACTGAACCAGCGTGCGCATTATTCGGAAATTCAGCAAATCTCCCAGCCGCGGTTTGGGTTCCGCAGGGTGGTCAAGCGTAGCGACAAACGCCTGGGCCAACTGCTCAACTGCCTGCTGTACGCGCTGCTGATAGGGTCGATGCTCTAGTGTCGGGCTGTGTACACCCAGCCGTCCGACGATATGAAACCCCCAATGCTTGCACATTGCCTCCATATACTCCAACGCTGCCGCGTGCCCTGCTCCGGCTGCCGTACAGATCACTACCGCCGGCTTGCCGAAGAAACACGGACGATGCGTGACAAATACGAGGCGATCAAAGAAATTCTTCATCAGCGCCGAGATATGAAACGAATGCACCGGCGACGCCAGAATAACGCCGTCGGCGTCTTGCATGGCCTGCTTGAGCGGGGCGATCTGCCCATAGTGCGGGCAATGCTCCTCGCCACGCTCGACGCACACAAGCGAGCCGTCGCAGAAAGACAATTGCTGTTGGGATAGAAAGACCGCCTCAAAGTCAACCGATTGGTGCAAACGCAACTGTGCTTCGAGTAATCGAACGACCTGATACGAGACGCTTTGTTCGGCTCGCGGGCTCCCGACAATGGCTAAAATTCTCACGACACGTTGGCTCCCGGCGCTTTGGTACGCCATAAATCATTCTCAAAAGCTCTAGCGATACAGAGTATAACACACGAAAACCCGCAAAAAATATCTTGACAGTCCGGCATGTAAATGGTATCATCTGTTTTCATAGTCTGTAGACGAACTGTGCTAGCAGGTTGTGTACAGCAACATTCGATTATTTCAAGCATACGACACTACTCAATTTTAATTTTGACATAACACGCCACTTGGTGCGTTTTCGCGCAAAGGTCTCCGACCGATTAACGCCGTCCAAAGGCCGCTATCCAGAGTTGGGTAGTGGTTAGGGTAACGGTGCTTTCTGTTTTTCGCCAGTTGGTGGTCAGATGCTGGCGATTCGGTTGTCAGTTATGAACTGGCCATTGATAGCCCCAGGCTGATTGCTGACTACTCAGAATGAGGTGAGTATGCCCCCGTTGACTGAAACCGTCGTGCTGCAACCGTTGATTCTGCCGGTTGATCGTGGATTTGACGGTCTGCGTCGTCAGCGCATCGAGCGTCGCTCGTTTGCGCGTATTTACGATGCTATCGAGGTTCCAAAGCTCATCGAGACTCAGATTAGCAGTTTCGAGTGGTTTCAACGCGAAGGGTTACGCGAGTTGCTCGACGAAATCTCGCCAATTACGGATTTCACCGGAAAAAATTTGGAATTGCGCTTTCGGGATTATACGTTTGGCGAGCCGCGCTTCAATGAGTTTGAATGTCGCGAGCGTGATCTGACGTATTCCGCACCGTTAAGAGTGAATGTGGAATTGCGCATTCTTTCAACCGGCGAGATCAAGGAGAATGAGATCTTTCTCGGCGATTTTCCCATTATGACCGACAATGGGACGTTTATTTACAATGGCGCCGAACGAGTGGTCGTCTCCCAATTAATACGATCGCCGGGGGTGTATTTCAAAGACGAGAAAGAGCCAACCAGCGGCCGCCTGCTGCACTCTGCCAAACTCATTCCAAACCGCGGCGCCTGGTTAGAATTTGAGACTAACAAGCGTGATGTTATCTCGGTCAAGGTCGACCGCAAGCGCAAGATTCCCGTCACCATTCTATTGCGGGCCATTATGGCCTGGCAGGCCGAAGAAAACGGTGAAGGACAGTGGGTCTCAGATAACGACCTTGAGCAGCATGGCTTTGATGAACAAATTATTGAGCTGTTCCAGGAGATTGATACAGTTCCTGAGCATCCGTTTATTCGGGCGACTCTTGATAAAGATCCGGCTCGTAATTCTCGCGAGGCTTTGATGGAATTGTACAAACGCCTGCGACCGGGTGATCCGCCTACGCTGGAAAATGCGCGCTCGCTCATCGAAGCGCTTTTGTTCAATCCGCGTCGCTATGATCTCGCACGCGTCGGGCGTTATAAACTGAATAAGAACCTCTGGGAGCGTGATAGCCGTCGCAGCGGGCAACAGGCTCCCGATCAGAAGGTTCGCGTTTTGTTGCCGCGTGACATCTTTCGGATTGTCGAGCAGATCATTCTGCTGAACAATGGCTATGGCCGAGCCGATGACATTGATCACCTGGGCAACCGCCGGGTGCGTACGGTTGGTGAGTTGATCCAGCAGCAATTCCGGGTAGGCCTGTTGCGTCTTGAGCGTGTCGTGAAAGAGCGCATGAGCTTGCAGGAAGTTGATAATGCTACACCTAACGGCTTGATCAACATCCGTCCCGTCGTTGCGGCGATGCGTGAGTTCTTTGGTGGTAGTCAGCTTTCTCAGTTTATGGATCAGACAAACCCGCTGGCGGAGCTTACCAACAAGCGTCGCCTCTCGGCGCTTGGTCCGGGCGGTCTGAGCCGTGATCGGGCCGGTTTCGAAGTGCGTGACGTGCATCATAGCCACTACGGGCGAATCTGCCCGGTGGAGACCCCGGAAGGCCCGAATATTGGCTTAATTGGCACGATGAGCACATTTGCTCGTGTGAACGAAATGGGCTTTTTAGAGACGCCCTATCGTAAGGTCCATAGCAGTGTGGATAATGTGCCGGTCTGGCTTGACAAGGGTGTGCTGATCCGTGACGTGCGCGATTTGCGAACCGGGGCGTTGATCGCTGCAAAAGGCAGCAAAGTCGATCAAGAGACTGCGAATCGCATTACGGTCGGCTTGCTGCGCGGGCAGATCTTGCGTGAAGATATTGTCGATCCTGAGACCGGTGAGACGATTGCTGAGTTTGGTGTTGAGGTAGATCGCGATCTTGCGCAAAAGATTGCGAATTTGCCGATTAAGACGATCAAGATTCGTACTGTGGTCTCGCAAGAAGTGGATTATCTGAGCGCCGACGAGGAAGATCGTTTTGTTGTGGTGCAGGCCAATGCGCCTCTTGATGAACACAACCGATTCGTTAGCGGCGTGGTTTCTTGTCGATTTGGCGAGGAATTCGTTCAAGAAAGCGTTGATCGGGTAGACTATATGGACGTCTCTCCTAAGCAAGTAGTGAGCGTTTCTACCGCGCTTATTCCATTTCTTGAGCATGACGACGCTAACCGCGCATTGATGGGTGCAAATATGCAGCGTCAGGCTGTACCGTTGCTCCGTCCTGACGCCCCGATCGTAGGTACGGGTATGGAATATCACGCTGCTCGTGACAGCGGGCAAGTCGTTGTCGCGCGTTGTAGCGGTGAAGTGCTCAGTGCAACGGGAGACCGTATCGTTATTGAGGAAGATGACGGAAGCGAACGCGAATATCGGTTGCGCAAGTTTATGCGCAGCAACCAGGATACTTGTATCAATCAGCGGCCTGGGGTGGATCGCGGGCAACGCATCGAAGCCGGCAACGTTATTGCCGATAGCAGTAGTACTGACAATGGCGAGTTGGCGCTTGGCCAAAACGTTCTCGTTGCGTATATGCCTTGGGAAGGCGGAAACTTTGAAGACGCCATCCTGGTGAGCGAACGACTGGTGCGCGAGGACATCTTTACGAGCATTCACATTGAGAAATACGAGGTCGAAGCCCGCGACACCAAACTGGGACCTGAAGAGATTACACGCGACATTCCCAATGTGGGCCAGGATAGCCTGCGCAATCTCGATGATCGTGGGATCATCTACATTGGCGCGGAGGTGCAGCCAAACGATATTCTGGTTGGCAAGATTACGCCGAAGGGTGAAACAGATTTGACCGCCGAGGAGCGTCTGCTACGGGCTATTTTCGGTGAGAAGGCGCGTGAAGTGAAAGATAGCAGCTTACGCGTGCCGAATGGCGTTCGTGGTAAGGTGATTGATGTTAAAGTCTTCAGCCGCGCCGACGGCGCTGAACTGCCCGTCGGAGTAAACCAGACGGTTCGCGTATTGCTGTGCCAGAAACGTAAAATCAGCGCCGGTGACAAGATGGCTGGTCGCCACGGTAACAAAGGCGTTGTCAGTCGTGTGCTTCCGGTGGAGGATATGCCATTTCTTCCCGATGGCCGTCCGGTTGATATTGTTTTAAACCCGATTGGCGTGCCGAGCCGTATGAATATCGGCCAGATTATGGAAACCCACCTGGGTTGGGCGGCTGCCAAACTGGGTTTTCGCATTGCAACCCCGGTTTTTGACGGAGCGAGCGAAGATCAGATCAAGGAGCTTCTAGGGCGATCAGAACTGCCTGCCGATGGCAAAGTGATGCTGTATGACGGACGTACAGGCGAGTCGTTCGACCATCCGGTAACAGTAGGGTATGCATATATGCTGAAACTTGCCCACCTGGTCGAAGATAAGATTCACGCTCGAAGCACCGGTCCTTATAGCCTGGTGACTCAACAGCCTCTTGGCGGTAAGGCTCAATTTGGCGGTCAACGTTTCGGCGAAATGGAAGTCTGGGCGTTAGAGGCATATGGGGCTGCCTACATTCTTCAGGAAATGCTCACCGTCAAGTCGGATGACGTAGTGGGTCGTGTGAAAACCTATGAGGCAATCGTGAAAGGTGAGCCGATACAGGAAGCGGGCGTGCCTGAAAGCTTCAAGGTGCTGATCAAGGAGCTGCAATCGCTTGGCTTAAGCGTCGAAGTGCTCACCGAAGACGAGCGGCCCGTTGAGCTTACAGATGACGTTGATGGTGATCTAGCGGCATTGGATGGCATCAACTTGAGCGGTATGGAAAAGGGCGAATTTTAAGTTCTCAGTTTTGGGTCTTGAAGGTTGGGCTGGTGTATTGGATTACGTGAACTCAATACTAGCTACAGTGGCATGATGCTTGTGCGCTTTGGTATGTGAGAGTATGCCAAAGCGCATATTGTGGTGAGTTTATGATGATGCAACCGCTCAAAACTCAAAACTCAGAACTCAAAACTGGAGAGATATATGCTTGAGATCAACGATTTCAACGCTATCCGCATTAGCCTGGCTTCGCCGGCGGATATTCTGTCGTGGTCGCATGGCGAGGTCACCAAGCCGGAAACGATTAACTATCGCACTCTGAAGCCCGAACGCGATGGTCTGTTCTGCGAGCGCATCTTTGGTCCTACGAAAGACTGGGAATGCTACTGCGGGAAGTATAAGCGCGTCCGCTACAAAGGCGTTGTATGTGATAAATGCGGTGTCGAGGTGACCCGCTCAAAGGTGCGCCGTGATCGCATGGGGCATATCAATCTGGCCGCTCCCGTCAGCCATATCTGGTTTGTCAAGGGTACTCCCTCGCGTCTGGGGCTCTTGCTTGATATTAGCCCGCGCAACCTCGAACGCGTCCTCTACTTTGCCGCCTATGTTATTACGGACGTGAAAGAAGATGCGCGCCTGGATTTGCGTGAAACGATCGAGCTTGAATACGCCGAGAAGCGCGAAGCTATTCAGCAGCAGGCGGATGAGCGCCGCATCGAGTTGTCCACCCAACTCACTCAGGATCTAGGTGGAATGGAGACCGCTCAACTGAGTACCCAGCGCCAGATCGATGCAGATTTCAAAAATGTTCGTGAGGAATTGACTTCCGAAGCGGAACGATTGCGTGAGCGCCTCGAAGAGATGCTCGGCGCCTCTGCTGATGAAGATATTAGTTTTCGACATATTACGTTGGTCGAAGAGGGCGAACCCGTTGTTGAAAAAACGCTTGATCAGCTTGATGAGCTGGTTGAGCAAGAATTGGAAACGCTGGAAACCCGTCGGGTGCGCGATTTAAGCGATGCTGAGCTTTTGACCGACGCGGAACGAGAGCGCAAGGAATATGAAACGACCCAGGAGCAAGAAAAGCTTCAGGAGCGCCTTCAGCGCGAGTTGGACTCAATGGTGCGCGAAGAAAAGGATAAGCTTGATCAACTCGAAAGCTTGAAAGTTTGTCGCATCCTGAGTGAAACCGAATATCGCACTTTGCGCGATGTTGCTCCAGGGGTGTTTCGGGCTGATATGGGCGCCGGAGCGGTTCGCGAGATTATCGAACGCACAGTTGATCTGGAACAGACGACCGAAGATCTTCAGTTGGAGATCCAGAATAGTCAGGGTCAGCGGCGGAAGAAAGCGACCAAGCGTTTGCGCGTGGTCGAGGCGTTTCGCAAGAGCGGTAATTTACCTGAATGGATGATCTTGACCGTTCTGCCTGTGATTCCGCCCGATCTTCGTCCGATGGTTCAACTTGATGGCGGAAGGTTTGCAACCAGCGATCTGAATGATCTCTATCGCCGTGTGATCAATCGTAATAATCGCCTGAAGCGTTTGATGGAGTTGAATGCGCCGGAGATCATCGTGCGCAACGAGAAACGTATGCTTCAGGAAGCCGTTGACGCCTTGATTGACAATGGTCGGCGTGGGCGTGCGGTCAGTGGCAAGGGCAAACATCGGTTGAAGAGCCTGAGCGATATGCTGAAGGGCAAGCAGGGACGCTTCCGCCAGAACCTTCTCGGTAAACGTGTGGATTACTCCGGTCGCTCGGTTATTGTGGTTGGGCCAAAGCTTCAATTGCACCAGTGCGGCTTGCCAAAGAAAATGGCGCTGGAGTTGTTCAAACCCTTTGTGATGCGCCGATTGGTCGAAAAGGGCTTTGCGCATAATATTAAAAGTGCGAAGCGCATCGTTGAGCGCGTACGTCCAGAGGTGTGGGACGTGCTTGAGGAAGTGATTAAGGACTATCTCGTGTTGCTTAATCGTGCGCCGTCGCTGCATCGCCTGTCGATACAAGCGTTCGAAGCCAAGCTCATTGAAGGGAGCGCGATTCAGTTGCACCCGCTGGTCTGCGCAGCATTCAATGCTGACTTCGACGGCGACCAGATGGCGGTCCATGTTCCTTTGTCGCGCAAAGCCCAGGAAGAAGCGCGTATGCGTATGCTCAGCAAGTACAACTTGTTGAGTCCGGCGCACGGCGATCCAATTATTACGCCATCTCAGGACATCGTGCTTGGTTGCTACTATCTGACGATGGTTAAAATGGGCGCCGGGGGCAGCGGTAAAAAGTTCTCCAGCCCGGTTGAGGCGATGCTTGCCTATGATAAAGGTTTGCTTGATATTCAGGCGCCAATCTTTGTCATTATTGACGAAGAGTATATGCATTCCTTTAAATCGAATGCGCATAGTACTGAGACGCATCGATCGGAGTTGAAAGAACTCGACAATCTCGATCTGTGGGCGCCTATTACCGATTCGTCTGAGGCGCGTCTTAGCGAAAAGAGTGTTCGCGGCAATGATCTGAGCGTCAAATTGATGGCTCAGAATGGCCGTACCGTTGCTCTCGTTGAGACAACGATCGGTCGCCTTATTTTTAACGATGCGCTGCTTCCCCCGCTGCGCTACCGCAATGCACTGGTGGCTAAGAAGGGCTTGAAGGAAATTATCGCCGAGGGGTATCAGTACTACACGAATCTCAAGAACATTCCGCCTGAGGCCCTTGATCTGGTGCGGCGCGCATATGGGGATAAGTCGGATCAGGAATTGGCGCGTATCTTTGGCTCGGAGATGACCGCGTTCCAGGCGGACTTGATCAAATCCCTGGGCTTTAAATATGCAACCCATGGCGGTATGACCATTGGAATCAATGACATTGAGATTCCGTCGGCCAAGAAAGAGATCGTTGGCGAGGCTGAATCCCAGGTGATGGAAGTAGAAAAGCTGTTCCGTCGCGGATTGATTACGGAGGAGGAACGCTACCGCGAGGTGGTCGATGTCTGGCAGAAGACCAACAAGAAAGTCACCGAAGCCGTTCGTAATAATTTGAACCCCTTTGGCCCGGTGGCTATGATGGCTATTTCTGGCGCACGCGGTAACATCAATCAGATTAGCCAGATGGCTGGAATGCGTGGTTTGATGTCGGATCCAACCGGGCGTATTATTGAGTTGCCGATTAAGGCAAACTTCCGTGAAGGGTTGTCGGTGCTCGATTATTTCGTTTCAACCCACGGCGGGCGTAAAGGTCTGGCCGATACCGCCCTCCGTACTGCGGATGCGGGGTATCTGACGCGCCGCCTGGTCGATGTCGCTCAGGATGCGATTGTAACGATCGAGGATTGTGGCACCGAGGAGGGTATCTGGCTGCACAAGACAGATGACGTGGCTCTGATGGAGGCGATCGAACGTCGTATGGTCGGGCGCATCCTGGCGGCGCCTGTACTGCATCCAGAGACTGGTGAGACTCTCGCCGAGCGCAATCAGGAGATCGATGAGGATCTAGCGCGCTGGCTCGTGAGAAACACTATCAAATCAATCTTTGTGCGATCACCGCTGACATGCCAGGCCGAACACGGTCTTTGCCAAAACTGTTATGGCCGCAACTTGGCAACCGGCAAGCTTGTCGAGGCCGGCGAGGCTGTCGGGATTATCGCCGCTCAGTCGATTGGCGAGCCTGGTACGCAGTTGACATTGCGGACGTTCCATACTGGCGGTGTGGCAAGTGCTGATGATATTACTCAAGGTCTTCCGCGCGTACAGGAGATCTTTGAAGCGCGCTCTCCCAAAGGAAAAGCCTTGTTGGCCGAAATCGATGGCGTCATTCATATTACGAAGGACGATGATGGTGTTCGAAGCGTCAAGATCGTCTCCAGTGATGTATATACTGACGAGTACGATTTGCCTTCGGGCTACGCTGTAATGGTTGATGATAATGCCGAAGTTTCCGAAGGACAAGTTCTGGCGGAAAGCAATTGGAGCGATAGCAATGATCCGCCAATTGTTGCGTACCTTAACGGTCGAGCGCATATCCAACCGGACAAGCTTATTATAAGTCTGGAAGAACATGATGAGCGCGATATGGTCGTTCCTCACACCGCACGCTTCCGACCGGAGATTGAGAATGGCGTCTCGGTGATGGCGGGGCAGCAACTGACCGACGGAAGCGCCGATCCGCAAGAGTTGCTAGAGTTGCAGGGCAAAGAAGCTGTGCAACGCTACCTGGTGAACGAGGCGCAGAAGGTCTATCGTAGCCAGGGCGTCAATATCAATGACAAGCATATCGAAGTCATTGTGCGCCAGATGTTGCGTCGTGTGCGCATCGAAGAGCCAGGCGATTCGGGTCTTCTGCCGGGCGAGTTGGTCGACTCATCGGAGTTCCGCCGACTAAACAATGACATTGTTAGTCAGGGCGGAGAACCAGCGACAGCGGCCACCGTGCTTCTGGGCATTACGAAGGCGTCGCTCAATACCGACAGCTTCCTATCGGCGGCATCGTTCCAGGAAACGACGCGCGTGCTTACCGAGGCGGCGATTACAGGCAAGGTAGACTATTTGCGTGGTTTGAAGGAGAATGTTGTTATCGGCAAGCTCATTCCTGCCGGTACGGGTATCGAGAAGAGCGTTCAGGCTCGTCGCGATGATCTTGTGAGCGAGATGACGCGCATTCTCCAGGAAGGCTACGATGAGCGAGATGTCAGTGATGCGCCGCGAGGTCCGGAAGAAGTGCAACGCGCCGAGGCATTGCTGGGACTGCGTGATGTTGAAGATCAGGATGGCGAGAATGGCGATTCTATCGCCGATATAGACGAGGAATTGCACGATGTCTTGCAGCGGGAGATCGAGAACGTTGGTGAAGAGAATCCAGAGGCTGGATCAGAAGCGATGGGTCTTCCTGGTGATATGAGCGATGCGGGCTAAATCGTTACTTTAACTACATCTGCTATGCCATAGGCAAAGGGCGGGATTGTTCCCGCCCTTTGCGCGTGTATGGTAGTGCATCTATAGCTCGACAAAGTAGGATCGGCACGCGGCCTCAAGCAGCTCGGACGACATTGTGGGTTTAACGCGGAGAAAGTTTGCAATATCGATCAACTGATCGATCAAATCGCGTGGATGAACCGAGCGTAGTTCCAGATTGCGTTTGGGATATTGTTGAGTGAGTAGGTAGCGTAGTCCTTCATCGCTATACGGTATATTACGGTTCTGGCATATGCGGCGCATAATCTCGCGAAACTCGGACGGTGAAGGATTGTCAATCTCGATCTTATAACGAATACGACGCAGGAAGGCTTCATCAACGAGTTGTTTCGGCTCAAGGTTCGTCGAAAAGATGATTAACTGATCGAAGGGGACCTCAATCTTCTGCCCCGTATGCAGTGTTAAGAAATCGACCCGCTTCTCCAGAGGAACGATCCAGCGATTGAGCAAGTCGCGCGGGCGCATCTGCTGGCGCCCAAAGTCGTCGATCAGAAAGAGCCCGCCATTGGCTTTCATCTGGAGCGGCGCTTCATAGTATTTGCTAATCGGGTTATATACCAGATCCAGCGAGTCCATATTCAGCTCGCCGCCAGCGATAACCACGGGCCGTTTGGAGATGATCCAGCGATTGTCAAATGCAGTTGCCTCGGATGCCGGGATCGATACTTTCTCGTGATATATCGGATCGAAGACTTTAATGATTTCGCTGCCCACAACCACCGCGTGAGGGATAAGAATAGTTTCCGAGAAGAGACGTGCGGTGGCTTCGGCAATCGCTGTTTTGCCATTCCCTGCGTGGCCGTAGAGGAAAATTGATCGCCCGGAGTTGATCGCCGGGCCGAGCTGTTGGAACAGTGTTTCGCTGATGACCAGATGCCCGAAAGCGCGCCGGATACTTTCCTCATCAATGATGAGACCGCGCGTTCCCTGCTTGGACATCACCGCCGTGTAGGATTCCAGGGTGATCGGCGCTGCGCCAAGATATTGCGTTCGTTCTGCAAGCTCCCTAGCGCGTTCAATGCCTTTCAGGGTTATTTGATAGCGATAGGATCGCTCGCCAATGCCGCCGGCGCCTTTGATCTCGACCATTTGCTCTTTGCGTAGATAGCTAATCGCCTGGTCGATGATGCCTTCGTATGGCAGCAACAATTGTTCGCTCAAGCCCTGACCGGTCAGTTCACCAATGGAATACAACGCGCGCAGCACAAGGTCGGAAATGAAGGAAAGCGATAACCCGGTTTCTTCGACACTTAGCGGTTGACGAGGCAGTTTTGGTAAGGGCTTTTTAGGTTCGTACTCATCGCTCAATTTGACGGTAGGAAGCATTACCCGGACTCCTTACACATAGGCAAGCGATCTCTGTAAACGGTGGCGCTTTTGGTATGATCGAAGCGAGGCTGATAATTTCATCTCTATTGTAGCGCGATTATACGATGATTGCTATCAAGGAACGCTTATGTAGCCCTGGACAGTAGCTTGATAGCGTATCAATCCGTTTTCCTCGCCAATGCGCTGTGGTTCGCCGCCGACATAGGTTGGTGGAAAATTGGGATTGATAATCACATCCGTGCCAAGCTGTGACTGCGCTTGTTCGGTATATGCATCGATGAATTGCGATCGTATGGTGTTGGCATCAGCATCGGGCGCTGCTACAATTTCGAGGTTTTCAGCAGTAAACGTTTGCGTATGCAATGACGTCGGTGCAGTTGGGTTGTCTGGCAACACCTGTTCAATGCTTGGTATGATCTGGCGTACCGCCTCCGGGTATTGGATGTACACAAATGCGCCCGCACCGATCACGGCAAGCAGCACTAGCACGCTGACCCAGGCTAACCATCCGCCTCTGCGGCGCTGTTTCGTCCGGGCAGATCGAGCGGTCGGTGTTGGTCGCGGTTGCGGCGCGGCAGTCAATGGCGGTTGCGTTGTCGTACCTGGCTTGCTTGCACTTGGCTTGACAGGGTGCGGCGGCGCCGGATTTGGCGCTGGCTGGCTTACAGTTGCTGATGCTGCTGCGACTTGCGGTTGCGGCAATGCAGCCGTCTGGGCGGGCGCGACGCGCACCTGAGTTGGTTGAGAGGCAAGCGGGCGCAACATCGCCCGAAACTCGGCGATGCTGCCGAAACGTTGTTCTGGCTGCATATGCAACGCCTTCTCCAACGAGTCGCTCGTACGGCGCGAGATATTGATGTTCACGTTTCTTGCAGGTGGAAAGGAGAAAGGCGGGTTCTCGGTTGGATCGCGACCGGTGAGTGCATGGTGCAGTGTCGCCCCCAATGCATAAATATCGGATGCCGGCGTAGCCAGTCCCTGATACTGTTCAGGCGGGGCGTATCCAGGCGTCCCTATTTGGGTTCCGCCGCGCTCGGCAGGATTGAGAACCTTGGCGATCCCAAAGTCAATGAGCTTTACGTTGCCGCTGCTATGCTTGATCATAATGTTCGAAGGCTTGACATCACGATAGACTAGCCCGTTGCCATGCAGGTATTCAAGCACATCGCAGATCTGATCGGCCCATTCGAGGGCTTGCCGTTCTGGGATGGTCGTATGGCGTTCGATGATCTGGTCCAGGTCTTCGCCGCGCACGAAGTCCATCGTCAAATAGTGCTTGCCCTCGTCCGTGAAGTGACTGTAGACGCGGGGAATGCGTGGGTGGCTCAGTTTCTGTAATAGCTCTGCTTCGGCATTAAATCGCTGTAGCACCTCGGATCGCTCACGCGGGTCGGTGGCGAGATCGAGCATTTCTTTGATAGCGTAAACGTGATTATGTTGATCGATGCCCTCGTAAACCGCTCCCTGCCCGCCTTGCTTGATCACTCGCATGATGCGATAACGCCGTTTATCGGAGGGCGCATCATTGTTGAGAACCACGTCATGGCCGCAATGCTGACAAAAGTGCGCGCGCGGAACATTGGGCTTATGACATTTGGGGCAGAGGATCTGCTCAACCTCAACCGTTGCATTCATATTGATCTTGAGTGGTTGGGGCATAACTCCAACCGAGTGCATACTTTGCATCATACTGCAAACTCCAGAGTAGCATAGCCCGTGGAATCCGGCAAGAGAAATGAACAATGTCTATACGTTGTACGTGAGCGTCGTGATAGAAGTTGCGGGCGTAACGCCAATACCAGATGCGGCGATATTTTAGGTTATAATCGCCAGCGCTATGCGTATATTCGCCGCGGAACATCCTGTTGCACGCTCAATGGCGTCGGCGGTCGCATTCGTGCACGACGAGATTCGTGTCTGGGCGATGGCGTTGATCGCGCCGCTTCTCTATGTTGTCCTCCTGGCATTGGCTCTCGTCGTCGTCACGGCGGTCTGGCGTCCTATGACGTACAGCATCGATGCGGGCTATGAAGAGGGCTATGGTAGTGATCTTCCCTATCTACGCGGTTTCAATACGGCTGAGTCTGATATGCATGGCACATTTCGCTGGACCGATGACGGCGCTGCTGTCCTGGTTCCCAATGTCGGCGAGCGCGCGTTGCTGGTGCAGTTCGATTTCATTCCGATCAGCGCCGAGGTGGTCGCCGCAGGTCCAACCCGTACGGAAGTGCGGAGCAATGGCGAGCATCTGGCAACGTTGCCGGTCGACCCGAATGGCCGGCGGCATACGTTTCTGGTTCCCCAACATATCCTGGCCGGTGGCGACTTGAGTCTAGTTGTACACACCGACACATTTGCCCCGCCCGGCGACCCGCGCCAACTAGGAACGCCGCTCGACAGCATCACGCTGGCGTCGCTGCAAGGCGCGGCGTTTGTTGCGCCAAACTGGAGCGCGCTTGGAGCATGGGCGCTGGCGACCCTCTTTGCCTGGCTGACCTTGCTGCGCACTCTAGCAACGCCGCATCGATGGGCGACATGGCTGTTTGTCGGTCTGGCGTTGCTGGCGTCGCTGGCAGCGCTGCTTGATCCGCCGCGCTGGGCTTTCGGCGCGCAAGCTGCGCTGGCCGCGAGCGCACTCTGCTACGTGTTGGCGATAGCCCTGCAACGGACACTGCCGCTGCTCGCGCGGCGTTTGAGCATCCCCGGCGATGAATGCATACTTGGCTGGTTGGCGCTGTTTATTGTGCTTGCTTTTGGGTTGCGCTACGGCGGCAGGCTGTATCCCAACTCGATGCATGGTGATATCTGGTTTCACTCCAACCGCTTCACCGAGATGGCAAACGGGCTGATCTTTATTCTCTCGCGCAATCGGGGCGTCGATTTTCCCTACCCGCCCGGCCCATACCTGTTGCTCGCCCCGTTCACGCTTGCTGGCTTCCAGCCTTATACGCTCCTTCAATATGGTGCGGCCCTTGTCGATGGTCTGAGCGGCGCGCTGATCTATGCGATAGTCGCGCGAACGTTGCGCGCTCCGCGGACGGCGTTGCTGGCGGCGGCGATCTATGTTTTTACGGCAGCCACATTTATGACCGCCTGGTGGTCGTTTGATACACACATCTACACCCAATTCACGACCTTGCTGTTCATCGCGGCTTTAGCGCTCACTGGTGCAGCATACGTTGAACGTCGGCCTCCGGTTCCTGGGGCGGCATGGCCGCTTGTTGGTGTCATCCTGACGATTGTCTTGCTGGGTCACTTTGGCTTTTTCATCAACACCGCGTTGTTATCGGCGTTGCTCGTCGGGCTGATCTGGCTGTTTGCGTGGCGTGACAATGATTGGAAGCGTGATATACGCCGGCCGTTGATCATCGCGGTCGTTGGATCTGGGACGTTTGCGCTGGTATTTTTCTACAGCGCCTATGCCTCGTTGTTCGCATCCCAGATACAGACGGCAACGACCGATGGCCTCACCGGGCTGGCGCAACGCATACCGGTAAGTCGCGCCCATCTCTGGAGCACGATGTGGGAGGCCGGGTTTATCACGCATTTTGGCTTTTTCCCCGTCCCGCTGGCGCTGATTGGCATGACACTGCTTTGGAAACAAGCGCGACAACGCCAATCGCCAGCCGCTGCACCGGCGGCATCAATGATACTATGGACGCTGATGGCGGGCAGTTTCTTGATCAGCAGCGGATTCGCTCTGCTGCCGTTTATCACGCTATCGACTCAGAGCACACGCTGGCTGATGTTCTCGGCCTGGGCTATCACCATCGGCGCGGCGCTGGCTGTCCGGCAGATTTGGCACATGGGAGGAGCCGGGCGACTGGTAACTTTTGCAATGGCCGGGATCGTCATATGGAACACTGCCCAGATCTGGCTTGGTCCGATGCTCTGGCGAATCAGGCCGCCGGAGCCATTCTAACGAGGAGTCGCTCTGGTACGGCGTTTGTATTGATCAAAACTGATGTAACGCACATCTCAGAGTGCGTGCAGATGACTTGAAATGCCCCTTGACACGGATGAACAAATGTGCTAAATTGAATACAACGATCGCGGCTCGAATGGGTCTAAAATATCAGGTATGAGCATGTACGTGGAACGAGGAGGAAGCGATGGCCAAGGATTTAAACAAGGTGCAATTCACGGGTCATCTCGGCGCCGATCCAGAGATGCGCTACACGTCGCAAGGGAGCGCTGTGACAACATTCAGCGCCGCTAGTAATCGTGTTTGGAAAGATCGTGACGGCAATGCGCACGAAGACACCGAATGGTTTCGCGTTGTCACGTGGGACAAGCTTGCCGAGATCTGCAACCAGTATCTGACAAAGGGTGCGCGTGTATACATTGAGGGTCGTCTCCAGACGCGTAAGTGGACCGATCGTGATGGAAATGATCGCTACACTACTGAGGTTGTCGCTCAGGATATGATAATGCTGTCGAGCCGTAGTGGAGATCGGGATGCACAAACGGAATATTCATCAGAGTATGACGCAGCCGAAGATGCACCTTCTGAGGTGCCTGCGAAATCCCCGGCCAATGGCTCTACGCGCAGCTCTTCAGGCGCAAAGACAAAAAACTCTAGCCGGGCTTCGCGGAACCAGCCGCAGCCGATTGAGGAAGACGATATTCCGTTTTAGATATCGTCATCTGATGACAAGTTTGCAACCGGGAGCATATTTCGCATGCTCCCGGTTTGTTGTTGGTCAATGAGCTTAGGTATCGAATTAATACACCGGCGCAAGCCACTCGTGATAGCTCGCGCGCCGTCCGTGGACAATGTCGCTGTACAGTTGCGCAAGTTGCGCGCCGATCGGCCCGACCGCGCCGTTGCCGACGGGGCGTTTATCGATCTCGACAATCGGCTTGATTTCCACGCCGGTGCCGCAAAAAAATGCCTCGTCGGCAATATACAACTCCGTACGATCAATTGCGCGTTCCACTACCTTTACGCCCAACTCCGTGCGCGCCAGTTCGACAACTGCCTGGCGGGTGATACCCTCCAGAATGTCGCTGGTTAGCGGCGGTGTGATCAGCACATTGTCGCGTGCGATGAAAAGATTGGCTGCGCTCGCTTCAGATACCTGCCCATCGGCGCCCAGCACAATCGCTTCGTCATAGCCGTTCAGCATCGCCTCAGTTTTTGCCAGCGCCGAATTGATGTAAGCGCCCGAAGCTTTAGCCCGCGACGGAATGATGTTGTCCTCGATCCGTCGCCACGATGATACGCACGCTCGCGCCGTCGAGCCGGCGATATACTGACCAAAGCCCACTGCATACAAAGCGAAGGCGTCGGTCATGCCGTGCAGCTTCACTGCGATCGCTGTGTCGCTCTTAAACGCTAGCGGACGAATGTAGACATCTTCGCGGAATTCTTCGCGTCGCAGCAAATCAAGCGCGATCTGACTCAACTCATCGACGCTGTAGGGGATATCGATAAAGAGTATTTTGGCCGAGCGCCGCAGCCGTTCCATATGTGGGCGCAATTGAAATACATACAATTGCTGCTCATCAGCGTTCCAGTATCCCCGAATGCCCTCGAAACAGCCGGTGCCGTAGTTCAGCGCATGCGTCATTACGCTCACCTGTGCCTGCTCAATTGGCACAAACTCGCCGTTGAAGAACGCGAAGCGATTAGGTGTTGCCATAGCTTACTCCTCTGATAGCTCTTGCTTGGTGATACTCGTCATTCGTCTGCTATATGTCGTTTGCAGATAAGCGCCGTCGGACGACCGGCGACTTGAGAGAGCACAACAACCAGCGATTGTGTTCCGGCTCCGCTTAACTGGCGCGCCAGGGCGTCCGTGTCCAGCGGCGATCCGCGCTTCTTCACTGTCACCTCCCCGGCATCAAGCGCGCGCAATCGGGAGCGCAGCCGTTTGAGGTTGAAAGGAAACCATTCTAGCACCCGCCAGACGCGTGCAAATGGCGAGTATTGAACTACGGCGGTGGTCAGATAGGCGATCTGCGGATCGATCTGGGCGGCATCCCATTGGGATGCCAGTTCGGCAATGATGCCGGCCCGGATTACGGCAGGGTCTGGTTCGTAAAGATAATCGAGCGGCGTCGATTGCGGAATGGGCGGCGAATCGAGATCATCGCCCGTCAGGCAGTGAACGGCTGTCGCCTCAGCGGATTGTGACGACAGCACGGTCGCGCGACGCGGCATAGTTGCCGGTGGGCCGATCCAGAGCACGGCTTCTTTGAGTTCGCCGTTGAGCGATACAAACTCTAGTTCTGCATTTTGAACGTCGGCCAGTTCCGCGTGATCGACACCCGGTGCGAGTTTGACCGTCAGCGTCGGCGCGAGGTCTCGCCAACACAGCACATGCGAGAGCGGCGGCTCGTACTGTTCAACGCGGAAACGCCGTCGTCCGCCGCCCCGCCGTCCGGGATCGCAGAAAAACGCTTCGGCGGACGGCGGCGGCGTGGTGCGCAAATCGGCCAGGCATGTTGTGATGCGATCGGCCAGACCAATCGCCGCAGCATTGGCTGCCGCGATTGCCAGCCGCGCGGCGTCATGATCAACGGCGATGACGTGCAACCCTGCTGTGGCTAGCGCCAGGGTATCGCCGCCGATTCCACAACCGAGATCGGCGACAGCGCTCGCATATTTGGCCAGGCGCTGGGCGCGATGGGCGGCTACCGGTGCGCTGCTGGCCTGTTCCAACGCCTCGCGGGTGAAAAAAAGCTGGTCGGCGTGCGGGAATTTTGTGCGAGCGCGCCGGCGGAGCAGTACTTGCTCGATGGCGGCGCGTGCGTACTCAGGCGCGTACTGCGCACGCAGGCGCGTCAGCTCTGCCAGTACCCGACGTTCATCAAATTCGCGCTGCGCCAGATCGGCTAACAATGTCTGACCTTCCGCAGAACGTAGCCAGTTGAAGGTTTCTTGCTCCATCGTTCGCTCATACCCTGCTCGATTTACGCGAATAGCGCCAGAAAAAACTGAAGGACGAACCGCCAGAAGCTCCCTGGGGATTCGTCCTTCATCCATAATCGCTCGCGACTGCCTGAAAAGACCGGGCCAATCTTCTCCAATATAGCCTGCCAATGTTGAGACTGAGCGTCTAGTGTCTGTCACATTTCAGACAGGTTCGTAGGATACGGCTATGCCGACGTCTTCAGCTTGGCAATTTCCGACGACAGACGAGCGGCCTCAGCTTCAAACTGCGCCTTCGCGATTTCCGGCATCAGTGTGGCCGACTCATGAGCGCGCCAGCATGCGGCAAAATGCCCATCGCCGTAATCCTGAAAAGGCGGTTCCTCATCGACACAATGCTGGATCATGATCGGGCAGCGTGTGTGGAAATGGCACCCCGATGGCGGATTCAACGGGCTTGGCACATCGCCCTCAAGGATGATCCGGCGGCGTTGTTGTTCAACCTGTGGATCTGGGATCGGCACCGCCGAGAGCAGCGCCTGGGTGTAGGGGTGTAGCGGCGATTCGTAGAGCTTATTGCCATCGGCCAACTCAACCACTTTGCCAAGATACATCACTGCCACGCGATCACTAATATGCTTGACGACGCTCAAATCATGGGCGATGAAAAGATACGTCAACCCAAGACGGTCTTGCAACGCTTCAAGCAAATTGACGATTTGTGCTTGAATACTCACATCCAGCGCGCTAACCGGCTCGTCGCATACCACAAAGCTTGGTTCCACCGCAAGCGCGCGCGCAATGCCAATACGCTGGCGTTGTCCGCCGCTGAACTCGTGGGGGTAGCGATTGGTAAAACCCGGATTCAGCCCCACCAGGCTGAGCAATTCCTGTACGCGTTCTCGTACGGCGGCGCCCTGTCGCAGCTTATGCACGCGGATCGGCTCGCTGATAGTATCGCCGACGGTCATCCGCGGATTCAAGCTGGCGTAAGGATCCTGAAAGATCATCTGCACATTGCGGCGCATCCGGCGCAATTCTTCACCCCGCAAATCGGTGAGCGATTGACCCTGGAAAATAACTTCGCCGCTGGTCGGGCGATAGAGTTGGAGTATTGCGCGTCCGGTGGTGCTTTTGCCACAGCCGCTTTCACCGACGAGGCCGAGCGTCTCGCCTTGCTTGATAGTAAAGCTAATGCCGTCAACCGCTTTAACCGTACCAACCTGGCGTTGCAACAGTACGCCCTTGGTGACCGGGAAATGCATTTTGAGGTTGCTCACCTCAATCAACGTTTCATTCTGTTGTGCTGTTGTCGCCATATGGTTGACTCTTGGCGCTAGGCCGCTGCCTCTTTGGCTCCGCGTGTCGGAATCGGAGTATCGAGCGTGATATCGAAGAGGCAGGCAGCGTGATGATCAGTTCCGACCGACCGAAGCGGCGGCGTCTGCTGAAGACAATGTTCCTGCACATAGTCGCAACGTGGGCTGAAAGGACATATCTGCGGCAGATCGATGAGATCAGGCGGGAGACCTCGGATTGGCGAGAGTTTGCGACCCTTTCCTTCATCGAGGCGCGGGATCGAGCGCAGCAGACCAATTGTGTAGGGCATACGCGGATTTGCGAACACCTCGCTGGTCTTGCCCGACTCGACCACTTTACCGGCATACATCACAACCAGCCGATCCGTCATTCCTGCCACCACTCCCAGATCATGGGTAATGATCATTACTGCCATATCCAGCTCATTCTTGAGTCGATTGATCAATTCGAGAATCTGGGCCTGAATAGTCACATCAAGCGCTGTTGTCGGTTCATCGGCGATGAGCAACTCTGGATTGCAGGAAAGCGCCATTGCGATCATAACCCGTTGCCGCATCCCGCCGCTAAACTGGTGCGGGTAACTATCCAGGCGGCTGGCGGGGCTTGGAATGCCGATCATATGCAGCAGCTCAGCCGCTCGATCTCGTGCTTCGCGTGTCGTCAGTTTCAGGTGCAACTCTAGCGACTCGGTGATTTGTCGCCCAATCGTCAACACCGGATTCAACGAAGTCATTGGATCTTGGAAAATCATCGCAATGCGGTTGCCACGGATATGCCGCATCTCCTCTTCGGTAGCGAATGCTAGATCCTCGCTGTCAAACAGGATCTGACCACCTGCGATTTGACCTGGCGTAGGGATAAGGCGCATAACCGAGAGCGAGGTGACACTCTTGCCACAGCCGCTCTCGCCTACAATACCAAGCGTCTCGCCACGATTGACGTGAAACGACACGCCGTCTACCGCTTTGACCACGCCATCCTGAGTGAAAAAGTGGGTTTTCAGATCGCGAACATCGAGCAATGGGGTCATTCGATACTATCCCTCGTCAGTTTAGAGGCAGGCAGCCATACTCTCTGCGACGAGAGAGACGAGCAAGAGCAGCATAGCAATAGTGAACAGGTTGTACACTCATGTGGGGAGTCATGTGCTGACCGATGCTTTGCCGGGCTGTGCGATTGAATGATGGTACCATGCGGCAAAAGCGCTGTCAAGAACCGTGTAAGTTGGCGGCGAGAAAACGAATTTGACACAGACTAGGAGGTCTGCTATACTCGCGGTGTTGCGGGGAAGACGTCGTTTCACTCCTGAACACGGGGTAAACGCAGCAAGCGAACCAGGCCGGAGGTCTGTTCCACTAGGG
>JANQID010000007.1 GCA_028282325.1 Chloroflexaceae bacterium | reverse complement strand
GCATACTCAATGCGGTCATTCTTCGCTGCGCTCAGAATCCCTGGCTCCGAGGTCGAGACCCTTCCCTTCGCCTGCGGCTGCGTTCAGGGTGACATGCTGCGCTCCAGCCTACTCAAGATGCGTTCGCGTTCCGACTTTGCACAAGCTCTAGGAGTGTCGATTGCGGCGGTTGTGTGGTATAACGAAAGGAGACGCAGCCGGCGGCGGTTTGCTGCGCCGGAGATATATGCAAGAGGCGCTATGGATCAGAAAACCTGGCAGGCCATCGAACGCGGCCTGACCTGCGACATCACCACCACCGGGCGCAAGAGCGGACAACCGCGCCGTATCGAGATCTGGTATTTTGTCATCGATGGACAGGTCTACATCAGCGGCACGCCCGGCGTTCGCGATTGGTACGCCAATCTGCTGGCCAACCCCGCGTTCACCTTCCATGTCAAAGAGGGGATGCGCTGCGATCTGCTGGCGCGGGCCGTTGCTGTGCGCGATCCGGTGGAACGTCGCCGCATTATGCAAACGGTGATACGTGCCAACGACTGGTTCGGCGGTGGCGACCTGGAGGCCTGGATCGCGGCCAGCCCGCTGGTCGCGGTTATGTTTGCGGCGGAGTAAGCTTGACGATGCCCCCGATTATCCACTTGATGCCAACGACGAACGGCCAGCAAATCGGCTGACCGTTCGTATCATCTTCCGTATGCGATCGGTTTACTGCTCCGGCTCCGGCGTCGGCTCTGGTTCCGGCTCCGGCGTCGGCTCTGGTTCCGGCGTTATCGTGCGCGTCTGATCTTGCAGATTATCGATGGGAATATTGAGGAATGGCACCGGCCCCGAATCGCCGCTCATCACGAGCGGCATCACGCCATTCCAACGCTCGATAAAGCGCAGCTGCAGCACCTCGGGCGATGAAGATTCGCGCAGCAACCGCAACCCCTTAGCTTCAGCTTCTGCGACCAGCAACCGCGCTTCGGCCTCGGCCTCGGCCTGGGCCACCTGCTGCTGAGCCTCGATGCGCGCCCGTTCTAACTCGCGTTCGGCGCGCAACGCGTCTTGTTCCGCCACCTGCTTGGCCTCAATCGCCTGGGCAAACTCAGGGCTGAAATTAAACTCGGTGATCGCAACGCTTTCGATCAATACATTGCGATTTTCGAGCCGGTCAAGCAAGACCGATCGGATCTCCTCGGACACTTCGGGGCGGCGCGTGATCAATTCTTCCGCCGTAAACTGCGCCGTCGCCGCTTTCAGCGCTTCCTGCACCGCCGGGTCGATCACGCGGCGTTCATATTCGACGCCGATATCGCGAATCAGCGCATCCGCTCGTTCCGGGTCGGGGCGATAGTTGATCACCACTTGCGTCGTCACAATCTGCAAGTCGCGCGATGCAGCCGACGATGTTGACTCATACCGCTGAGTTTTGACATCGACGACGATCACCGAGGTGACAAAAGGCGTGCGAAAATGCAGCCCTTCATCAAGAATGCCCGTCACTTCGCCAAAGGTCTTGAGCACGGCGCGTGTTCCTGCGTCAACAGTCGTGACTGCGTTGGTGAGCAAAATCACGGCGATTACAACAACGATCCCCAATCCAACGAGTGATGCAACTGCGCTGCCTCGTACATTCACGCCTGATCCTCCTTCTCTGCCTGGTCGCCCGCCAGAATTGTTTTGCTGATACATAGCTTCCTCGTGTAGCGCCAGAACAATCCGCACATATTTATTGGACTATCACGCACTCTAGGTAATTATAGTACGGCAACCAGAAAATGAAGGTTGCGATCACGCTGCTATAGAGCGATACTGCTACAAATACCCTGTGTTTATAGTATACCGTAACCCTGCTTGAACTTCCAAATAATACGGCGGAACTTCAGCCAGAATGGGCCATCCATCAAGCTGAAGTTCCGCCATATTATCACATTGACGGCGGAACTTAGTTGTTCTATTCTGATGATCTGCTCAGGATAGCATGCAATACAGCGCTCAAAGACACGAGTTACGCGGCGGCGCTTTTCTCGGTCCTGGCCTTAGAAAGAACGCCGCTTGAGCCTTCGGCAGAGTGGTGCCTTATGTTCTTTATTTTCGGTCAATTTTTGCCCGGAGGGCAAAAATTGACCGAAAAAGATGGTAACTTCCGCTCTGCCGAAGGCGAATCCGGCAGTACTCGCTGCGACCGCGTAACTCATGTCATTGACAGGAGTTGTGCAGTGCTCGTCTGAGTGACCATATTCCCCTTCGGTAGAGTGGAGGAGACGTATCTCTATCCGTAGAACATAACATACGGTTATGTTTCTCGATCCATATGTCCATTGCGGCGTTGCCGCGCCGATTCATGATCCGGCTTGTCGCCAAAGCCCAGCGCCTCGGAGACGATGTACAGCGGACGGCGCTTCACCTCATCGTAAATGCGACCAAGATATTCGCCGATGACACCCAGGAAAATCAGCTGCACGCCGCCCATAAACAACACCATCACCAGCGTCGTCGCCTGGCCCTCGAACGCCCTGATGCCGCTCAACCGCAGCGCAATGGCGATGATAATGAACACGACGCTCAATGCGGCGATGATGAAGCCGAGATACGTTGACAGTTGCAGCGGCAAATACGAAAAGCTGGTGATGCCGTCGAGCGCAAACTTAAGCATCTTCCGCAGCGGGTATTTCGTCTCGCCGGCTTTGCGTGCATCACGCCGGTATGGAACGCCGATCTGCTTGAAGCCGACCCAGGACGACAGGCCGCGCATAAAGCGGTGGTGCTCGCGTATTTGTGACAATGCATCGACCACTTTGCGGTCCATCAATCGAAAATCGCCGGTATCGACCGGAATGTCCACGTTGGTGATCTGGGCGATCAGGCGATAGAAAAACGAGGCCGTCATCTTCTTGAACCAGGTCTCGCCGACGCGCTCGGCCCGCACGGCGTAAACAACTTCGTAACCCTCGTGCCAGCGCTGGATCAACTCCGGAATGACTTCGGGCGGATCCTGGAGATCCGAGTCGATGACCACAATTGCCTCACCCTGCGCGTAATCGGCGCCGGCCGTAATTGCAAGCTGGTGTCCAAAATTCTTCGAGAAATTGACCACTCGCACCCGTGGATCGCGTTCATAGAGCTCGCGCATAATCTCCGGCGAGCGATCCCGGCATCCGTCGTTTACCAGCACCAGCTCGAATGGCTCGCCGAGCGGTTCGAGGGTGTTTACGACGCGTTGATAGAACTCCGGCAACAGCCGCTCTTCGTTGTACACGGGGGCGACGACCGAGAACGTCGGGCGGGCTTTGGGTTGCGAGGCCGATTTTTCGGGGGTTTCATTCGTCTTCAGTGTAGGTTGCATACAACCTTATGTCCCTCGTGTCACACCATATGAGATTGCGGATTTTGTGGTGGGCATTGATTCCCATTGTAGCATAAACGCCCGCAATTGATTTGGACAGGCGATGAGCGTCTTGGTTGCTCTCTCAGCTAATCTGTGCTCTCCATCTCTCCCCAGTTAGCGCCCGTTTCCATATCAACGCTGAGCGGTGCGCGCAAGTCGGGATAGACGCCTTCCATCACGCTGCGTACCAATGCCTGAACTTCAGCGGTCTCCTCGCGCGGCGCCTCGAAGATAAGCTCGTCGTGGACCTGCAACAGCATACGCGTTCGCAGTTTGTGTTGCTGGAGCGCGTCGAACATCCGGATCATCGCTAGCTTCATAATGTCAGCCGCGGTTGACTGGATCGGCGCGTTGATGGCCTCGCGTTCGGCGGCCTGGCGGCGCGCGCCGCTGGCGTTGAGATCGCTGATCTTCCGGCGTCGGCCAAATAACGAGCGCACGTAGCCGTCGCGGCGTCCCTGTTCCAACGTCGCATCGATGTAGGTGCGCAGACGGGGGAAGCGCGCGAAGACCGCATCGATGAGCGCCTGAGCCTCGCTGCGACTCAGTTCGGTGCGCTGGGCCAGGCCGAAGCTGCTGATGCCGTAGATGATGCCGAACACGGTGGTCTTGGCGATGCGGCGCTGGCTCTTGTCCACGTCGGCGATCGGCACGCCGAAGAGTTGCGCCGCGGTTGCCGCGTGGATGTCCTGCCCCTCGGTGAACGCCTGGATGAGATTCTCGTCCTGGGTGATGTGCGCCAGAACCCGTAGCTCGATTTGCGAATAGTCGGCGGCGATAAAAACCGACCCCGGCGTGGCTACAAACGCGCGACGTATCGAACGGCCTTCCTCCGTGCGCACCGGAATGTTCTGCAAGTTCGGATCGTTGCTTGATAGGCGACCGGTTGCTGCGCCAAGCTGGTTATACGATGTGTGAATGCGCCCGGTTTCTGGGTTTATCAGCGCGGGCAGGGCGTCGACGTAGGTCGATTTGAGCTTGGCAAACTGGCGATATTCCAGAATACGATCAATGATCGGATGCAGCCCCCGCATGCGCTCCAGCGTGTCGGCGGTCAGCGAATATTTCTTCGTCTTGGCCGTCCGGCTCACGCCCTCGGTCGGTAGGCCGAGCTTGCCAAAGAGCACGTCGCTCAGTTGATCGCTCGAATTGATGTTGAAGGGCTGTTCGGCGAAGGCGTGGATCTGCGCTTCAAGGTCGGCCAGCCGTGCGCCTAGTTGCTCGCCCAGCGCCGTAATGTACGGGACATCCAGGCCGATGCCGGCGCGCTCCATCTCGGCCAGCACCGGTATCAGCGGCATCTCCAGACGCATAAACAGATCATCCAGCGGATGCTGCGCGCCCAGTTGCTGCTCCAGAGCCGGCTTGAGGCGCAGTGTCATATCGGCGTCGGCGGAGGCGTAGGGCGTCGCCCGTTCGATAGATGTCTGATCGAATGTGATCTGCCGGGCGCCTTTGCCGATCAGATCTTCGATCGGCGTCATCGGCTCGGCGATCTTCAGTTCGTAGAAAGCCAGATCCTTGAGCCCCTGGCGTCGCCCCAACAGACCGGCGGCGATCATCGTGTCGAACGCCACGCCGCGCGTCTCGACGCCGGCGTGTTGCAAAACCTCGATATCAAACTTGGCGTGATGCGCGTATTTAGGTCGATTCGGATCGGCGAGAAATGGCCGTAAGGCGTCGAGAACCTGTTGGCGCGGGAGTTGCTGGCCCTCGCGATGACCCAGCGGGATATACCAGGCTTCTCCCGGACGCACGGCCAGCGAGATGCCGACAATATCGTTGTGGAACGGGCGCAACCCTGTGCTCTCGGTATCGAACGCGAACGCGGGCGCTGCATCAAGCGCCGCCGCCACGTCGTGTAGCGCTTCTTCGGTCACGACTGCACAATAGTCGCCCAACTGCGCCGCTGCGTCGCCGCCCGCTGCAACTGCTTCGTCGAACATCGACAACTGGCCGATGAACGCCGACGGTGACTCAGCCTCCGCAGCGGCTTTGGGTAGCGCTTCCGTCTCAAACATATGCTGCTGATGCGGACTGTCCGGCGCGGGCGTCGACGACGCAGTGACTGGGGCGTCGACCGACGGCAATTTCTTGACCAGGCTGCTACCAAACTCTAATTCCTGGAACAAACCGATGATGGCGCTGCGATCATAGTCGTGGAGCGTCGCCGCCGACAGATCGAGACGGAGCGGCACATCGCAGACGATCGTCGCCAATTTTTTGCTGAGCAAGGCGCTGTCAAGCTGGCCCTCCAATGGTTTGCGATAGCGTTTCGGCACATTTTCCATCTGTGCATAAACCTGCTCGACGTTCCCGAACTGATTCAGCAGATTGATCGCCCCCGTTTCGCCAATGCCTTTCACACCGGGAATATTATCTGAAGCATCGCCTTTCAGACCGCGCAGATCGGCGAGTTGGCCCGGCGCAAGGCCTTTGTAGCGTTCGCGCACTTTTTCCAGGTCATAGAGCGTGGTTGACGTGCGCTGGCCGTATGGATTCGCCAACAAGACGTTCACGCGCTCATCGACCAGTTGCAGTGTGTCGGTGTCGCCGGTGAGGATGATCGTGGCGACGCCCTGTTCGGTCGCCTGGCGGGCCAGCGTGCCAATCACATCGTCGGCTTCATATCCCTCGGCGGTGTAGATCGGAATGTTCAGCGCCTGCACCAGTTGCTTGATGCGCTCAAGCTGCGGCCCGAATTCTTCCGGCGGCTCGACGCGACCCGCTTTATATTCCGCGTACATATCATCGCGGAATGTGCTTCCGATGTCGAAAGCGACCGCCACATAGTCGGGACGCCGTTCTTGCAACGTGGTCAGCAAGATCTGTGCGAAACCGAAGACCGCATACGTCGGCTCGCTTTTGGAGGAGCGCAACGCCGAATCGCTGAGCGCATAGAACGCGCGGAAAGCCAGCGCGTGGCCATCGACCAGGGCAAGTTGTTTCGGCTGACTCATGCGCCATTCTCCTCCGCATGCTTTTCCATTAGTGTAAGGCATTATACTCAATAGCGAACAGATGAGCAATTCACTGCGCAGCAACGCGTGCCGCCGGGCTGTAGGAACTTTTCGCGTTGCGTCGCCGTCCTTGGAACGGAACGAATTTATACGGCGGATAACCGTACTGATGCTCCAAGGAGGCATAATCTTATGACACAGCGAATATCTCCCGTTGTCGGCGGCCTCGTGATCGCGCTGCTTATTGCGCTGCTTGCACTTGCCGGAGCGGTTGGAATGCTCCTCACTCGCCCGGCGCAGGCGCAGCCGGTCGCCGGTTCGCCGCGCCAGATCACCGTCGTCGGCGTCGGTGAAGTTCAGGGAACGCCGGACACAGCCAATGTGCAGATCGGCGTTGAAACCGAGGCGCCTACTACTCAGGAAGCGCTTGACCAGAACAACGCCCAGGTTCAGGCTATCATCGCCAAGATGAAAGAGCTGGGAGTTGATGAGAAGGACATTCAGACACGCAACTTCAACATTTATCCGCGCTATGACAACGAAGGCCGTCAGGTGCGCGGCTATCAGGTCAGCAATATCGTTGCCGTTACCATTCGCAATCTTGACGAAGCCGGTGCGTTGCTCGATCAGGTTGTGCAAGAAGGCGCCAACCGCGTGTATGGCATCAGCTTCAGCGTGGACGACCCGTCAGAGCTGATCGCGCAGGCGCGTGACGCAGCCGTCGCCGAAGCGCGCGCCAAGGCCGAGCAACTGGCCGGCGGCGCAGATGCGAGCGTGGGCCAGGCGCTGGTCATCACCGAGAACGTCGGCTCGCAGCAGCCCATTCCAGTTGCTTTCGCAGTCGGCGAAGCTGATAGAGCCGTTCCGATTGAGGCGGGCGAGCAAACATTTACCGCCCAGGTGCAAATCACCTTCGAACTGCGGTAGTTCCGCCGCCAGAATTGGAATCGGAAGTCGCGGGATGCGCAAACCATCTCGCGACTTCTTGTATAGTCGGCGAGCTTCAAAAATCCCCCCTCATTCCATTACTGATGTTTTCTTGAGATAACAACCACAGTACCCTTGTAACATATTCTCAGCATAGCCGCCTCGGTGATATGATATATACTCCAAAGACCGTACGACTCGTTTGTAATGTCGGTACTATAACGACAGCAAGAAACGACAGGAAGATCGCTATGACCCAGCCAACATCCCAACCTGACGATCAACTTGTCCAGGTTGAGCTACGTCTCGCAACTATTCAGCATATGCTTGAACATCAAGCTATCGCTATTGCACAGCTCCAGGATGAGATCTCGGACGCCAGACGACATAATGATTGGTACAGCGTACAGTTTGCTGAGATAATACGCATTCTGGCGCGTGATATGCACGAACTCCGCGCGTCACTTATCTGCTCAGTGCTCAATGATGGCCCAATCAGCGCCAAGATACTCAAAGAACTGCTGCGCGAAACGGATGCGGACTGCAGAGATCTTGAGATCAAAGCCTTCCCGCCCGCTTCACAAAACGCAAATTGAACAGGCGTCACGCTATATGGGGCTGTAGGACTGGCAGCCCTTGAAGGACTGCCAGTCCTCGATTATCTATATCTTAGTCTGCTCTCTCTATGCGCCTCCCGCATTGGGAGGCTTTGTTATAGGCGATTCATGTAAAAATAGCAAATTTGTTCTTGACTCTCCTTATTACTTTTGCTATACTTTTAGCACATAAGAGCTAAATGTAGTTGTAGCGTTATGGTGTGGATGACGCAAGCTGACTCGTAGCAGAGAGGCTGCGCTCATCATAAGTTTTTATATATGAGGAGGTGTCAACTATGGCTGTTACCAGTCGAGACCTACCATATGAGCGCCGCCAGGTCGTCAGTTTGCCATCGGTGAATATCAAATCATTGGCCTATCTGGTTGTCGGTGTCCTCGCGCTGCTTGCCACCTATGTGCTGCTCAGCAGCGCCATCGCATGGGGGCGGGTCGCATTCGATGATCTACGCTATGGAAGACCGCGCACATTCCATCTTTCGGGCTATGTCGGACACGGCGAAATGGCGGATCAACCGACGCGCCTGATCGCTATGAACCTGAATCGCCAGATCGTCATTTTGGAGATACCCGGCAGTGACCCGACCCAGATTCGCTCGTTGCCCGGACCATATCTGTTTGGCGCGGGCGAGGATCTCACCCCGGCGACTATGCAACTGGCGGATTTCAACGCCGACAATGCGCCTGACTTGATCGTGCAGGTAAAAAATGAAGCGATGGTGTATATCAATCGCGATGGCAATTTTACGTTGATAACGCCCGAAGAGCGTGAGCAGATCTCTCAGCAGGGGTTGCAGATCGACCAATAAAGCCCGATAAAACCCCCTAGTGCGAGCATTAGCTTTTACGCGCAAAAAGGCTCCAGGCATTCGCCCGGAGTCTTTTTGTGCAATAGTAATTTGTCAGGAATATCCTGCACATAATTTGCACAATATAACTGGATCTCCTGTGCAAAACGCACAGATAATACACAGTTTTTATTGGCCATTTTGTCCTATTTGACCAAAGAAAATATGCTACAATTCGGGGAAATCTGCTGCTCTTGAACATGTTATGTTGTGCGGCCGTTGGGCAACCTGGCCAGAGAAGCAGCACACACGTTTAGGCAAGACGAGAGAGTGCGGAAGCCGGTAGCGTGTCAGGCTTCTCGTTGGTCTAAGGATGCAAGACTCTCTCGCCGAAATGAGATGAAGAGGTGAGCTATGGCAAACGTTCTTATCGCTGGCGCGGCGGGTTATGTCGGCTCGCGGCTCGCTCAACGGCTTCTCGAACAGGGCCATCGTGTGCGTGGCCTTGTGCGCAACCCCGATGACGCCGTCGTTGAACAGCTTGCCGCGAAAGGCATGGTTGTTTGGACCGGCGATGTCATCCGCCCGGAAAGCCTGATTGGCATCGCTGACGGCATCGAATTTGTCTACAATCTGACCTCACGCAGTGTTCTTGATAATGGATCGCTTCGCCAGACGGCGGTTGACGGCAATCAACATCTGATCGCCGCCTGCTCGCGTGCGCGGAGCGTGCGCTGCTACGTCTTCACATCTGACTCCTCGCCCTATGGCGACGGAGATAGCAAGTGGCTGACTGAAGACGCTCCTCCGGCGCCTTCGTATCCGCTTGGTCAGATTATGTTCGACGCCGAACAGACCATTATGGAATTGGTGCGTCGCCATCGTTTCCCGGCGATCATTCTGCGCCTCGGTACGATTTACGGCCCCGAACGCGATTTTGTGGACGCCGTTCGGAAGAGCACGGTGACTATTTATGGGAACGGGCGCAACTTTGTCTCGCATATCCATATCGATGACTTGCTGACCGTGCTTGAACAGATTCCGCAACTGGGTCAGCCCGGCGCTCTCTATAATGTCGTCGACGATGAGCCGACGCGCCTGATCGATCTCTACACCAACGTGCGCCAACGTCTGGGAATGCTCCCGCCGCGCACCTACTCCAGCGCCAGAGCGTTGCAATCCGGCCTTGATCCATCGATCGTTGGGCGCTCGATTGCGTCGGTACGGATGAGCAATGCGCGCCTCAAGCATGATCTTGGCATTGCGTTGCGCTATCCCAGCTATCGCACCTGGCTCGATGAGCGTCTCGGCGAAGAACGTCCCGTTAAGCAAGTGCTCGAAGCTATGGCTTGATCACCTGGATTGGTTCCGGCGCCATACGCCAAACAGCAAACGAGACGGAGATTAAATGATCTCCGTCTCGTTTGATTCTCGCGCGTTGTATTAGAAATATCTTTACACGATGCTAGACTTGTATTAGAACCGGCTCGCCGGGTTCCTCAGACCGTTGACAAACCAGAATCGCCCTTCCATAATGAAATGACTACGGAATGATTATTCCGCTTTATGAGATTATCCAAACATGATTTCTTTGCTATGATCGCGCCTGAGCAGGGCGTCTTGTTTGGATGTAATCTAAGCGCTGGGAGATTGACATTATGGATGAGACGAACCGAATCGAAGAGCAGACCACGCCGCAAACGCTGCCGCTGATTGCGCTGGACGGCGCGGTGGTCTTGCCATACATTGTTGTGAGTTTGCCGCTGAACGAAGAGGTTGCCGCGGCCGTTGAGGCTGGCCTGCAAGAATATAACAGCAGGGTGCTGCTGGTCGCGCGCCGCGAAGATACGGATCGCTCCCAACCGCTCGCCGAACAGTTGCATCGCGTCGGCGTCGTCGCCCGCATTGAGCAGGCCGGTATCTTGCCCAACGGCGCGAGCGGAATCGTCGTGCGCGGGCTGGTGCGCGCCGAGCCTGTCGAGCAGACGCAGAGCGAGCCGTATCCGTGCTTTCGCTACATCGAGCGACCGGATGCGTTCACGCGTACCCCGGAGTTGGAATCGCTGATGACCGAGGTCCACGCGGTGATCGACGCTACGCTGGGCTTGCGTTCCAACATTCCGCAGGAGATTCGCAATTTCGTGCGCAGCATCGACGATCCGGGGCACCTGGCGGACAATACCGGCTATGCCCAGGAGTATACTTTTGAGGAGCGTCAGAAGCTGCTGGAAATGTTCGACGTGATCGAGCGGCTTGCGTTTGTTCGCGATTTCTATCGCAAGCAACTGGCCCTACTTGAGGTGCAGAGCCGCCTGCGCCAGGAGGTGCAGGAGGGAACGGCCAAGCACCAGCGCGAATTCTATTTGCGCCAACAGATGCAGGCGATCCGCAAGGAGTTGGGCGAAGACGACACGGAGTCGAATGGCCTGGCCGATCTGCGCGAGAAGCTGGAAGCGGCGCATCTGCCGGAGGTCGCCCGCAAGGAGGCCGACCGCGAACTCGCGCGCCTGGAGCGCATCAATGCCGCGTCGCCGGAATATCAGATGGTGCGCACATATCTGGAATGGCTGGCCGAACTGCCCTGGAACAATCCGGCCGGCGGCGCCATCGACATCGGCTATGCGCGCCAGGTGCTCGATGAAGATCACTATGGCCTGAAGACAATCAAAGAGCGCATTCTGGAATACCTGGCCGTAAAGCAACGCCGCGCAATGCTCAACGAATCTGGCCCCGATCGCGAGCCGATCCTGGCGTTTGTCGGACCGCCGGGAGTGGGCAAAACCAGCCTGGGGCAGAGCATCGCCCGTGCGCTGGGACGTACATTCGTGCGTATGAGCCTGGGCGGGGTGCGCGATGAAGCCGAGTTGCGCGGATTCCGCCGCACCTACATCGGTTCCGCTCCGGGGCGGATTATCCAGGAGTTGCGCCGGGCTGGCAGTTCTGATCCGGTGGTCTTGCTCGACGAGGTTGACAAGCTGGGCATGGATTATCGCGGCGATCCGGCATCGGCGTTGCTGGAGGTGCTCGATCCTGAGCAGAACAACACCTTCACCGACCACTACCTGAACGTGCCGTTTGATTTGAGCAAGGTGTTGTTCATCGCCACCGCCAATACGTTCGACAGCGTGCCGCCGGCCTTGCGCGACCGGATGGAGGTCATCGAGCTCAGCGGTTATACCGAAGATGAGAAAGTGCGCATCGCGCAACAGCATCTGTTGCGGCGGCAGATCAAAGCCAACGGCCTGCAAAGTGACGAGGTCGAGGTTCCCGAAGAAGCATTGCACGCGATCATCAATGACTATACGCGCGAGGCGGGCGTGCGGAATCTGGAGCGCCAGATCGGCGCGGTGTTGCGCAAAGTCACCCGCCAGATCACTGAGCAGGCAAGCGCGGTTGAAGTTGAACCTGAGACGGCAAGCGACGCCGCAGCCGGGCGCGAAACTGCGCATTCGCCCGTCGTTGTCGATACGGCGTTTGTGCGCAAAGCGCTGGGACGTCCAAGCTTCTACAACGAGGCGCGCGAACGCATCGATCAGTCCGGCGTAGCGACGGGTCTGGTCTGGACGCCGGTCGGTGGCGACATCATCTTCGTCGAAGCATCGGTCGTGGAGGGCGCCAAGGAGCTGAAGCTGACCGGCAAGCTGGGTGATGTGATGCGCGAAAGCGCCGAGGCGGCGCTGACTTATATTCGGTCGCGCAGCAAGGCGCTGAATATCGATCCGGCATTCTTCGACACGCATGCCATTCACATTCACGTTCCCGGCGGCGCGACGCCGAAGGACGGTCCGTCGGCGGGCATCACCATCGCGACGGCGCTGGCCTCGGCGGCGACCGAGCGGCTGGTGCGCGACGATGTTGCGATGACCGGCGAGATCACGCTGCGCGGGCGCGTCCTGCCGATCGGCGGGATCAAGGAGAAGGCGTTGGGGGCGCACCGGGCGGGCATCCGCACGATCATTCTGCCGCGCCGCAACGAGGCCGACCTGGATGACCTGCCGCGCGAAGTGTTGGAAGATCTGAACTTCGTGCCGGTAGACACGCTTGATGATGTGCTGGAGACCGCGCTGCTGCCGGTCGGCGCGCATCCGCGGGCCACGCTGAACAGCTTTATTGACATGGCCCATGAGCGTGACATCATTCAAGGAAAGTCAAACGAATCGTAAAATGTCAACGGTTCATCACGGCTAGGGAGATCGAGCTAGAGAAGCGGCGCTTTTCTAGCTCGATCTGGTTCCTGGCGTCAATTCTAGTACCTCTTTCCCAGTTTTCCTCTTGCGCTATCGTGCTACAATAGGGCTAACGAAGGCTTTACACTTTGCCGACATTCGCATTACACGCACGCGGATGGCATACCGTGTTCGCAATGGCGTAAGGAGCGCAAGATGGTTTACACTAAACGCCAGTCCTACCTTCATCTTTTAGTCATCGTTCTTTTAATCCTCACATCGTTCGCGATCAGCCAGCCGACTGCGCAGGCGGCGAATATCACCGTTAATACCACTCTCGATTTGTTTGGCACTCCCCCGGACACTGGCGGATGTGGTACGGATCCGAATCATTCAGATAAGTGCTCATTACGCCAGGCGATTAACCAGGCGAACGCCAATCCTGGAAGTACAATAAGGTTTGCGATCAACAAGGATGATCCAGGCTTTGATGGCGAAGACACAAAGGAAACCTGGACGATCACGTTAAATGAAGGTAATCCGCTGCCGGCCATCTCTCAATCGACAGCCATTGAAGGTTTATCACAACGTGATTTCATTGGTGGTGACCCAAATGAGAGTGGTCCTGAAATCATTATCGATGGACAAAACGTCTCCGAATCAGGCGGTATTATCCTCGGCACCGGATCTGATGGCAGTACAGTCCAGAGTCTAGGCTTCGTCAATTTCCGCGGAGCCGAAACCGGTGGGTTGCTTGGCGTTGGCATCGAAATTTTCGGTGATAATAACATTGTTCAAGGAAACTATATCGGCACCCGAGGTTTTGGACCTGCCGAGAATAATGACTTTGGCATCTGGATACGCGAGAGCAGTAGCGGAAACTTTATCGGCATGGATGACGATGAGAATAGCAGTCCTTTCGATGCCAATGTTATCTCCGGCAATCTCAAAGACGGCATTCTCATCGAAGGTAGGGGCAATTTTATCCGCGGCAACTTCATTGGCACCGATGCCAGTGGTTTGTCCGCCGTACCTAACTCCGGTAGCGGCATTCACATACGCGGTATAGGCGGCGGCGGCACTGCTACGGGCAATGTCATTGGAGTGGATCCGGATAGTCTCGATCCGGGAGAATTGCAGCGCCGCTACCGCAACGTCATTTCCGGCAATCAAGAATTTGGCATTTTTATTAACAACGCAAGCGAAAATGGAGTGTATGGCAACCGCATTGGGCTTGACCAACCTGCGACCAGCATTATCAGCAATACGCTTGGCGGTGTTCGGATTGTGGGATTAACTTATGCGGCGAGCAATAATCAAATTGGCGGCGCAAATCAATACACGCGCAACTTTATCGCCGGAAATGGCGGCCCCGGCATTTCGATCAGCGGGTATAAGGCCAACGAGAATACCATTACCAACAATTTCATTGGGATAGGTCTGAATTACGATACCCCGACCGGATCCACCTCGAACAATACAATCGGAATACGTATTGATGGGGGCGCATCGAATAATGTTATCGGAGGCGAATTTAGCTCTGCGAGCGAGCCTGAATGGACGAGAAACGTCATCTCCGGCAACAATGGTGATGGTATCCACATAGAGGGTTCTTTGACCCAGTCGTCGATCCAATCAAACAGCAATACCATAAGCGGCAATTTCATCGGCACCAACATTTATGGCGCTGGCAGTATACCTAACCAGGGCGACGGGGTTCAAATTAATAACAACTCTCAATCGAATGTGATTGGAGGTGTGACGCCGGAAACCCGCAACTTGATCGGCAACAACCTCGGATATGGCATCGCTATCACCGGGACGGCGTTTGTTTATAATCCGCCTGATGATGTATCAGACGTCAGCAAAAATGAGATTCGCAGCAACAATATCTTCAGCAATACGTTGGATGGCGTCTTTATCGAGTATGCCCAGGATACGATTATCCAGGGCGAAGAAGATGCTACGCTCAATATCACTATTAACGGTCAGAATGGCATTCGGTTGTTTAACGGATTCAATACCGCCATTTCCAACTTCAGCATACTTGACAATGATCAGAGCGGCATTACTGTCACGGGAAGCGTCACCACGACCATTCGGTCGGGCGAAGTGATGACTCATACGCTCGATGGCATCGTGCTCATAGCGAGTGATGTCAACTCGATCCAGTCGGTTCAGATTGAATCCAACCAGGGCAACGGGATCACGGCGACAGGAACGACCACGACGACGATCCAGAGTTCGACCGTGTTGAGCAACTCGCTGGACGGTATCGCCACGAACAACAGCAATGTCACTGCAATCAACCGAACCACGGTGCAGTGGAACGACGGTGATGGCGTGCAGGTCAGCAGTGATGCTTTCCCCTATTCCCGCGATGTTTACATTACCCAGAATACGCTCAGCCGGAATGGCGGCTATGGTGTGCGGGCGAACAAAACCACGCCGGGCATAGTTGAGCGCGTGCGCATTACCAGCAACAGTATTTCGCGCAACACGGCCGGCGGCATCGACCTCGATCCTGCAACGGATCAGCCGGGCGTCTCGGCCAACCCCAATCACGACATCGACCCGCCAATCACCAATCTCTCGTCGCCGCTGCGTCTGCGCGTAAACGAGCAGGGTTTGCTCACCGGGTATGTGTATACCAGCACGGACAAGGTCAACATCAACCCGCCCGGGGCGTGCGTCACCTGCACGATCCAGATCTTCCGCACCGATCCGACGCTTACGACGCCCGATGGTCAGGGATACGAGTTGATCGGAGAGGCGACCGCAGATGAGGTCGGGCGCTTCCAGGATCAGATTAATTTGACCAACGGCTCGCTGCCGCCGCAGATTCTGCTGACCGCCACCGACGGCTACGGCAACACATCAGAATTTACCGCATTCACCCGCTCGTATGGGCTGGAAATTGTGGCGGAGGATCCGGATCCACCTGAACAAGACGCCGCGCCGGGTCAGACGGTGACCTACACCTTCCGTTTGACCAACACGGGCACCGTGGATCTCACCGATCTCAATCTTAGCGCCGATTCGTCGCTTGATTGGACCTATGCTCTGTCACCGACTACAACATTTGAACTACCGGCCGCCGATGCGATGATAGTGACGATGACGCTCACGCTGCCAACCGGATCGGCGGAAAACGTGCGCGCCGGCGTGCAAGACCAGACGCGTGTAACGGCCAGTTCGGCATCGATTGTCACGGCAACCGATAGCATCACGGCGACAACCACCGTGCTGGAGAAATTCGTACTGAGTGTCGATCCGCTCAGCCGGAGCGGACGCGGCGCGCCGGAGTACCAGCTTACCTATGTCCACAAGATCACCAACACGGGCAATGTCGCCGGTACCGTGGAGATTACCGGTACAACGCGGGCGGATGGTCTGGCCGTTCCCGATCCCGACTGGAATCCCAATACGATCATTGCGCCGACGACGATGACGCTGGGGCCGGGCGAGTCGACCGATTTGCTGGTGCAGGTGACCATACCGGACGATTCAGCGGAAGGCATATCGCGAGTCACGCGAGTAGAGCTCACCGTTCCGAGCACGCCCTCTGAAAACAAAGTTATCAGCGATACGACGACGGTGGATCTCGAACTGCTTGCGAGTATGGTGCAAAACGAACAAGGCGATGCTGCGGCAGGTGAGCAGATCTCATTCGAGCACGTTGTGACGAACCTCAGCAACGGCACGGCGCCGTTCCGACTCAACGCTTCGTCGAGTCTGGGCAGCACTATTAGCTTCCGTTCCAATACGTCGGGAATCAATTTGACCGACACGGACACATTCTCGGTGTCGAACGTTCTCGGCGACAATACCTTCAACTTCTACATCGATATTACAGTGAACCTCAGCGCGTTGAAGGGTGAAGAAGATCAGGTGACGGTCTTCCTGACCGATGTGGAAGGCAACGTGATCGGCGGCGCGAGCGTTACCGACCGGATTAACGTGACGCGCAGCGCTGTTGCGCCGCGCCTCTGGCTGCCGCTTGTCTTTCGATAGAATCGTTGCAGGCGTGCCAACGACACCATTACGCTCCAACAGGCGTCACTCGATAACGGTGACGCCTGTTGGACTCGGCTAACAACGAGGAGCAACTGTATGCGTTTCCCGCTTCGCAATCTCTACGTGTTGGTTATTCTGGCGCTGCTGGCCGCCGCGTTACCGGCTGCACGTCCAGTTCATGCCGCGACGATCACGGTATCCTCATTGAATGACAGCGGTTCCGGAACGCTGCGCGAAGCGCTCACAAACGCAAATTCCGGCGACACGATTGAATTCAGTGTAAGCGGGACGATCCAACTCGCATCGTCGTTGCCATTTGTAACCCAGGGAAACCTCACGATCGACGCCGGAACCAGCCACAACGTTGTACTTGATGGCACGGTCGCGGGTGTAAGCCACGGTCTTCGCATCACCTCGGCCAACAATACGATCAGAGGGCTGGTCATCATCAACTTTGAAGGGGGGACTTTGGAGTCGAGCGGCGGATCGGGTATTTACATCAGCGGAACCGGGGCGACCGGCAACCAAGTGTACAACTGCTATCTGGGAGTCGCGACGAATGGCGACGATGCTGCCGGCAACGACAAGTACGGCATATTTATTGATAACGGCGCCAGCAGTAACCAAATCGGCGGAACCGGAGCAAATGAAGGCAACGTGATTTCGGGCAACGGCATCGCCGATGTTAACATTGCAGCGCTGTCAGGCGTCGATCTTGTGCAGAATAATGTGATCGCCGGCAACCGCATTGGCACAAATGCAGATGGTGATGACCAGATCAACGGCGTTAGCTCCAGCGGATTTATCGGTGGTGTGGCGATAGGCAAATATGCTTACGACAACGTCATTGGACCTGATAATATTATCGCTGGCCACGAAAATAGCACCGACCAGGTGGCAGGCATCACGCTTTCCAGCGACAGTTTATCGCCAGGAGATATTATCCCGCGCCGTAACCGCATCGAAGATAACTACATTGGCTTGAATTCTAGCGGTTCGCCCATTGCCAACCGCATCGGTATTCGTTTTATCGGTGGCGCTCGATACGGTGCAATCGATACGACGATCAGCGGCAATTATATTTCCGGCAATACAGAAATAGGGATCGAAATCCCCGACTCAACATCAGCTTTCTATGGCATCGGCGATACGACGATCATTAGCAATGTGATTGGTCTGACTCCTGCCGGCGATACGCTCCCCAATCAAGATCATGGCATCTATATTGGAACGAATGCTATTAGCAATACTATGACCGTCGGACCGGGCAACGTCATTTCCGCGAACCAGGGCGATGGCATTCGCATTTATTCCAGCAACAACGTTATCCAGGGCAACTTCATCGGTACAAACCTGACCGGTTCGACATCCTCAACATCGCTGATCAACACGGGCGCCGGCATCCGAATCGTCAACGGCGATTCCAACACCATCGGCGGAACCGGCCCCGGCGAGCGGAATGTGCTCGCGCGCGGCGGCTCGTCGGGAAATTATTCCTCGATTCTGATCCAGCCAACCACCGGCAACAGCGCCGCAAATAACGTTATTGCCGGTAACTTCATCGGCGTCAACGCCGCCGGAACCGCTGCCCTGATGCCTGTGGAAACGACATCCTCATACGGTGTGCGCATCGACGGTTCGTCGGGCAATACCATCGAGGCGAACGTCATTTCCGGCGGCGGCTACGGCATCGCATTGGATAAAATCAGCGGAACCGGCGAAGACGACAATACGATCATCCGCGACAACTATATCGGCACAAAGGCCAACGGTGGAACCGACGCAGGCAGCGCCTTGAGTAATCGCTACCATGGCATCTATATTGTCAATGGAACCGGTCATGTGATCGAAGGCAACGTTATTGCAAATAACGGCGCTGCTTCCACCGTCCTCACGAAATATCACGGTATTCGCATATATGGGAGCGCGGGGCTGCTGTCGAATATGACTGTTCGCGACAACCAGTTGGTGCGCAATGGCAGCGCGGCCGGTGGCCATGGCATCTCGATCCAGAATGCCGATCAAGTTACCATTACCCGCAGCAGCACGCGCGAGAACTATGGCAACGGTATCGCGCTGAACAGCGCCAACAACGATATCGGTGCGCCGTCGCTCCAGACGCCCGAACTGGTTAGCAGCACGCCGACGTTGAGCGGAACGGTCAGCGGCGGATGCGACATATGCACGATCGAAGTGTTCACCAGTGCAACACGCGATGATGGCGAAGGACCATACTATTTGACTAGCGGGACGACCGATGGCAGCGGGAATTTTGGCATCGACATCAGTGGATGCTCGACCTATTTGAGTGCTACGGCAACCGATACCAACGGCAATACGTCGATTTTTTCCTCGCCGATGGTGCAGGCGCCGGGCGGACTTTGTACCCCGCCGGATTTCACCCTCGCCAGCGCTGCGCCCCAGGATGCCTACGCCGGTTCAACTGTCACTTACACCCATCGCCTGACGAATAACGACGCTGTGACGCGCACATTCCAGGTTGCCCGTACGACATCGCAAGGCTGGGCCGGTACCCCGGATCCAACCAGCGTGGAGCTTGGCGACGGACAATTTACCAACATCACGATCGCCGTCAACGTGCCGCCGGATGCTACGATCGGTATGGTTGACACAACTCGGATTACCGTTACCGCCGGGGCGACCGCCCGGTCGGTCAGTGATGTCACAACAGTCCAGGATGCTCCCTCGCCCAACGTGGCGATCACGCCCGATCAACTCCAGGAGATCACGCCCGGAACCGGTACGGTGATCTTCACGCATACGGTGACGAACACCGGCGGATTGTCCGGCAACTTTACGCTCGACGCCGCGCCAGTCGGTAGTCTGCCCGCCGGGTGGAGCATCGTCTCGGCAAATCTGGGCCAATCGACCCTGGATCCCGGCGCCAGCACCGACGCAGTGCTGACGATCCAGGTTCCGACATCGCCCGCGCCCGAAGCGAATACCGAGGCGATCGTGCGATTGACGGCCGGCGTTGATGGAAAAACCGACACCGCCGATGACACCACGCGGGTGTTGTTTACACCTGGCCTGGAGTTTAGTACATCACCGCAAACGCCCATTGAGAGCCCGCCCGGCGTTACCGTCGTCTTCACTCACACGCTCACGAACACCGGCAACCTCACGGACACCTTCACCGTGCTCGGCACAGATGTACCTTCCGGCTGGCAGGTGCAGCCCGTCACCGTAACGCTGAGTCGCGACACGAGCCAGGACATCCCGGTGCAGGTAACTGTCCCGCCTGGCTTGGCGGCTTCGCCCCCTGCGTATGATGTTGACATAACGGCGCGGCGCACCGCGAATCCAACGCTGGACATTACCCGCACCGACCAGATTAGTATCACCAGCGCGCCCGCGCCGGATATCAATCCCGCCGCGCCGCAGAGCGTCAACGTAATCGACGCAGCCCAAACCGTAACCTTCACCCACACGTTGACCAATACCGGCAATGTATCGGGCACATTCTCAATTACCCGCACGCTGCCGATCGGCTGGAACGGAGATCCTATCGACTCAACCTGCGGCGATCCGGCAGGCATACCGGTTTCCGGTACATGCACGTTCACCTTTACCGTTACTGTGCCACAGGACAACGACGCCGGATCATACAACGTCGCCGTGCGTGCGGTTGCTGACCACGCAACAGCGGCCAGCGACACAGTGAACGATGTTGTGATTGTTGAGAGCGCCGCCGGGGTGATTCTTGCCCCCGATTACACTGATAGCGGCGATCCTGGCGAGGTGTTGACCTATACGCACACGCTGACCAACACCGGCAACGGTACGGACAGTTATACGCTGACGCTTGGTCTCGACGATGCCCGTTGGACCGCAAACGTCACGCCAACAATGCTGACCGATGTGCCGCGCGGCGAAGCCCGTACGGTGACGGTGACGGTGACAGTTCCGGAAGGCGTGCTGGCGGATCCCGCGAATGCCGGCATTGCGACGATTACGGCCACTTCCGTCGTCGATCCGCTTGTCAATGACACAGCCGTGGTGACGACGTCGATCAATGCTGTGGATGGCGCGGTGATCGACCCGCTGACGCAATCGACGAATGCCACACCGACCGATACTGAACCGGATGTGGTCACGTTTACCCACAAGTTGACCAACACCGGCAGTACGCAAATCGCTTACACCTTCCAAAACAGCGACACCCGGAGCAGCGAAAGCTGGACATCAGATGTGGAGC
>JANQID010000090.1 GCA_028282325.1 Chloroflexaceae bacterium | reverse complement strand
CCCTGAGCGGAGCGAAGGGTCTCAGCGTCCCCGACAGCCGGGATTCTTCGCTGCGCTCAGAATGACCGCTTGCGGTAGATCCAAATTCGTTTGGTAGCATCAATGAGCAAGGTATGGTAGAAGCACTCTTCCGCGGAGCGCAGCCGATCCTGCGGATAGCGCGCGGCATACGTATGTGGATTAATCGACGCGGTGGCATCGCTTATCGGCGATTGGAGCAGATCAACCGTGCCGCTGCCTTCGTCGAATTGCTCTTTATCATGCCAGACAATGTTGGAAAGCAGCATATCTTCAAACGCCTTGCGCAGAATCCATTTCTCAATCGACGCTCAAGTACGCCGACGTATGGTTGGCGCTATGCGCTACGGTGAGGAGTTTGATATCTCGCCTCAGTTCTCCTCGATACAGATAGTCTTGTGCATAATAGCATGGGTGGTTCTGGTGATCAATGTAATGACCAATATGCTCAGGAAAACCAGCAAAACATAGACGATCCCCTGGAATAACGCCAGTTGCGTTTTGCTGAACATCAAAACCGAAGCGATAGTCATGGCGGCGATTGGAAACGAATAGGCCCACCACGACAGATAAAATCGGATCTTTAAAAATTGGCGGTACTGCGCAATGAGCAGAATGAACAAGAAAAGCGCGAAATAGTAGAGCGATTTGGCGAAGCCGTCCAGACCGAACCCGCTGACATCATGGTCCATCAGCTTGACATATGCGATGAAGCCCACCGCAGGCGGTGCGATCATAATGAACAGCGTCGGCAGAAGGCGGTCGGCCAGTGGCGCGTGAAAGATGATGCGGTTGAGAAAAATCGTAAACAATGATATCCAGAAGATGATCCCGACGCTGAAAAAGAACCACGAGATATCGGTGGGAAAATGCTCAACGCCGACAACCGGAATGATGATATTGCCGACGACTGGAATAAACCACGATGGGTTGGAGTGTTGAATCTGGAACATCGTGTGTTGCATCCAGACCGAGAGAATCCCAATGGTGAACAGCGTGTGGGCGATGGCGCCAACAATCCAGAGATAGCGCGATACGGCAGGGTTGATTTCCAGAAACGTAATGCTAAAGAGCAGGAAACTGATCGAGATTGTCGGAAAGAAGTTGATCTTGATCGGATGTGCGAATTCGCGCTTGACGGCATCCGGGAAGCGGATCGCCTTAATGGCGTAGAACGCTGCGATGACCACGAAAACGCTCAGGGTGACAACCAGGAGAAAACCGCTGATCGCGAACGGCAGGCCGACGAGATGCTCTGCGCGCTGAAAGGCGATGGTTGTTCCGGCGAGACCAAGAATGACCGCGAAGAACGAGATCGGAAAGTTACGCAGCCGAAGCTGGGCTTCGGTAATGGTATGACCTATGGTTTGCTGTTGAGCCAGATTTTCCATACAAGAACGCTCCACACGGATTACAGATTTTGTTGCTTCTGCGTAAACGAGACATTGTATCTTTTTTAGGCTGCAGCTATTGTAGCACGCTGCCTGTTGATGTCAAACGCAGGACAGGGTCGTCACAGGTCATAGTCCCGGATGCTCTCTGCAGAAAGCAGGCTGGGCCAGTCTGCTATGCTATGAAAGCGTTTGCTGAAGACTTCGACGGAAATGGCGCTCAGACGTTCAATGGTATATCGGTTTGGAGACTGGCCCAGTCTTTTTAAACAGTCTCGGAGAGTCGCCGACAACAACACGCGATTCTGGATCGTGTGTCGTCGCTGCAAGAGGCGGATGCAGTCGCAATATGACTGACACCGCACCCGCCCCCGGAGACTTGCTGTTTTTCGCTGCACAACGTGGATCGGTGAGACGTTTAGCTCATCGATTTCTGAAGGCTCTCCACCAGTTCAATGTAGGATTGCATCGCAGCTTCTTTCGTCGTGCCCTTCAGCTTGGCCCAGGAGTCGTACTTGGCGCGGGCGATGAAGTCCAGCGCGTTCGGCTGGTTGCCGGCGACATCGCCGATCGTACCTTGCTTGTAGAGCGCATACAGTTTCAACATCGTCGCATTATCGGGGCGTGACGGTAATTCTTGGGCTTCCTGGGCCGCGGTTTCGAAACGAGCCTGCAAATCAGACATACTATCCTCCTTCAGCACACAAGGCGAATGACGCAACATCAATAGTTTGGATCAATCTGGAATGGATGCGCCTAGCATACCGTATAGAATGCGCCGGATCAAGCCCCGATCACGATCCTACCCAAGATGGATCGCCAGCAGCTTTATCTCGGTCATTTCCTCAATCGCATAGCGCAGCCCCTCGCGCCCGAAGCCGCTCTGCTTGACGCCGCCGTAGGGCATATGATCGACCCGCCAGGTTGGTACATCGTTTATAATTACGCCGCCAACGTCGAGTTGCTCGTAGGCTTGCCAGACCAGCCGCAAGTCATTGGTAAACACCCCGGCTTGAAGGCCAAACGCACTGTCGTTAACGGCTGTCAGTGCTTCATCGAAGGTTGCGTAGCTTCTCACGGTGATCACCGGTGCGAAGACTTCGCGGCAGTTAATGTTGAGATCCGGCCCGGCATTGGCGACGACCGTCGGACGCACGTTGCCGCCTTCCACGCTGCCGCCGGTAACAATCTCGGCCCCGGCGGCGCGAGCTTCGTCCAGCCACTCGGCGATGCGCCGCCCGTCAGCGACGCTGATCAGCGACGAGAGATCGCTTGCTTCGTCAAGCGGATCGCCGAGCTTTAGCGCTTCGACCAGCGGAATAAGGTGTTGCATAAACGTCGCGTAGACATCCTCGTGGACGAAGACGCGCTGCACGCTAATGCAGGATTGGCCCGCGTAGGCGAAGCCGCCTGCCGCCACCCGCGCCGCAGCGAGTTCTACATCGGCGTCGCGGTGGACGATCACTCCCGCGTTGCCGCCGAGTTCGAGCGTCACCCGTTTGCGACCGGCGCGGCGCTTCATATCCCAACCCACCGCCGGACTGCCGGTGAAGGTCAGCAGCTTGATGCGTTCGTCCTCGACCAGCGGGGCGGCGTCGGCGCTCCGCAGCGGCAGTATGCTCAACGCGCCTTCCGGCCATCCGGCCTGGGTGATCTCCCGTCCCAGCATGAGCGCGCTGATGGGCGTTTGCGATGCGGGCTTGAGCACGACCGGGCACCCGGCGGCGATGGCCGGGGCCAGTTTGTGCGCCACCAGGTTGAGCGGGAAATTGAACGGTGTGATCGCAGCGATCGGCCCGATAGCAAAGCGACGCACGAGGCCCTGTCGTCCTGCGCCGTTGGGCGACGCATCAAGGTTGAGCACGTCGCCGTGGATGCGGTTGGCTTCTTCGGCGGCCTGCGCAAAGGTAAAAACGCTCCGCTGCACTTCGGCGCGCGCCTGCTTGATCGGCTTGCCGGCCTCCTGGGCGATTATCCGCGCGAATTCTTCGGATCGACTCTGGATCGCAGCGGAAACGTCGCGCAAGATGCCGGCGCGGCGGTGGGCCGGCAGTGCGCGCGTGGCTGGAAATGCGGCGACTGCGCCTTCAATAGCGTGTTCCAGATCGGCGGGCCCGGCGCGACCGACCGCTCCGACGACGGCGTTGTTGTAGGGGTTGCGGATTTCATAAGCGCTCGATCCGTCAACCCAGCGTCCGGCAAGCAGGAATGGATAAAACGGCTCTGTTATCTGTGCTTTATTCATAGCGCCTCCTTGCATCTTCATCAGATTAGCTGATCACGAGCTTGTACAACTCGCGCTCGCGTTTTTCAAGCAGGGGCATAATCCGGCCTTCTACTAACTCTTTGAAGTGCGGCGTCTCACGATGCGCATGCAATGCTTGCTCGTCAACATAGTGCTCGTACAACAACAGCATATTCGGGTCATCCTGCGAACGACACACGTGAAAAAGCGGACAGCTCGGCTCGCTCGCCTTGATCTGCGCGACCATCAGCCGTAATGCGTCTTCGACTTGATCGCGCAAACCGGGCTTGATATGATAGCGGGCGATCAGTACAATCATAGCGTGACTCCTTTCATCATTGTTTCGACAGAATGATCGAACATCCATTTGGCAACACATATCGGATGCTTATCGTTATTATACTCTTGACATTCATGACACGGCGTGTTAATCTGGTGAATGACGCAACGCGTTATGCTGAAGAGTATACACGAACTAGGGAAGAGCTGTTCATCTGGCAGCTTCCTGGTTATCTGTTTGTTTATCGCACGGCTCTGAGCTTTCGGCGCACGTCCTTATTGCCTCTCCCATTGCGCCGATGGGCTCAGCCAGCCGATTGGGCCGATGCGTCGTTACGTCTTCCTCTGTGTCCTCAGTGCTTGAAGCGCTCTAACTATCTATGATCGCTTACAACTTGACACTACTCAAAGGAGAGCAGAATGCTGTCACAACCGATCCGCCGGGTGGTTGTTCTTGGCTCTGGCATGATGGGCGGCGGCATCGCCGCGCACATCGCAAATGCCGGTATTCCGGTCGCCCTGCTGGATATTGTCCCCTCTGCATTGACTCCCGAAGAGGAGTCGCGCGGTCTGACGTTGGAATCGCCCGCCGTACGCAATCGGATCGTCCTCCAGGGTCTTGATCGCGTCAAGAAAAGCAATCCCGCTGCGTTGTACGCCGACAGCGTGCTGGATCTTATCCAGACGGGCAATTTCGAAGATCACTGGCATCTGGTCGGCGAGGCGGACTGGATCATCGAGGCGGTGGTCGAAAATCTCGCGATCAAGCGTACGTTGATGACGCGGGTGGACGAGACCCGCAAGCCGGACTCCATCGTCAGCAGCAACACCAGCGGCATTCCGATCGGCCAGATCGGGCGGGAATTGAGCGCGAGCTTCAATGCGCATTTCCTGGGAACGCATTTCTTCAACCCGCCGCGTTATCTGCACCTCCTGGAAGTTATCCCTACGCCCGCCACGCAGCCCGATGTTGTGCGACACGTGAGCGATTTCGTCGCCAATTTCCTCGGCAAAGGCGTGGTGATGGCGAAAGATACGCCCAATTTCATCGCCAATCGCATTGGCGTTTTTGTTGGGCAATATCGCGTCCACTACGCAATCGAGCACGGCTATACGGTTGAAGAAGTCGATGAACTCACCGGCCCGTTGATCGGCAACCCCAGAACCGCCACCTTCCGCCTGGCCGACCTGGTGGGAATCGATGTCTGGGCGCACGTTTCCCAGAATCTGGCCGAGGCCGGCGTCGCCGACGAGATGCAAGCCTATTTTCGCACGCCCACGCCGATGGCCGAAATGATCCAGCGCGGCTGGCTGGGCAACAAGTCGAAACAGGGCTTCTACAAGCAGATGAAAGATGCACAGGGCAAGCGCGAGTTCTGGTCGCTGAATCTCCAGACGCTCGATTATGAAGCGCCGGTCAAGCCGCGCTTTGGCATCGTCAACAAGACGCGCAAGATCGAGGACATCGGCGAGCGCTTGCGCCAGATCTTCGCCGCTGCGGACGACGATCGGGCGGCCCGGTTCATCACCGACTCGATCTTGTCGATGCTGGCCTATGCCAGCCAACGCTTGCCCGAAATCGCCGACAGCGTCGTCGATGTGGATCGGGCGATGCGCTGGGGCTTCAACCAGGAGTACGGCCCGTTCGAGATGTGGGATCGAATCGGCGTCGCCGAGGCGACGAAGCTGGCCGAAAGCCGCGGCCATAACGTCGCCGATTGGGTGAAAGCGATGCTGGCGTCCGGGCAGACGAGTTTTTACCAGGCAGCCCTTCGACAAGCTCAGGACGTGGCCCTTCAACAAGCTCAGGACGTAGATCAGGGCGCGCCGGTTGCGGCGTATGCACCGGCTGCCGCCGCCGTCCTGCCGCTGGTTTTCGACAAACGTGCGATCAACCTCAACGGCTTGCGCAGCGCCAACCACGAACTGGCCCGCAACGAGAGCGCCAGCCTGATCGACCTCGGCGACGGGGTGCTATTGCTGGAGTTCCACGCGAAGATGAATACGCTCGACGCTATGATCTTCGAGTTGGGCGAGAAGGCATTGAATCTGCTTGAAAAGCCCGAATGGAACGGCCTGGTCATCGGCAACCAGGGCGAGAACTTCTCGGCGGGCGCCAACGTGGGCATCTTCAGCATGGCGATCACGATGGGCTATTGGGAGCAACTGGAACAACTGGCACAACAGTTCCAGAATTTCGTGATGGATATGCGCTATGCGCCCAAGCCGGTCGTCGTCGCTCCGCACGGGCTGACGCTGGGCGGCGGCGCCGAAGTGTCGATGCACAGCGCAATGATGACGGCTGACGCCGAGACCTACATCGGTCTGGTTGAACTGGGGGTGGGCATCGTCCCGGCTGGCGGCGGCTGCAAAGAAATGCTGCGGCGTGTGATCAGCCCGCCGATGAAAACGCCGCACGTCGATCCGCTGCCGTTCCTGCGGGCGGTCTTCGAGACCGTGGCGATGGCGAATGTCGCCCGCAGCGCAGTCCAGGGGCGCGAGTATGGCTTTCTCGGCCCGCACGACCGGATTGTGATGAACAGCGACTTCCGCCTGGGAGAGGCTCGCCGCGCGGTGCTCGAACTGGTTGAGCAGGGGTATGTACCGCCGGCCCGCGAGGCGACGAAGGTCTATGCGATCGGACAACGCGGGCTGGGTGCGCTGGCCGCGGCGGTATACGGCTTCCGCGAGGGCGGCTTCATCAGCGAGTACGACGCGTACCTCGCCAACAAGCTGGCCTACGTGCTCTGCGGCGGTAACTTGACTCAGCCGGCCTGGGTTCCCGAACAGTACATTCTTGATCTGGAGCGCGAGGCGTTTATGTCGCTGGTCAGCGAACCCAAGACCCAGGCCCGCGTCGAGCATTTGCTGCAAACCGGTAAACCGCTACGAAACTAAAAGGAGATAGATGTGATGCGAGAAGCTGTGATTGTCGCAGGAGCGCGTACGGCAGTTGGCAAAGCGCCGCGCGGCTTGCTGCAAACCAAACGCCCGGACGACTTGGCCGCCGATGTCATCAAAGGATTGCTGGCGCGAACGCCGAATCTTGATCCGGCAGCGATCGAAGACGTGCTGATCGGCTGCGCGATGCCCGAAGGCGCACAGGGCTTGAACCTGGGGCGGGTTGCGGTGATGCGCGCAGGGTTGCCGCACACGGTCGCGGGCGCTACGGTGAATCGCTTCTGTTCGAGCGGTTTGCAAACGATCGCGATGGCCCACCAGGCAATTATGGGCAATAGTGGCGATGTGATGATTGCGGGCGGCGCCGAGAGTATGAGCATGGTCCCAATGGCTGGCCACTACTTTGCACCCAACCCGCATCTCGCGCAAAACTTTCCGGAGGCGTTCATCGGGATGGGGCTGACCGCCGAGAATGTCGCCGCGCAGTATGAGATCTCGCGCCAGGATCAAGACGAGTTCGCGCTGCGCAGCCACCAGCTTGCGTTGAAGGCCATTGCCGAGGGTGCGTTCAAGGACGAGATCGTACCGATGGAGGTCGAAGCGGTGAGCGTTGACGCGCAGGGGCGGCCCGCCTCCCGGACGTTCACTTTCGAGGTGGACGAAGGGCCGCGCCGAGATACCAGCATCGAAGCCCTGGCGCGCCTGAGGCCGATCTTTCGCCAGGGCGGCTCGGTGACGGCGGGCAATTCGTCGCAGACCAGCGATGGCGCCGCCGCAGTGCTAATGATGGCGCGCGAAAAGGCCGATGCGCTGGGACTCAAGCCGCTGGCGCGGTTGGTCAGCTTTGCGGTCGGCGGCGTTCCGCCGGAAGTGATGGGCGTCGGGCCGGTGGCCGCCGTGCCGAAAGCGCTGGCCCGCGCCGGGCTCACGATGGCCGATATGGATCTGATCGAGCTGAACGAGGCGTTCGCGGCGCAATCGCTGGCGGTCATTCGCCAGCTCGACATGCCGCTGGAGAAGGTCAACATTCACGGCGGCGCGATCGCGCTGGGCCACCCGCTCGGTTGCACCGGCGCCAAGCTCACTGTGCAGATGATCCACGCGCTGCAACAACGTGGCGGACGCTATGGCCTGGTGACAATGTGCATCGGCGGCGGGATGGGCGCCGCCGGCGTAATCGAGAATTTGACGATTTGATGAAATAAATCAGTTGCTTCAGTAAATCGACCTCAACGAGGTGTTGCGATTGTCGAAAGAAGTTGATCTGGAAGACGCCCACGAGATGAATACGCTGATCGTCGGGCGAGTAATCACCGGCATAAGCGCATTTGTGTAAATACCAGGATCACAGACTGGGCCAGTCTTCAAGACTGGCCCAGCCTCAAGCCAGATCCACTACATACATCCTTCGTAAGGAACGCATTTATGGTTGTTGAAGTTAAAGTATCAACCCCGTATATTCCCGCGGCCGAGCCGCTCTATCATTGGCGGCAGCGCTGGCCGCATCACCTCACGCCAGACGGCGTCGCCGCACTGGCGCGTATGATCCCCCAGGCCGGCGGTGAACGCGAGTTGATCGCCGTGCGCACGCCCTTCACCGGCGAACAGATCGGCACCGTCCCGGCCTGCAACGCCGCCGATGTGAACGAGGCGCTGGCGCGTGCGCGGCGGGCGCAAAAAACCTGGGCCCAGACCCCGCTGGCCGAACGCAGGGCGATTCTGCTGCGTTATCACGATCTGTTGCTGCGCCGGAAAGACGAACTGATCGATGTCATCCAGATGGAAAGCGGCAAAGCGCGCCGCCACGCGCTGGAAGAAGTCTTCGACGTTGTGGTGAATTGTCGCCACTACGCCTATCACGGCGATCGCTATTTGCGCACTCGACCGCGGCGCGGCGCGTTGCCGATCATTACCTGGACGTGGGAGCATCGCCATCCCGTCGGTGTGGTCGGCATGATTGCGCCCTGGAATTATCCGTTTACTATCCCGATTTCCGACGCGCTCCCCGCGTTGATGGCCGGCAATGCCGTGATCCTGAAACCGGCGGAAGAGACGCCGTTTATGGCGCTGCTCGGCGCCAAGTTGTTGCGCGAGGTCGGCCTGCCCGATGATGTATTCCAGGTAGTCACCGGTCACGGGCGTGAGATCGGCCCGCCGCTGATCGCCGGGGTCAATTTTGTCGGCTTTACCGGCAGTACGGCGACGGGGTGGATTGTCGCTAAGCAAGCCGCCGAGCATATGATCCGCTGTTCGCTAGAGTTGGGCGGCAAGAATCCGATGATCGTTCTGGACGATGCAAACATCAACAGCGCGGTCGAAGGCGCGATCCGCGGCTGCTTCTCGAACGCCGGGCAGTTGTGTGTCTCGTTCGAGCGGGTGTATGTGCAGAGCGGCATCTACGACCGTTTTGTATCGGCGCTGGTCAAACGCACCCGGTCGCTGCACCTCGATGCCGGCCTGGATTATCAGGTTGAAATGGGCTCGCTGGTTTCCGCCGACCAGTTGGCGAAGGTCAAGGAACACGTCGAAGACGCGCTCGCCAGAGGCGCGACGTTGCTGGCCGGCGGGCGGGCGCGCCCTGACATCGGCCCTTACTTCTACGAGCCGACCCTGCTCGCCGATGTCACGCCGGATATGCTCACGGTGCGCGAAGAGACGTTCGGGCCGGTGGCGGCGATCTATCGTTTTGATCGCGTCGATGAGGCGATTCAGGCGGCCAATGACTCGCCGTACGGTTTGAATGCTGGCATCTGGACGCGCAATGAACGTTTCGGGCGCATGCTGGCCCGACGCATCCAGGCCGGAACGGTCAACGTCAATGAGGCCTATGCAGCGGCCTGGGCTTCGGCGGACGCGCCGATGGGTGGAATGAAGGAGTCGGGTTTAGGGCGACGCCACGGCGCCGAGGGCATATTGAAGTATACTGAGTCGCAAACAGTTTCGGCGCAAAGGATCATCCCGCTCGCGCCGTTCCCCGGTCTCAACGTTCACGCGTATGCCTGGGCGACGACGCTGGCGCTGCGAGTACTGCGCCGTCTGCCATTCTTGCGGTAGAGTTCTGCCTGTACAACTCGGAGCGACAACCTATGGCTGTGATCTTCTTGACAGGGTTTCCCGGTTTCCTCGGATCGGCTTTGGTGGAACGGTTGTTGGATCGCTATGCGGAAGATACGTCGGTGACGTGTCTGATCCAGGCGAAGTTTCGGCCCCAGGCCGAGCGGCATGCGGCGGAGATCGAGCGTGGGTGCCCGAATCGCGCCGGGCGCATCCGCCTGGTCGAGGGCGACATCACGATGCCAGATCTCTGCCTGGGTGACCAGGTTCAGGCGTTGCAAAACGAAACGGTCGAGATCTATCACCTGGCGGCAGTCTACGACCTCAGCGTGAGCCGCGATCTGGCGATGCGCGTCAATGTCGAGGGTACGCACATGGTGCTGCGCTTCGCCGAGCATTGCCCGAACCTGAAACGCTTCCAGTATGTCAGTACGTGTTATGTCAGCGGCAAATACGATGGAACGTTTAGCGAGGCTGATCTGGAGAAAGGCCAGACGTTTAACAACTACTACGAGGAAACCAAATACCTGGCCGAGGTGGAAGTTCAGCGCCGGATGCGCAACGGCCTGCCGGCGACGATCTATCGCCCGTCGGTGGTGGCGGGCGACAGCCGTACCGGCGCGACGCAGAAATACGACGGAATTTATTACATTCTTCAGTGGCTGATGCGCCAGCCGCGCATTGCATTGATGCCGGTCGCGGGTGATTTTCGCAAGTATGAGTTTAATATGGTTTCGCGCGATTTTGTGGTCGACGCGATTGATCGCCTGAGCGCGATGGATGCGTCGGAGGGCAAAGTCTACCAGTTGTGCGATCTGCACACGGTATCGAACGACAAGTTGCTCGACATCCTGGCGGACGCAGCCGGGCGCAAGATGGTGCGCATACCGTTGCCGCTGTTTCTGGCCAAAGGCGCGGTGCAGTATGTGCCCGGCGTCTATCAGGTGTTGCGCATTCCGGCTTCGGCCATCGATTATTTTGTCCACCCGACGCATTACACCTGCGAGAATACGCTGCGCGATCTGGAAGGAACGGGAATCGCCTGCCCGCCGGTCACGGCATATATCCAGCGGCTGGTGAAGTTTATGCGCGAGAACCCGGACATCTCGGCGGCGGCGATGGTGTGAATATAGCCGATACCCGATATTCGATAGAGCGGCGCGAACGATGGAGACCTGACAGGTCTTCATCGTCTGCTACCAAACAATATGGGAGACACCGCATGGTGTCATTCTGAGCGCCGCGAAGAATCTCCGATTCCCACAACGCCGCGATCCTGCTTTGGTCGCGGGCCGCAAGCCCGCGCTACCCCGATGCGCCGGCGCGCGCTTCCCAGCGCTCTACCGTCACCTCGTCGAGAAATGCTGTATCCACATCGGCGCCGCTGCCCGGCGTCGTCGGCACGGCCAGCGAGCTGTCGGGGCCGAGCTCAAACGGATTGCGCACGATGTCGCGCACGAAGTAGCGGCTGCTGGCGCTGATGTCGCCCGGCAGCACGAAGTTGGGCAGGCTCGCCAGCGCAACGTTGATCGCCCGCCCGATGCCGGTTTCGAGCATCCCGCCGCACCAGATCGGTACGCCCGCTGCCTGGGCCAGGTTGTGAATTTGCCGCGCCGCCGTCAGCCCGCCGACCCGCGCGGGCTTGACGTTGATCACCCCGCAGGCGCGCATCTCCAACGCCCAGCGCGCGTGCTCCGGCGAGACGATGCTCTCGTCGAGGCAGATTGGCGTGCGCAGACGGCGTTGCAAGCGGGCGTGGTCGAAGATGTCGTCGTGCGCCAGCGGCTGTTCGATCAGCAACAGGTCGAAGGCGTCGAGTTGCGATAGATGCTCGGCGTGGTCGAGTGTGTAGATGCTGTTGGCATCCACTTGCAGCAGCAGGTCGGGCCAGGTCTCGCGCACGGCCCGCGTCGGCTCGATGTCCCAGCCGGGCTTGATCTTCAGCTTCACCCGCCGATAGCCCGCCGCCAGATAGTCCGCCACAACACGCAGCAGGGCGTCGATGTCCGGCTGCACGCCGACGCTCACCCCGACCGGTACGGCGGCGCGGGTTCCGCCGAGCATATCGGCCAGGCTTTGCCCGCGCATATGTCCGAACAGATCCCAGACGGCGAATTCCAGCCCGGCGCGCGCAAAACGGTTGCCGCGCACCCGCGCGAACGCCCGGTCCGCGTCTTCGGGCGCGGCGAGGTCGGCGGCGAACAGCAGCGGAACCAGCGTCTCGCGCAGCATCACCCAGGCCGTGCCGGTGGTTTCTTCGTTGTACCAGGGGCCGGAGGACAGCGGCGCCTCGCCCCAGCCGGTCGCTCCATCGGCGTCGATGCGCACAATGATCGCCTCACTGCCGTCCTGCCGCCAGCCGCTGGTCTCGAACGGCGCGACATAGGGCAAGCTAATCCGGCGCAGTTCAATGCGTTCGGTGCGCATCAGTTCGCCTCCTCCAGCGGCCCTTCGACAAGCTCAGGACGTGGGGTCAGGATATAGTGCCAGCCGCGCCCCGGCAGATCGAGGCTATCGACCAGCGCGTAGCCCGCGGCGAAGGCGGCTTCGAGCACGGCGCGCACGTACAGCCGCCACTCCAGCAGCAGGTCGCGGTCGGCGCGGCGAATAGCGGCGATGTTGTCGGGCAACGGCAGCGCAACCGGCGCACCGGTGAAGCGCGGCTCTTCCCCCGTCGGGCGGGTGAAATCGCCCGACGGAGCGGCCCCCAGAATCTGCATCGTCGCCATATCCCAGGTCGGGTACGCCGGCGGGCTGGCGATGGCTCGCTCGACGCGCGGGCTGCGCAGATACCAATCGACCTGGCAGCGGTCGGAAGGCGCGCCGGCGTTGAGGGCGTCGCTCATATCGCCGTAGATGTTGCGAATGTAGGTGGTGCAGATCGCGCCCAGGCGGCGAATGTTCAGCGTCCCGTTGACCCAATAGAGCGGGTCGTACGTCCAGGTGGCGTAATCGGTGACGCCCTGGTCGAGCAGGGTCTGGCGTTGGGCCAGCTTCAGCCGCGCGCCGATGCCGCGTCCCTGCCACTCCGGCACGACGCCGGCGGTGTGGCTGCAATGTTTGATCTTCAACGGTCCGCCGGGGTTGGCTGGGTCGGGCGCGGCGCCCAGCCAGCCGTAGACGAAGCCGACCATGCCGCCGGTGTCGGATGGGCCGTCGTCGGTGTAGGCCCCCAATACGATGCCGCCGTTCTTGGCGATCGTGATCAGTATATGCGTCGGCGCGATGTCGCGATCCTCGCTCGCCCATGTATGTCGATAGACGGCCTGGATATGGCGGCAGCCTTCGACATCGGTAATCGGCTTGATAGTAATCGGTGTGTGATTCATAGCACTTTATGCCATTTCAGATTGCAGATTTTAGATTGCAGGTTGCCGCTCCAGTTGGTATTCGAGAGATCAGACTCAGGATTGATCATCGACGTGGAAACCTGTCAGGCGCGGCAACCCTCGGCCAGGGCGAAACATGTCTCGCCCCTACGCACGGCGAGGCGATCGCGCACGCGTCTACGATGCCGCGTCTTGCTTCTTGCCGCCCAATTCGTCCTGGGCCTTCTGGGCGATCTGTTGCAAAGCGAGCGCGATGCCGGCGGACGGGTTGGCCAGGGTAGCGATAATGACCTTGCCAATATCGGGGGCCATACTGGAAATGCTCTTGAGGCGCTTGACTAAAAAGTTCTGTTTTTCCGGGCTGGCGTCGCCTTGCTGAATAGCAGCTGCAGCCTGCGCCGTCTGCTCCACGGTCGGGGCGACCGCATCGCGATCCGCCGCCTCCAGAGCGGCCAGTTGCTTGTTGACCTCCGCGAAGAGGCGGCGCAATTCGGCCGCGCCGGGATCGGCCGCGGTCTGCTGCGGCGGAAAGTAGTTGTTGACGTTGGCGTAATCGCCGATGGCGCTCTGGATGGCGTGTTCGACGCGATACTTGGGCGCTCCGCTGGTTTCGTCGCTCATAACAATCCCTTTCTTCCCTTGCTTCTAGTACGATGAATGACCAATCTCAAAGACTTTAGAACAACGCTACCAAACGATAATGAACAGGCCGCATGTCACCCTTCCCCTTCGCTTCGCTCAGGGTCAGGGTCTCGGCGTCCCCGACAGCCGGGATTCTTCGCTGCGCTCAGAATGACTGCTGGCGGTAGATCCAAATTCGTTTGGTAGCTTCATACTTCGCTTTGACGCCGCGCGAACGCCGCGCGCAGGTCTGCCAGGCGCGGCGCGTCGGGCTCCAGGGCGGCGGCCTGTTCGATGTCCGCTTCGGCGTGCGCCCACTGCTGCAGCTCAAGGTGTTCTCCGGCGCGGTTGCGGTAAAGCATCGCTTCGTCCGGCGCGTGGTCGATCGCGCGGGTGTACGCCGCCACCGCCGCCGCGTGATCGCCCGCTTCGGCGTGGGCGTTGCCCAGGGTGTTGAGCGCCCAGCCGAGCGACCGGCGCAGCCCGGCGGCCAGGTCGGCATCCAGCGCTTCGGCCGGGGGCAGCAGCGCCGCGTGCAGGGCTACAAAACGTTCCTGTTCCTCCAGCTCTACCTGCTCGCTGTGGGCATAGTTGTAGCGTTCCAGCAAGACGGCGAGCCGCGCCAGCAGATGCCGCGCCGCCTCTGGCTGACCGGCATCCTGTGCCCCTCGCACCAGTGCGACCAGGCGTTCCAACGTGACCGGTTCGAGCAGCGTCGGATGTTGCACGAGGGTCTGGTCGAGCGCTTCCAGGCTGTCTGTCTGGAGCAGCGCGGCCAGCGCGCGGGCTGCCGGGTCCTGGCCCTCTTGCCGCGCCGCAGCCCGGGCGGCGTGAAATTCCTGATACGCCGGGGCGATGCCGATGGCCCGGCAGCGTTGCAGCAGCGCCTGGTGCTCGGGAATTGCCTGGCTATCGGGGTTGCTCTGGCGGAGCAGTTCCAGCGTCGCTTCGGCGTTATCGGTGAGCAGTTCGGCAGCGTGTGCTTCCGCATACGCCTCCGACGCGGTCCAATCGGGGGTTTGAATCCAGGCGATGAGTTGGTCGGCTAACTGCTGTACAGAGGACATTTCTTCCGCGTTCGACGCCCCTATCTGACTGGCTTTGAACGCCTGGTATTCCTGCCGCAAATCGCGGGTGACGGGATGATCGCCAAAACCAATCTGCTCCGCCAGCGCAAATGTGCGTTGGTAATACTGCTCCGCCTCAGACGTATGCCCCAGACCGGTTTCTAACCGAGCCAGGCTTATCCAGGTATTCATTTTGCCAACCGGATCTTGCTCGGCGTCGTAGAGGGGCAGGGCGGCGTCGTAATGCTGGCGGGCCTGCGCGATGTTGCCCAGGCGGCGCTCCAAATCGCCCAGGCTCTGAAGGGT
>JANQID010000087.1 GCA_028282325.1 Chloroflexaceae bacterium | reverse complement strand
ACGCATCCTTTTCACCCCAAGCGAGGCCAATGCTTCGCGATGACCACGCGGCAGAAGAACTGGGGCGAAGATCGGGTGATGTACTTCGACGAGGCTGGCAGACTCCGCTCCCTTGCGGCCTCCTGGACTAGCGTTGCCGACTGCGACGTCTTTGACGCGGCCTCGGCAGGTCGTTCCTGCTTCCGTCCAGATGACCTTCTGGAGTTGGCAGCGATCGTGGCGGCGCTCCAGCAAATGCAGTAGCGGAAAGTAAAGTGAATTACGCCGCACATGTAAGCTTATATTCGCCGCAATACAAGGCATACGGCAAATATAATAGGATATATATCGTTCTATATGAGGTGCCCAAGAGGGCAATTCGGCTTGACATAGCTAGATATGCGGCATATATAAATATACATAACTGCAACCCCGGATCCCCGCGTGAGCGAAGACGACACAAAGTCATCCCGCCTGAGAGCCCTTGGCGCTCTCAACCCCCATCCGGAGCGCGTGCAGGCTCCCGAGTTTCAGGCCGACACATTCTTCGATCCACGGGACCTCGTGCAGGTCAAATACGAGATGCTACGGATGGTTCGCGCAGAGGGGGCTTCCAAAGCCGATGCGGCCGCGCGATTCGGCGTCTCTCGTCCCACTTACTATCAGGCGGAAGCCGCCTATACGCGCGACGGGCTGGCCGGACTGCTGCCGCGCCGGCGTGGTCCGAAGGGTGGGCACAAGCTCGACGGCACAGTGATGGCATTCATCGAAGCCTATCTCAGCCAGCATGGACCCACCGGCGCACGCCGACTGGCGGACGTCATCTTGTCCGAGTTGGGGCTAAGCATCCATCCCCGCAGCATCGAACGCGCCCTGGCGCGGAAAAAAAAACAGCCGCATTCTCGCCGCTGATCACGCTGCCAGGCGCGGCAGTCGAGCGCTACGAGCGCCTTCGCGATCAGGCGATCAACGGCGGCCCGTGTCGCGGCGAACTCACGGTTCTGCAGTATCACGGGATGGCCCGCGGACTCGTGCTCCTCGCAGATCGACCAGCAACCGATTCACCAAGAAGTCAGGCACCCGTCCAAAACCCGCCAGCGGTAGCGCAGGATCCCGCCCTGGTGAGGCTGCTTGCCAACATGGTTTTGCATGTTCAGTCGGAGAATCAGCATGCCTATTGAAGCTCACCACCAGAAGGTATCCACAAGACACCTCACCCGTGACGCCTATCTGTATGTCCGCCAATCATCGCTACGTCAGGTGATGCAAAATACCGAGAGCACCAAGCGGCAATACGCCCTGCGGGAGCGAGCTATCGCCCTGGGCTGGCCGATCGAGCGGATACACACGATCGACAGCGATCTCGGTTGCTCCGGTGCTGAAGCAACGCGCCGCGATGGCTTCCAGACGCTGGTCAGCAAGGTGGCTCTGGGTGAGGTCGGCATCGTGCTCGGACTGGAAGTCTCGCGGCTCGCCCGCAACAACGCCGACTGGCACCGGTTGATTGAACTGGCCGCGCTCGCCAAGACGCTGATTCTGGACGAAGACGGCGTCTATGACCCCTCACATTTCAATGATCGTCTGTTACTGGGCCTGAAGGGCACCATGAGCGAGGCGGAGCTGCACGTGCTGAAGGCGCGCCTTCAGGGTGGGATAATCAACAAGGCACGCCGTGGTGAGCTCCCCGTACCGCTGCCGATTGGGTTTATCTATCAAGCCGACAACACGGTGGCACTGGATCCCGATCGGCGTATCACGCAATCACTCGAATGGCTCTTCAGAACCTATCGGGAAACCGGTTCTGCGATGGCGGTGGTGAGGCGTTTCCAGCGGGAAGGTCTTGAGTTCCCTCGGCGTATCCGCCGGGGAATCGGTAAAGGCGAACTGCACTGGGGAACGCTCGAGCACTCGCGCGTACTGCAGATCCTGCACAACCCGCGCTATGCGGGGGCCTTTGTTTACGGCAGACATCGCACCTGCCGCAACGCTCAGCTGCAGACCACGGTGAGACAGGCACCGCGTGAAGACTGGCAGGTCCTGATCCCGGATGCGCACGTCGGGTACATCAGCTGGGCGGAGTACGAACGCAACCAGGCCACCCTCGATCGCAATCGTGTCGGTTTTATCAGCGGAGAGCGCGGCAGTATGCCACGGGACGGAATAGCCCTCCTGCAGGGCCGCGTGGTGTGTGGTATTTGCGGGGAACGAATGCGGGTGCGCTACCAGCGCATCAGAAACACACTGGCACCCTACTATCAGTGTACAGAGGCCTCTGTGCGCCGTGCGGGCAGTATCTGTCAATCGATCCGAGGCAGTCATATCGACAAAGCAATCAGTGATCTTCTCTTGGAGGCGGTAGCCCCCGCGGCGCTCAATGTCGCACTGGCGGTGCAGGAGGAAATTGCTGATCGCATTCGACAGGCCGATGATCTTCGAGCCACCCAGCTTGAACAGGCGCGTTATGAAGCGGAGTTGGCGCGACGTCGCTACCTCAAGGTCGATCCAGACAACCGATTGGTGGCCGATGCGCTGGAAGCAGATTGGAACGCTCGGCTGCGGCGATTAGACACCTTGCAACAGGAGCAGGAACAGCAGCGTAAAGCAGATCAGCAATTGCTGGCAGAGGATGCTCGAGAGCGGATTATGGCGTTGGCAAAGGACTTCCCGCGCGTGTGGCAGGACCCTCGCACGGCGCCGATCGAGCGCAAACGTATGGTGGCGTTACTGGTAGAAGATGTGACGCTCACTAAACGGGAGGAGATCACTGTCGGCGTGCGTTTCCGTGGCGGGAAAATACACTCGTTCACCTTGCCGTTACCGCTGCCCATGTCGCGCATCCGCAAAACGCCCGACGAGGTGGTGAAGACTCTGGATCAGTTGCTGGAAGCGTGCACCGATGAAGAGGCTGCTGAGCGGCTGAATGCGCTCGGTCACCGGAACTGGCAGCGTCAAACCTTCACCAAGAAAAAGGTCGGGTTGATCCGTCGTACCTATGGGTTGCTCAGCCGATATGAGCGCCTACGTGCGCTGGGTTATATCACCACGAATGAAATGGCCAAACAGTTGGACGTCTCAAATACGACCATTCGTAGTTGGGGACGCAGCGGCGTGCTTCAGCGTGGACTATATGGCAATTCGAGGCGATGCCTCTATTTGCCTCCTGAAGGTATGGTGGTGGTCAAGGGCAAAGGAGGTCGGCGCCCGATACCGCCAAGATTAATCAGCGTTCAATCATCCGCACAGGAGACAGTGTAGTGTCTAAGCCTTCTT
>JANQID010000023.1 GCA_028282325.1 Chloroflexaceae bacterium | reverse complement strand
TCCCCAACAGCCGGGATTCTTCGTTGCGCTCAGAATGACCGCTTGCGGTAGATCCAAGTTCGTTGGGTCGAATAGGTGTGGAGATATCAATCATACGATTCTCTGGCTCGATCAATCTCGGCGTTTGCTTCACGAATTTGCAGCTCCGGCGCTGCGCGTCGCTGTGGACGTGAGCGCTTCCACGTATTCGGGTAATAGAATGTCTGTTTCAACGTCGCAGTCATTTGCCCGCGTAAGGAGAAGCCTCGATAAGTTCCCCAGAACTGCATCAATCGGAACATCACTATTTGCACCAAATACAGATGGAGCACGCGATCATGCAGAGCGTGATACCAATCGTTGACAACATTGGCTACAAACAGACGTAGAAAATCCCACAAGCTGAAGTGTTCATAGGGAAAGATCCGTTTCATAGCGATCGCTTCGCGGCGATATCGATTGTAGATGCGCTGAGGCGTCTCGTCATGCACGTGGATGATCTCCGCCTCGGCGACGTATGACAGTATGTAACCAGCTTGAATGGCGCGATTGGCCCAGTCGACATCTTCAAGACCCGGCAAACTTTCGTTGTATGGCATATTCAACCATATCGAACGCCGGATCGCAGCGTTCGCGTTGTTGCAGAAAGGGTAATCTTGGATGGGGCGTGAAATATCGGGGAACCAGCGCGAGAAGACTCTATGCTCAGAGTATTTGGTGTTCTCATCGCCACGCTGTTTGCCGTACACCAGTGCAACGCGCGGATTGCTGAATGGAACCAGCAACTGCTCAACCCAATCTCGATAGACTGGATAGATATGTGCACTTGCAATAACGATGAAGTTACCTCGCGCCGCTGTACATCCCATATTGAGCGAACGACCAAATGAGAATTCGCTGGGTTGGATCGAGAGCATTCTCACCGGATAGTTTGATGCAATATCTCTTGTCGAATCGGTCGATCCCGAGTCGACCACAATAATCTCAAAGTCTTGAAGCGTCTGGTCCATAATACTATCCAACAGGCGCCCAATATGTTGCTCCTCGTTGTAGCATCGGATGATTATGGAGACCTTCACAGACATAGAATATCACCTTGCTAAATTCGACTTTGTCTACATCGATAGATTAAAATAGAAGGTTAGGATGCACTCAACCGAAATCTGACTGCAAGGGAGGGGCAAGCAATGCTCAACCTGCTATGCACCATTGTATAAGCTTCTTGTCAGTTCGAGCTGCTGTTCAGCAAGTAGGCTTGCAAGTGGACGAGAATTTTGTTTATGGGTGATATCCTGGTGTTGGGCTTACACTCTGTCACTATGATTACAGCATAGGCTGCACAGTATAGATAAACAAAGTAGCTACCAAACGATGCTACCCATGTCGCATGTCACCCTGAACGGAGCCGCCGGCAGCGTGAAGGGTCTCGACGCTGTGGGAATCTGAGATTCTTCGCTGCGCTCAGAATGACACCATGCGGTGTCTTCCATATTGTTTGGTAGCATCTAAATTAGGAGTATGCAATAGACCCAAGATGAGCAGAAGGCATTAGATCTGCCAAGATATAGGATTCGTCAATATAATGCACTGAATTGATCAGGGCGATCTATAGAGAGATCAGCCTGAGAATAGACAATCGAGGACTGCCAGTCCTTCAAGGACTGGCAGTCCTACAGCCACATTGTACGACCTCTAACTGATTTATCTATATTCAGCAACGGGTAAACCAATCCAAAGCAGCCATATTATAGCATACCGTGATCCGGATTCAATCTACGCAGTGGGGCGGTTGCACTAGCGCTTTGGAAAGCGGTAATCGCAGCACAGGGAGCGATTGCAATGGCGATCCGAAACGGCGCCAGGCTGCATTCAAGGTGCGCAGCGATACACAACGATGGCGTGCGGGTAGCGCTCGTCGCGGAATTGCTCGCGCTCGCGGCAGTCGTTCACAAACAGCGGGTTCTGTTCCAGGCGTGGAAAGATGCCCTGTTGGAGCGCCAGGTAGTCTGGTTGATAATGCTCGAACGCCCAGATCGCGGCATCTTCGTACGTGGTCGTCGGTGTTAATTGGCGCGCCGTGTCGGGTTGGAGCAGACCGGCGAAGTCGATCATGCGGCGCTCGGCATAGTACCCGATAATGCCGACTTCGAGCGTGCCGATGCTGGCGTCGGGCGGAGCGTCGGCGCGCAGCCACGCGCCAACGGCGCGGTAGATGCCCAGGCGCTGATCGTTCAATGCGCTGAGGCGCGCCAGCGAGTTGGCGTGAATGCCGACCAGTGCCGCAATCAGCACTCCGGCGGCGATGACGGCAAGTCGCTGGTTGCCGCGACGGGAGAGAAGCTTCTGCGCCGCCTGAGAGATCGCCGTGATCCCCAGTCCAACCAGCGCTATCCAACCTACGCTGAGCGGCGCATAGTACCAGAAATAGGCGCTGACCCCCAACCAGGCGTAGGCGGCGAGATATAGCGCGCTCCAGCCCAGGATGAGCAGCCAGGGACGCGGCTTCCAGCTTGCGTAGAGCAATCCGATGCCCGCCAACCCAAAATGCAGCCGGTAGGGAACGACATGCCAATAGGTCTGGATCTGCCCCCAGAGACCGGCGAGAAAACTCTGGCTGATCGCCATTGCGCCCTGGTGTTGTTTGACCGCCAGCGTAACCGGGAACGGCGACCCGAAGTAGAGCCAGGCGAATGTAAACCAGGGAAGCAGAATCGCCGCGTAGATTGCCAGCGCATCCCATGGCAACGCCCGATAAAACTCCGGCGCGCCGAGCTTGCGCCAGTCGATGCGATTGGCTCCGGGTTCGCTCAGGCGCGTGGCAATGATAAAAATTCCGGCCACGCCGACCGCCAGCACGCCGTCGGCGCGGGCCAATGTCGCCAACGCCAGCCAGATTGCCGCCCATCGATAGCGCTCCTTGGCAACAGCGAGAAATCCATACAAGATCAAAGTGATGGAGAAAACCGTCTCCGCGCCCAGCGTCGTGATCGGCAGAGAGAAGGTTGGGTAAAGCAGAAGCCCGACCAGTCCTACCAATGGCGTGCGCCAGATCTGGCCGAGCCGCCAGAGCGCCAGGCCGCCGAGCGCCAGGCTCAGACAGCCGATCGTATTGCTCGCCAGGGGGAGGTCAAGGCCAGACCAGGCGAACGGCGCCAGCAGCAGCGCGTAGAGCGGGGCGGTTGTGCTGAGCGTCCGCTCGCCCACATTGTAGACAAGCCCGTTGCCCTGGGCCAGGTTGGCGGCGTACCGATAGGTGATGTAGGGATCATCGAAACCACGGTTATGGAACAGCAGGCAGAGCAGAACTGTGATTGTTGCAACCCAGACAAAAATAGCCCGCTCGATCCAGACCGGAGCGATCACGAACGAGGATTGTGAGGATCGTATAGATTGGATTCTGTCCCGCATATAGACGTTTAGCGCCAGACCACATAGATCGGACTGCGCTGGGCGAACACACGCACATTGCCGCTGTCGTTGCTGCACGCCAGAGCGCCGCCATCGCGATCGGTGCAACGAACCGTTGCGCCGGGCGGAACCGGGATGGCAATCGATTGCCATGGAATCGACCAGACAATCACTACCGTTTCGCTGCCGCGTTTGAAACGATACCCCTCGACGCCGGCGGGTTGATCGCTGAGCGGGCCAAGATACTCGACGTGGTTGAGCATGCTGGCGGCGTGGCGGAAGGCGTAATAGGCCTGGCGGGGCCTAAAAACGTCGCCCGGCTCGATCAACGCCGTATTGTGATACGAGTCGTTGTCATAGACATACCAGATATTCGCCAATAGCTCGTCTTTGAACGACCGCGCGAAAGCCATGCCGACATAATCGGCTTGCGCCCAGCGGCACTCTGGCGTTACCGTTCGGCACAACAGGGCGCTTTCCGTTCGTATCATCGGCTTTAATGGAATGCCGTAATCCTGCATCATATCGCGCAAATATGTGATGCGCCAGTCATCAACCGAGACGAGTTCCGGACGACCATCGTATTCGGCGTAGGTGTGGAAGGACATAATGTCGAATGCATTGCCGGCGCCGACGCGAAAGACGCCTTCCATAAAACGTCCGGGATGGCCGTCTGTGTCGCCCGGCGTATAGGGACGATCCAGCAGCAGCCCGCCGTTCAAGATTTTGATCTCTGGATTGGCGGCTTTCATCGCCGGGGCGACGCGTTTCAACATCTCGCCATAGGCTCGCCCGCCGTAGTAAGGATCATCGACAATGCCCCAACAACCCATTGGAGAATCGTGCGGGAAAAGGTATGCGTCCGGCTCGTTGCCGATCTCCCAGTAGGTAACGTTGTAAGGCGGGCGGCTATAACGCGCGACCACCGCGGCCATAAAGCGCGCGAAGGCGTCGTATTTGGCCCGATTGATTGGGGCGCAATCGACGTCGTAGGGCTGGGTCGCCCAGGAAGGGCTGCCGCGCACAATCACGATCAGCTTGAGGTTGTTCTGGCTGGCCCGGATCATCTCCTGTTCCAGCGATTTGATGCGCGAATGATCCCAGATATACCCTGCGCCCTCGGTCGGCTCAACGTCTTTCCAGAGCAGCGCGTTGCGACGGATCCACTTCGTGCCTGATGTGAGCACCAGATCGAGGCCGGTTTCCGGGGCGATCTGCTTCATCTCGATGCCGAAGATTTGCTCGCCGGGGAGTTGATAGTGGATCACGGGCAGGTAGATGGTGTGCGTCGCGGCGCCGGTCTGATCGGTCGCCTGTGATTGTACGTGTATGACCGGAAGCAGGCTCAAGAGGAGGGTGCATATGATAATGAAACCGGTGGAGCGGAGAAGGTTGTTATAGTTCATAGAAGCGTCAGTGTTGCATTCGTTGTCATTACGGTCGGATTTCGATAATGCGCGGCTCGAAGCCGACGGTCAACGTCGAAGCGCCGATCGGTTGGCGTGCTCCGACTGCATTATAAACCGCTTGTGTGTTTGGCGGAAGGTGCAGTACTGCCTCCGATGCATCGTTGGTCCAGTAGATCTGATAGGTTGTTGACCCAGCCTGGAACTCGTGACCTTCCAGATCGGTTCCGGCAGCCAGTTCGCCGGCGTAGGTCGCGCTGCCGAGACGTTCACGCATAAACACCAGTGTCTGGAACGCCGGTCGCGGTTGTTGGTCGGCGTCAAGCAAGCTGGTATACCGCCAGGTTGAATAGTTGAGCGGATACCATACTGCGCTCAATAAATTCTCAGCTCGGGCGCGGGTGTACATTCGAATGGCATAGTTTGCCTGGCCCACTTCGAAGTGCGGGCTGGTGCAGGTTGCTTCACTGCCAAAGCAGAGCAACGCTGCTTCATTCAGCATAATCGGTTTGCTAACGCCGTACCGCTGCATAATCGTACGCACATAATCGAGCTTGCCGAGCGTGCCGCCGCCGCGATGGATCCAGCTCGGCTGGGTGAGATCCCAATCGGTCTCTTCTGGCAGCCAGATCGCGTATCCATGGTATGCGGCAATATCAAAGACAGCGCCGCCGCCGTTGTTCAGAACGCCGGTCAGAAATTGCCCGGATCGGCAATCTTGCCCGGGCGGCGGGTTCTCCGGGTCGCAGTCTAGAAGCAGTCCACCCAGAACTACCTGGGCGTCGGAGTTAGCGGCTTTGATCGCCGGATATACATATTCCAACATCTCAGCGTAATATTTGCCGCCGTAATAGGGTTGGCTGAGATTGCCCCAACAGCCGTAGGGTGAGGTTCCGGGTACTAGCCTAGGATCAACGTCGGGCTCGTTCCAGATCTCCCAGTGGGAGATGTTAAACGGCGGCTGGCTGTAGCGTACGACGAGTTCGCGCACGAACGCGGCGAAATTGCCAAGATTCTCAGGCTTGATCGGGCCGCAAGCGGAGCCGGGAACGCTCTGCGCCCAATCGGGCGTGCCGCGAATCACCGCGATAATGCTGTGCGTATGTTTGGCAATGATGCGAAGTTCGGGTTCGACCAGTGCTTGGAGCGCATTCCAGTTGTATTCGCCCGGATCAGACTCGACCTCAGACCAGAGAAAGCCGTTGTAGCGCACCCAACCGGGGCGCAGTTCACTCAGCCGTGATTCGACGCGCGCCACTCTTCTGCGATTTATCTCGACGCCGAATATCGATGCCGGCGGAGGGTCGTTATACATCGTCACCGGCAAATAGACCGTGTGCGTTGGAGTTGCTGCGAGCGTCGGCCATATGCCGAGTATGACCAGAATTACGCCTAGAAACAGGCCGGTTCTTGTGAGTGTGCGTTGTCGGGTTGAATTGGTTGCTGGTCTCTGGGGATTCATTAGGTCTATGCCTTCCGTGTAGAAATCTACGACTCATCTCACTATAAGGATGCGGACGCCTGAACTGACTGTTTTCTGACCGCTGACGTGCGGCGAAGGCGGCTGATCATCCATCCGATGGTAACAAACCATGCCGGGAGTCCGGCTGGAATGATAATGAACAGATCGGCTTCCGGCCAGGACATCACAGCGGTGATGTGCAGTTCCATAATCAGTGTCGTGTATGCCAGCAGCATATAGACGAACGCACTGCTAGTATAAACGATCAGCCATTTCGTTTCGCGACTCAGGATCGCGAAGGGAACCGGCCAGAGCAAGTATTGAATGGCGAATGCGTGGGTGCAGGCGAAGAACGTAACGAGGACGGTGAGAATGCCCGCCACAGCAGGCTCGAACCGCGCTCGGAAAAGCCAGACCGCTGCGAGCGCCGCCAGTGTGAGGTAGCGGCTGTTCTCAACAATCCACACGAATCCGCTTTGCAACTGTGGTTGCAAGAATCCCGCGAGTTTGAAAAAGTAGGTGTATCCCCACACGCCGACGCCGCGATTGTATCCGGTCGCCCGACCGATGACGTCGAACCAGGCGCTATGAAAGACCAGTGTATAGATCGCGACCCCGGCCAGGGGAATCAATGCGGCAATGGCGAGAAATTGGGCCGATGCGCGCCATCCGCGTAGGCGGAACAACAATGATGGCAGCCCCAGAACGGGCCAGCTTTTGATGAGGATGCCAAGTCCCAGCCAGATTCCGCTGGACAGGGCCGCCGTCGGCGGGGCCAGGGCCGCCAGCGCCAGAAACAGCGCCGGAATCGAGTCGAACTGGCCATGGTAAGCGACAACGAGGATCGATACTGGATTCAGGGCGTAGAGTATGCCGCCTTGAAATGCGATACGTTGTTCGTGACCGGCGCGCCGCAGCCCGCCGAATATCACCAGCGCGAGCGCGATATCGGCGGCAATCGGCGCCAGGCGTACGATGTTGATCAACGGTGCGTTGAAGGTGTTGGCAAGCCAGAGCGCGGCTGCCGACCAGTACATTTGCAGCGGCAAGTATGGGTAGCGTTGAATGGCGTCGGGATGCTGATAGACATCCTGGCCGTTCAACACGAGGCTTCCAATGATGCGGTAGGACTCGATGTCGTAGCCCGCGCCCATAGGCAAGATGAAATTGGGAATCAGGCGAGCAATCGCAGCGACCAGCATAATCACCGCGATTGCCGGGCCGGTCGCGAGTTGCGATCGGGGCGGCTTCAGTCCAAGCCACACAAAACTGCCGAGCAGTCCCAGCGCCCAGAGAGCGCCAATCTGAAGCGAAACACTCATTGTTACGGGCCGATTTCGATCACTATCGGGCTGAATCCAACCTGCAAACAAGCGCTGTCAATTGCTACAGGCTGCCCGAGTGTATCATAAACTGCGCGCGTGTTTGCGGGCAGTTCGATCTCTTGTTCAGTAGCGTCGTTGGTCCAGTACACCTGGTAGACGGTCACGCCCTTGCGAAACGCGTAGCCTTCCAGCGCGCCGGTCGCGAGCGTCTCGGCGTATGTTGCGCCGTTGAGCTGCGAAGCGCCAACTGGGTGATATTCGGCTGGTCGGGGAAGCAGATCTCGCGCGCAGCAACGGGAAGCGCGAGCGCCCCGCTAACGCCGATTATAACAGCAAGCGCAAACAGGGTATGCGAGTAGCGACGCATAGAGCCTCCTTATCTAACATCGGGTCACGTTGTGCGGCGTGGTTGCGCCCGGCTGCGTGCGTATGACCACCATTGCGTAAGGAGCGGCGTGATCGTGAAGGGTAGCTTGCGCTCGATCAGGCTGGGTGGCCACTTGAGCATACGCGGACGTGGTCCGCCGAGCACCAGCGCCGCATATAGCAGCGCCGCCGACCGTACGGGATCGCCTTGCCGGGCTTCGACATTCGCCATCGCGCTGTGTAAGTCGGCCAGAATTGCCTTCCGCTGGCTGGCGACGTCGGCGGGGAGATTGGGATTGGAGAAGGCGTGTAGCGCTATGGCGAGCCATTCGCGATGGAAATCGCGCGCTTCGGCGATGGTTTTCGATTGGGCGTGCAGTCGATAGGCGGCGATTGTTGTCGGTTCGTAACGAAACGGTGCGATCTGGGCGGCGCGCAACCAATATTCTGTATCCATACTATATCGGAAGCGTAAGTTGAGCGGACCAACCCGGTCGCATATGTCGCGACGCAAGAACGCAGTTGGTTGGATGGGCAACTCCAGGCGCAGTAGGCCGGCCAGGCTGAATGGTCGGCCATAGACGTGTGCGATCGTTGCGCCCTCGGCGTCGATGTAGAGGGCGTCACCATAGACGCCGCCGCATTCGGGGCGGTCAAGCAGCGCTGCGGCCTGGGTGCGAATCGCGCCGGGTAGATAGATGTCGTCGCTGTTCAGCCAGGCCACGATATCGCCCCGGCAGTGTCGCCACCCCTTGTTGATGGCGTCGCTCTGGCCGCGATCAGGCTCGCTCATCCAGTGGAGGCGCGGATCGTGTTCGTACTCGCGCAGAATGGCAAGGGTTTCGTCGTTGCTGCCGCCGTCGATCACCCAATACTCGATGTTCGGATAATCCTGGTTCAGGACGCTCTCGATCGTCGCGCGGATAAAGCGTCCCTGCTCATACGATGGCGTAACGATGCTGACGAGTGGCAGCGCCGGGTCGTTGATCACCGGGAGCGGCAAAGCGTCGGGCTGAACATAGGTGCGCCAGGAAGGATGGTGGATCAATACCATGGAGATGTGAGTTGCTGCACTATAGATTCCAACCGCAGCGAGGAGTTTGAGCCAGAGTTTGGTTAGTGCTCATTGACACAGTCTCCGCCAGGCGGTGCAACAGTGTGGGTGCGAGAACAAAACAGGCAGCATGGCGAACCACGCTGCCTGAAGTGGCGGGGAGGGAGGGATTCGAACCCTCGAGGGGATTGCTCCCCTAGCGGTTTAGCAAACCGCCGCACTAGGCCTCTATGCGACCTCCCCAGATACTATGCGCCGGCGCGAGTTATGGCGGAGGGGGTGGGATTCGAACCCACGAGGCTCATCGCCTGGTTGTTTTCAAGACAACTGCCTTCAACCGCTCGGCCACCCCTCCGAACGCTAAACGACGATGATCGGCTCGTTGACGGCGTCCGGTGCATGGCAGGCGGGACAGGAATCGAACCTGCAACCTGCGGTTTTGGAGACCGCTGCTCTGCCAATTGAGCTACCCGCCTTTGCACAACAAAAATAATACCATACCAATGTATGCTTTGCAACCGCGAAAAATGGCGAGACCTGCATCGAAAGCGGCTTTGCAGCGACTGGGTATTGTATGAGCTTTGGGGGGCGATGGCATTGTGTTATAATGGCCGCTAGATTTGGTAAGTGAACGCCTTCTTATATCCCTCGTAAAGCGATGGTCGCGATGTTACATCAAATTGAAATTGGCAGCGGTTTGATTCGTTACTTGCAGGCGGGGAGCGGTCCGCCGCTGGTGCTTCTCCACGGCTGGGGCGGATCGTCACGCTATTGGGCGCAGACGATCGAAGCGCTGGCTAGCTCGCATACAATTTATGCGCCGGATCTGCCGGGCTATGGCAAGTCGCCGCCGCTGCCGGACAAAGCTTCGAGTGAACGTCTGGCTGAAGTTGTGATCGAGTTCGCCGATGCGATGGGCATCGAAACCTTCGATCTGAATGGGCATTCGTTTTCGGCGGGCGTAGCGGCGTATGTCGCGTCCTGGTGGCCTGAACGTGTACATCATCTAGTGCTGACCTGCTTTAGCACCTTCCGTACCGAACGCGAGCGGGTCTTCATTGAGCAGATGCATAAACTGATGGGGTTCTGGATGACCTTGCGCCAGCCATGGATGGGTCAGATCCGCACGCTTTATCGCACGCTTTCGAAGCGCTTTTTCTATCGCGTTCCCAACGACGATGTGATGCTCCGCCAGAATTTTGACGATTTTCTGCGCATGGATAAACGCACAGCGCTTGAAAGCGCTGCCAGCGCGGTGAATGTCTCTGTCAACGATGCGTTACAGACTATTGTTGCGCCCACATTGCTAATCGGTGCGCGCAACGATGCCATTATGCCGTCGCGCGGGACGCCGTTTGCCGCTCAGCTGATTCCCAATTGTCAACTGGTCTGGATCGAGCAATGCGGACATTTGCCAATGCTCGAGTGTCCGGATATCTACAATGCTTATCTGCACGATTTTCTCGTGTCTGATGCGACGATGTATCAGGAAAGGCAGCGGAGAGCGTCAGACGATGTCGGTGAACCGGTGAATTTCCAAATTTGATGGATCGGTCAATGAACCGTGAAGCGTTCGCATATTGATGAGAATTGACATTATTGGCGTTTCAGGATACTCATATGCTCTATGACTTCTCAGCCTACCGAGCTGAGTTCCCTATTACCGACCGTTACACGTTCCTCAGCCATGCCGCGGTATCGCCGCTCAATCGGCGCGCAGTAGCAGCGGTGCAGGCGCATATGGAGTTGGTTCAAACCGAGCCGATGTCGCGCTATTTTCCCGCGCTGCTTGGTCAGATGACGGATCTCCGCCAACGTATCGCGACTCTGCTCAATGCGCGTTCGCACGAGGAGATCGCCCTGATGCCCAATACGGCCAGCGGTCTCAACACGGCGGCGGTGAGCTTGCCGTTGCGCCCCGGCGATAACGTGATTATCCTGGATGGCGATTATCCGGCGAATGTGTATCCCTGGATGAATCTGGCGCATCGGGGGGTCTTGACCAAAGTTGTTCCCCAGCGCGATGGCGGTCTCGATCTCAACGTGCTGGAACAACGCATCGACAAGCGCACGCGGGTGATTGCCCTGAGCACGGTGATGTTCGCGACCGGTTTTCGTAACGATATTACGGCTGTTGGTCAATTGTGCAAGGATCGCGGCATCTATTTTGTCGTCGATGGCATCCAGTCGCTGGGCGCGTTTTCGCTGGATGTGCAGGCGTGCCATATCGATTTCCTGGCCTGCGGCTCGCAGAAGTGGCTGTTGTCAACGCCGGGGAACGGATTTTTGTACTGTCGCCGCGAATTGATCGATGATCTAGTGCCGGGAGCGTATGTCGGCGCGGGAAGCGTCGTCGATTTTATGAATTACCTCGACTATAATCTCACGCTCCCGCAGAGCGCCGATCGGTTTCATCTGGGCAGTGCAAACTTCCTCGGCGCGGCGGCGTTGCATGCCTCGCTGACGATGCTTCAGGAAGTGGGTATTGAGCGGATTAGCGAGCAGGTGAGCGCATTGATCGATGCGTTGATCGACGATTTAAGGCAACGTGGTTTCAAGCTCGCCGCCAGTTCCGCGCCTGAACACCGGAGCGGGATCGTCGTCGCCGAGCATCCCGATCCCATTGCTGCGTGCAAACGCCTGGAAGATGAGTCCGGCATTGTCGTGACGCCGCGTGGCAATGGCGTGCGCATTGCGCCCCATTTCTACAATACGCTCGATGAAGTGCTCCGTGTTGGTGCGGCGCTTCAGAACTGATAGCGCAATCCTGGCTCATTTGTGGTGACGCAAAACCTGCCAGACTTACAACGCGCTCAGGATTGCTATAGCATGTGAGTTTTGATCGATTGAAAAAGTCGGAGCGGCATCAATGCCGCTCCGGCTTTGTGTATGCGATCAGATTCGTTTGAACTCAGCGTTGCGAGAGCGGCAGGTAAACATCGTAGACCGTGTCCGCCAATATGATGGTGATCGGGATTTCCAGATCGGGCAGTCCATCAGATGTGATCGTTAGTTCAGCCTCATATGTGCCGGGGTTAATGCTTGCCAATGTAGGCGGCTGTCGAATGGTCACTTCCAGCGGATCGCTGTCTGTACCGCTGGTGCGATTGAGTGTCACCAGATCGTTTGCGTCTTCTTCAGTTACCGACCAGTTGAGCGGCGAGCCGTCGGCATTGGCAAACTCCAGCGGGTAGACCCGCGATTTCGTCGGGCTGATGAACGCCTTCAGGCTTTCGCTGGCTGATGTGATTCGCGGCTCGATCAGGCGTCCATTGTGCTCGGCGTTGCCGCGGAACATTGGCCAGGGCTTGCCATACGCCGGCTGGTTTGTCTGCGGGCTGTTGAGCAAACCGGCGAAACCGGTCCAGCCGTACAACACGCCTGTGTTGCCGCTGCCGATGTTGACGTGCATACCGCCGATTACCACGTCGAGCTTGCCATCCTGGTTCACATCGCCGACGGCGGGCGTCGACTTGAGGGTGCCCCAGGCAAACAGCGAGGTCTGCGATCCGCACGAAGGTCCCTGGCAAGTGAGCGGTGTGCCGTCCGAGCCTTTGAGGACGTGGACGCTCCAGAAATTGGCAGCGATGACTTCCAGCGAGCCGTTGCCGTCCAGGTCGGCGATTACTGTGGATTGCAGGTCGCCGCCGTAGGGGTCGTTGTTTCCGCTATGATCGGTCGGGATCGTCGTCCATTTCGGATTCGCACTCTCCTCCGGGTCCCACGCGATGATTCGGCTCTTATTGCCCGCCGCAGTATCGAGATCGGTGCCGACGGTTGCGGCGACTTCAAGCTTGCCGTCGTTGTCAATATCGCCCAGCGCCGGCGAGGATGAAACGCAGGCAGGTGCACTTAAGGTCTGGAGAACGTCGCCGGTGCTCGGATTCAGGATCTTGATCCACTTGCCACTCTTGTCGGCAGTGCCGGCAGGAAAATAGCAACTCGCGCCGATGACGATCTCCGAGCCGGAATTGCTGCTGAGCACGTCGCCGATCGCGGGCGAAGAGAAGATCGCCTGGTCGAAGTAGGTTCGCCAGATGAAGCCGCTTTGAAATTCGATGCGTTTGGGATCGCGCGCCTGTGTATCAAACGCGTGGACAAAACCCCCATCTGATGTGGGGGGGATGACCTGCGGATTCACCGAGATGTCGGTTCCGGCGATCATTTCCAACTCTGGATCGGAGTCGATATTCATAAATGCCGGCGATGACCAGACTGTGTCGGCGGCGTGGTAGTACCAGCGCACCGTACCGTCGGCATTCAAAAGATACAGGTTGCGATCGAAGCCGCCAAAGCCGACTTCCATCCGTCCGTCGCCGTCGGTGTCGGCCAGCGCGGGCGACGAAATGACGCCGTAGAGTCCCTCTGCCGGATAGCCCTGGCTGCTTTGCCACTCGCGCAAACTGAATCGCCAGCGCAAGCTCCCGTTGCGACCGTCATATGCGGCGACGCCGCCATCACACTCACTGGCTGTGATCGAACCATAGCCGACGACCACATACGGCACGCCGTCGCCGAATAGTTGGCCGACGGCGGGCGCTGAGCCGAGCTTGGTGTCACCGGCGGCGACAGTACAGGATGCCGGCAGCACATTGACCGACCAGCGTTTGGAGCCGCTGGCGCCGTAGACGTAGAGTCTGCCATCGGTTCCCCCGACTGCAACTTCCTGCCCGTTGCCTGTATTTCCATCTATCTCGGCGATAACTGGCGAGCTGCGAACGATCGGCTCGCCTTCTAGCACAATGCCGTGGCGCTGAGGCGAGTCGTCTGCGCCAATCGGCGAGTGGGTCCAACCAGATATGGGGAGCGGGTTATCATTCCGGCCGGCCTGGGTCGTAGCCGGCGAGATGAGTAAACCAATGACGAAGGCGAACAATACCAGCGGTGAGGTGGCGATAAGACGGCGCATACGTTGCGCTCTCCTTTCAGGACTACTACCAAACGATAATGAACAGGCCGCATGTCACCCTGAGCGGAGCGAAGGGTCTCGGCGTACCCGACAGCCGGGATTCTTCGCTCCGCTCAGAATGACCGTTTGCGGTAGATCCAAATTCGTTTGGTATACAGCGGTGACGATCTCCTGCGGCTGATCAAGGCTTGATGGAATGTACGTTCCCCATAACGTGCAATGTAGGTGAATTGGGGCGAACTTTATGATTTGGATATTTCCATAGGAGATGGTTTTGCTGTGAAGCGTATGATGATCGCATCATACTTGCCATTATCTCTGCATTACCCTTGATTTGTCCGGAATGAAGAAGTCTTCAGTCGGTGCAGAGCAACAATAGTGAAGACGTAACGAGTATGCCGAATAATCGGGATAATTTGATATACCCACTTCGATTTCGGGTGGTGGCTCTCCCGCGCATATCAACCCTGAGCGGAGCGAAGGGTCCCGTCGGGAATTTCTAGCTCCGCTCGGAATGACCACCATTCCAGACTGGATCACTACCCGATTTCGCTTCGGTGTTTCAAACATAGATCAATCCTACACGACGCGGAAAACTGTCCGGTGCAGCAATCTGCGACAAAGTGCGTTCGCAGGTCTTGTCACGCCGCATCTGACAGGTTTTGGATCTGCGCAAATTCGGATAGTGTCGCTATAGCAATTGCGAGGGTCGTTCAGTCGTCGCTGCGTTGCGGTGTGTGGGCAAGCTGCTTGCGCAACAGTTCGATCTCGCGACTCAGGCGGCGTTGTTCGCGCAAACTGCGTTCGAGCGCGGGCAAGAGCGTATTGAGCATATGGGTATTATACACCTCCTGGCGCGAAATGATCGGGTCAATATAGGGTTCGCGCAGATGTGAGGTGAGATGGCGGCGGAGCCAGGCGATAAACTTGCCAATGACCGGAATATTCGATTGAACCTGGTAGTCGGGCATTGCTATGCGCGCTGCCTGGCGCAGTGCGCCGATCTGATCGTGGGTCAACCCCTGAGCGAGATCGGCCTCGGCGCGTTCGATGACGCGTGTAAACTGATCGTCAAATCGTTCACGGGAGAAGTCGAGCGCATGCCGGATGCCATTCTGGGCCAACTGTTCGGCGAGACTGCGCGGTTGCATAAAACGCTTTAATGCATTGACTAGCCGTTCGATGACGGCATCCCAGTTGTACTGCTGTTGCACATAGGCGCATCCGGCCTGTGCACGGCGGCGGCTTTCATCTGGATCGCCCAGAATTTGATCGAGCGCGGCGCGGAATTCCTCGTAGGTGCGAAAGGTCCATCCGCCGCCGCTCTGTCGAACATGATCGCTGGTGACGGCGCAGTCGGTATGGACGAGGGCAGGGGTGTGTTGCAGCCATGCCTCCATCATCACGATCGAGAAGCTCTCATTGACTGAGGGTTGGCAAAGCGTCGTTGCGGCGGCATAGGCATTGTGCAAATCTTCCTCGCTGAGAAAGCCCAGACTCACGATGTCCGATCGTGGCGGCGGCGTGACGTCGCCGCGATCATTGGTGAAGACCAGCGCCAGGTCTGATGGCCGCTCGGTTTTGTAGCGTGTGAAATAGTCGATCAACAGGGGGACGTTTTTGCCCGACTCCAGCCGTCCGCTGTACAAAATAAATTGGGACGGCAGGTTTCGTTGACGGCGGAAATGCTCGCTGTTACCGACGGGCGGCGGTTCAAAACCATATCCAACGACAGCGGTGTGCGGGTTGACCATTCCCATACCGTTCATGGCGAAACGACGCTCGGCCTCGGCGTTGAAGATTACCCCGCGCACTTCTTCGATCAATTCGCGGTAAATGATGAAGTGAGCATACGGTTCGTTATGGAGACATGGCAAGAGTATCGCCTTGTCGGGTACGACTTTGACGCCCCAATAGGTTGTGCCAAACATATACGGGGCGAAGATGAAGCACGCGAAGTCGTTCTGGCGTTCGCGCAAGCTGTGGAAAAGCGGCTGGCTATTCACGCTTTGCTGAACGAACTGAAGCTGCTCGCTATAGGCCACGCGCTCTCCGGCCATCGCTTTCTGCGTCGTTCGTTGCAACTGGCCGAGATCGACCGGATCGAGCGGGAAGCGATGCACCAGGACGCCGTTGACCATCTCATCGCCGGGCGGGTAGTGATCACGCCACTCGTGGATGTTCAGCACGCAAGTTGCGAAGGCTTCAACAGCGTAGCCGCGTGCGGCGAGTTGCTCGGCTGTGCCGCGCACCAGCCTTTCCGCGCCGCCGACGACCTCGATACCGTAGCGTGGCGTAACAAAACCGATTCGCTGCTTTGTGCCATAGGCGAACGTATCAACCTGCATCCGCATCCTAATCCTATGCTTGCTCTGTTGATTCCAATGTCATGTGTCCCAAAACCGCCAGTATTTTGTGCGCGAGATCGCGAGCATTTCCCGGCTCAAATGTCAAGCCGGCCGCGCCGATCGTTTCGGGCAGCGCTGTAGCATGCGCTCCAACCACGGGGGTTCCGCAGCTCATCGCTTCCAATACCGGGATGCAAAAGCCTTCGTGCAGACTGGCGGTGACAAATACGCTGGCGAGTTGGTAGTGCGCCGCCAATTCGCTATCGGGGATTTGCCCGGTGAAGATTAAACCGTCTGCGATGCCCGATGCTGCGGCGATGTCGCGCGCCTGGCTCGTTGCGCGAGCGTATGCCTGCGAGCGATTGTCGCCGACCAACATCAGGACGGCGTTGGGGATGTGTTCGCGGATTTCAATGAGTGCGCGTACGAGCACATCGATCCGCTTGTTCGTGGCCATCCGACCGACATATAGCAGCACGGGCTGATCATCGGTCAGGCCGTAGCGCTCCAGCAGTTCGGGTGCGCGCGGGCCGGGGCGGAAGCGCTCCAAAGGTACGACGTAGGGCATCTGATATACGCGTTCCGGCGCAATTAACCCGGTGTTCAGCAACTCCTGGCGTGTAAATCCGCTATGCCCGATCGCGTAATCGGCGTAGCGCACCAGTTCGAGGTTTCGCTGGCCTTCGATTAGGTGTTCGACGCCTGGCCCATCCCAGAGGTGGGGCGGCGTTACGCCGTGGTAGTCGAAAACGACGATGCCGTTCCCGACCAGCCGGATAGCATCAACCAGCGTGTAGTAGGTAGAATAGTTAAAAATGTAGATGTCGGCGCTGCGGAAATGATGAACCGCTCGGCGCGTCGGCCCGATCGATGGCCCGTCGCGCAATTCGTCGAGGGTGATGGGCAAAATGTTCTGGCGCAAACTGGCCGGTTGGCGCGGATCGATATGCTCTACCAGGGTTAACGTTCGATAGCCGCGATTCTGGAAGAAGCGCAACTGGTTGACGACATGATTGCCTACCGCGTCGTTGACCATACAGTTGCCGTTGATGATGCATGCACGCGGCAGTTCGTCGGGCGGCGCAACGGTGAGTGGGATTTTCAGCGGCTCGACGCCCTGAATCATAAACCAATCTATACCTTCTTCGACCAGGTCAATCGCCAGTTGATAATCGCCGGGATGCGGCGGCGGTTCGATCTGAACCTCAAGCTCGATCGTTTCGCCGGGGGGGACTGCTCCGGGCAGTGGCGTGCGCAATCCCTCGAAATCGACAACCTGGCCGTTGGCGTCGAGCCAGTGGTAGGCGATATTCACCGGGTTTGGGCCGCGATTGGGCCAGGTGGCCGCGCCGGTGTTTGTGACGCTAATCGGCAGCAGCAATGGAAGATCCAGCCTGGCTGTCGGCGTTGGGCCGGCGAATGCGTAGCGTGCATGCATTCGCTGCATAGTGGTATCGGAAGGATTCGTCATGGTGTTCACCAATGCTTATATATGGTTGCCGGCTGCCGCTCGCAACTCGATGCAGATGTGTCGGAGTTGCTCGGCTTCATCGTCGCTGATCGGATAGAACGCGGCGCGAGCGGTGAGCCATTCCTCGCGCCGGAGTATGCCTTCCAGGTAAGCCCGGCGGAGAATTCGCCGCTCCAGGCTGTGTGGAAGAGACGCCAGGCGCAAGCGTTCGGCGGTCATAAAATCGACGCGGATGCGTTCAAATGGGAATGTCTTATATATGTAACGCAATCGGTTGCGATGGGCCAGCGTATTGCGCGCAACCGGATCGCGGATTGAACTCGACTCGACATGGCGCAGCGTGGCGCCAGGCGTATAGTGAACGCGATAGCCCGATCGCCGCAGCCGCCAACAGAGATCGACTTCTTCAAAATAGGCCGGACTATAGCCCTCATCAAGTAGGCCGACCTCATCGAGAGCGCTCATACGCAGCGCCATCGATGCGCCCGTGACGTACTCGACATCGCGTGGTTGGTCATACTGACCTTCGTCGCGCTCTTGGTGCCCGAAATGGTATGACAACGCGCGGGCCGGATCAAGCCAGCCCCCGGCGTGTTGCAATGTCTTTCCGTCAGGGTAGTAGATTTTGCAGCCGACGGCGGCGATCTGTTGATCATGCGCCAGGGGTTCGATCAGGTTGTGCAGCCAGTCAGGTGCGACGATCGTGTCCTGGTTGAGCAACACGACGACATTGGGCAGCTGCACAAGGCTGCGCAACCAACGAATTCCCACGTTCATACCTGCCGCGAAGCCCAGATTGCGTCTGTTCTCGATCACCTGCACGTCGTTATGCTGACGGGCTATTGCAACAGAATCGTCCTCCGATCCATTATCGACGACAACCGTAAGAGCGTTGTTGTTACGTTGCCCCTGCACGGAGTCAAGACAATCGGCCAGATGATCTGCGCCGTTCCAACTGAGGATGATCACGGCTGCGCGCATCACACGTCCTCCTTGCGCTCAGCGGAAGCAGCCATATCGGCGATGCGTTCGGCGAGCGACGTGTCGGCGTCATAGGCGTCGCGCAGTTGTTCATCCAAATGCGCGAGGCGACGCTCGATATCGTCAAGCCGCGTGTGAATCGGGCCGATCAGCGCTGCTTGCGCGGCAAGGTAGCCGCTGAGGCTATTCACGAGCGTATAGGTTTCGGCGCGGCGAATGTCGCTGTTTTCTGCCAGCGCGTTCAGACCGCGCGTCACAGCGGCGTTGTAGGCATTCTGACGCTCGATCAATGGCGCGACGAAAGGGCGCACCAATTGACGGATCAGCAGATTGCGCAGCCGCCCGATTATTCCGCCGGGCAAGCTCGGTTCGTGGATCTGGCGTTGCGGCTCCAGCGTTTGAAGTATTGCGTTGCGTGATGCATCATACGCCTGGGTGGTTTGCTGCGTTTCACGAATGAAATCGTCCAGCGTCGGTGCGGCTGGCGTTGGCGTTAGCGGTGTGGCTGGCGGCGTTGGCGTTGGCGATGCGGTTGAGGCGATGGTTTGCGGTCGTGTAGTTCGAGGTTGCAAACTGAAGGCAATCAGCGGTTCGGCGACGCGCTCCCAGATATAACGGGCTGCGAGTTCGCGCGCACGCGCGGCGCATGCGTGTCGTTTGTCAGGATCGCGCAGCAACGCGTCCAGCGCCTCGGCAGTGCGTTCTACGTCCCCAGAAGGGACAACCTGCCCCAGTCTATATTCACGCACCAGGCTCGATGCTGCATCGCCATCGCTTACCACACTGGGCAAGCCGGTCCAGAGATGATCAAGAAACCGCGAGCGAATCGCGGCATATGCCGTTTCGAGGTGATTCCGGTGCAGCGAGACGGCGATGTCGGCTTCGAGCAGGAAGTCGGCGCGTTGCGCGTATGGGATCCAGTCGTCATAGAAAAAAATGTGCTTATCGATCAGTCCGAACGATTCGGCCAACGCGCGGGCCTCGTTGGGAGCGTGCATCGGGTGGATCGATCCAGGATGTTGGCCGGATAAAAAAACGAGCCGCACATCTGGATGCTGAGCGACGATGTGGGGCAGCGCCCGAATCAGCGTCAGCGGATCCATCCAATCCCACAGACCGCCGGTCCACAGAATGAGCCTGTCGTCGGCGCTGATGCCGGGAACCACGCTGCGGAGCGCCGGTGCGCGCTTGACCGGCGGTTCGGCAGGGAGACCAAACGGCAAAATGTCAATCAAGTTGCGCAGCAACGGATCGTGCTCGACGGCGTCGGGCGTGATACGTCCCACAGCCATCAACGCGCCGAGATACAGATCCCGCTGGCGCTCGGTTGCGCAGAGGAAGAAGTCGCCGGCGGTCAACTGCGCTTTGAGCGCGGCAATGTCGTGCTGGCTCTGCACGCTGCGTCGTTCCGGCGGTTCGGTGCGCACGAGTTCCAGATTCTCCAGCAGAGTCGGGTCGTATAGATCGATTGCCAACGGCTGAGTCATGGCGGTCAGTTCCGGATGCGCTGGCAGCACAAAGCCGTTCGCCAGCACGACATCGGCGTCCTGCACCCATCGCGCAAGCGATTCGGCGTCACCCCAGGCGTAGTTGCCGGTTTCCACTGTCGGCGATGCGCGATCAATCGGTTGTGGGGCGATCAGCGTCACGGGCTGGTGCGCGGCGATGACGTGAGCCAGTTCCCAGTAGCGAATCCCCGGCCCGGCCATACGCGCGCCGATCACATCGTGACTAATGATCAGCAGGTGTGGCTGGTTCGATGGCGTTGTCGATGGCTCGGTCACGATGTTTCACCTTCTTGCGGCTGGTTGCCTTGGGCGCGTTTATTGCGGTCATCGCCCGAAGCGTCGTTTTGTGGGCGTTGGTTCCTGGCATGCAACAGGCGCTGCGCGATAGAAAAGAATTTGCCGATGAACGTTCGATTCTGGGCGATGGCGGCCTGGTATTGCGCTTCCACGTGTCGTGTATAACGTAGTCGCTCCTCTAATGCGCGCTCCAATTCGGCTATGCGCTCGGTTGCTGCCGGCGCCGTTTTGCGCGGCGCTGTGCGGCGTGGATGTTGACAGAATGCCGCCAGCGGCTCCGCAACGCGCGACCAGATGTAGCGCCGGGCCAATGCATCGGCGGCGGAACGACAATCGGCGCGCAGATCCGGCTGGTCGATCATCCGACGGAGCGCTGCGATCCAACCCTCGACATCGCCAGCCGGAACGAGCGCGCCCACGCCGTTTTGCGCGATGGTCTCGCCGAGACTGTCACCGGCGGTGCATACAACCGGCAGCCGTGCCCACAGGTAATCGAGCAGCCGTGTGCGAAATGCAAAGCGCGTTTCGATGCCGGGCCGGTGCGCTGATACGCCGACATCGGCCTCGTATAGGTATGCGCCGCGCTTATTATAGGCGATCCATTCGTCGAGGAAGATGACCGCCGTGTCGAGTATGCCAAGCTCGGCAGCCAGCGCGCGAACGCGATCATAGACGCGCGTGCGAAATGGATCGCCGCGTGGATTGGGACGCGGGCCGGCGAAGAAGCATAGCCGCAGATGTGGATACTCGTTGTGCAATGCCGCCATTGCGCGAACGATGACGTCGGGATCGAACCAGTCCCACAGGCCGCCGGCCCAGAGCAAGACGAAGTCGTCGTCGGCGATGGCGGGATGTACGCCGCGCAACACGGGCGTTATGGCCTCCGGCGGCTGTTCTGTCAGGCCGGAGGGAACGCAATCGATCAGCGAGCGCAAATCGCGGTCGGCCTGGCGCGCCAGCTCAGGCGTGATGCGACCTGTTGCGGTGAGTGCGCCAAGCCAGTAGTCGCGTTGTGTTTCGGTCGCGCAGAAGAAAAAGTCGCCGCGCCGCAGCAGCGCCTCGGTCAAGGCCTGATAGCGCGTATGTTGGGCCTGGGCTGTTGCTAGATCTTCGTTGGCATAGAGATCGAGGCTTTCAAGGATCAGTGGATCGTAGAGATCGATTGCCAGCGGCAGATCGGTGGTCAGGAGTCCGGGATGGGACTCAAACACAAAGCCTTGACCGATGACCACATCGGCGCGTGTTAATGCTTCGGCGAGGGCGCGTGGTCGGTCGGAGCCGTAGGTAATCAGGCGCATGTCGTTCGTCTGCATGTCGCTGGAATCCGGTACAGCCAGCGTGACGGCGCCAACGCGTGACAACGATCGGGCGAGCTCCCAGGCTCGAATGCCTGGGCCGGCCATCGATGCGCCGACGCGATCTGTGCTGACAAGCAAAATGCGTGGTGGCATAGGCGTTTCCGCGTTACCCATCTGTGGCTGCGTGAACCCAGCGCGCCGGGAGTTCGATCAGGCCGTAACTGGTCTTGAGCGAGTGCGAGCGCACGGTAAATCTGTATGCACGCTCATGATGGTCGAACGTGACGAGACCATTCGCGTCATGAACGGCGACCGTCAAGTAGTACATACCGGGGAGGAGCGGTAAGTTGGGAATGGTGTAATCAACGATCCCGCTTCCGTGTACCGATGCGATGGGATAGCCGGAAAAGCGATTGTTCGGGCCGGTAACATGTACGCCGGAGCCGTGATAGATGGCTAGCCCAAATTGAGGGTCGTTGATTGGGATATTCGCCCGGTAATGATAGCGAATGGTCAAAGGCTCGCCCGTGTAATACAGATCCTGGGGCGTTCCTTTTGGACCGAGCAGCTCGATATGCTTGATCTCAATCTCGCGCGTTCCCCAGCGCTTGCTCTGCTCGGCGTCGGCGTCTTCCCAGCTTTGCGCTGTGGTGTGGCGTTGGCGCTCCCTGGCTTCGCGCCGGTTTGTTTCCTGGAGATAGGAGTCAATGACCTCGTCGGCGGTTCCGACGCACCGCGCCTCGCCGCGATCGAGCCAGACTGCGTGATCGCAGAGTGAGCGCACGATCTCCAATGCGTGTGAAACGAAGATGATTGTTTTGCCGGCCTGGCGAAAGCTGTAGATCCGCTCCATGCATTTGCGCTGAAATGCCTCATCGCCGACGGCCAGCACCTCGTCGGTGATCAGGATTTCGGGATCAACGGCTGTGGCGACGGCAAACGCCAGGCGTGTGTACATTCCCGATGAATAGTGTTTGATCTCGGTGTCGATGAATTCGCCGATGTCGGCGAAATCGACGATTTCGTCGAGGCGGGCCAGCATATCGCGGCGGCTGAAGCCCATCAACGAACCGTAGAGAAATACGTTCTCGCGCCCGCTCAAGTCGGGGTGGAAGCCGCTGCCCAACTCAAGCAGCGCCGCCACACGCCCGCGCATTCGCACCTGCCCGCTCGTCGGCTCTAAAATACGCGTCATCAGCTTGAGCGCTGTGCTTTTGCCGGCGCCGTTGTGTCCGATCAGCCCCAGGCTTTGCCCTTTCTCAATCTTAAAGCTGACATCGCGCAGCGCCCAGAACTCCTCGCCGTGGGTGTTTGAACTGAATATCCCGGTCAGCCGATCGCGGAACGAACGCGGTCGGTTCAGGTGCAAGATGAAACGTTTGGATACGTTGGCGAATTCAATGATTGTCATACCTGTGGTGCGGTTTCCGTTTGGCGCAACGTCTTTCCATCCGCTCGTTGCGCGTCGCGCTAGCAGTGATCTTTGATTTGCCGGCAGCTTAAATCTCCTCGCCGAACCGCCCGCTATTGCGCTGGAAGAACCAGTAGCCAAGTGCCAAAACGATGATCGACGTAATCAATACGCGCAGCACGCTGGTGAGCGCGGGCAGTCCGGGCGTAGGAATCAAGCCATCGGCGACGGTGTTGCCATACAAGATCTCGCGGTAGAAATCGACCAGCGACGCCATCGGGTTGACCCAGCGGATGATGCGGGCGATGGTTGCATCAATTGCGTCCAGCGAATATAGCACCGGGGTTAGGAAAAACCAGAACTGAATGATGATCCCGATCAGGTGGACGGCGTCGCGAAAGAACACGGCGAGCGAACTTGTAAACAGCGTAACGCCGGCGAGAAAGATCGTCTGGATGATCAGCAGGATCGGCAAATATGCCATCGTCCACGAGAAATTCAACGATCCCTGCAACGGCGAGTAGAGCAGTTGCACAACCGCCATCACCAGCAGCATCGTTGGCAGCGACAAAATGTAGTTGAGCAGTCCTGAGAAAACGTTTACCAGCGGCAATACTTCTCGTGGAAAGAAGACCTTCTTGATCAGGTTTGAGTTGTCGATGATGCTGCGCGTCCCGCCGCTCACCGACTCGGCGCAATAGTTCCAGACCAGCAGGCCGACGATTAGGAATACAGCGAACATGGCGATGCCGGATTGGAAAAACACGCTGAACACAAACCAGAAAACTAGCATCAGCAGCAGCGGCGCCAGTTGCGTCCAGAGATAGCCGAGCGCGCTGCCTTTGTAGCGCACGCGAAGATCGCGCAGCACCAGGTTGCGGATAAGTTCGCGGTAGAACCATAATTCACGCGCCTTGGACATAACGCCGGCCGAGCGATCAACGATGACGCCAAGCAGACCAAAGAGTAATCCGAACAGAACGGTTAATCCGAGCAGCCAGGGGATCATGCGATTCTCCGGCGCGGCTGGCAGGAAGGCCGGCGCGCTTCGGAATGCATCCGAGGGAACGGTTGGATCGAACCGCGCGTCGTGGTTGACGTAAAGGTAATTCAGCGCGTCGCGAATGGCTTGCAATCCGTCGGTGAGCCGTTGCTGATCGCGGGTGATTTGTTCGGCGACCGCACCCTCCGCCGTGGCGAGTTGCAATCCCAGCGCAGGCAGCGTATAGATGCGCGTCTGGACTTCACCTACTTCGAGCGCGCGCGTCAGGTCGCTCAGTTCCGGCGCGGCGAGTTCATCGGCAGTGATGTGCTGCGACACCGGTTCGATGGGTCGGTTGAGCGAGAAAACGCCGGTACGAATGATCTCGCGCAGAAAGCTCTGGAACGGGGTTTCCGGTGCATCGCCGCGCAGCGCGGCTGCCAATTCCCAGCCGAGCAGGTTGCGCAAAATCTCGCGCCCGCCGGCGGCGCGAACGCTGCGGGCCAGTTCTTCGGCGGCGCTGTCTGCGAGCATCTGAGCTTCGATGGCGCTGGAGCCGACGGCGATGACATCGATGCTGCCGTTGGAATGCGGTTCAAAGCGCACATGGAGCGTTGGTGATCCGAGTTCGGGATATTGCACGCGCAGAAGCTCAAAAGTGATGTGCTGAACCGCGATAAAATCGGCGTCGGGTTTGCCGTCGGTGTAGAGTTCGTGATAGCGTCCGCCGATGTCGATCTGGACGGCGGCGCTACTCATGTAGATGACAGGTTGTGAAAGGATGCGCGGCGCGGCAGCCGCCAGCGCGCCGATCGTGCAGAGCACGATCCATAACCATTGGTAGATCCGCAGCCCTGCCCGCTGGCTGATCAATGCGCCGACCCAGCCTCGCGTCTGTTGGTTGATGGTTGGCGCGTTCTGGCCTAGAGTTTCGGCCATAGTTCCACCTCCATCGTTTGCCCAGCGCGCAGATCAACGATAAGCGTCGGCGGGTCGCTTAACGCCGCGCCGCGCTCGTCGCCATCGACGGTCAAACGGGTGGGCAAGAAAGGCAGCGTCAGCGCCAGCCGGTTCAGATCACGTTGACCATTATTCGTCACGCGGAAGGCTAGCGGGTTAGCGTCGGCCGTCGGTTCGATGATCGTGATATGCGCGTGTTCGAGCGCCTGCTGCCAATCGGCAATCTCGCTCAACGGCGCGATCCAGACATCGGGCTGACCGGCGACATAATCAATCACACGCTGCCATGCCTCGATCTGCTCCGGCGATGTCACTTCCTCGGTGTGCGCCCACAAGTCGATCATCCCGCCAACCGCGCGGGCGGCGTCGATCTGGGCGATTGCCTGTTCGGCGGTCTGCGGCGTGAGGTAGAAGTCGGGACAGGCCAGGATGCGTTCGTGACCGGGCAGCGGGCGGCAGCGCGGATCGGCGATCAGTCCGCTCGCATCGCGCGGAAACAGGTTGTACTGCGACTGATCGCTCAGGCGGGTGACGGAAGTGATTCCGGCGCTTTCGAGCATATCCCAACTGGCGTCGCTCATCCCGCCGCTGCCGCTCCACGGAAAAGCCAGCGAGCGCGCGGGCGGGACGCTGCGTTCGGCGGCGACTTGCTTCCAGGCGGCGAAGTCGGCTTGCCAATCGTGTGCGTTGACGAAGCCGCCGTAAAAGTGGCTAAACGTATGGCTCTGAATGTCCTGGTTGGTGCGCTGAAGCAGCGGCGTCAGATCGCCAAAATACCAGGCCGGGTGACTTGCAACTGTGCCGTAAGGGTCATCGGCGAACCAGGGCGTGGTTTGCCAGCGGTCAGAGGTCCAGCGATTCTCGGTGCTGGCCCAGGCGTAGGTCGGGTTATCCATATATTGCGTGCGCGCTGTATTGCCCATGAGAAAGTTGTAGCCGGTAGCATAATAGGTTGCGCGAATGTTGTACGGTTGAAAGAGTGCCAGAGTTGTAGTAATGCCTTCGCGCATACGCAAGCCGCGTTGCACCGGATCCTTGGTAAAATTCGGGTCGTCGACCGAGCGCGAGTGTATCAATCCGCTCATCGTCGTTTCCCAATCGAAGGTAAAGGCGACGGCGGCGCGTTTGCCGTTGGGCCAGGGTGCGAGGCTAGGCTGTGTTGCGTCAGAATCGACGACGTGCTCGGAGTTCGTAACGGGCGGCTGCCCGCCGGCCCGGACGTGCATTGCATCGAGGTAGACGCGATCGTCGGATGCGGGATGGATGCGAATGAGCAACTCTGTGGCTTTCGGCGGAGCCTGAAATGCGGCAGAAATCGACGACCAGCGTTCCGGCGGGTTGTTGGGCTGCCAGAGCGTGGCCGGTTGCCAGGTCGTGGCGTTAACGGCAATCTCGTGTTTGGCAGCGTTATACCAGTGGAATGTTACCTGCAAGCGTGTCGCCGAGCCGCGATTCGCCGCATCGGTAATCGCGAGACCATCGAAGCAGTAGCTTCGTCCTGTCTCAACGGAGATCGGCGGTGTTTGCACATAGTTGGCAATGCCGATCAACTGTAGGGCGCGTCCGTCGCCATCCACAGCAAAATCGCCGAGCCGGACGCCCGGTGCGCCGGCGACCCAGCCGTGGGGTATGTCAGGGACAGCGCCAGGCGTTGCCAGATCGGCGTTGGGGAGCAGGTTGTCGGCCAGGAGGGGGACGTATGCGCAGCGTTCAATGCGCTGCTGAACAAAGATTGTCAAGCCCCATACTCCTACCAACAAACAAACAATTGTCGCGCCAAGCAGCAGACGTCGTGAAATCATTCCAGAGCGCGGATTCCGCATAGCAGAACTTTGTGCGGAAGCCGCTGTAAAGCAACCTGAAGCGATCAATGCATTGTTCTCCAGGCGGCATATTCTAGCATAAGGCGTAGGTGTTGACAAAGGGCGCGCCGTCCCGTTGCGAGATAGGACTAATTGGCCGCAACACTGGTAAGGCATAAGCGAACGGTTGCTGCTATACTGCTTTACAGCAATACAAATGTCTCGTCCAGATTTCCTGGTGCAATACATACGGATTGGTCGTCTGTTTCGCAGAAAGACGCTCAATTCCAGCTATCAATAAGAGGAACGAGTATGATCGAAGCCCATGAACTGTGTAAACGATTCGGCGCGTTTCAGGCCGTACGCGATTTAACTTTAACTATTCGTCCCGGCGAGCTGCTTGCGCTGCTTGGCCCTAATGGCGCCGGCAAAACCACAACGGTGCGAATGCTCGGCGCAATTCTTAAACCAACCAGCGGTTGGGCGCGCGTCAACGGCTACGACGTGGTGCGTGATGCTCAGGCAGCACGCAGCAACATCGGCTTGCTGACCGAGTACCCGGGGTTGTATAGCCGTATGCGCGCCGTTGAATATCTCGATTTTTTCGGTGCGTTGCAGCATATGCATCCGGTCGATGCACGCATGCGCGTCGAGAAGTTGCTCAAGCAATTTGACCTGTGGGAAGCGCGCGATAAACGCCTCGACAGCTATTCCAAAGGTATGCGCCAGAAGATCGCGCTGGTTCGTGCGCTCATTCACGACCCGCCAGTGTTATTCCTCGACGAGCCGACGACAGCGATGGATCCGCAGAGCGCCCGCGTAGTGCGTGACGCCATCGGCGAGTTGCGCGCTACCGAGCGTTCGATTCTGCTAACGACCCATAACCTGGCCGAGGCCGAGGCGCTGGCCGATCGGATCGCTATCATCTGCGGCGGCCGGATCATCGCCGAGGGCGCGTTGGAGCAGCTCACCCGCCAGTTGTTGGGCGATCCGGTCTGGGAGGTGCGTGTCGCGCCGTCGCATCAGGCAGCCGCAGTCGTTCCCCTGCTCGATGGCCTGGCGCACGTCGAGTATGTTGATGCGACGGTGTCACGCTACCGTTGCGCAGAGCCGCACCTCGTCAATCCGCGCATTGTCCGCCGACTTCTTGATCATCATCTGCCGGTCGTAGCCATCACCGAGGTGCAGCGCAGTCTGGAGGATGTGTATTTGCGCATTGTCGCCGAGCAGGAAGCGCTCGACAGCGAGCACCATGCGCGTGCGGCGGCGTCAACAAGCGGCGCGCGGCGTGAAGCGGAGGGTGTAGCTTAGAATGCAAACAATGAAAACAAGCGCTATTGCAACGATTATGCGGCGCGAGGTGCGAGATACATTGAGTGACTGGCGCATTGTGCTGCCGATCGCGTTGCTTACATTCATTTTGCCCCAACTGCTGGTCGGCGCGTCGCGGGTGGTTGTCAATTATGTTGATGATGCCGAGTTAGCCGGGCGGCTGACGCCGTTCGCGGCGCTGCTGGTTGGGTTTGTGCCGGCGAGCTTTTCGCTCATCACCGCGCTGGAGTCGTTCGTCGGCGAGCGTGAGCGTAACAGCCTGGAGGCGCTGCTGTCGATGCCGATCGATGATCGCGATCTATACATCAGCAAACTCTATTCCTCGCTCGTCATCCCGCTGATTTCCAGCTTCTCGGCGATGTTGGTATTCACCTTCATGCTGTATGTGTTTACGCCGGATCTGTATTTTGCCGCGATCACGCTGCCGCGCCTGTTGCTGCTCTTCGCGCTGGTTGGATTAATGGCGCTGACGATGGTTGCCGGGGCGGTGGTGATTTCCAGTCACATCAGCAGCATTCGCGCCGCCAATCTGATGTCCAGCATGGTGTTATTGCCGATGGCCGGGGTGGTGCAGCTTGAAGCAGTGTTGATCATCAACCAGCGGTGGGAATCGCTCTGGCTGGTCGGCGCGGGTCTGGCCGTACTATCCGGCTTGCTAGTGCGTGCCGGTCTGGCAACCTTCAATCGTGAGGAGATCCTCTCGCGCGAACATCAACGGGGCGCGCCCGGCGCCCGGCCTTCGGCGGTGAGTCCGTCGTCGCGGCGCTCGCCGCCGATTGTGGTCATCGCTCGCCGCGAATTGGTCGAGACGTTGACCGACTGGCGGGTGCTGATCCCAGTATTCATTTTGACATGCGTGCTTCCGGCAGCGCTGGTGGGGGGCGTAAACTTTGCGATTGGCTTTCTGGGCGGTGCATCGCAAATCGGTTTGCTTGTTCCGTTTGCAGCACTGCTGGTCGGCTTTGTTCCCGCCAGCTTTTCGCTGATCACCGCGCTGGAGTCGTTCGTCGGCGAACGTGAGCGCAATAGCCTGGAGGCGCTGCTGTCAATGCCGATTACCGACAGACAGCTTTACATAAGTAAGCTTTTCTCAGCCCTGGTTATCCCATTGGTTTCTAGCATCATCGCGATGCTGGCGTTTCTGTTTGGCATTGCCACGTTCTTCCCCGATCTGTATGCCATTGCGATGACGCCTTTGCATCTGGTTCAGATCCTGGTGATGATTATGATGATCACGCTGGTGATGGTCTCCGGGGCGGTGGTGATCTCCAGCCACACCGGCAGCGTGCGTGCGGCGACATTGTTGGCCAGCTTTGTGCTTATCCCCTCGGCTATTATCCTTCAGTTGCAGGCGCTGTTATTCATCGCCCGGCGTTGGGATGTACTCTGGTTTCTTGTCGCTGCGCTCGCCGTCATCGCGCTGGCGCTCATCCGCGCGGGCCTGGCGGCGTTTAATCGCGAGGAGATCCTCTCGCGCGAGCATGAGCAGTTGAGCTTCCGGCGAATTACAGATACGTTTCGGCTGTTCTTCTATGAATATCAGCCGGCAGGGGTTACGCCCGATTTCTATCAAGGTCTGCCGTTGTCGGCGCTGCGTTTCTACCGCCAGGAGCTTCCGCGCTTATTGTATGAATTGCGGCTGCCGATCGCTGTTGCATTGCTGGCGGCAATCAGCGGCATGTTAAGCGGCGGCTATGTGGGCAGCAATTATGATGTCGGCGCGTTCGACGCTTATCTGGCTCAGGTCGGCGCCGCTCCGCCGCCATCGCCGCTGCTGGCGCTGGCGATTTTCGCCAACAACCTGCGCGTCTCGATCCTTTCCAATGTCTTCTCGGCGATTAGTTTCGGCATATTCGCGTTCCTGGTGCCGGCTGTAGCCTTCGCGCAGATCGGCTTTGTGTCCAGCGCCCTCGCGGATCAGGGCGGAAGCTGGCTGACTTTGGGCGCAGATAGTCCGCTACAATTCATTCTGGCCTACGTCTTTCCGCATGGCATCATCGAGCTGCCGGCATTCATTCTCAGTGCGGCGATCGGTCTGCGCATCGGTGCGGCGTTGCTGGCTCCGCCGAAGGGATTTAGCGCCGGCCAGAATGTCCTCTGGGCGCTGGCGAATTTCACCAAAATCTGGCTGTTCGTGCTGCTTCCAATGATCCTGGCAGGATCGTTGGTTGAGGGCCTGCTTACGCCGCTGGTTATTGCGGCGCTCTACTCGTAATCTGTCAATCGTTGCATCCTGCTCGTCGTGTCTAGAGGAGCTATGCCGTCGATCAAGACGCTGTCAGCCGCCGAATTGGCTCGGCGGATACGTATGGGCGATCTCTCGCCAGTCGAGGTTATCGAGGCGCATATCGCGCGTATCGAAGCGGTCAATCCTGCTCTGAACGCCGTTGTTGCATCGATGTTCGAGTCTGCGCGCACGGCGGCACGCCACGCTGAAGCGACGGCGAGTTCGGCGACGGTCGGGCCGCTGCATGGCGTGCCATTCACCGTCAAAGACAGTCTTGATGTCGCCGGCGTGCGTTCCACCGCCGGGCTAACGGCGCGCTCGGATCACATCCCCGACCGCGACGCGATCGTGGTGGCGCGGCTGCGCGATGCCGGGGCTATCCCGCTGGGCAAGACCAACACGCCCGATAGCTGCTGGGATCAAGAAACCGATAATTTGCTGTTTGGGCGGACGAATAATCCCTGGGAGATCGAACGCAGCGTCGGTGGTTCAACCGGCGGCGAGGCGGCGATCATCGCGGCGGGCGGTTCGCCGCTGGGTCTTGGCTCGGATATCGCCGGCAGCATCCGAATGCCGTCGTCGTTCACCGGCATCGTTGGTCTGCGTCCGACCAGCGCTGTGTTGCCTGAGGATGGTCACTGGCCGTTTGCGACCGGACGGCTGGCCGATCTGGAGGCTGTGGGACCAATGGCGCGGCGCGTGGAGGATGTCGCCCTCGCTTTCGATGTTCTGCGCGGCGTTGAGCCGCAACCGCTTGACAGCGACGCGCTGCAAGGCCGGCGGGTGGCGTACTGGTTTGACGATGGCCTGATACCGAGCAGCGGCGCGGTGCGCGGCGGTGTGCGTGCTGCAGTCGCGGTGTTGCGTCAAGATGGCATGATCCCCGTGGAACGCGCACCCTCCGCCCGCCGTCTTGCGGTCGCGGGTTGGTCGGCCTATAACGATGCTGCTGCGCGCCATGCTATCGGCAAAAGCTTTGGGAATGGCGCGGTGTGGTCGCCGCTCGGCGAGCTGGCGTGTATGCTACGCGGCGAGACCCGCGTTGCCGGCGGCGCGTTGTTGTACTGGCTGGCGTCGCACTACGGTTCGCTGCTGGCGAACGCGATCGGCATCGATGGCGTTCGCTGGCGGGAGAACTTGCGATCGCAACTCCACGACCTGATCGGCGACGATGGTGTGGCGGTCTGTCCGATCTTTCCGACCACCGCGCCGCGTCATGGATGGACGAAACGCGCGTTGTTGATTGCGTTGTCGTATCAGGTGTGGGTGAATCTGACAGGACTGCCGGGCCTCACGGTTCCCGTCGGTTGGTCGGGCGCCGGGCTGCCGGTCGGCGTGCAAATCGTTGGCATGCCCGGCGCCGAACGTGTGATCCTGGCGGCGGGTCTGGCGGTGCAACTTGTGATGATGCCGGAATGGCGCGGACCGGCGTTGTAAGCCCCGTTACGAGCGGAAGCGAGGGTTCCACACTCCAGAATTTGTCCAACCAAACAGATCTTTACCCGTTATACCGATTCATCGCCGCCCTCACCCCCTCACGCAGAATGAGTTCCACAGCATCGGCGACATTGGCGTAGATGTTTGGCAACTGCTCTTCTTCCTCTTTCGTGAATCGGCCCAGCACATAGCGTACGGCATCCCAACCCTGCGGCGGTTGATCGACGCCGACGCGCAGGCGCGCAAATTCCTGCGTGCCAAGTTGCCCGACGATAGATTTCATACCGTTGTGCGTTCCGGCGCTGCCGCGCTGGCGGATGCGCAGCCTGCCGAAGGGCAGATCCATATCATCGTAGATCACCAGTAGATCGGTCGCCGGGTCGAGCTTATACCAGGCGTGTAATCCGGACACCGCTTGCCCGCTCAGATTCATAAACGTCTGGGGTTTGGCGAGAGCCACACGCTGCCCGGCGATGTGCCCTTCGGCGATGCGGGCATTTGCTCGTTTGCCATCAAACGTCAGATTATGTTGGTTGGCGAGGTGCTTGAGGCAGTGAAACCCGATGTTATGGCGGGTGTTGGCATATTTTTCGCCCGGATTGCCCAGGCCGACAATCAACCACATAGCATTGTCTTTTCTATAAGAAGCGATCCTGGTTGCTGAGCGCCGATCATTCGCGAAAAGCAGACGGCATGATAGCCACAGGTGAGCGACAACGTCAAGTTGCTCCGCCGCCCCCGTGCGGCTATGCTATACTGTAGCCGCATCTGTTCGCCGCTGGTCGGAATATCCTCTTACTGATGTCCGCGATCCGATATAAGGCGGCGCTGCGTTCATCGCGATACTGCTCCGGCGCTCCTATGCCCACACTTGAAGGCACAATCGAACGAATCACCTTTCAAAGCGAGCTTGACGGCTATACCGTCGTTCGCCTGACGCCGCGCGGCAAATCCTATGTCGTGACGGCGGTCGGGCGGCTGCTTGGCATACGCGTTGGCGAGACGCTGGAACTGGAGGGCGAGTGGGTCGATCATCGCGAGCACGGGCGGCAGTTCGAGGTCTCCGCTTTTCGTGCCCTGATGCCGGCCACGGTCGATGGGATGCGCCGCTATCTCGGCAGTGGCCTGATTAAAGGCATCGGCCCTGTGACGGCGAAGCGCATCACCGAGACGTTCGGCAAATACACGCTGGACGTGATCGAGCGAACGCCCGATCGCCTGACCGAGGTGCCAGGTTTGGGGCGCAAGCGGGTCGAGGTGATCAAGCAGGCGTGGCGCGAGCAGCAGCATATCAAGGAAGTGATGCTTGTGCTGCAAGATCTGGGCCTGTCGCCGGGTCTGGCGGTGCGTATCTACAAGCACTATGGCGACGCGGCGCTGGAGGTGGTTCGCGGGCAGCCGTATCGCCTGGCCGACGAGGTCTACGGCATCGGTTTTCTCACCGCCGACGCGATTGCACGCGGGATGGGCGTCGTCGCCGATGATCCGCGGCGAATCGGCGCCGGGCTGCGGTATGCGTTGAGCCAGGCGACCGACGATGGGCATTGCTACTTGCCCGCCGACGAGCTGATCACCCGCGCCGCTGCGTTACTGGAAGTCTCTCTGTACCAGGCGACTGTGGCGCTGGGCGACCCGGCGATCACAACTAATATCGAGCGTGTGGAGATCGATCGGTCTGACACCGCGCCAACCGATGCCGTTTATCTCGCGCCGCTGGCCCACGCCGAGCGGGGCGTCGCCGCAGCGATCCGGCGACTGACGCACGCGCCGTCGGCGATGGCTGCGTTCTATCGGGCGGCGAACTGGCCGCGCGTGTTTGCATACCTGGCCGACCGACATGCCATTGCGTTGACCGAACGCCAGCAAGCGGCGGTGCAAATGGCGCTGACCTCGTCCGTGAGCATCTTGACCGGCGGGCCGGGAACGGGCAAAACCACCACGCTGCGCACGCTGATGACGTTGCTGCGTGCGCGCGGCTACCGCGCTATGCTGGCCGCTCCTACCGGTCGGGCCGCCAAGCGCCTGGCCGAGGCGGCCGGCGTAGAGGCGAAGACGATCCATCGATTGTTGGAATATTCGCCGCGCGGCGAGACCAGTTTCAAGCGTAACGCCGATATGCTGCTGGAATGCGATATGCTGATCGTGGACGAGGCGAGCATGCTCGATGTGTTGCTGGCGAATCACCTGCTCAAAGCGACGCCGACGACTGCACACGTGTTGCTGGTTGGCGATGTCGATCAACTGCCAAGCGTTGGCCCGGGGCGCGTGTTGCGCGATCTGCTCGCCTGCCCCGATGTGCCGCGCGTGCATCTCGACGCGATCTTTCGTCAGGCGGCGGGTAGCGGCATTGCGTTGAACGCCCAGCGGATCAATCGGGGCGAGCCGCCGCACTACAAAGGTCTGGACGACTTCTTCTTCTTCGCCGCCGCCGAGCCTGAGCGTTGCGCCGAACTGGTCGTTGACCTGGTGGTCGAGCGCATTCCGCGCCGTTTCGGCTTCAATCCGCGTCGTGACATTCAAGTGCTCACGCCGGTGCATCGCGGCGCGGCCGGCGTGGCAAGCCTCAACCAACTGCTTCAGGCGGCGCTCAACCCCGCCGCGCCGGGCAAGGCCGAGCGTGTCTTTGGCTCGACGACGTTTCGCCTCGGCGACCGCGTCATCCAGATGCGCAACAACTACGATCTCGATGTCTACAATGGCGACATCGGCGAGGTAGCGGCGATCGATGCGGTTGAACAGACATTGAGCGTGCGCTTCGACGATGATCGGCTGGTGGTCTACGACTTCAGTCTGCTCGACGAATTGGCGCTGGCCTACGCGCTGAGCGTTCACAAAAGTCAGGGCGGCGAGTATCGGGCGGTTGTGACGCCGCTGCTGATGCAACACTATATGCTGCTGCAACGCAACTTGCTCTACACAGCGGTGACGCGGGCGCGCGAATTGGCGGCGCTGGTTGGCGATCGGCGCGCGATTGAGGCCGCCGTGGCAAATGAGCGCGTGCAACAGCGGTATACCGGGCTGGCGTGGCGGATGGGGTGTAGCACAGATGGCAACCCTGACATTTAGGAGGCGCTGGCGTCGATTTCCATTCCATTGAGAAATATGTCGATGGCTGCTGCGACCATCGTTTCGGGATCGAGTGTGTCGCGATCGGGCTGGGGGAAGATCTCGCGACTCAGGATGTAGAGCATCAACGGCCCCAGAAAGGAGCGCGTCGCGATGCCGGGATCGATCCGCCGCAACCGCCCCGCATCCATCTGGCGGGCCAGGTAGGCTGATAGCGCGGCGAAAGCGCGCCCCGGAATGATCTGGTTAATCATGTCGGCGATGTGGGGTTTGCGCATTGCTTCGCCGATTAGCAGCCGGAACAGCGCCACGTTCGAGGGCTGCGCAAGCGCCTGGAGATACCCGCGCCCGATGATTAACAACCCTTCACGTGGTGGGAGATCCATCAGCGGTTCGGGATGCATCAGCAGGCGGAGTACCGGCACGCGTTGCTTGACCACTTGCTGGAAGAGATCGGCTTTGTCTTTGAAGTAGTGATAGATAAGCCCCGGCGAGCCGATTCCGGCGGCTTCGGCGATGTCTTTGTTCGTCGCTTTTTCGAAGCCCTTGCGAGCGAAGGTCTTTAGTGCGCCATCAATGATTTGCTGACGGCGCTGCTCGTAGTCCTGGGTATCGCGTGGCGGCACTGGCATACACCTTTCGTTGATTGATTGGTCAATCAAGATTATAGAACGCCGATCCAGGCGTGTCAAGCATTGACGCCTGGTTAGAGTGCATTTACTGGATCAGTTGGCTGTCGGTCACGCGCGTGGCGTCAGGACTGTGGTATCATCTGCTGCGAAGAGCCCGCGTAAGCGGGGATCCAGCGATGTGCTTCAGGGTGTCTTTTTCGGTCAGGCTCCTGGCAGGAAGGCGCCGACGGTGTTGCGGATGTACTCAGCAGTCGAGTGAGAGTCTACGAGGACGAGGAGATGATGGACAAACTCTGGTTGCGGTGGATTCCGTACATAGGACTGATGTTGGCTCTGGCGGCCTGCAGTGTTCAGTCACCGTCCGAGTTGGCGCCGACCGCGGCGGCGGCTGATGTGAGCGCAGCGGAAGATCCCGCGCGTCTTTCCTGGCCTGAGGTTGAGAGTAGCGCACGCGGCGTGACGGTCAACTTCTTTATGTGGGGCGGCGACGATAACATCAACCGGTATGTTAATGAATATGTCGCGCCGCAGGTTCTGGCGCAATATGGCATTACCCTGCGCCAGACGCCGGTAAACGATATTGTGGAGACAGTCAACAAGCTGTTGGGCGAGAAGACTGAAGGCAAGCTAAGCGATGGGACCATTGATCTAATCTGGATCAACGGCGAGAATTTCCGCACGATGCGCCAGGGCGAGTTGTTGTACGGCCCCTGGGCCGAAAATCTTCCCAACGCGCAGTATGTGCCCTGGGCCGAGCCGTCGATTGCGAATGATTTTGGCTATCCGGTCGATGCCTATGAAGCGCCGTGGGGACGCGCTCAGTTTGTGATGATTTACGACAGCGCGCGGGTCGCCGATCCACCGAAGTCTTTCGCCGATTTGTTGGAGTGGACCCAGACGCATCCGGGCCGGTTTACCTATCCTGCGCCACCTGATTTTACCGGGAGCGTGTTTGTGCGGCACGGCTTCTATGAGGTGTCGAGCGGCTATGAGCGACTGATCGGCCCGTTTGATGAAACGGTCTATGCCGACAATGCCGGCGCCGCCTGGGAGTATTTCAACCAACTGGAGCCGTATCTCTGGCGCGAGGGTGAGACCTATCCACAGACGATCGATCAGCTCAATCAACTCTTTGCCAACGGCGAAGCGGATTTTACGATGAGCTACAATCCGGCTTTTGCCAGTGGCGCGATCGCCCGCGGTGTCTTCCCCGACAGCGTGCGCACGTATCTCTTTGATGCGGGAACTATCGCCAACACGCATTATGTGGCTATTCCGTTTAATGCCACCAACAAGGCTGCTGCGATGGTCGTTGCGAACTTCTTGCAGTCGCCGCAGGCTCAAATCGAGAAAGCCAAACCTGAAGTCTGGGGTGATCTGCCGGTGATGGCGGTTGAGTCACTGCCGGAGTCGGATCGCGAGCTTTTGGCGGCGATACCCCAGGGCGTAGCGACCCTGACCGCCGAGGAGCTAGCGGCAAATGCGCTGCCGGAGTTGCAGGCCGATTGGCTGACGCGGATTGAAGAAGATTGGCAAACCGAAGTGTTAAAGCCATAGCCGCCCGGCGCGGCTTCATATTGCTGTTGTTCCCAGCGCTGATCATCCTGGGCGGGCCGTTTCTTGGCGGGCTGGCGTTCGGCCTGGCCCAGAGCCTGGGTTTGTTCAGCGTGGTGGATGTCGGCGGCCCGACACTGCGCTTTTACGCCGATGCAGTGTTGAGCAGCGATTTTCTCCGCTCGTTGCTGCTCACGCTCTACATTGCTCTGGTTTCGACGGCGCTGGCGACTATGCTCAGTCTGGGGCTGGCGTTGCTGTTGCGGCGCTCCTTTCGCGGGGCGCGGCTGGTGCGTTTGCTGGTGCAATTGCCGTTGCCGACGCCACATCTGGCGGCCGCGATCGGCGTCACGCTGCTTCTTACGCAGAGTGGCATCTTCGCGCGATTGTTCTACGCCGCCGGTCTGCTTGCCGAGCCGTCCGATTTCCCGGCGCTGGTGTATGATCGCGGGGCGGTGGGAATTATTGTCACCTATGTCTGGAAAGAGCTGCCCTTCATCACACTGGTTGCTCTGGCTGCGCTGCGGTCCGCCGGAAACGAATTGGAGCAGGCAGCTCGCAATCTCGGCGCTTCGCCCTGGCAAGCATTCTGGCACGTTACTCTGCCGCTGGTTGCGCCGGCGCTAATTGGCTCGGCGACGATCGTATTCGCGTTCGCCTTTGGCGCTTTCGAGGTGCCGTTGCTGCTTGGGCAGAGTTACCCGCGTGTGTTGGCGGTCGAAGCCTATATGCTCTATCAGGACGTTGACCTGACCGTCCGCCCCGGCGCGCTGGCTCTGAACACGTTGATCGCGGCGCTGACGGCGCTGGCTGTGCCGCCGTACATCTGGCTGTTGCGCCAGGCGCGGCGCGCCTGGTGAAGCGTTTATATGGACGAGAAATCATTCGCCCCTGTCGGAGGAGTGGATACGATGCTGGCTGAAGCGGTGCTCCCGCAATTGGAGCAAGTGATCGACGCGGCGGATGTGCGCGCGGCGCTGGGCTTGTCGCCGGACGCGCACTGGCAGGCGCAGTTTCTCGCACAAGGCGAGTACAACATCAACTACCTGCTGCGCATTGATGACGGGCGGCGGCTGGTGGCGCGCGTCAACGTCGGCGGCACGCAGATCGGCATGGCTGGTGGCGCGCAGATTGCCTACGAGGCTGTGGCGATGCGCGCGGTCGGAGCGAGCGGGGTTGCGCCGCGCCTGGTCTATGTCGACGATACGCTGGCGCGGCTGCCCTACGGCTGGCTGATGATGGAGTATGTTCCCGGCAGCCCGCTGCATTACGCCGATCCACGCCACCTGGTCGCGGCGGCGCGCACGCTGGCCGGTCTGCATCGCGTGCGCATTCCCGACGACGCCCCGTTTATCCGGCGCCGCACGCCGCACGGTGATGTGGTTGAGGCGCAGGGCTGGCTGGCGAACTATCTCGCCTGCGCGCGGGCGCCAGTGGAATGCCGTGATCGGTTCGCGCGCCTGCTTGATCGCGCCGCCATCGCCGCCGAACGCTGCGGTGATCGCTTTCCCGCCCCAACCGGCCTGGTGCATACCGACGCCCAGGCGCACAATTTCATCGTCAACGAGCGTGCGGATGACCGCGGCGACGCGGCGCTCGACTGCTGGCTGGTCGATTGGGAGCGCCCGCTGGTTGATGATCCCACGTATGATCTGGCGCATTTCCTGATCCCGACGACAACGCGCTGGAAATGCGACTACGAGTTTTCCGTCGCCGAGCGCGCGGCGTTTCTCGACGCCTATTGCGCTGCACGGCCCGATCTCGATGCTGCGGATCTGCGCGAGCGCTTGCACCTGCGCTATCCTTTCATCTTGCTGCGCGCAGTGAGTTGGTGCGCGAGTGCGTGGGTTGAGTACACCGGCGCGGGGCGGGCGATCGCGAACAATGATACGCTGGTGCGTATTGAGGAGTATCTCCGACCAGAGTATTTGGATGCGCTGTTCGCCGAATGGCTGGCCTGATGCGCACTTATGACGGTGTGAGGACTGGCAGTCCTACAGCCGCGGGTGTGGTTCAATATGATCCGCAACACCAGATCACATAGCGCCGGCGCCGACGCCGATCGGCCCCTGACGCCGCCCGCTCGTCGCCGGTCAACCGTCGTCGTACGCTGGCTTCTGGTTGTTGTTACGCTGGCCTGGATACTCCTGCCGTTGCTGCCGCTGCCGCTCTGGTCGTTGAGCGGCGGTTGGCGCTGGCCCGATCTGCTGCCGCAGCAATGGAGCGTCCGCGCCTGGAGCTACGTCTTCTCGCCGACGGCGCGTGCGCTGGATGCGCTCCTCACCAGCCTGGCGCTCTCCACGCTGGTGACGCTGGCGACGCTGGCGGCGGGCATTCCGGCGGCGCTGGCGCTGGGGCGCTATCAATTTCGCGGACGCACGCTCTTCGAGTTGCTGGTCTTCGCTCCGATTCTGACGCCGCCGATTACGGTGGCGATGGGTGTGCAGGTGCTGTTTATTCGGCTGGGCCTGACCGACACGCTGCTCGGCGTTCTGCTGGTGCAGGTGGTCTTCTCGCTGCCCTATGCAGTTCTCATCCTGGCCAGCGCCTTCGCCGGGCTGGGTTCGGAATGGGAGCAGCAGGCGCGCTCGCTTGGCGCGACCAACTGGCGGGCTTTCTGGCATGTCACGCTGCCGTTGCTGCGCCCGTCGCTGGCGGTGGCGGCCTTGCTGGCTTTTCTGATAAGCTGGGGCCAATATGCGCTGACGCTGTTGATCGGCGGCGGCAAGGTGTTTACGTTGCCGCTGCTGGCGTTCGTAACCGCGCGCAGCAGCGATCCGGCTCTCGCGGCGGCCTCGGCGCTCCTCTTCATCGCGCCGACGCTGGTCTTTCTCGTGGCGGCCAATCGCAATCTCGACGAGCGCGACGGCGGCGTGGGCTTGTTGTAGGGCTATACCGATATAACTTTAGTACAGCCATTTGGAAGTCCGCAGGGAGTTGCGGCCTGGGAGCGCGGGCAGCTTGCCCGCATCCCGCCTGAGCGGGCGGGCCGCCCGCGCTCCGGCC
>JANQID010000020.1 GCA_028282325.1 Chloroflexaceae bacterium | reverse complement strand
GCCGAAGCGCGCCGGATTGAGCCAGGCGGGGGCATTGGAGCCACGCAGGCTGACGGCGATGGCCTGCCCGCTGCTGGTCGCGTCCACCACGATGTCCGCCGTGGCGGCGGTAGCAGGCAATGAAAAGCCCACGACACCAGTCATAACGACAACAAAGAGAAACGTTAAGATCAGTGCAAGGCGTCGTGTGTTTACAAAACGAGCGTGCATGTTTACATCCTTTCGTTGCATTACAGCTAAAAAACAGGCGCAAACGAACCCGGATTCATCGGAGAAGATCCTGCCGATGAACGAAATTTCGTTGACTCACGACAAACAAGCCAGGCGGAAACTTACATGAGCTTGTGGTTTCAAGCTCACGCACCAACGCGAACATTCGTGAGAGTTATGCAACTGTGCCGTATGAGAGATGACTACGCGAGGCTTCGTAGATTGCCAGCTCGTTCTTGAATGCAACAGGGATGTAGTGGGGGATAGTGACAACGAAACGAGTGTAGGCGATCTACTTGTGAGGATGTATCACTTTGCGATCATGTTCCTTGTTCTTCCTAATGTAAGCCAAGTTTTCGATGAAGAAACCGTCCGCGAAAATGTGATCGCATTTGTTATAGCAAATGAAACCGAAATATAGAAGAGCTAAAACTTGGTTAATAAGTCCTCAGCTTCGCTTAGGAATGCCCGTACTACACTCGTAGGACAAGAGACATTTTGAAGCATAGCAAAGCCATTTAGCACTATTATCAAGGGCATGGGGGAAGGCATTACCGGTACCATAGGACTATATTTTAGTGTCCCAAGATAGCAGCATAGTGGCAGGTATACAACCTATAAGACGATAGGCTATATCATTGAGGCAGTAGCGAACTGATAAAATCAGACGCTATCATTGGCGAGCGTCTGTATAAGCCGTCACCATCCACGTGAATCCTTCGAGCGATAAATCGCCGTAGATGCGCCAGCGCGGCAAAGCGAACAGGTCGCCCTGATGCCCTGTCTGATCGGTCGTCACGGCGCTGCTATATCCCGCAGCGCGCACCGCCTCGGCAACCACAGCGTTGTATTTACCCGCTGGATAGCAGAAGCTGGACACCGGACGGCCAAGTTCGGCAGCTATTTCACTGCCCGAACCGGCAATTTCAGCATAGGCGCCGGCTTCGCTCATCAATGTGAGATCGGGGTGATGGATGCTATGGGCGCCGATTTCCATCCCAGCGTCATGTAGAGAGCGCAATTCTTCCCAGCCTAGATAGCCAGGTTGACCGACAAAGCTACTGACGACATAGAATGTCGCCACAAAGCCGTGCGCCTGGAGCCGTGGCAATGCTTCGGTGTAGGCATCGGCGTAGCCATCATCGAAGGTCAGCGCCACGGAGCGATCCGGGCAAACGTATTCTCCGCTCAGACAAGCCGCAATGTCGCGCATATGCAACGTAGAGTAGCCCGCATCGGCAAGCCAATCGAGCTGGTCAGCAAACTGCTCCGGCGTTACCGATAGGTTGTAGCCAATAGGATCTGCATCGGGATCAACTGTCCGCACATAGTGATACATCAGAATTGGAACGAATGCGGAGCTGGTTCCTTCGGATGCGGGCAAAACCGATGCGGGAGCGCTGCTTTCCGGTATGGCAGGCGCCAGAGTCGGTTCACGAACCGGCGGCGGACTCGGCAAAGGAGCGAGTTCACGCAGTATCGGCCGCAACGACGATTGACGCCACAGATGAATTTGGGCGGACAATGCCGCGCCGTTGGCATATAGCCTGTGCATTAGAACGCGATCCAACGCGGGCAGCGTCGGCTTGACCAGAACGTTGGCATCCGTTGACGACTCTAACAATTGGACAGCAGCAGTCGGCGCACTGCGCATAATGACCGCCGCAGACGTATCGGGCGACGGAAATACCGGCGAAGTTAACAATATCAGCAACACCGGCAGCGCCGCAATCAGCCAGCGCGGCATTCTCACGCAACGCGGCGGTGTGTGTTGTCGCGGATATGCTCTGATCGGCGATTTTGTCATAACATAATACAACAACCCAATAGCTAATCCGAAACGGCCAGTCCCAATGCTTCACGGGCCGCGCCAACGACGAACAACGATCCTGTGACGCAGATTAGATCGGCGGGCGTGGCCAGATCGTAGGCCGCATCCAGCGCCTCACGAATAGCCGGCGCGCGCAACACCGACCCACACATTTGCGGACGCGCGAGCGCTTCGATCTCATCGAGATTCGCCAATGCGCGCGGATGGCGGGAATGGGTAATCACCAGCGCATCGGCATGCGGCGCCAGTTCGGCAATGATTGCAGCGATGTCCTTATCACGCGACGCGCCAAGCACGAACACCAACCGTTCGAACGTAAATTCCTCCCGCAACGCCGCGACCAGCTTGCGCGCCGAGTCGCCGTTGTGCGCGCCATCCAGCGTCAGCAGCGGCGATTGTCCCACCGTCTCTAATCGCCCCGGCCATTGCACCGTCGCCAGACCCCGAGACAAGGCATCGTCAGGCAACGCCAGGCCCCGCTCGCACAGCAGCAACGCCGCACCCACAGCCAGGCGCGCATTCTCATGCTGGAACGCACCACGCAAAGCCGGAACCGGCGACGCAGGATAAGGCCGAAATCCATTATGCAGCCCGCACAGCCCATTTTGTTCGGCGAACCAGAGCGGCGCACCGACCGCGTCGGCCACCTGGCGCAACACGTCAGCGGCCTCTTCGGGCTGAGGCGCCGTCGCAACCGGAACGCCCGGCTTCATAATACCGGCCTTGCTCCTGGCGATCTCGCTCAACGTGTTACCCAGCACGTGCGTATGATCGTAGCTGATCGCACTGATCGCCGACACCAGCGGCGAGACGACATTCGCGCAATCGTAGATCCCGCCCAACCCAACCTCCAGCACTGCGCACTGCACGCCCTGCTCGACAAATCGGCGCAGCGCCATTACAAAGCCTAGCTCAAACGTTGTCGGTTGGCCATAGGTCGTCGCATCGAATGTCTCGACAACGTGACACAAGCGCCCAACCTCGGCGACCAACTCGTCGGGCATGATTATCTGGCGATCGATCTGAATGCGCTCGCGATAGGTGTTAAGATGTGGTGAAGTCCAGAGTCCTGTACGATAGCCTGCAGCGCGCGCTATGCTTTCGATCATCGCGCAGACGCTGCCCTTGCCTTTGGTTCCCGCCACCACAACGCTATTCAGCGCCAGATGCGGATCACTAACAGCGGCCAGCAGTGCGCGCGTGCGATCGAGATTGAATTCAGCGTCACGGCGCGTCACGGCGGGCTGACGCTCAAAATCATCAAAGCTGTAAAGATAATCCAGCGCTTCTTGATAGGTCTGCATTGGTTATGGATGTTGGCAGCAGGACATTTCCCTCACTCGTATCGACGTGTGTAGGATTCTATCATACCATTCTCGCCGTTGGTTGGCTATCCTGTGCGGAATCGTTACGCAAAACGCTTGACAGATCAAAACATCTGTACTATCCTGAACATCAGTTTCGATATTGGCGTTACCGATAAGGAGTTGCAATGTCGCTAGATCTGACCGCGTTAAGCAAACAGGTGCGCCAGATGAGCAACTCGCTGGTGACGGATGTGCGTGGAACCGCCGAGCGCACCAGCGAGGCGCGCGCCCGCTATTTGAGCGAGGCCGGCAAAGAACAACGCTGGACACAGGCAGTCGATCTGAGCCGCGAAACCGCTGCCTGGCTGCTGGCCCGCCCTGTCGAGCCGCTGGATACCGCGCGCGACCTGCCGCCCGCACCTTCGTCATACGCGCTCGTCGCCACCGATGGCTCGCAAATCGAGCTGGATCGCCACGGCATCGTCGATTGCTATTTGATCAACGTCGGACGCGTGTTCTTGCGCTACGGCTCACAGCCTGCCGCCCGGCTGACATCGAGCCCGGCGCTTTGTTATCGCGACGAAGATCTCTTTTTGAGCGACGGTGCACGGCGGATCGCGATTGAAGGCAACTATCTCAGCGCCCGGCGCGATGTGGAAGAAGGCGTGGAGCTGGCCAACCTGGCCGAAGAGTTTTTGACCGACGATACGCCGTCGATTGCGATGCAGGACGGCACGCTCATCCGCTGGGCGCTTGCCAATGCCGAGCGCTTCGTTCAAGAGCATTTTCTGCAACGCTATCTCGGCGCGCTCGATCGGCTGCGCGAGCGCGGCATCCCGCTCATCTCGTACATCAGCCGTCCGCGCTCGCCCGAAGTGGTCGGCGTCGTGCGGCTGATGCACTGCCCCGACGTGAATCTGGAAGTCGGCAAAGGAGCAAAGTGCAACGAATGCAGCGACCAGCGCGCCGGACGCGAACCTTCGTGCGGCGTTTGCCAGGGGTTAACCGACGCCGATCTGCTGGCCGAGCATCTGAGCGAAGGACAGCGCGGGCCGTTGTTCGCCTCGATGAGCCGGATCAACGTTGAGAGCTATGGCCAACACTTGATCCATTTCTTCTACCTACGGATAGGCCGCGAACTGGCTCGGATTGAAGTGCCGCGCTGGGTTGCACAAGATTCGGCCCAGGTTGACCTGGCGCACGCTCTGGCGTATGATCAGTGCATGCGTGGCCAAGGCTATCCGGTGGCGCTTGCCCGCGCTCACGAACAAGCCATCGTTCGCGGCCCCGACCGCAAAGCGTTTACACGGATGCTCGAAGAAAGCCTGATCGGGGCTGAACTGCCCTCCAGGACATCACGCAAACGCGAGAGCAAAGAGTTCCGAAGGTTATAGCGGATTACCGGCATTATCCGGATTCATCAACCAAAGCCTGCACTCGACAATGGAACGTATCGGCGAAGTCATCGAATCATCAACTACAAGCTTCACGGCTGGAGCATACGAGCTACTGGCGGCGCCGCCGTTCGGCGCGCTGGTGCGCGCCCAATCGCGTACGCCCGGTTTGGCGATCTACGGTCTGATCTACGAGATTCGCACCGGCAGCAAAGAACCTGGCGGGCGGGCGGTCGTACGCGGACGCACCTACACCGGGCGCAATCTCTATGACGCCGAGATCTACCACGAGCATCCCGACCTGGCCGAGGTGCTGCAAACCGAGTTCTCAGCGATCACGGTTGGTTATGTCGATAATGAGCGGATCTATCAATACTTGCCGCCGCAACCGCCGCCGGTGCATTACAGCGTCTATGAATGCCTTCCCAATGAAGTGCTGCGTTTCAGCGAACGCTGTGAGTTTTTTCGCACACTGCTGTTCGCCAGCCACATCCCCAGCGATGAACTATTAGCGGCGGCCATTCGCAATGCCGCGCACGCACGCGCCAATGAACAGGCCTATCTGATCCACGCCGGACGCCAGATGGCCAGCTTGCTCAAAGATGATTATGATCGACTCGCCGCGCTGTTGCGGCGGATCAGACCATAAAGGAGCGTTGTATGAAACTCGACGTTGGAATCGCCGTTGACGCCAATCCCTTGCCGGCCATAGCCGAAGTAGCCCGCGCCGCCGACGAACTGGGCTTTGCGGCGATCTGGACGCCCGAGACCGCCCACAACCCCTTCCTGCCGCTGGCGCTTGCCGCCGAGCATACCCGGCGCATCCAGCTTGGCACGGCGGTGGCGATTGCGTTCCCGCGTAGCCCGATGGTGACGGCGCAAATCGCCTGGGATCTGGCATCTTACAGCGGCGGGCGTTTTATGCTCGGCCTGGGGACGCAAGTGCAAGCGCATATCGAACGCCGCTTCAGCACAACCTGGGACAAACCAACCGCAAGGCTACGTGATTATATTCTGGCGCTGCGTGCGATCTGGGATTCCTGGAAACACAACACACGGCTGAACTATCGCGGCGAATTCTACCAGCACACGCTGATGACGCCGTTCTTCAACCCTGGACCGATCCAGCATCCCGACATTCCCATCTATATCGCCGGCGTGAATATGCGCCTGACCGAACTGGCGGGCGAGATCTGCGACGGGTTCCACGTTCATCCGCTGAACAGCGCGAAATATCTGAATGATGTAATCAAGCCGAACATCGCTGCCGGTGCGGCAAAGAGCGGACGCAACCCCGATGCGGTCGAGCTGGCCGCCAGCGTTTTCGTGATCACCGGCCCCGACACAACCACAACCGACGCATTGCGCGAGAGCGTGCGCAAGCAGATTGCGTTCTACGCTTCCACACCAACCTATCGCGCCGTGCTGGCATGCCACGGATGGGAGCGTATCGGCGAACAGCTTTCGCGACTGGCCGCCGCCCAACGATGGAACGAAATGGCCGACTTAATCAGCGACGAAATGCTCGACGCCTTCGCCGTTGAAGCGACTCCGGAGCGGCTGGGACGCGCATTGCGCCAGCGCTATAGCGGCCTGCTCGACCGGATTGCACTCTACCTGCCGTTCGTTCCCGATCAAGACAATGATATGTGGCGCAACCTAATCGCGACGATCACAGCATAGAGGCGCTATGCTCGGCATCTGCGCTTGATGTGCAAGAGGCGACGCTTCGCACCGATGACTGGTAGTTTCGCACAGCTTGACCTGACGCCAAACCTGATCGAGCTAACACGCCGGCGTGTGATGGTGACTACCGGCTATATCGATCTGACCAGCAGCAATCCGACGCATCAGGGTCTGCTCTTCCCAGCAGATGCGTTGCAATCTGCCGCTGCAAGCTATCTGGCAACCCGTCGCTATGATCCCGACCCGCGGGGCCACCCGATCGCACGGACTGCCATCGCTAACTACTACGCCGGTCGCACCCCACCGTTCAGCCTCGCTATTGAGCAAATCTTCATCACCGCCAGCACCAGCGAGGCCTATAGCTTGCTATTCGCCTTAATGAGCGATCCCGGCGACAACCTGCTCGCTCCGAATGTAACCTACCCGCTCTTTGAGTATCTGGCCGAACTACGCCAGATCGAACTGCACCCCTATCGACTCAACGCAGCGAATGGCTGGAGGATCGACGCAGACAGCTTGCGCGAACAGGTCGATGCGCGCACGCGTGGCGTGCTGCTCGTCTCGCCGCACAACCCGACCGGCGCGATCATCGATGCGGATCTGCCGATTCTGAATGAACTGGGATTACCGCTAATCTGCGACGAAGTGTTCGCCCCGTTTACCTACGCCGCGCCCGCCACGCCGCCGCTTGCCGCACTCTACCCCGAACTGCCGACGTTTATGCTCAACGGCATTTCCAAACTGTTCGCGCTGCCCGATCTCAAACTCGGCTGGATTGCCCTCAATACACCGGCGCAGGAACGCTACGGCGCACGGCTGGAACTAATCAATGACACGTTTCTGGGCGCAAATGGCCTGACCCAGGCGCTGTTGCCTACCCTGTTCGAGCACGGAACGGATTTCGTTACTGCAATGGTCGCTCGCGTGCGCGAAAACTTCGACCTTGCCCTTGATCGCTTCGCGACCTGCCCGGCTCTCGCCATCCACCCGCCCGACGGTGGCTACTATCTGTTCCCAACGGTGTATGGATGGGATGATGAAGAGGCGCTCGTATTACACCTGCTCGAAGGCGGCGTGCTGATCCACCCCGGCTATTTCTACGGCGACATTCCCGGCGTCCATCTGATGATCTCGGCGCTGACCGAGCCGGAAACCTTCGCTCGTGGCATTGAGCGGTTATGCAAACTCCTATCGTAGGTCGATGTTTCTGCCTTACAGATTTGACGCATGCCTTTACACTTTTGGGCGAGTCATGCGCCTAATAGGCCATTCTGTAGGCTTTGGCTATTGCATCTGTGAGAGGGATAGTGTATAATTGCCTCAGATACTTATGTTGTTTTAGACTGTATTTTCCTCGTACACGTTGATCATACCAACCAGGAGTTCGTCAGGAGACATTCGTCGTGGTCAAGTCGCTTTGTTCCGCTACGCCGCCTGATCAACATGACGACACTCATCAGTTGTTGGAAGATTTGCTATATACGCCAACGCCAAGCGAAGATAGTACGACGCGTCCCAAAATCCTTCGCTCCAACGAGGAACAACGGCGGATCGCCTTCAGTCCGTTTTTAGTGCGCACCTGGCTCGATCACGCGTTGCATCGCATTGAGATAGCGCTAGTATTAGCATTAATTGTGATATTCGGCTACTGGCTTTTCGATGGCTACGGTCGTGACTGGCTCTATGCGCAAGGTCTCTGGAGACCGCAATCCAACGCTATCGCCCAGAACCAAAGCGATACGACTAGTCTTCTTCAGGCGACGGCAATCTCTACGGGCGATAATCAGATTGCAGCACTGCCCTTCACCACGCCAGATATGGAATTTGCTCCCGCCGCGCCAGATTTTCTTGCACCGCGAGCGATGGTCGCTCCGGCAGCTCCGGAAGATCCACGACCTCAGACCTTGATTGTGCCAACGATTGAAGTACATACTCCAGTGCATGAGGTCTTTGTGCAAGATGGCGTCTGGCAAGTCGCCGACTATGCTGCAGGCTATCATCATGGTTCGGCGCTGCCGGGAAGCGCTGGCAATACCGTTATGGCTGGACACGCCGGTTTGCGCGGCGGTATTTTTCGTAACCTGAACGCGCTCCAGATTGGCGACGACGTAATCGTTGAAACGTCAGGTTGGCGCTATCGCTATCAGGTTCGGGAGAAAAAAAGCGTCTGGCCTACTCATATTGAGGTAATGGCCGCGACGCCCGATCCAACACTCACGCTGATCACATGCACCGCCTGGGATACCCAACGTCTTATTGTTGTCGCTGATTTAATCGACTCGCGACCGTTAATCTGAAGCGAGGAACTCTATGCAGCCATTCTTCCGTCGCAATCGCCAGACCCCGCGCCGACGAGGTCAAACTCCCTCCCGCTGGACGGTATGGGAAGTATTGTTGATCACGCTGAGTGTGGCGCTCATTCTTTTCCCGCTCTATGCTGAAGCAACGCAGTGGATTGATCCATCCAGCGTGCCGGCGCAGGAGCAAGTCACCACCGAGCCGGAACCCACTACTGAGCCGGAACCCACTGCCGAGCCAGAAGCGACAGACGCACCGGAACCCACTGCCGAGCCGGAAGCGACCGCTGAGCCGGAAGCGACAGACGCACCGGAACCCACTGCTGAGCCGGAACCTACTACTGAGCCGGAAGCGACGGACGTACCGGAGCCCACTGCTGCAACTGAGCCTACAGCGGCCCCAACCACTGCTCCAGCGCCGGAAGCGAGCCCGACGCTCGCAGCAACATCTACGCCGACGGAAACGCCTGATCTCGATAATCAGCCACGGCGAATTGCGACAAGTACGCCAGCACCTTTCACACCCACGCCCGGCGGCGACACACCGACGCCAACAGCGACATCCGATGGAAGCACGCCCACCGCCACAGCGACATCCGATGGAAGCACGTCGACGCCGACAGCAACATCTGACGCGAGCACCCCCACACCATCGGTGACACCCGGCGGCCCCACCTTAACGCCATCGGCAACGCCAACCACTGGCGATGTGCGCATTTTCAAGATTGCCTCGGTGTCGCAAGCCAGCCCAGGACAACGCTACAGCTACAGCCTCTCGGTCGTCACATCAAGCTCAAGCAACATTTCCGCATCGGTCGAAGACACCATCGACTCCAACTTGGAATTGTTGAGCGCCAGCTCAGGATCGGGAGATTGCAACACATCCGGGCAGTCGGTCAGTTGCTCGCTGACAATCAAAAATGATATGCCCGGATCCGTGACCATTCAAGTACAGGTGCGATCGACGACCACCGCAGGAACGATCATCAATAACCAGGCAAGTGCGAGCAGTGGCGGTTCTTCGGATGACTCAGAAACCGTATCGGTGCGCGTGGTTGGCAGTGCTCAGACGCCAGCGCCAACCACACCAACTACGCCGACAGGCGCCACGCCCACCACGCCGTCCGGAACAACGCCTGGCGCTACCACACCGCCTGAACCGCCATCGCCGACTCAGCCCGCCCAGGCTGCGACGAATACGCCGGTCTCGGGGCAAGAAGAGCCGGAGCTTGAGCAACCTGCTCCGCAGCCGGAATCGGAGCCGACAATCACGCCGCCGCCGCCGCCGCCCCCGCCCCCGCCAACACCTGAGCCTGTGGCGCCGACAGCGGCGCCTGCGCCGCCCCCACAGCCGCAGACCCGGCCGGTGATACAACCGGCGACTGCACCAACGACTGCTGTAGAACTAGAACCAACGCAAGCGGAGACAACCGAAGCTGCGAGCGCGGCTCAACCAGCCACCGACATCTATTTCCGCGCGACGAGCGACTGGGGCAGCGCGACCACCGGACAGGAAGTACGCTACACATTTGTGCTACGCAACTTGCGCGCCCCGGATGAGAGCGGCGACAATGATTTGCGCAACATCGAAATTAGCAGTACGCTGCCAAAAAATCTGAACGTTCAAGGCGCCGCCGCCGATCGCGGCAGCGATCCGACAGTTGCCGGGAACGATGTGCAGTACACACTCGCTCGCCTACAACCAGGCGAAAGCATTGAGATTACCGTTGTCACCAATGTTCAGGACAACATCGCGCAAGGCACGTTGATCGTCACCCAGGCCCGTGTGAAATATGCGGGACTGGATCAGCCGATCTACTCGAACATTGCTACGGTGTTGGTCGTAGGATCAGCTTTGCAGCCAACAGCAACGCAGGAATCCAGCCCGACGAGCGCGAGTCCGACGCCGTCGCCTAGCGCGACAGCAACGCCAACCGAGATGCCGGGAGCTGAGCGTGTGTTCACTCCTCCGCAACAATCACTAGCCCAGCCAGCAGCCACTTCGGCAGCCGGCGGAGTACAGGAGAGCGGCGACAGCGAAGCGCCACTTCCTGAAACGAGCGCGGGCGTACCACTTGCCGGCGTTTTGCTTCTCGGCTTGACGCTGTTGACCCGTACGTGGCGGCTGCATCGAGCGCGCGAACGAATCTGATCGCGCCCCCAACTACACAGCGGGCGCCTCCGACGCAAAGATGATTCTTCAGGCGTTGGAGGCGCTTTCTGTTGGCATTTTGGTGCGCTCCTCAATAGAAGGAGCGTGGTACAATAGAAAGAATGCTGCGCGATGAATGCAAAACGGCCCCTTTCGCTGCATACGCCATCAGGCTTATATCGATAGTGTGAGATCGTCAGTTATGAATGAGCTTAATCTATTCCACGGTCCTAATGCTGGATATGCGCTTGAACTGTACGAGCGCTACCTTCAAGATCCCGATTCGGTCGACCCCGATACGCGGGCATTGTTTGCACGTTGGTCCCCCACAGAAGATGGCGCCAAGCCAGGCGCCAATACAGAATCAACACTCTATGGTATCAATTTCAAGCCAGGCGCCAATACAGAACCAACACTCTATGGTCTCGATGTTACGCGCATTGTTGCGGCGGCCCGCCTGATACGCTACATCCGGGAGCTGGGACATCTCGACGCCCATATCAACCCACTCAACAGCGAGCCGCCGGGCGACCCTGGCCTGCGCCTCGACACACACGGCTTAACCGAGGCCGATCTTGCCGCACTGCCGGCGCACATTGTGCGCGGTCCTCTTGTCGCCGGAGCGCACAATGCACTTGAAGGCGTCAACAAACTGCGTGAAGTCTATTCCGGATCCATCGGCTACGAAACCGATCACATTCAGGCATTTGAAGAACGCGCATGGATCCGCGAAGCCGCCGAAGATCGACGCTTTTTCTACGGCTTCGACGCGGAGCACAAACAAGATCTGCTGGAACGTCTCACCGAAGTTGAGATGTTCGAGCGATTCCTGCACCAGACCTTTGTTGGACAAAAGCGCTTCTCGCTGGAAGGGTGCGACCTTCTCATTTTGATGCTGGATTCGATCATTCGTAACGCCGCTACGTCCGGCACTCACGAAGTCGTGATTGGGATGGCCCATCGTGGTCGATTGAATGTATTGGCGCATATTATTGGCCAGGACTACAAGACGATCATGTCGCTGTTTAATGCATCAAACCGCGACGATGGGGCCTCAGCAGGTAGCAAAGGAACGCTCGGCTGGACCGGCGACGTCAAGTATCACCTCGGCGCGCGGCGCGCCTATCGGGAAAGCGGGGTTGAGCAAATGCCGCTGACGCTGGCGCCGAACCCCAGCCACCTGGAATATGTCAACCCGGTTGTAGTCGGGCGCGCCCGCGCCGCTCAGGATCAGCGGAACAGGATTGGCCAGCTGCAGCAAGATAAGCACGCCTCGCTACCTATTTTGATGCATGGCGATGCAGCATTTCCCGGACAAGGCGTCGTCGCCGAAACGCTGAATCTTTCGAACTTGAAAGGCTATAGCGTCGGCGGCGCGATACACATCATTATTAACAACCAGATCGGCTTCACAACCGAGCCATGCGATTCGCGATCAACCCTCTACGCCAGCGATCTTGCCAAAGGCTTTGAGATACCGATCTTTCACGTCAACGCCGATGACGTCGAAGCATGCATCGCCGTCGCCCGAATGGCGCATGCCTATCGCGAGAAGTTCAGAAAAGATGTCTTGATCGACCTGGTCGGGTATCGGCGCTGGGGGCACAACGAAGGTGACGAACCCGCTTTCACCCAACCGTTGCTTTACGATCGCATCACCAACCATCCAACCGTGCGTGAGCAATGGGCCAGGAAGTTGCAACGTGAAGGCGCTGCCACCGAAGCAGAGGCGAACCAGATCACAGCGAACATACGCGAACGATTACAGCAGGCGTTACGCGAAGCCGAAGGGAAGTTGCCTGAGTTTATCGAGCGAACGAAGGATAAGCCCATCGCGATGCCGCCTGTTCCTAACCCTCCCCCCGTCCTGATAGATCACTTGCAAGAACTCAACGAATCCCTGCTTGCACGACCCAAGGGGTTTATTCCGAATCAAAAGCTGGATCGTATGCTCCAGCGCCGTCTCACGACATTTGAACAAGGCGGCCCTATCGACTGGGGCCATGCCGAAGCGCTGGCCTTCGCGACGATCCTCGCCCGCGGCACTCCCATCCGCCTGACTGGCCAGGACAGCGAGCGTGGTACGTTCAGCCAACGCCACCTGGTGCTTCACGATATCGTCACTGGCGAAGGATACATTCCGCATCAAGCGCTCCCTCAATCCCAGGCGTCCTTTGCAATCTACGACAGCCCGCTCTCAGAAAATGCCGTTTTGGGGTTCGAGTATGGGTACAGTATGCATGCCCCCAACACGTTGGTGCTGTGGGAAGCCCAATTTGGAGATTTCGCGAACGGCGCCCAGGTTTTCATCGATCAGTTTATTGCGTCAGGGCGAGCCAAGTGGGATCAAACGCCATCACTGGTATTATTGCTTCCCAACGGATATGAAGGTCAGGGCCCAGAGCATTCCAGCGGTCGTCTAGAGCGTTTTCTCCAATTGTCGGCTGCCGATAATATCCGCGTGGTCAATTGCACCACCGCTGCACAGTATTTTCACTTGTTGCGACGGCACGCATTCACCCTGCAAGACATTCCGCGCCCTTTGATTGTGATGACACCGAAAAGTCTGCTGCGTCACCCGCTGGCCTCATCTACACTGAAAGAGCTTACCAACGGTCAGTTCTTTCCGGTTCTGCCGCCGCCGGATAGCCCCCCCGCACAAACGGTCAACCGCCTGATTTTATGCAGCGGCAAAGTGTATATCGATCTAATCAGCAGCGGCGAACTGAATGATGTAGAAGGCATTACAGTCGCCCGAATCGAAGAGTTGTATCCATTCCCGATACAAGAATTGAAAGCGCTGCTGGCGACTTTTACCAACCTGCACGAAATTGTCTGGCTTCAGGAAGAGCCGCGTAATATGGGCGGATGGTGTTATATGAACCCGCGTCTGCGCGAGATCCTTGAAACTGCGATACCCGTGTATTATTGTGGACGACCTGAGTCGGCCAGCCCCGCCGAAGGATCGCTCAGCCAGCACATCGTTGAGCAAGCTCGCATTCTTCACGAAGCAGTGCATGGCGTTTTCGAAGACGAAAAGATGCTATCATTGTATTAGTACGGAGAACACCATGACATTCGAGGTACGCGTACCAACACTCGGTGAGTCGATTGTCGAGGCGACGGTCAGCAAATGGTTAAAGCGCGAGGGAGAGTATGTGGCTGCCGGCGAGCCGTTGCTTGAGATCGAAACCGACAAAGTCAACCTGGAGGTCGCAGCCGAAGCGAGCGGCATCATCCAATCAATTGCCGCCGGCGAAGGGACGACAGTTGCAATAAACGATCTGCTCGCGGTGATCACGCCATCGGAAACCAGAGCGCCCGACATCTCGGCGTCCCCCCCACAACCTGTCGCGCCCCCACAGCCAGAGCCGACCCAATCGCCAAACGGTGGCGATGCGTTGGCCACACCGGTTGCACAACGTGTCGCCGCTGAGTATGAAATCGATATTCAGGCAATCAGCGGGAGCGGCCCCGGAGGACGAGTAACCAAAGAAGATGTTCTCAAACACGTTCAGCAACCTCCGACACCGGTTGCGCCGCCACAACTACCAATGCCGGCAGTCACTCCTCCCACACCGCCAGTTACGCCCGTCGTACTACCGCCGGGACCCTCGCAACCTACCGCTCCTCCCGCCTCGCCGACGCTGAGCGCTACCCCCGCATTACCCCCCATCCTGAAGACCACAGCCGATGCTTCGCGTCGCGAAGAACGCCTACGAATGACGCGCCGACGACAAACCATTGCGCGTCGCCTGGTTGAAGCGCAGCAGACCGCAGCAATGCTGACGACCTTCAACGAAATCGATATGAGCGCGGTAGCGGAGATTCGGCGACGGAAGAAGGAACAGTTTAAAGCGCGCTATGGCATCGGGCTAGGATTTATGTCATTTTTTGCCCGCGCGGTCGTTGGCGCGTTGCGCGATTTTCCCTGGTTGAACGCCGAGATCCAAGACAACGATATTGTTATCAAACATTACTATGACATTGGCATCGCCGTCGGCGTTGATGACGGACTGGTCGTCCCGATTGTTCGTGACGCCGATCGGAAGAACTTTGCCCAGATTGAGCAAGAGATCGCCAACCTGGCGCAGCGGGCGCGCGAGAATTCGCTCACGCTCGCAGAGCTTCAGGGCGGCACCTTCACCATCACCAACGGCGGCGTCTACGGCTCTCTTATGTCTACTCCCATTTTGAACACGCCGCAGGTAGGCATTCTGGGCATGCATAAAATCGAGGAGCGACCGGTTGTAGTTTACGGCGAGATCACGATACGACCGATGATGTATGTTGCGCTCTCGTACGACCACCGCATTGTTGATGGCAGCACAGCGGTACGTTTCCTGGTGCGCATCAAGGAGTTGCTCGAAGATCCCGAAGCGTTGATGCTCGAAGCATAACTTCCTGAGCAAGATATCCATTGAGCGCCAGGAATTGTAAATAATTTCTGGCGCTCGATTATTTACTGCGCATCCGTTGCACCGCCTGTCCGCGTGATGGAATGCTGCTTGCGCCAACATCCTCAACGGACATAGCAGCAACCACAGCGGCGAAATGCGCCGCCTGGACAGCGTCGCCTGTTTCCGAGAGGATGCAGAGCATTGCAGCGGTAAAGACATCTCCCGCACCGGTCGGATCGCGTTCCAAAGCCGGGAAGGCCGGTATATCGAGCGGCTCGCCATCGCGATAGAGGGTCAATCCCTCGGTGCCGTGCGTCAGCACGACAACCGGGCAGCAGCTTGCATAGTAGCGCACCGATGCCATATCGTCAGCAATATCCTCGACGCTCACAACCAGCACATCAACACGGCTCAGAAGATCACGATCAGGACGCCAGCGCTCTCGGCGAATCGGCGAGGGCAATGAATCTTCCCAGCGGCGCATCCAGCCCTGCGGCGTAACGCCGATCAACGCATTGGGAAATGCATCGATCATTTCTAACGAGCATTCATTCAACACTGGAGCAAGATGCACAATGGGGGCGGCGAACCATTCGCCGGGCAAATACGCAAGATCGAGTGGTGCAGCGACAGCATGCAACCATTGGCGCCGAACACCGACAGCATATCGATTCTCAAAGGTTGAGGCGCTCTCCGATGGCATACAAACGACATCCGCTGTACCGATCAACTCAGCCGGGCCAGCCGGAAGCGCTGTCAATATCGCCGCACGCAATCCTAGACGATATGCTGTATATGCAGCATAGAACGCCGTCCCACCGGTTAGCAATGCGCCATGAGGGAGCATATCGCGAGTAATATGCCCAAGAGCCAGGTAATTGGGGAGAGTCATTCAAGCATATGTAATCCGTGACGCCATTTGTGCGGCAAGAGCGCCTGCTTGCGACACGCATTACGTTTTACGATTTGGCGGCGGGGAAGATAACAATTTTACGGTTGTCGCCCTCGCCGGTGCTTTCTGTGTACACCGTGCTATCGCTACGCAAAGCCAGATGTACAATACGCCGTTCATAGGCCGCCATCGGCTCGAGCATTATCGAGCGTCCCGACTGGCGCACCCGCTCCGCCATACGACGGGCCAGACTTTCCAGCGATTCTTGACGGCGTTGGCGATAATTGCCGACATCAACCACAACTTGGGGCCACTTTTGGGTGCGACGGCTGATCAGCAAATTGAGGAGGAATTGTAACGAACGCAATGTCTCGCCGCGTCGTCCAATCAACAACCCCATTGCCTCCTCATCGGCTCCCTCGATATGCAACGTGATCGTTTCCTCAAGATCACCCTTCTGACCGGGTACTTGCGCCGTAACGGCGGTCACATAAGCATGAATATCGAGACGTTCAAGCAACTCTTCGAGTATGCGACGAGAAATGGCAACAACCTCTTCGGAAGTCGCCGCCACTGCTGGAGGAGTAACGACTTCTTCTTCATCAACCACCGAGACACGGACGAGCGCTTCGTCGCCCGCCTCTCCTGACTCCAGCACCTCGATCGCCACTTCATCGCGATCCTTGCCGAGTTGAGCGAGGGCCAATTCCACAGCCTCGGCAACGGTACGCGCGCTGATCTCGATGCTCTTCATAGCGTCCCTCTACCTTCACACAGGCAATCAATAACGTATCGACCACCTGACTGTAGCTGCATCTTTCACAAAACAAACCGGCAAGCTCCCGGTTGATTATGCACGAATCTCGAGTCTCCAACAGTCCTGACAGCAATTATCGACGACGACGCGGACGACGTGGATTGGGCTCCGCACGACTGGGTCTAGGCTTCTTGTCTTTGGCTTCCTCAACAACGGCTTCAACATCATCCAACACCGAACTGGACTGGGCATCCATTTCTGTCAAAGGTTGCAGGACATCCCAAAAACCGCGTCGTACCGGCGGAGCAAGCTCCTCGCCGGAACTCACGCTCGACACCGACACTGCCGTATTACCGCTGCCAACGCTCGCCATTGCTAGACTCGGTGTCGGTCGCTGATCAGCCGGCAAGAACTTCAAATAATTGGCCAATGAGCCCCAACCAGAGGTGAAATATTGCTGCACTACGCCAACCAAGCTGCTCACTACCCAATAGAGCACTGCGCCTGAAGGGAATGTAAAGGCAATATAAGCAAAGACCAACGGCATAAACATCATCGCCTGGGTCATTGCCTTCTGCTGGGGATCCTGAACTCGCGGCGTCGCCATCAGTTGCTGTGCAAATTGGAGAACGACCGACAAAACCGGCAAAATAAGATAGATCGGGCCGCTAAACCCGCTGTCACCCCAAGGCGCCTGACCAAGATCAAGCCCCAGGAATGGGCGCAATAGCAAATCGTGAACATCGGCGACATTTTGTTCGGGCAAAATCCGCCACAGCCATCCAAGGGATGGCTGCGCAAACAACAAACTGGGATCTGATTGCTCAATAGCGACCTTGGCGGCAGCGCCGAGATACTGGCGTTGATCCGGAATCATCAAGTGAATAACCGCTTGATACACGCCAAAGAAGATCGGCAGTTGGAGCAGCAATGGAAAACATCCGCCAACGGGATTGATTTTATATTCACGATACAGCTTGAGCGTTTCTTCCTGGAGCTTCTGTTGATCTTTGCCATGCTTACGCTGAAGCTCCTTGATCATCGGCTGCAATTCTTGCATCTTCCGACTTGACCGGATCGAACTCAGCGTGAGCGGTAAAATAACCAGACGGGCTATTACCGTAAAGATGGCAATTCCGAAGCCAACGCTGCCAGTAAGCACAGCGAACCAGAGCAACATTTGCTCAAGGAAGCCTACAAAACCCGACCAGATGACCATACTATCCTCTAGTATCCTGATTATGTATTATGCGACGGCATAGCCGCCGTCAACTGTTCAGCGGATTGGGTTTGCTGATCATTGTTATCAGATCGCTCACACCAGAGATCTGCACGCCGCAAGAGGTTTTCGACCGCCGCTTGCAGCGCATGAAACGGCATATCGGCGACTTCAGCAGAGCGTACCACAAAGACGATATCAACGCTATCGACAATATGATCAAACGCGAGACGAACAGCTTCGCGCACACGCCGCTTCGCCCGATTGCGAACCACTGCTGAGCCAATGTGTTTTCCAACAACAAAGCCGCAGCGCGTCTGACGACGCCGGTTTGCGGCTACATTCAAAACCAGAAGTCGATGACTCAGGGTGCGCCCGTCTCGTCGTACGCGCTGAAATTGGCTGGGACGACGCAAGCGATAGGCACGTTTCATCACCAATCACCAACCACCAGGCCACCCTGAACGCTTGTCACTAACGATGACCACGCTGCACAGCGCGACGTTCATCGCTCACGCTTAATTTCCAACGACCACGCAATCGCCGACGCCGCAACACTGCACGACCATCCTTGGTGCTCATACGCGAAAGGAAGCCATGCTTGCGACGACGCGGAATGCGCTTGGGTTGCCAGGTTCTTTTAGGCATACCTAATATCTCCCCCCTGACGGGATTACGAAATGTAAAATCGACGTATATTATACTTGTCCAGATAGATGCGTGTCAAATCACCAGGAAGATGATCTCGCTAGATAAATTAACATTATTTTATTGTTAGAATACTCAGCAAATGCAACCGAATATTCCCATAGTAATAAAGTGAGGGACCATGCTGGCCCCTCTTTACAAACACCGCATTGCGCCTGGAGATCAGTCGTCCTGGCTAACCTGTTCAAGCGTGCGGCGAATCGCATCGCGTTGACGGCGCGAGAAACGATCGTCCTCGTCATATTCTTCTTCGTTGTTATACTCACCGCGGCGACGCTCTCGATTACGACGACTGCTTGGTCCGCCAAACTTAGTAAGCAAGTCTTCAAGCGTGGCGTTTCCCTCAAATTCTTCATCATCGGTATCGTCGCCCACCGAGTAGATGTCAGGGGTAGCCGGTTCAGCGGAAGCCGCCGATCGATTTCCGCGTCCGCGGCGGCGTTCTTCACGACTCTCTTTGCGGCGACTATCCTCACGCGCCGCCGTGACGCCGGCAAAACGCGCCATCGCGCCGGGGCCGGTGCGCGGAAGCACGTCGCTCTCAGCCGTCGCCGTCTCCGATGGTTCTTCTGGCGCAACTTCCGGTTCGGGATCCTTGAGACGCATCGTCAAGCTGATACGCTTGCTCTGAGCGTCAACTTCGAGCACGCGGACGGTTACTTTATCGCCGACCTTAACTGCATCCTCAACCTTCTCCACACGCTCTTCCGAGAGAGCGGAGATATGCACCAGCCCATCACGTCCAACGCCAATATCAACGAACGCGCCGAATGGCGCCAAGCCGCTGACCGCACCTTCCAAAATCTGACCTGGCTCAAGCTGCTGCAAACGCTGCGCACGCAGCGCCCGACGCAAACTCAAACTAATTCGCGTGCCTTCAGGATCAACCTCGAGGATCTTGAAGCTGTATCGTTCGCCAGCCTTAACAGCATCTTCGGGCTTATCAACACGTCCCTCTGACAACTCAGAGATATGGATCAGTCCATCCTTGCCCACACCAATATCGGCAAACGCGCCAAACGGCGCCATACCGGTGATCGCACCCTCAACAATGTCGCCCACTTTCAAGCTGGCCAATGCTTCACGATCAACATCGGCGCGCTTGGCGCGGGCGCGATTCGCTGTGTTGTTGGTTCGCTGCGAGCGCATCGTCAAACTAATGCGGCGCGCTTCGGGATCAACTCCCTTCACGCGAACATGAACAACATCGTTGGTTTGCACCACATCGGATGGAGATTCAATCCGTGTATCGCTCATCTCCGAGATATGTACGAGACCATCGCGTCCGACGCCAACATCAACGAATACGCCATAGAGCGCAATTGATGTCACCCGGCCTTCTAATTCCATACCAACTTCGAGATCCTTCAGCCGTCGAGGTCGAGCGCCTTCTTCTTCGACCGGTGTAAAACTGGCGCCTGCGGCCTCTGTTTCAGCATCGGCGACATCCGGTGCAGATGCACCCTCTTCCGCCTTGACATTCGCTTCGACATCGGTCGGAGCCTCGGCTTCAACAACAACCGCCGCTTCTGCTTCGGCATCGGTCGGAGCCTCGGCTTCAACAACAACCGCCGCTTCCGCTTCGACATCGGTCGGAGCCTCGGCTTCAACAACAACCGCCGCTTCCGCTTCG
>JANQID010000018.1 GCA_028282325.1 Chloroflexaceae bacterium | reverse complement strand
GCCGAAGCGCGCCGGATTGAGCCAGGCGGGGGCATTGGAGCCACGCAGGCTGACGGCGATGGCCTGCCCGCTGCTGGTCGCGTCCACCACGATGTCCGCTGTGGCGGCGGCGTTCGCAGTATGGGTGTGCGAATCTGTGGTCCATGCGGATGCTGTGTTAAAACCGGGTGTTATAATAAACGTGAATACTGCCAGGAAAAATAACACAAAGGCGGAGTGGTGCCAAGACACAGGCTCGTTTCTCTCTTTCTTGTTTAGGGCCGTTAGTGTGAATGGCGAGAGGGGAAAAGTTGGCATGTGCGCTGTATTACGGGCATAGACGCACAGCGCATATCCCGTTTCTCTCTCCCCGGCAGCAACCATACCATACGAGATTCTGTAACAACAACTACCCGAAAGTACTAATAAAACGCTAACAGAATATTATTGTTTTATTAATGCACTTGCCGTTATTATAGAGACTTGAAAAAACGCTTATACTCAGCGGCGGTTACATTGACTGCTGCATAGGCTCGCAATTGGAGCGCGCTGATACCAAGGAGCACATGTTATGTCGTCCGAACAAGATACACATACGGGAAGTGAGCGAACTCAGGTCGCCTTCCGCGCCGAAGTCCAGCAACTGCTCAACATTCTGGCTCATTCACTGTATACCGACCGTGAGATCTTTCTGCGCGAGCTGATCTCGAATGCCTCGGATGCATTGCACCGGATGCAGTTTGAGATGGTGACAAACCGAGACGTGCTTGATCCGCAGGCTGAGTTGGCAATCAGGATCGAGGCTGACAAAGACGCGCGAACAATTACGATCAGCGATAGCGGTATCGGGATGACACGCGACGAGATGATCGAGAATCTTGGAACCATTGCCCAGTCAAGCGCACGAGCATTCGTAGCGCAAGCCAACGAAGAAAAACGTTCGGTTGGCGAAATTATCGGACAGTTTGGCGTGGGCTTCTACGCTGTTTTTATGGTTGCCGACCGGGTGACTGTCACCTCGCGCTCATATCGCCTTGATGCCGAAGCTGCGACCTGGGAAGCCGCTGGCGATAACACATTTGAGGTTGGGCCGAGCGAGCGCGCCGAAAGAGGAACGACGATTGTGGTGCATTTCAAAGAAGATGCGGATGAGTTTGCCAATACCTGGCGCCTGGAGCAGATCATCAAGCGTCATTCCGACTTCGTCGCATTTCCGATTTATATGGATGATCGGCAGGTCAACCAGCAGCAAGCCCTCTGGCGTCGTCCGCCGCGTGAGGTAGAAGTCGAACAATATCCGTCGTTCTATAAACAACTGACGCTCGACACCGATGATCCACTGTTGCACGTGCATCTTTCTACGGAAGCGCCGGTTGATTTGCATGCCATCCTCTATCTGCCGACGCGCCGCGAACGCGGTTTGATTGAGCGACGCATCGAGGGCAAAATCAAGCTCTACTCACGCAAAGTTCTGATCCAGGAAGAAGCCAAAGATATTTTGCCCAACCACTTTCGATTTATCGAAGGCGTGGTCGATAGTGAAGATCTGCCGCTAAATATCTCGCGCGAAGGCGTTCAAAGCAGCTCGGTGATGCAGCGCATTCGCAGCGCGCTTAACAGCCGCCTCAACCGCGAATTGAACGATCTAGCCGCCAAAGAGCCGGAGAAATACGCGCAGTTCTGGAAGGAGTTCGGCGTCTTTATTAAAGAAGGCATCGCCAGCGATTTTGCCAACCGTGACGATCTGCTCAAACTCCTGCGCTTTCATACCACAACATCTGGCGATGAACTGGTATCTCTGGAAAACTACAAAGGGCGCATCGTAGAGGGCCAGGAGGAGATCTACTATGTGCAAGCCGCCGATCTCGATGCCGCCCGGCGCAGCCCGCACCTTGATCCGTTGACGGCGCGCGGTATTGAAGTTCTCTTGATGGTTGACCTGATGGACAGCTTTATGCTCACCGGCTTGCGCGAGTATGAGGGTATGAAGCTGCATAATATTGACGACCCGGACCTCGAATTGCCGGGTGAATCGCCTGAAGCTGAAAGTGCGCTAAGCGATGAGGAATTCGAGAAGCTGTGCGAACAATGCGCCACGGCGTTGGGTGATCGCATCGCCGAAGTTCGGGCGTCGAAAGTGCTGCGCGACAATCCGGCTCGACTCATATCCAAAGACCCATCCGCCGGGCGCGAGTTCCAGCGTATTCAGCAACTCCTCGGCCAGGAAACCCAGCCACAGCCTCGCATTCTGGAGCTTAACCGCGCACACCCGCTTGTCGTGCAATTGGCTCGCCGCGCCGCCGCCAGCGATAATGATCCGATCGTGGCTGCCAGCGCGGAGCAACTCTATGACAATGCGCTATTATTGGAAGGTTTGCACACCAATCCGGCGGCAATGGTGCCCCGTATCCAGCAATTGCTCGAAGCTGCCGCTCGAAGTTCCGGCGCTAACGACGAGCAATGAATGAGCATTGAGTTGACAGTGTACAAGCCACTTAACTCATGGTAGAATATTCGGCGAATGGCGTGCGTCCAGCACGCCACTACATTTAACTTGATAACTTAGCACTCTAGACAAGAGAGTGCTAAGAATCGCTTATATCAAGCAAACTAATCGTGGGCAGGCTTCGACGGAGGGGGTTCGATGGCGGCAGGTTTTACTGAGCGCCGCCAGTTTATCCTGAAGCTGGTGGTGGAGGAATTTATTCAAAATGCCAGCCCGGTTGCCTCCGAAACCATTGTGCGCAAGTACGGGCTACCCGTCTCATCGGCGACAGTTCGCAACGAACTATCTGCGCTAGAGGAAATGGGGTATCTAACCCATTGGCATACCTCAGCGGGTCGGGTGCCAACCGATTCTGGCTATCGCTTCTTTGTTGAAAACCTCATGGAACTCGCTTCGCTCTCGCTGGAAGAGCAGCGAACCATTCGGCATCAGTTTTATCAGGTTCGCGGTGAATTTGATCAGTGGATTCAGCTTGCCGGAGCTATCCTTGCACGTACTGCTCAAAATGCCTCAGTGGTGACGTTTCCACGCGCCGAACAACTCATCTTTAAAAGCGTTGAGCTTATTGCTATCCACGATACGGTTGTGCTCGTTGTGTTGGTGTTTCACGGCGGCACGATCAAGCAACAAACCCTGAACCTTGAACAAGCCCGCGGGCAAGAAGAACTGCGTCGGGTTGCCGCTCACATAAGCGAGCAATGTTCAAACTGCACTATCTCTCAGGTTGAGGCCATCCTTGAGCGTGAGTGCAAACAACAACCGCCCGGCTTTAACGAATTGGAATTGCAGGTGCTGGAAATGGTGACGCATGCTATGCGCCAATTCGAAGATCAAATTCAAGATCAGATCCATAGCGATGGTTTGCTGGAAATGTTTAGCCAGCCCGAGTTTAATCCCACGTTGAAGCGTGAAGAAGATGCTCAAAGGGCCGTCACGCGCATGCGTCGTATGCTCGAGATCTTGAAGAGCGGGCGCGGGCTAGATTCGTTGATTAGCCAGGTGCTTACAAGCGAAGGCGTTCAGGTGATTATTGGCGGAGAGCATAGCGAAAACGAAATGCGTGAGTACAGCGTGGTGCTTGCGCGCTACGGCGTCAGCGGAGAGCTTGCCGGCGTGCTAGGCGTTATAGGTCCGACTCGTATGGCATACCCGCGTTCGATCTCAACCGTTCGCTATATCTCATTCGTTATGAGCGACCTGCTCAGTGATTTGTACGGCATCGACGCCGCCCGCATCGAGTAAACCCAAAACTGTCGGCAAGCTGTTGCAAAGAACCTACAGCGTGCATTGCCCAGGCGATAGAGGAGTATTATGACCAACGAACAACGAACGAATATGGAAATGCAGAATCAGCCTGAAGCATTGAACCGTCCCCAGGGTGATCAGTCAGTTGATACCGCCGATAACAATGCTGCGTCTTCAGATGATGCGACCACAACAACAGTTGATGCGTTGAAACAACGCCTCGAGCAGGCAGAAGCTCAGGCGAATGAATATAAAGAACAGTGGATGCGTGCTACAGCCGACTACAAAAACTTCAAACGGCGCACCGAGAGCGAACGTTCCGAGTTAATACGTAATGCGAGTGTGGCTTTGGTCCTGAAGCTGTTACCGGTTTTAGATGACTTTGATCGAGCAATTGAAAATATTCCTGAGGATATCGCTGCGACTCCCTGGTGGGGCGGAACGCAGATGATAGCTCAGAAGCTGCGCACTATTCTTGATAGCGAAGGTGTGACATCCATCGAGGCGCTGGGTCACGATTTCGACCCGAATTTTCATGAGGCGGTCTCTTATGCAGAGTCCGAAGGGCAGGACGGTAAAGTCATTGCCGAACTGCAGAAGGGTTACAAACTGCGCGATCGGGTGTTGCGTCCGTCAATGGTGATGGTGGGCAAGGGCTAGTATACAGCACATGATCTGGCTCGCATTCGTTCGGTTTGGCAGAGCTGGATTGCGTAACATCATATTGTTCGTCATAGGAGTAATAATTCATGCCTAAAGTGATTGGCATAGATTTAGGGACCACTAACTCGGTGGTTGCCGTTATGGAAGGCGGCGAGCCTGTCGTTATTCCCAATGCCGAAGGTGCGCGCGTGACGCCTTCGGTCGTAGCGATTAACAAGGCTGGCGAGCGTCTGGTTGGCCAGGTGGCGCGCCGCCAGGCGGTTACCAATCCAGAAAACACGGTCTTCTCGGTGAAGCGATTTATCGGTCGCAAATTCAATGAAGCTGTCGTTCAGCAAGACAAAGGACTGGTTCCCTATCAATTGGTCGCAGCGCCGAATGGCGATGTGCGTATATTGATGGGTAGTCGTGAGTTTGCCCCGCCCGAAATTTCAGCTATGGTTCTGCAGAAACTCAAAGCCGATGCTGAATCCTATCTGGGCGAACCAGTGATGCAGGCCGTAATCACGGTGCCGGCCTATTTTAATGACAGTCAGCGTCAGGCGACGAAAGACGCCGGGAAAATTGCCGGCCTTGAAGTGCTGCGCATCGTGAATGAACCAACCGCCAGCGCTCTGGCATACGGTCTAGATCAGAAGGGTAATGACCGGACTGTGGCAGTGTACGATCTGGGCGGCGGCACATTTGATATTTCGGTATTGGAGTTGAGCGAGGGCGTTGTCGAAGTCAAGGCGACCAGCGGTGATACACACCTGGGTGGTGATGATTTCGATCAGCGGATCATCGACTGGCTGATTGAGCAGTTCAAGCGCGAACAGGGCATTGATCTGGGCAATGACCGAATGGCTTTGCAAAGGCTCAAGGAATCTGCTGAAAAGGCGAAGATGGAATTGAGCACGGTATTGCAAACTGAAGTGAATCTGCCTTTCATTACCGCTGACGCCAGCGGGCCAAAGCATTTGAATGTCACTCTGTCACGGGCGAAACTCGAACAACTGACCGTCGATCTTGTCGAACGTAGCATGAAGCCGGTCAAGCAAGCGATTGCTGATGCCGGCATGTCGCCTGATCAGGTCGATGTGGTGATTCTGGTTGGAGGGCAAACCCGTATGCCGGCGGTGCAAGAGGCGGTTCGCAAGTTCTTTGGCAAGGAGCCGAGCAAAAATGTCAATCCTGATGAGGTTGTTGCTGTCGGAGCGGCGGTGCAGGCCGGAGTGCTCAGCGGTGATGTCAAAGATGTGCTGTTGCTTGATGTGATGCCATTAACGCTGGGAATTGAGACCCTCGGCGGGGTGATGACACCGTTGATCGAGCGTAATACCACGATTCCAACGCGTAAAGGCCAGATCTTCTCAACTGCCAGCGACAATCAGGCAAGTGTTGAGATTCATGTGTTGCAGGGGGAACGCGCCGAAGCGCGGCATAATAAGACGCTCGGTAAGTTTGAATTGACTGGCATTCCGTCGGCGCCGCGCGGTGTGCCGCAGATCGAAGTGGCATTCGATATCGATGCTAATGGCATTGTAAATGTCTCGGCTCAGGACAAAGCGACCGGCCGCGAGCAGCGCATTACTATTACCGCATCTTCCGGATTGTCTGATGATGAAATCCAGCAGATGGTCAAAGATGCTGAACAGCATTCGGAAGAAGATGCCAGGCGTCGTGAGGAAATTGAGGTTCACAACGCTGCCGATGGTATGATCTACAATGCCGAACGGATGCTTCGTGAAGCTGGCGATGCTGTGGAAGGCAGCGTACGAACCGAGGTTGAAGACAAGATTCTTGCATTGCGCGGGGTGATTGACAGCGATGATGTCAATGAGATCCGCAACAAAACTGCTGAACTCTCGGTGGCTGCGCAAAAAGCCGGACAAACGCTTTATGAAATGAAGAATGCTGAAGCTGCTGCATCAAATGAAGGCGATGACGGTGCAACGGCAAATGGCGATGGAACTGCACAATCATCAGATACCGACGAAAACGTGACCGAAGGGGACTTCAAAGTCAGCTAACACTTGAACAATAATAACCGGCGACGGACGAATTACAACGTCTGTCGTTCGTTTCATATAAGGATAAGGTATGGCAGCGGGCGCAAAACGTGACTACTACGAAGTATTGGGCGTCAACCAGAATGCTACGGGCGAAGAGATTAAAAAGGCGTTCCGACGATTGGCGCGCCAATATCACCCTGACGTAAATAAAGATCCAGACGCCGACACAAAATTCAAGGAGATCAACGAAGCCTACGAAGTGCTCTCCGATGAACAGAAGCGGGCGATGTACGATCGCTTTGGCCATAATGTGCCGGGGAGCGGCGGCGCTGGGTATGATCCTTTTGGCGGTGCAGATCCATTCTCATCGATTTTCGATGCGTTCTTTGGCGGCATGGGCGGGCGAGGCGCGCGCGGCGGTCTGCAACGCGGGGCGGATTTGCGCTATAATCTGACCATTACGTTCGAGGAAGCGATTTTTGGCGCCGAAAAAGATGTCGAGTTTCGCCGCCTGGAAGTGTGTGCATCGTGTAAAGGGAATGGAGCCGAACCCGGCACTGAACCGACTCGCTGTCCAAAATGCGGCGGAACAGGCGAGATTCGTCAACGCGCACCGCTCTTTAATATGGTCACCGTTACGACATGTGATGTTTGCAGTGGCACGGGGCGCGTAATCTCGATACCGTGTCGCGAATGCAACGGCGATGGCCGCGTGAGTCGTAAACGCAAGCTGACGGTCAAAATTCCGCCGGGCGTTGACAACAACTCGCAGATCCGGATTAGCGGCGAAGGTGAAACCGGGCCGCAGGGCGGTCCCAACGGCAATCTCTATGTCGCATTGCAAATCAAGCCTCACTCGTACTTTGTTCGCGATGGCAATAATCTCTTTATGGAATTGCGCCTCAATGTCGCTCAGGCGGCGCTTGGTGATGAAATAGAGGTTCCAACTATCGGCGGTGAGGCCGAGAAGATCAGGATCCCGCCCGGTACGCAGACGGGCCAGACATTCACGCTACGCGGAAAAGGCGTGCCTTTTCTACGCCATAGCGGTCGTGGCGATCAAGTTATTGTGACACGTGTGCTGGTGCCCGAAAAGCTCACTGATCAGCAGCGCAAGTTGTTTCAGGAGTTGCAAAGTACGATGCCGCCGGGCGGCCCGGGCGATAATCGTGATGGCGGGCTTTTTGGACGCCTCAAGGACGCGCTGGGCATCTGAGAGGGGTTGCGCACGGGGTTGTACCATCAGATGAGATGCTTAACCGTTCTGTAATTCAGAAGTGCTATGTCCGATCTGCTCTACGGGCGCAATGCTGTGCGTGAATCGCTTCGCGCCAACCGCCGTTGGTTCGCTCGACTAAGCATCTCTGCTGGTGCGCAAGAAATCGGCGTGCTGGCGGAGATTATTAAGATCGCTCAAGAGCGTGATGTGCCGATCGAACGAGTTGACCGCAAGGCGCTTGATCGGCAGTTGCACGGCGCTAATCACCAGGGCGTCGCTTTAGAAGCGAGCGATTATCCCTATGTCGCTGTCGATGAATGTCTGGCGCTTGCTGAAGAATGCCGCGAACCGGCTTTGCTGCTCCTGCTCGATCATTTGCAGGATCCGCAGAACATCGGGACACTGCTGCGTACCGCCGAAATCACTGGCGTACATGGAGTGCTTATGCCAGGCCGGCGAGCGTCAGAAGTGACGCCTGCCGTTGTTAATGCCAGCAGCGGTGCTACAGAGCGACTGTATATCAGCATTGTCAGCAATCTTGCGCAAACGATTGTCGATCTTCAACGGCAGGGCGTCTGGGTTGTTGGGGTTGAGAATGACGAACGCGCGGTAGATTTCGACACGATCGATCTTGACATGCCTATGGCGTTGGTGATCGGTTCAGAGGGATCTGGTCTGGCGCGTCTGGTGCGCGAGCGCTGCGATTTTCTGGTACGCCTGCCAATGGCGGGACAGATTGGGTCGCTAAATGCAGCGGTGGCAGGCAGCATTGTGCTGTATCATATCTGGCGTCAGCGCGGGAATCCATCGGATGCGTAAATGCGACTGCTGAAGTTGTGGTCTGCGCCTTGCTGTGACCGGGGTTAACTTGAACGGCAACTCACTCTGAGCTAGAATAGCAACAGCAAAACGCGTCTGTCCGACAATAAACCATCAGAGCTGTGGCAACCCGATTCTCATCTGTTCTACTACAATATCGAGGAGGCATCGATGAAAAAATTTATCATACTGGCGGTATTGCTCGCTGGAACCGTCTTCTGGATCATCAATTTGCAACGCCAACTTCAAGCGGCGCAGTTGCGCGGCGATATGTATCGCGACATCTCGGCCCGCCTTGACCAGCGGGTCGCCGAATTGACATCCAAGCAAGATAACGAATAATTACGGCTATGCGTCGTGCGACACCTGCTGAATCATCCGCCGATTCATCTTATGCTACGCGTCGTGCGACGCAGGGTTCAACTTCCCCTGGAAGCGATACTTCTAATACAAGATCTTCAGCGCCTTCCCTGCCTTTGGATATCGCGATTCGGGCCGCTACGCTCGACGATATTGATGCCATCCTGGTGTTGCACAAAGAAGCGTTTGCAGATAAATTCGGCGGTGCGTTCGGTGCAAAAAGCGTCGAGCGCGGCGCGGAAGCGATGGCGGCTGCATGGCGTCGCCAGGGAGCTCGCGCTCTGCGAGGCATGTTTCTGGCAGAGGTGAAGGGACGGATTCTTGCCACCACGACATTACGCACCTGGGAAATGGGCAATGATGATACCAGCGCCGCCGAAGTAGCTTTTAAGCAGGTGTTGGGGGTATGGGGGGCGGCGCGTTCGATATTTGCGCTTTCACTACTTGACCATCGTATCGAACGGTATGAAGGTTTTATTACCGATGTGGCAGTTGCGTCTACTTTTCGTCGCCGCGGCATTGCGAATAGATTGCTGGCGCACGCTGAAACCGAAGCGCGCGCTCGAAACAAGCGCTATTTGGGATTGTACGTCAGCAGTATGAATCAAGGGGCGCGAGCATTGTATCGTCGCCTGGATTTCTACGACGCGCGTATGCATCGCTCATGGCTGACCCGGCTGATCTTCGGCGAGCGTACGTGGGTCTATATGCGGAAAGAACTCGGTGTATCTTGATATATCGCCTTTGCTGCGGCGTTCCTCGTCAGGATTGTCCTTAGCTCTCGCTCTGGCTCAGTAACTCTATTCCATTCTCTTTGCGACATTCTTGTGATTGCATAGCCTGAATTGTCTAAATTATTTCTACGGCGTATACTAGTACATTAGTTAGAGTGGTTCAAAGGCGGATTGTCTTGATGGTGGTTCGAGGTTCGCCCCTATGATACTGCGATGCTCTGAGCGCCACATAGTGGCTGTGAAAGGAAGTTCATGCAGATCTTGCTTGTGGACAACGATCCATTGAGCCAGCAAGTAATCAATCGCTTCCTGTCAAGTCAGGGGTACGAAGTCACTATTGCTTCAACCGGTAAAGATGCCCTCTCGCTCGCTCGCTCACGTAACTTTGCGCTCGTATTGATCGAACTTCATTTGCCCGATCAAGATAGCTCAGATCTGCTAGAGTTCTTGCGGAGACAACCGACGTACGCGAACAGTCCGATGATTGCGCTCAGCAGCCTGGGTGAAGTGCAGCGTCGTTGGGCTTATGAAGATGGCTTTGATGAGTATCTTGCCAAGCCTATCGATTTCGATGAGTTGCTGGGAACGGTTCGACGCCATCTGGGCGAGAACCTTGAACGTGCATTGGGAGCTTAAAGACGAACGTTATGGATAGTGCTCCGGTCATCGATGGAGGTGTTGTTGAATTGTTTTTTGCGTTGAGTATGAGCGTATGTGTAAACTTGTTCTCTGGGATATAGATGGCACCCTGCTTCAGACGAGCGGCGTATCCAAGGCTGCTATGCATATGGCAGTCAGGCAAGTTATGGGAGTAATTGATCCGCCTGCGGAACGCACCTTCTATTCTGGCAAAACCGACTGGCAGATCATTTGCGATATGTTGCCCGATCGTTCGATCGATGCGATTGCCGAGCAGTTGCCAAGTTTTAGTCATGCCTATGTTTCCGCGCTACAGCAGCGTATACCCGAAATGATCGAGCGCTCGCAGATCTTTCCAGGCGTGGTGGATATGCTGCAACGTTTGTATGGAGCAGTGGTGCAGGCGCCGCTTACCGGCAATGTTGCTCCTGTTGCGCGAATCAAGCTTTCGGCGTTGCAACTGGCTGAATATCTGGATCTGGATGCTGGGGCTTATGGCAATGACCACTACAATCGTTGGTCGCTGGTTCCTATCGCGGTTGAACGGGCGGGGCGTCGCTACCAGCGTGCGTTCACCGGGAGCGATGTTGTGATAATCGGGGACACGCCAAACGATATTCGCACTGGCAAAGCCAACGGTGCGCGTACTGTCGCCGTTGCCACAGGCCCCTACAGCCTGAATGATTTGCGTCCGTATGAGCCGGATGTGTTATTGCCTGATCTGAGTGCTTGCGACGCAGCCCTCGAAATCATTCTCGGCGACTAGCATCTAAATCAGAGGGCGAAAAACGATAAGCGCAATTGGCGCCATCCGTAACAAGGAGGCTTCGAGGTTTCCAAATAAGAACAGCACAGACCTAAGAGCGCCAGCACCGCTGGCGCTCTTGGTATGCATCCGCTCAACCTTGTTCGTCGCCCCCGCGCAGGACCGCCTGTTTTATATATAAGCGTATATTAACTTCGTATTCCTTAAGATGTGTCGTGGAGTATAATGCTGTATCGTTCAACTGTCAAATAGTAAACGCAGCGCTTGTTCTCATGATGGTTCTTGTTTCTTCTGCGTTGGTTCTCGCGATTCTTCGCTGGATACCTGGTCAGGATGGAGGCGGATTTCCAGACTACGAGCTTCGATTTCCTTACGCAACTCACGCCGTAAACTGGCAGCAGCCCATCGCCGTTTTTCGATCGGCGTCTTCACTGCAAGCGTCGGCACTTCCGTTGGTTTGCCCTCGTCATCCACAGCGACCATAGTAAAATAGCATGTCATTGCATGGCGGCTAATGCGCTTGCGGATATTCTCGGTCATCACACGGATGCCGATCTCCATCGATGTACGCCCGGTGTAGTTGATGGACGAGAAAAAGGTAACTAACTCGCCAACATGAATGGGTTGGCGGAACATCACCTGATCGACGGAAACGGTCATCACATAGGCCCCGGAGTAGCGTGCCGCGCAGGAATACGCCACCTGGTCCAGTAAATCAAGAATAGCGCCGCCGTGAACATAACCGGCGAAATTGGCCATATCAGGAGTCATCAGAACGGTCATAATGAGGCTTTTATGCTGTTCTGGCTCTTCAGGTGTTTGCATAGATCCTCCGTAACAATGACAAAGGTCGGTGTGGCGTCCAATCTCAAGATCGTTCAGTGTTGAACAAAGCGAAGACGCGTCAAACCATTCGATCTGCGGCTAAAGCCTGATGCAAGCGTCCTTGCATCAGGCCGATACCATCTCTTACTCTTGCGACGGCAGATCCAGCGATTCCAAAACGAGTTCGGCAATGTCTTTGCGCTCAAGCGTCTCGTCTCGACCGGTGTTCTTCGCTGCATCTTCAAACATAACCATGCAAAAGGGGCAGCCCATCGCCAGCGTTTGCGGCTGTTCGATCACGAGTTGTTCCAGGCGCAAGACATTAATGTTTTTGTCGCCCCAACTTTCCAGCCAGACGTTGCCGCCGCCGCCGCCACAGCACATCGCGCGTTCGCGGTTGACGTCGGGCGCCTCGATCATCTCCACTCCCGGTATGCTTTGGAGCACGTTGCGCGGAGTTTCATAGATATCATTGTAGCGGCCAATGTAACAAGGGTCGTGGTAGACGACTTTGCGATCCAGTGGCTTCTGGAGCTTGAGCTTGCCCTCGGCGACTAGGCCGGCCAGGAAGTCGGTGTGGTGAACAACTTCGTAGTCGGTTCCGGCGCCGCCGCCGAACTGCGGGTATTCGTTCTTGAGCGTGTTGAAACAGTGAGCACATGTTGTGACGATGGTCTTGAATGTGTATTGTTGCATTGTTTCAATGTTGGTTTGCGCCTGCGCCTCATAGAGCATCTCTTCGCCCATGCGCCGCGCCGGGTCGCCGGTGCATGTCTCTTCTTCGCCCAGAATGGCGAAATCCACTCCCGCCGCCTGGAGGATCTGAACCATCGCCTGTGCGACGCGCTTGCTGCGGTCATCGTAGCTCGGCGCGCAGCCAACCCAGTAGAGCACGTCGGCCTGTTCTTTTTCAGCCATTGTCGGCACTTCCAGCCCTTCAGTCCAGGCGATGCGATCGCGTTCGGGCAAGCGCCAGGGATTGCCGGCGCGTTCGATGCCTTCGAGCACGCTCTTCACGCCTTGAGGGACTTCGCTCTGGATCATGGTCAGGTTGCGACGCAGATCGACGATGTTGTCCACATGTTCGATCATTGCCGGGCATTCATTCACGCAGGCGTTGCAAGTTGTGCAGCTCCAGAGTTCGTTTTCGGTGAAGAGGTTTCCATACAATGGAATTATGTCCGGATCGCGTCCATTCTCGCTTTCCTCTTCCACTTCCATCTCGGCCAGCGTTTTTGACGTTCCATCGCGAAACACAACCGGATGTGTGTGCATCAGGTCATGCATCTTGGTGATCAAGAACTTCGGCGACAGATCGGAGCCACTGGCATTGGCCGGGCAGACCGAATGGCAGCGACCGCAGCGCATACAGGCGTCGAAGTCCATGCGCCGTTTCCATGTCAGGTCAAGCAAATTGGTTGCGCCAAGCCGCGGCTCGTCTTTCTCGATCTCTGCTTCCAGATTCGGTATGGAATCCAGTGCGCCTTTGGGCGTGCGATCTTGAAAGAATGTATTAAGCGGTGTGTAGAAGATGTGTTTGAGTTTGCTGTAGGGTAGTGTGCCGATAAACGCCGCTGAGGCCCCCGCGTGGGTAAACCAGAGGAACTGGTGAATCGCCAGGCCAATCGGGCTACCATCGCCCAATCCAATGGCCTTGAAGAGGGTCGCCAGCATATAGCCGACATACGAGAGTTTCGCCCAATCCTGTGCATACACCGGGATGTTATCCGTTCCCATCGTCTGGTTCGCGATGCGCAATCCTTCGATCAAAAATCCGCCGATGCCAAGAAAGAGCAGCACTCCCAGCGCCCACGCATCAGTGTTGCGATTGTCGAGACGGTCGGGTCGGCTGCGATAGCGCCGCTGCCAGGCCCAGATCAGGCCGCCGACAAAAACCAGACCGAGCGTGTCAAGAATAAACTCGTAGCTCTTGTAGAAGCTGCCGACAAGGATGCGCCCCGTTTCGTCGCCGATCAAGGGAATGGTGAAATCTTCTTCAACTGCGATGATATCGGTGCCGATGAAAAGGGCCAGAAACCCGAAGAAGATCAGGGCATGCATCGAGCCGGGTTTGCGATCACGCAGCACCTTTTTTTGACCGAAGGTCTGTACCAGAAACTCGCGCGCGCGTTCAGGCAAGGTCTGGATGCGTGACTCCGGCAAGCCTTTCCGCCAGCGTGCAATATCCTGGAGAATGCCCCAGGTCATAACGATGGTTGTGGCAATGACCAACGTATACAAAAAAATCTGGCCAATAGCGTGATCGATATTCCAGTAGATCTCGCGTAGCGCGATAACCTGTGACTGATCCATAGATGCTTTCTGGACCTTTCTAGCGCGGTACAGAACTTGGTTGGAGTTATGAACGGAAGACTCCAGAAATGAGGCGAGGCTATGCCAAATAGTAACATTTATGACATATAGCGTCAACTGAGGTGCGTATTGTCGTCAAGCTGAGGTGCATATGGGTCGTTGAAGTTAATGGCTTTCGGTTAGGATTCGCTTCAAGGCCGAGGTTGAGGAAGGTTGTTAGTGGCTGGTATGGTGGTATAGATAGCTCTCACTAGCCAGCTTCGATTGTCTGAGTGTCCAGTGGAAGCGTAACAGTGAACGTACTGCCTTTATTGGGCGTGCTGTCAGCCCAAATAGCACCGCCCTGAGCCTCCATTGCCAGGCGGCAAAAATAGAGTCCAAGACCCATGCCGTAGCGGCGGTCGCTTTTCGACGCCTGGAAGAAGCGCGAAAAGATATGCGGCAGGCTCTTCGAGTCAATCCCGATGCCGTTGTCGTGGACGGATAACTCAGCGCTTTGCCCATCCGCTGAAGGCCGCAGCGTGATCACAATCTCGCCGTCGGCGGTAGTGAACTTCACGGCATTCGAGAGCAAGTTGTGCAACACGCGGGTCATCAACGAGCGATCTCCCCACAGTGACGCCGGTGTATCGTCTATCATATAGCGGAAGCGGATACGATCAAGTGCGGCAGTCACTGCAAAAGGAGCGCTGGCTTTCTCGATCAACGTACGCGCATCAATCGCTTCCATTTGCAAATCCCAACTATTCGCTTCCAGTTGCGCTACCGTCAGGATCGTTTCAGTCATTTCCAGAAGATATTTGACGCTTTCGTCGGCGACGCCCAACAATTCACGCTGACCTTCCGCATTGATTTTGCGCCGCATCAATGATTCAACGCTCATCAAGAGCGTATGCAGCGATGAACGCATATCATGCACGATCATACGCGCCTGGTCTTCACGCCAGCGTAATCGATTTTGAAGATCCTGATTCTCGGTTGCCAGGAGTGTGTGATCACGGGCGCAGTTGTGCAAAATTGCCTCGCTAAAGCGACGGGTCAGAGTGAGATCGGGCGTATAGTGTACAAGATGCTCGCGCGCTTCAATGAGTGTGTTCGGCAAAGCGGAAGGATAGCCCTCCATAAATTGTTCCACTATATCCAGCAGTTTTACAACGTGAGCCGGTTCAAGGCTCCAGGTTGCATCAAATGTCTGGGATGCCCATTCTCTATTATCAGGCTCAACTGACATGCCGCAGAACATAAACATATGCATCGATCCTACGCCGCACAATACTATGCCGATAGAATCAGGCACTTCAACGGTTGGAGCAAACTCCAGGCGTTGCATCACGACGGCGTCGTTTGGAGACGCCCATTCTGGCCAGAGTGACGCCGGTCCTGATATGCCGCCAAACACGTATCCTCGCCCAGCTTGGTGCATCTCGCTGACAAAATGTCTCGCCAGCGCTTGTATCGTCGAACCGGTATAGCGTCCGTGTATCAACGCGGCGCCGTGTTCGCTCTTGAGTGTTTCAAGAAGCGACTGAATCGGTGGAAGCATGCGCCTTCTCTCCCCGCTACTCATAGCGCAACGCTACTAATGGATCCAGGCGGGCGGCGCGCGTTGCCGGATACAAACCGGCTACAATCCCGATAAGCGCGGCAAATATCAGCGCAATCATTACGAGCCACCACGGCACGACGAAAAAGGTTGCCTGGATTGGTAAATCCTCGTATTCGATATACCAGTTAATCAAGATATTCAACCCGATTCCCAACAGCCAGCCGCCGATCACCCCGGCTACTCCGCCAATCAAGCCGATGATTCCGGCTTCGAGCATAAAAATGTTGCGAATGTCGCCGCGCGATGCACCGATGGCTTTGAGGGTTCCTATCTCGCGGGTGCGCTCATAGACCGCCATAATCATCGTGTTGACAATGCCGAGGCTGGCGACAAACAGAGCCAGGCCGCCGACCGATGAGAGCATGACATTGATAACGGCGAATGCCCGATTGGCGGTATCGAGGATCAATTCCAGCGATTGGACGCGAAAGCCTTCTTCGCGCAAGATCGGCACTAACCGGGCGGCTTCGCTCACATCTCGCGTCTTCAAGACCGCGGAGTCGTATCCCTGCGTTTCCAGGTAGTCGGGCGCGTTATACCACCACGCTTTCATCGCCGCGAGATCGGCGACCGGGACGAAGACTTCACGCTCTTCGCGATCACTGACGCCGACTATCGTCAAGGGAAAGCGTTCGCTTTCGCCGCGCGGGTTTTGCAGCACAATAACGGCTTCGCGGCCAATCAGCGCTTCTAGTTCGATTTCATCAGGCAATGACCCTTCGCCCAGGACGATCTCGCCGCGCGTTGCATTGAAATCCAGCCTCCCGGCGAGGGCTATTGGCTCGCTGCGAAACGGGTTGGCGAAGACTTCCGGTGCGCTGACGGCGATACGGCGTATGAGCGGTTCGGCGGCGTCTTTCTTGGCAGGCAATTCGAGGAAGCTTGTCACTCCGAGCAATTCGATGACAGGTATCACTTCTTCCACGTTGGGCAATGCTCGCCAGCGTTCGATCACGGCAGTTGTGATTGGCTCCTGGCGTGGCGGAGTCCCAAACTGGGTGAAAAAGTTGTTGTCCTGATCCACGCGGGGACTCACGAAGACATTTTCCAGTCCAAGTTGCGCAAACTGATTCTGGATCTCGGTCTGCACGCCGACCCCCAGCGATACCATAGTTACGATAGTTAAAATGCCAACAACAACGCCGATCGATGTCAGTGCTGTGCGGACTTTCCGCCTGCCCAGGTTGCTGAGTGCGGTCTGAAGCACATCAGGTATGGTCATAGGTTTTTATCTTGATCTATCGATAAACCGAACATACTAGGGTATGTTCAAGTTGCGCGCCGTTCAGAGCAGTATTCTATCTTACTCGCGTATTAAGGCGCAAGTATTTTGCAATATATATTGGGTAGTTAGGTGACGTAAATCTTGCAATCTTGTTATCCAGGCATTATACCAAACGATAATGAACAGGCCGCATGTCACCCTGAGCAGAGCGAAGGGTCTCAGCGTCCCCGATAGCCGGGATTCTTCGCTTTGCTCAGAATGACCG
>JANQID010000133.1 GCA_028282325.1 Chloroflexaceae bacterium | reverse complement strand
GTATCAGCGCCAGCCGGGCCTTGCGGAATGCCGCCGAGCAGAGGGAGCGCGCGCGCGCCGCCGCCGAGGTGACCCTGGAGATCGTCGAAGCTGCGTTGCAACACGGCGACGAGTAGAGCGTATGCGCCGCACTCTTTCCGGCGAACTGTTCGGGCGCGTTTTTGTGACGCGCCCGAGTGTTGTATCATAGCGATAGCAATGCGCCCCAACTCGCCTGCGACGACGGCTGCGGCGGTTCAGCCGCCCTGGGTTCATCACATTGTCGCCGGAATCCTATGTTCGATGCTACGAAGCGTGATACAATGCGTTTGCATAGCAGTTGGGGCGGCTATTATTGTGTGCGACTGTGCAAACGCTTAAACGGCGCCGCGCCCGGCTGCGGCATTTCTCCAGCATAGCAAATATTGATGCATGCACGAGAGGAACACCGTGAAGAAGCTCATCAACTCAGCGGATAGTGTTGTTAGCGACGCGTTGGAAGGCATCGCCCTTGCTCACGCCGATCTGGTCAGGGTTTACAGAAATCCTGATTTTATCGTTCGCGCTGATGCGCCGGTTCCGGGCAAGGTCAGTGTCATTTCCGGCGGTGGGAGCGGTCACGAGCCGTTGCATAGCGGTTTTGTCGGCAAGGGGATGCTCGACGCGGCATGCCCCGGCGCGATGTTTACCTCGCCTGCACCCGACCAGATGCTCGCAGCGACGCGGGCGACGCATAGCGGCGCAGGAGTATTGTATATTATCAAAAACTACGCGGGCGATGTGATGAATTTCGAGATGGCCGTCGAACTGGCTGCCGCCGAGGGTGTCGAGATTGCGACGGTGGTGACCAACGACGACGTGGCGGTGCGCGATAGCCTGTATACTGCCGGACGGCGCGGCATTGGCGTCACCGTGCTGCTGGAAAAGATCGTCGGCGCGGCGGCGGAAGCGGGGGCGAGCCTGGCAGAGTGTCAGCGTATCGGCGAGCGCGTCAATGCTCAGGGACGATCGATGGGGGTGGCGTTGACTTCGTGTACGGTTCCTCACGTGGGCAGGCCGACGTTCGATCTCGGCGAGGATGAAATCGAGATGGGCGTCGGTATTCATGGCGAACCGGGACTCCGGCGGGCAAAACTTGCCGATGCCGCTGAGATCACCAGACAACTGGCGAACCCGATTCTCGATGATCTGCCATTCCGCTCTGGCGACAATGTGTTAGCATTCGTCAACGGCATGGGCGGCACGCCCCTGATCGAACTGTATGTGGTGTACGCTGAGTTGGCAAAGCTGCTTAAGGAACGGCGCATTACGATCACGCGCAGCCTGATCGGCAACTACATCACGTCTTTGGAGATGGCAGGGTGTTCAATTACCCTGCTCAGGTTCGATGATGAATTGACGCGATTGTGGGATGCGCCGGTGCTGACGCCAGAATGGCGTTGAGGAATCTCAATGGCGCATAGTTCGCCGTTGTTACGCCGGGGTGGGAGCCGTCTGACATTTCGCCGGAGGCTGCAATGCGAGTTGCCGTTACACACGTTATCCGTTTCATTGAAGAAACCGCGGCGATACTTCAGGATCAACGCCACTATCTGACCGAACTTGACGCAGCCATCGGCGATGCCGACCACGGCGCAAATCTCGATCGCGGCTTCAGTGCTGTACTGGCCAGGTTGCCTGGCGTTGCCGAGATGGATATTGGCAGTATTCTCAAAACGGTTGGCGCTACGCTGGTATCTACCGTCGGCGGCGCGAGCGGTTCGCTGTACGGAACGGCGTTTTTGCGCGCGGGGAGTGTGACTGCCGATCGATTTGAACTCAGCCCCGAAGATCTGGTCGCGGCGTTGGAGTCGGCGCTTGAAGGCATCCAGGCCCGCGGCAAAGCTCAGCTCGGCGAGAAAACGATGATCGACGCAATCGCGCCCGGCATCGACGCGCTCAAGCAGGCGCTGGCAGCGGGCGATGATCTCGTCGTCGCGTTGCGCAAAGGCGTGGCGGCGTCGGGCGAGGGGACGCAGGCCACGGCATCGATGATTGCGACCAAGGGACGCGCGTCGTATCTGGGCGAGCGCAGCCTGGGCCACCAGGATCCCGGCGCGGCGTCCGCGTTCTTGATGGCCCAGGCGCTGCTGAAAGTGATCGAATCAAGCGAGTGAAGAGGTCGGGTATGGCGCGCTATGTTGCGGCGATTGACCAGGGAACGACGAGCACGCGCTGTATGTTATTCGATCATCGCGGTGCGGTGATTGCAGTTGACCAGCGTGAGCACGAGCAGATTTTTCCCCGGCCCGGCTGGGTCGAACATGACCCCGATGAAATCTGGCAGCGCACCCGCCAGGTGATCCAGGGCGCGCTTCAGAAGGCCGCGTTAGGCCCCGCCGACTTGGCGGCGGTCGGCATCACCAACCAGCGCGAGACAACGGTGGTCTGGGAGCGGACGACGGGCCGCCCGATTACCAACGCAATCGTCTGGCAGGATGTACGCACCGACCAGATCGTGAACCGTCTGGCGCGCGAAGGCGGGCAGGATCGCTTTCGTACCGCAACCGGCTTGCCGCTGGCGACCTATTTCTCCGGCCCCAAGATTCGCTGGATCCTCGACAATATTCCCAGCGCACGCGCAGCCGCCGAGGCGGGCGATCTGCTGTTCGGCACCATCGATACGTTTCTGGCCTGGCGGCTGACCGGTGGTCCCGATGGCGGCGTTCATATCACCGATGTCACCAACGCCAGCCGCACGCTGTTGATGAACCTGGAAACGCTCGATTGGGACGACGCGATTCTGGCGACACTGGGCGTGCCGCGCGCTATGCTGCCGCGCATCTGTTCGAGCAGCGAGGTGTACGGCGTGTGTCGCGGCGAGTTCGACTCTGTGCCGCTGGCGGGAATGCTCGGCGATCAACATGCAGCAATAGTTGGTCAGGCATGCTTTGAGACCGGCGAGGCGAAGAATACCTACGGAACCGGCAACTTTCTGCTGCTCAACACCGGTGCGGCGATTATCCACTCGTCCAGCGGCCTGATCACGACGCCGGCTTACAAGTTTGGCGACCAGCCGGCAGTCTGGGCGCTCGAAGGCTCGATCGCGGTTACGGGCGCGCTGGTGCAATGGCTGCGCGACAACCTGGGCATCATCGACACTGCGCCCGATGTTGAAACGCTGGCGCGCCAGGTTCCCGACAGCGGCGGCATGTACATCGTCCCCGCCTTCTCCGGGCTGTTCGCGCCCTACTGGCGGAGCGACGCGCGCGGCGTTATGGTCGGTTTGACGCGCTATATCAATCGCAACCACATCGCGCGGGCCGCACTCGAAGCGACTGCCTATCAGACCCGCGATGTGGTTACGGCGATGGAGCGCGATTCCGGCGTCGCCCTGAAGTCGCTGAAGGTTGATGGCGGCATGGTCTATAACGATCTGTTGATGCAGTTTCAGGCCGACATTCTCGGCGTGCCCGCCGTTCGCCCGCGCGTTGCCGAGACTACGGCGCTGGGCGCGGCCTACGCAGCCGGACTGGCCGTCGGCTACTGGTCGAGTACCGCCGAGATGAGCGCGAACTGGGGCGTTGACCATATCTGGACGCCCCGGGTGAGCGTTGACGAGCGTGATCATCTGTACGCCGGCTGGAAGAAGGCCGTGACCCGCACGTTCGACTGGGCGGAATAGGGGGAGCAATGCAAACCGTTGCAACCGATGTGCTGGTGATCGGCGGCGGTGCGACCGGCGTCGGTTGCCTGCGCGATCTGGCGATACGCGGGATGCGCGCCATCCTGGTCGAGAAGGGCGACCTGACCCACGGCACGACCGGGCGCTATCACGGTTTGCTGCACAGCGGCGGGCGTTACGTCGTCAAGGATCCTCAATCGGCGACCGAGTGCGCCCGCGAGAATGCCATCCTGCGGCGGATTATGCCGCACTGCCTGGAAGATTCCGGCGGCTTCTTCGTCACCACGCCCTGGGATGATCCCGACTATGCCGATCGCTTCCTCGCCGCCTGTCATGCGACGGGCGTGGCGGCGCAGGAAATCCCCGTCGCCGAGGCGTTGTACCGCGAACCGGCCCTCAATCCGCGCCTCAGCCGGGTGATCGAGGTCGCCGACGGCGCCGCCGACTCGTTTCTGGCGGCGCACGCCAACGTCGCGTCGGCGCGCGAGTATGGCGCATCGGCGTTGACCTACCACCACGTTGTTGAGCTTCTCCACGTCGATGACCGCGTGGTCGGGGCGCTGGTCGAAGATTTGCGTAGCGGCGAGTTGAAGCGCATCGAGGCCGCGTGGACAATCAACGCGGCGGGTGCGTGGGCCGGGCGGGTCGCGGCGCTGGCCGGCGTCACGGTGACGGTTACGGCGGGCAAAGGTACGATGGTCGCGATGAATCACCGCATGGTCAACACGGTGATCAACCGCTGCAAGATGCCCTCCGATGGCGACATCATCGTGCCGATCCGCACGGTGGCCGTGATCGGCACCACCGATACGCCGGTTCCCAATCCCGACGTATACGCGATTGAGCCGGAAGAAATCACCTTTATGCTGGAGGAAGGCGCGAAGCTGATTCCTGGTTTCGCGAGTTATCGGGCGTTGCGCGCCTGGGCCGGGGTGCGCCCGTTGTACCAGGAGGAGCCGCGGTTGGCTGACGGTTTGCGAGATGCGGAGAATCGCGACATCAGCCGCGCCTATAAACTGCTCGACCACGAGCGCCGTGACGGGGTTTCCGGGCTGATCTCAATCGTCGGTGGCAAGTGGACGACCTACCGTTTGATGGCGCAAGAGACGGTCGATCGGGTAGCGCAGCGACTGGGCAATAACCGACCTTGCCGCACGCATGCCGAAATGCTGCCGCCGCCTGCCGATGAAAAGCCGCCCACCGGCGGCGATGCTTCCCGGTTCTTCTGGCTGGGCAAGCCCCTGGCCGATGTGGAGCGCGCCGCCGATTACGGCGACCTGATCTGCGAATGCGAACTGGTGACGCGCGAGCAGGTGCAGGCGGCGATTGACGGCGGCGCGGCTAATCTCGATGACATCCGCCGGGATGTGCGCGTGGGCATGGGGCCGTGCCAGGGCGGCTGGTGCATCTATCGCACAACGGCTTTGCTCTTCGAGCGCATCGCCAACGCGCATGACGGTGACGCGACCCGGTTCGCGGCGGCGATCCGCAACTCAAACGCTGCGCTGTTGCATTTCCTCCAGGAGCGCTGGAAGGGCGTGCAGCCGGTGTTGTGGGGCGATCAATTGCGCCAGGCTCGTCTTGATGAGCTGATCTATGTCGGCGTGCTGGGCGTGCAACGTCTGGGCGATCTGGCCGAGTCGGGCGACGCGGTCGTCACCGACCATCCCGCCATCGCGACGGAGCGGCTGGAATGACGGCGTACGACACAATCGTGATCGGGGCAGGGCTGGCCGGGCTGATCGCGGCGCTGCGTCATGCCGAGCAGGGTCAGCGCGTGTTGCTGCTGGCGAAGGGCTACGGCACGACGCACTGGACGGCAGGCTGCATTGATGTGCTCGACGCTCCCGAAACCGGCGACGATCCGTCTGCCGCGATTGAAGCGTTGACGGTCTGCCATCCGACGCATCCTTATGCGTCCGCCGGGCTGGCGAACCTCGTCGCGGCGCTTGACCGTCTGCGCGCCCTGTGCGAGGCAGCGAACTATCCGCTGGTCGGTGATCTACGTCGCAATGTGCGTCTGCCCACCGCCGTCGGCGCGCTGCGCCCGACATGCCTGTTGCCTGCCGTAATGGCCGCCGGCGACGCGCGCCAGTTGCCGCGTGCCGGCAGCGTTCACGGGACGCTTGTCGCCGGGTTTCGTGAGTTGCGCGATTTCTTCCCGCCGTTGCTGGCGGCAAACCTGGCGGTGCAGGGGTATGCGGCGCAGGGTGCGTACCTCGAATTGCCGCCGACCGGTCGCAAGCGCGATTTCACATCGTTGACCCTGGCGCGCCTGTTCGATCAGCCCGAATTTCGCGCCCACGTCGGGCGGCAATTGCGCCGGCTGGTCAAGCAAAATGGCTATTCCCACATCGCGCTGCCCGCCGTGCTGGGCCTGGAGCATGCGCCGGAAGTGGTGCGCGACCTGCAAGCGGCTGCTGGTGCGTTGGTTTTCGAGGTTCCCACGCTGCCGCCGTCTGTGCCCGGCATCCGGCTGCTCCGCGTGCTTGAGCGCGCAGTGATCCAGGCCGGCGGGCGCTTGCAAATCGGCGCGTTTGTTACGCAGGCTAAGGGACGTGACGGGCGTTTGGAATCAGTGTCTACCGCGGCGGCGGCCCGCCAGCAGCGCCATCACGCCGAGCGCTTCGTGCTGGCGACGGGCGGCATCGCCGGGGGCGGCCTGCGCGCCGAGCCGTCGGGCGAGTTGCGCGAAACGGCGTTGGGCTTGCCGGTTCGCGCGCCGGAGCATCGCGCCGCGTGGTTCAGCCCGCGCGTGTTCGACGGCGCCGGGCATCCGGCGTTTCGCGCCGGCGTGGCGGTTGATCGCCGGTTTCGCCCGCTCGACCTCGCCGATGGCGTGGCGTACACGAACGTGGTTGTCATCGGCGCGGCGCTGGCCGGCGTTGATCCCGTGCGCGAGGCGTGCCTCGAAGGGCTGGCGTTGGCGACGGCATGGGCGGCAAGCGACATAGGGTGACATATGGGAGCTGGCGATTTTATCGAGCGCTCGCTGACGCAATCGCTTGATCATTGCATCAAGTGCAATATCTGCACGACGGTCTGCCCTGTCGCGGCAGTTGCCGATCTATTCCCTGGCCCGAAATACGTCGGGCCGCAGGCGCAGCGCTTTCGACGAGCCGACCAGCCCGTTCCCGATGTGTCCGTGGACTACTGTTCGGGCTGCCGGGCGTGCAATATGGCGTGCCCGACGGGCGTGCATATCGCCGAACTCAATGCCCGCGCGCGCGCCCAGATCGTTGCCGAGCAAGGATTGCCGCTGCGCAACCGGCTGATCGCACGCTCAGAGCTGATCGGGCGGCTGGGCAACGGCCCGCACGCGCCAATCGCGAACTGGGCGCTGCGCCAGCCGCTGATGCGCCGAACCGTCGAATATGCGCTGGGCATAGCGCGCGAGGCTCCGCTGCCCGCGTTCAGCGCCTCCACGTTTCGGGCGTGGTTTCGACGCCGCGAGCGGCAGATGCAACCTGCACGACGGGCGACCCAGAGTCGGCGGCAAGTCGTGTATTTTCACGGCTGTGCGACGAACTATTACGAGCCGCACGTGGGCAAGGCGGCGGTAGCAGCGCTGGAACGCAACGGCTTCGAGGTGATCCTGGCAAAGCAGAATTGCTGCGGATTGCCGCTGATCTCAAACGGTGACTTCGCGACGGCGCGCCGCTACCACGAGGCCAATGTGCGCAAGTTGCTGCCCTACGTGCGGCAGGGCATTCCCATCGTTGGAACCAGCACGAGTTGTACGTTGACGCTCAAAGAAGAAGCGCCCGCTATCCTGGGTCTGGACGGTCCCGATGTGCGCCTGGTTTCCGCACACGTCTACGACATCTTCGAGTTTCTGTGCGAGCTGGCCGATCGGGGCGAACTAAACACCGACTTCCGACCCGTCGAGTGCATGCTGCCGTATCACCCACCGTGCCAGCTTCGCGCGCATCGGATTGGCCTGCCAGCAGTCGATGTTCTGGCGCTGGTTCCGGGGCTGCGCCTGGTCGAAAGTCACGCCGATTGCTGCGGCATCGCCGGAACCTACGGCCTGAAGCGGGAAAAGTATCAGATCGGGATGGATGTTGGCGCGCAACTGTTCGCATTCATCCGTGATTCCGGCAGCGACCTGGCGTTGTGCGACAGCGAAACCTGCCGCTGGCAAATCACTCATGGCAGCGACGTGGCGACGCAGCATCCGATCGAGATCCTGGCGGAAGCGTATGGTGAAGAATGAGCGTTTCTGGGCAAGCCGCAAACGCTTTGAGATAGCTTTGGGGGCCATATGGTCAATCTCTTGATAGTCTCGCACAGCGCCGAGATTGCGCGGGGCGTGAAAGCGTTGGCTGACCAGATGACGCACGGTCGAGTGCATATTATGGCGGCCGGCGGCATGCCCGACGGCAGTCTTGGCGCCAGCGTCGATGTGATCGTCCAGGCGTTGGAAGGCGCGTTGTTGACCGACGGCCTGCTTGTGCTGGTTGATCTGGGCAGCGCGGTGATGAGCGCCGAGATGGTTTTGGAGAACAGCGACATTCCCTTCATCATCAGCAAAGCGCCCCTGGTTGAAGGCACGCTGGTTGCGGCGGTCGAAGCGACCCGCACGCATGCGACGCTGGCGCAGGTGGCCGCCGCCGCCGAACGCGCATTGGAGGCGAAGGGATTGGGGACTGTTGCTGCTTCGCCTCAGAAAGCGGCTTCACTCGGCGCCAGCTCGCCCGTTGAATGCATCGTGAGGGTGCGCCACGCATCGGGATTGCATATGCGTCCGGCAACGCTTTTTGTACAGATGGCGGCGCGTTTTCGTTGTGCGATTAAGGCGCGCAATCTTGATCACCCTGTGAGCGGCGATGCCGATGCCAAGAGCATCCTCGATGTGATGAAGCTGGGGGTTGCGCAGGGCCATCGGGTGCGCCTGGTCGCCGAGGGTGACGATGCCCTGACGGCGCTCGATGCGTTGCAACGTCTGGTTGAGCGGAACTTCGAGGATTGACGAAGAATAGCCGATAGCCGATACACGATAGAACGGCGTCAATCGCCATCGTTCGCTCCAATCGGCTGGGTGCAACCCTATCGGATATCGGCTATGGTCAGCCGCACCGCTTGCACGACCTCAAGAATGCGCTCGGCGCGCTGCCCGTAGGTGTGTTCGCGGGCCAGCGTTCGGCGCGCCGTCGCGTTCGCGGTGTCACCGCTCTCATCGAGCGCCGCCGCCAGCGCGGCGGTCAGTCCGTCGAGATTACGCCGGGCGAAGAATTGGCCCAGGTCGGGCGGCACGATCTCGCGCAGCGCGGGCAGATCGGGCAGCGCCAGCGGCTGACCCAGCGCGAGGTACTCGAACAGCTTCAGCGGCGACGCGGTGATGTCGGTGACGGTGTCGGGCACGACCAGCGCGTCGGCGGCGCCGAGCCAGCGGACGACCTCCGCCTGGGGACGCGCCCCGGCGAACACGACCGCCGGAAATGCATCGATGCTGCGCGGGTCGTCGCTCACATTCAGCCGCAGTTCCGCGGCGCGTGCGCGCAGCCCCGCGATCTCCGCCGATCTTCCGCCGGCCAGCAACACCGCCAGCCGCCGCCGCGTCGCTCCCAGCCGGGCGACGGCTTCGAGCAAGCCGTCGAGCCAGCGGTGTGCAAACGTCATCCCGGCATAAGCGATCACCTGCACGTCGGCGGGAACGCCCAACTCCGCCCGGCGCGCGTCGCGATCCTGGGGGGCGAACAGTCGCTCGTCGTAGGCGTCGGGCACGACGAAAACCTCGGTGGGGTCGCGCCAGCCGATGCCGCTTAGATAGCGCCGAAAATCGTCGGTGAGCGATGTCACCGCCGCCGAGCGGGTCAACGCAGCCCGATCCATCAGATGCAACAGCCCCTGCGCCCACGGCTCCTTCGCCCGCGACGGGTTGCGCGATTCCAGGTCGTGCGCCTCGTAGATCACCGGAATGCCCAGGCGCGGCCCCAGCACCGCGCTCCACCAGGCCGCGCAGACGATCTGGCGTACATAGACCGCCTCGACCTTGCGCCGCTGCCGGGCCAGAACCCCCGCGCACATCCAGGCAAACGCCGTGTGTTCCAAATAGTAGAGCAGCGTCGAACGATGCAGCCGCGAGAGCTTGCCGATCGCCGGGCGCGGCAGGTGGGTCGCCCCGACCTCACCAAAGCGCGAAGGCTCATTCGGCCAGCGAGGGATTAGCGCCAGCGTGTCGGAGCGGCGGGCGCGCAGCTCACGCAGCGTCACGTAGGTTTGCAGCGCGTTCGCCGATTGCAGCGTCAGACTGGTCGGATAGGCAATGTAACAGAGCATACAAGTTTCCCGGAAACGACAACAGCGCGTCGCGCCGGGCGCAGTGTAGCCGACAACGTCTGAAGGTGCAAGCGGGCGGCGGATTGACAAGAGCAATCAAGTGGTAACATTGATGTATCTGGGACGGCTCGGCGCGGTGTCGATCTCGCATCTCAGCGATTATCTCGACTTGTTGCTCGGCACGACAAGCCACCTGGTCGATCAGCTCGTCGGCGACGGCTATGTATTGCGCATCGAGGATCCGAACGACCGTCGTTTGAAGCAAGTCGTGCTATCCGAGCGCGGCCACGCGTTCGTCACGGAAGTCTGGAGCATGCGGGTTGCCGATATGTCGCGGCGGCTGGCGGATATGCCGGAACCGCTGGTCGAGTCGCTGATCGCCGTGATGAGCGATGTCACAGCGCATTTGCAGGCGTCGCACGAGCCGTGCGCCGGCGTTCCGGTGGATGCCGCACGCGCCGCGAACGACGATTGATCATTGATCTATTTCTACACGATCTGGCTGATCGCCGTCGCGCTGGCGCTAACGGCCTTTGGGCTGCCCGAATTGCCGCTGCGCAAGACGAATCGCCCGGAAACGCCGCCCGCGTTTGAGTAGCGGTTGTCGTTCAATTCGCCCCGAAAGCGGAATGCCAGTCCGGCAAAGACTGGCATTTTTTAATTGGCGTGCGGGAGCTATGCTCCCGCCTTCCGCCCATATTCACCTCTTTCGCCTCTCCTTCGCACTGCGCTGCGGAGTGTGCGGCTCGTCACGCGCCACCCGTATTAGATCTGACCGGGAAGTACTGCACCTGGTATTCGCGCCCATCGCTCAAGCGCGGAGATGCGCGTTTTCACTGTCGGCGAGCAAGAGGATATAGCAATACGGCGGCGGGTATGATATATTAGGCGCAACAACCCATTGCTGTATCTCTACAGCTTTTAGGGGAAGATGCAAAAGTGACTGATGTAAGATCAGGGTATCACGCACATCCCCCGATCAGGTTGTGTTATTGATCTCGCGTGAAGTTGCTGCGATTATTCAATGGAGTGTATCAATGACAAGTACTGTTATTCAATTCCCTCCGCTCACACGCCCTCCTGATTGGGCTGCCGCGCCGCCGCCGCGCTATGACGATCTGCAAACCCTGCATCGTCAGGTGCATGCTGCAACGAGTCACCTCAAGCGGGTGCAAGCCGTTCTCAACATCCAGCCGGGTCCCGATCGCGAACGGCTACGCGGCATCTATCGTAAATTCACTTTGATGGAAACGGTGCTAGCCGAGTTGTGCGCGATGCGCTATCCGGCTGACCTCACCGCCTGGATCAATACCACGCGCACCCTGGCGCGCCAGGCGGGCGCTGAGATTGATCGCTGCTTCGATGCGCTTGATCAGATGAAGGGATTGCCTATCGACGCCCCGGTGCATAGAAAACACCTCAAAACCGCGCGCCAGGCGAGCGCTTTCGCCCTTCAGCAAACGGAAGCGCTGGATCGCCATATCACCTGCTTGCTGGAAGAACGCGTGGTGAACGAGCTGGACCCTGACGCCGAATCACAAGATTGGGAGTCAGAGAACCATAAAGACCCGGACAACGAGCGGCCTTTGTCCGCGACCGAGTCCCGCATTATCTACCTGGCAGATTGGAAGACATCAATGGACTGAAGGAGGGCGCTCATGGGCCTGCTAACATCGGACGAACGTGAGAAACTCCGTGACTTATTGCTCAAACTGCCTAATATAAAGACGGGTCGGGCGACACGCAACACTCTTATTCTCGATGATTTTCAGGAGCACGTCGAATCATCAGACATAGCCCATACGCACATCGACAACATTATCGCCACCGTTGACGGCGACGGTGCCCAGCGTGCCGATGGCTCCTGGCCGATTATCCGGCTGATTGAGACGGCGATACATTTTGATGCTGGGAGTCAAACGGCGGAAGATTTGAAAGAGTTGTTAGCCACTGTCCAGGAGCGCGCCGCCGATCTCGAAACTCCACCTGACCGGCCGCCAGAACCGCCTAACTCGCCGCCAGCACGAACCCCATCCAATGTGCAGCGCCTGGTGGACGAAGCGATTGGACAGCTACGGAGTATCCAATCCGTGCTCGCCATAAGGGATGTGGACAAAATCAGGCTCCGACATGTGCGGTGTGATGCGACGCTCTTGCAAAAAGCGCTGACGGAAATCGAGAACATAAACCCGTCTGCGGATCGCATCCAATGGCGAAATGATGCGCTTACGTTTGTCCGGGAAGCCGGGAAATACCATAGCAAGTGTTGTGACGCTATCGCCCAATCAAGAGGGTGGCCGTCGGGCGCGACGGAGTATCGCAAATGTCTGGAAACTGCACGGGGCGCCTGCGAGAACGCTCTCAAGCATAGCAGCGATCTCAGCGCCCATCTGGTTTCGCAAGCGTCAACCTTTCCTCCGCGGAAACCGGAACCGTGATCGCCAGACGAGTCGTCTCAGCCACCTGTTTTTTCCTTTTCTGTTTCTGGATCTACTCCGGCAACGAACCTATCAGGCGATCAGTGGGAGCAACTTCAGCAGGCGCTGATAAGCGCATTTCCTAACTACGAGTCACTGAAGCAGATGGTCAGGTTTAAACTTGATACATCTCTGGCGACAATCACGACTGGTAAAAGTCTCCCAGGTTCTGTTTACGATCTCATCGAGTGGGCCGAATCGCAAGGCCGTGTTACGGAGTTAGTCCAGAAGGCTTATGAGCGGAATCCAGGCAACTCAGAACTAAAGAGTTTTGCCGAAGAATTCTTGAAACCCAGGCGGGCCAAGTGAAGCCTATGCGGAGCAAATCTAGCAATTCTGTTGATAGGTAAAAATCCAAAATCTGTCAGGTGCGGCTTTTTACATCGCCACAGACGGCAATATGTAAACGGAGTCCTGTGCACAGCCAGGAACGCCGCACCTGATCCGTTTACATAAGGGCTTGTAACATCCGAGGCCTCCTATGGCCGGAACCGATAAAAAACCGTACGAAGAGTTAATAAAAGATCTGAATAAAGCCCAGACATTGTCCAGTGCTGACGCAAAGCAGGATAACGCCCAGGCATCGTCCAGTGCTGACGTGTGGGAAAAGATAACAGCGTCGTTAGAAGCTATTGCTGAGGTGCTTGAAGGATGGGGACGGGCAATAGGTGATCTTGAAAAACCTCCAGATAAAATCACACTTAATGAAATGATGGCGGCTCTCAATATAAATAATCAAGATAGTGTACCGAGAAAGCTTAAGGAACTTGACGAGTGGATAAGTCAAACGAACTCAGAAGGTGAATGGGCCACCCTACAAACAGGAATAAGCAGCGTATTAACACATAAGTATACTGCCGATTTCAGAACCGCATTTACAAAATATTATCAAGCCCGCAAGCGCAACGAAGATGAGACGGAATTGTTGGACGAGGTGGTGAACAAACGATTTGAAGCTTCAGATGCTATCAAAGATTTCGCAGAGGCGTTACGAGATGCTGTATTGGATGCTAAAAAGCAAAGGGCTGAATCTGAGGAACCACGGCAATGACCACGAATCCCAAGCCCCCAAAGCAAGATCGAAGCAGCCTGCGCGAACTGCTGGCGCCGATCGTGGCCCTACTAATCCTGCTCGCGTTTGTGGCGTTCATCATCTATATGCTCTGGCTCACGGCGGCGGAAGAAATCGAGTGGACGCGCGCAGTGTACCTGTTCAGCGGAGCGGAGGCGGTTGCCTTTGCGGCTGCGGGTTTCTTCTTCGGCAGCGAGATCCAGCGGAAGCGGGTGGAGAAGGCCGAAGAACGCGCCGAGGATTCTGAGGAACGGGCGGTGCAGGCGGCGCAGGACGTTGTGCGGGAAGAGAGCCGCGGCAAGGCGCTGGCTGAAGCGATCAGGGCGAAGGCGGCAGCGCGGGGTATCAAAACCGAGATGTCCAGGGATCCCGAAAGGAAAGAGGCGGGCGTCCGATTGGAGTCGCTCGGCGGCGCGGACAGCGCTGCGCCGGATGCAATGAGCCAGGCCGATCTCGTTGAACTGGCGGAGCTTGTCAACCGGCTCTACCCGTAAGAGCCGGCATCAGCCGTAAATGTCTACTCAAACAAAGGAGACATCAAATGGGGTTGCTGACCCGAGAAGAGCGACGCAGACTCGTCGATCTCTTGCTAAAACTGCCAAATATTAAGCTCAACCCGGCAGTGCGAATCCTACTGATAGGCAATCTGCCGCCCGAACTGCTCCAGAATATCAGCTATTCAGATCTTCCATCGGTACATATTGACGCCATTATCAATACAACGGACGGCCCAGGCGCCCAACGCGCCGATGGCTCCTGGCCGATCATCTGGGTGATCGAGAACGCATTTGCAATTGATTCGGAAAGCTATTATGCGCGCGACTTTCAGAAGCTGCTGGATACGTTGAATGTGCGTGCAAGCGCGCTTCCTGCCGGCCTGACCCTTGAAGGCATCGTCAACCGGGCCGCTGGGTTCTCAGATGTCGAGACCTGGGTGGAGCGTATGAGCCAGATTATGCAGGCAGTGTGTCTGGTCGAAGCGCCTGCCCCGAATGGAACGAAAATGGGCACGGGCTTTCTCGTGGGGCCGGACAAGGTGATGACTAACTACCACGTGGTAAAGGATGTTCTCAGCAACCCGGCGCTGCGCAACCGGGTCATCCTTCGATTTGATCATCGCACGGACTCCAAAGGCGAACCCATCAGCCAGGGCAAAGAATACAGCTTGGACGCCAAACAGCAGATCCTTTCCAGCCCGGATGATGAGAGTGGCCTGGACTTTGCCCTGCTGCCCGTGGATGGCCGGCCCGGCGATGAGGAAGTGCAAGGCCGGTTCGGCAGCGGCAAGCGTGGACGCCTTATGCCATTGGCACGCCCGCTTCAGAAGGATCAGCCGCTGTTTGTGATCCAGCACCCGGCCGGAGCGCCCCTCAAGGTCGCCGTCGATACCGTGATCGGCGTCTCGCATAATCGCCTCAGGTATCGCACGAACACCAAAGGCGGCTCTTCGGGGTCGCCCTGCTTCAACGAAAACTGGGAGCTGGTTGCCATTCATCATGCCAGCGAGGATCGCGATGATCCAACCTATAATCAGGGCATTCCCTTTAGCACTATTCTGGAGCGTGCGGATGTGCGAGCGGCGTTGGGGTTGTAGTGGAGCAGTTCATAGGTAAACGCTGCGCCTGACAAGTTTTGGGCCTCAATAAATCGGACGGAATTGCTATAGCAATCCTACCGCAGTCGTAAGGATTGCGTAGTGCCGCCTTCAGGCGGTTCCCTTCGCCGCCTGAAGGCGGCACTAC
>JANQID010000123.1 GCA_028282325.1 Chloroflexaceae bacterium | reverse complement strand
GCGGCGTCGTAATGCTGGCGGGCCTGCGCGATGTTGCCCAGGCGGCGCTCCAAATCGCCCAGGCTCTGAAGGGTGTTGGCGGTGCCGAGGCGGTGTTGCGCGGCGTCGTAGAGGGGCAGGGCGGCGGCGTAATGCTGGCGGGCCTGCGCGATGTTGCCCAGGCGGCGCTCCAAATCGCCCAGGCTCCTCAGGGTGTTGGCGGTGCCGAGGCGGGCTTGCGCGGCGTCGTAGAGGGGCAGGGCGGCGGCGTAATGCTGGCGGGCCTGCGCGATGTTGCCCAGGCGGCGTTCCAAATCGCCCAGGCTCTGAAGGGTGTTGGCGGTGCCGAGGCGGTCGCCGTGCATCTCGGCGCCCCGGAGCGCGGTTTGCAGCCACTCGTTCAGCAGTCCCGATCGGCCCCGGTTGCGCATGAAGTCGTTCAGCAGCAGGGCCAGGCGTGTGGCGCGCCGTGGACTGGTTTCCTCGCACCAGCCAAAGGCGTGCCGGATCTGGCCAAACTCCTGCTCCACGCGGTCGTAGTCGCGCGGTTTGCGCTCATAACAATGCTGAGTGAGCGCGAGGTAGCAGTCGGCGTGGCGCTCCGGAAGTTGTATGCGCTCTTCGACCGTCTGCAGACTGAGGGCATACGCGCGCAAAATGGCGTGCTGTTGCCAGCGGGAAACTGAATCGCCCGTCTCCTGCAGCAGGCTCAACCCGTCCAGCAGCAGCAGAAACTCCTCGGCCTCCCGGCCGTCAACTTCCCAGACGGATGCGGCGGCGGAGGTGTCGAAATCGGCTTCCTGCGCGAAAACGCCCAGGCCGCGGAACCAGGCTTGCAGCTGCGGGCTATGCTCGCCCAGGTAGTCGTAGCTGTACTTCAGAGCGGTTTCAACCGCACTGTCCTTTTCGGCCTTATCCATGCGCGGGAGGTCGCCAAAACCCTGCCCGACCGCTACGCGCTGCAACAGTTCGTCGGCAGTTTGCGCGTAGCGCTGCGCCCCGCGTCGATCCAGGGCGCCGGCAGCCAGCGCCAGCGCCTGGGCGTGACACTCCAGCCCCGCGGCCACATCATCGGCCAGTTCGGCGGACAGACCCGGCGCGCCTGTTTGCAGCAGCAGGCGCGCGTCTTGCGGCGAAAGCACGTCCAGAGCTTGAATGGCGGCGCTGCCTTCCAGGGCGGAGGCCACGTCATAATCGCGGGTGGTCAACAGTTTGAAGCAGTCATCGGGCAGGGCGTCCAGGAGTTCGCGCAGCGCCGCCGGGTCCCACACATCGTCGATCACCGCCAGCATCGGGCCGTGGCCGCTCAACAGCGTCTTGACCACATCGGCGGCAAACTCCGTTTCGGCGAGGAGCGCGGTAGCCTGGGGGTCGGCGTCATAGGCAAATGTGGCGATATGCCGCAAAATGGGGGCGATACTGGCGGCGTCGCGCCGATCCGGGCCAACGTCGAGCCATACCACGCCGCCCGGGTATTCATCGCCGTAGCGGTCGGCATACATCGCCGCCAGCGTCGTCTTGCCGATGGCCGGCTGGCCACGCACGGCGGCGGAGGTACCCCGGCTGACCACCGCCGCGCCCTGTTGGGCAGCCAGCCGCTCGCGCAGTTCGGCCAGCTCCTGTTCGCGGCCTACCGCGCTGCGGGCCAGGCGGCTGCGGCCCTCGGCGGGGCGCTTCCAGTGCAGGGGCAAGCGTCCGATGTTGTTGATCACCAGGGCGTTGTCACCAATCGCACATTGCTGCGCGCTGATAACCGTGTACTGGCTGCCCCGCTCGGCCTGAAGCGGCTGACGTTCGGCGCGTTCGGTCCAATTTTCCGGCTGAAGCTGGTGCGAAGCTGGGGATTCGGCGGGCGGGGCGCGCAGCGGCCGGCCCACGCGCGCGCGGTACGCCGTCTGCCAGAGTTCGCCGCGCGTCCGCAGGCGGGCGGCAAGGTCGTCGTCGCCGATCGACCCGGCGGCTTCCGCCAGTTGGCGCAGCAGATCGCCGGCGTCGCGCGTCAGGAGCAGGTTGGCCTGGTCTTGCAGCAACGCGGCGGCCTGTTCGTCGTCGGCAGCCTGGATCAACTGCCAGACAGCCGCGCCGACCGGGCCGGATTGGTGCAAGGATTCCTTGATTCGTTCCCGCATTCGCCGAGCATAGAATTCGGCGTACATAGCGGTGATGCCGATCTCGCGGGCGCGACGCAGTAACGCCTGGTGTTCGGGAATGGCTGCCTTGTCGGGGTTGATCTGCCGTAGCCGTTCCAGTTCGGCTTCCGCTTCGTCGGTGAGCAGTTCGGCTGCATGGTCAAGCAAGTAGGCTTCCGAATCCTGCCAGTTGGGGGTTTTGATCCAGGCGATCAGCTTGTCGGCCAGATCTTCGCCCGCTTCCTCGGGTTCCTCTGCGTTCGCTTCTTGCTGCATCTGCTCCGCCCATTGTTCCAGCATCACGCGCGGGTCGCCGCCATCCAGCAGGGCGGGCACGAGCCGGCGCGGGACGCCGGGCAGCCCGTCGGCCAGCCAGGCGTCCTGCCATGCCTCGCCCAGGCTCTCCTGCAGGTGGTGCAACAGTCCCGTTGCGTGTTCCCGGTCTTGCTCGTTGCTGGTCCCCTGGGCCGGGGAGAAGATCAGGGGAGCGTCCGCGCCGGGGCGGTAGATCAACAGCGGGGCGTCCGCCTGGCCGGTGTGGCCGCAGTGGGGACAGGGTGCGTCGTGGAGGCTATTCTGGTGGATACGCTCGGTCAGATCGGGGCGCTCGGCGACATCCACGATCAGCCAGAGCTCCATGTCTATCGGCCGGCCGCACTGCGAGCAAGCAACCTGGATGGGATGTGAAAGCGAATGTGACACGATGGATTCCTTGTCGTCGGGGGGCGATTGAATAGAGCGTCGAAGAACGTCTGCGCGCACGTTCTGGCTGTACTATACCACGTGTCAGGCGATTTGCCTAGAGGCTGTTATGCGCTTGCATCGTCGTCGGCTCGTGAACATTGAAATTTTTGTCGGCCGCGTAGCGCAACATAATAGATAGATCAGTTAGAGGTCGTACAATATGGCTGTAGGACTGCCAGTCCTTGAAGGACTGGCAGTCCTCGATTGTCTATTCTTAGGCTGATCTCTCTATAACCTCAACCCTGTACGGCGCGGCGGGCAAGCAGTCGCGAACGAATGCTGGCAGGGTTGTTGGCTGAAGCCTGGTCGGGCAGCAACCAGCGGCCAACCAGCCATGCCAGCAGCGCGGTCAGGCCGCCGGGATACACCAGCAGCCGCGGCCATGCCAGTCCCGACGTGCCGAGCAACTCACCCACGCCGTACGCCTTTGTCGTCCGACGCCTGGCGCATCTCACGCACAACGGCGGGGATCCGCGCGGCAAGATATGCCAGCGCGCCGAGAATCAGCATCAGCCCGGCCAGGGCGAATGACGGCAGCGTCGCCGTCGGCTGACTCGCCGAATTCAGCGCCAGCAGCCCCGACCACGGCCAGAGGGTAATCGTGCCGAATGGCGTCAATCCGCCCTGAAGCTGGCGGGTCAGCGGCTCGATCAGGAGGCGCACGATGCCGGGCGAGGTTATGCCCAGCGCGACGCTGCACCCTGCCGCCAGCGTGATTCGCCGACGGGCGATCTTTGCATCGCCCGTCGCGGCGATCTTCAAGGCTCCGGCTGCGGCTAGCAGAGCGGCCAGCCACAACCCGCCGGCCAACGCCAGCATTCCCTCCGTCGCTGCTGCGCCCACACCCATCCATGCCGACACAAATGGTGCGGTGAGCGGAATCACGCCGGAGAGCAGCCAGATCGGCCAGCGGGGGGCGGATACGACTGGAACGGCGGCGGATTGCGGCTGGAGGCCCAGATCAAGCATCAGCGCGACGAAGAGCGCAAATATGCTTGCCGTGAGTCCCGCGCTCGATCCGAGCCCGACGCCGGCGAGCGCCAGACCGAGCTGAACCTGCGCCAGTGTTTCTGCGCGCGCACTGGCATCGGCGGTGGCGAAAGATTGCCAGGCAAACCACAGCGCCGTCGCGCCGCCGAGCAGCAGCGTCGCGAACAGCCAGCCCAGATTCCACGGTCCAAAGCTGTAAAGCCGGAACAAGGGGTAAAACCATGCCATTCCAAGCATCAACCGATTGCCGCTGTGCGTCTCGGTTGGAATGCCCCACAGGCGGGCGTCAACCAACCATCCGCCGATGGCGGCGAGCAGTGTTAGACTAAAGATCAGGCTGTTCAGGCTAGCCGCGGCGAGCCGAACGTCGTAGCGCCAGATGCCGGCCTGGATGAACAATGCCAGGATCGCCGCCCCAAATGCGGCGAGCGGCAATACGGCGCCGACGATCTGGCGTGTCGCCGACCAGCTTGAAGCGGACGAGCGTTGCCAGAGCAATGCCGTGGCAATCGCAAATCCCAGCCAGATCGCGCCGAGCTGCGCTGTGCTATAGGCAAGCGTCAATGCCGCTGCCGCCAGCAAGGTGCGCCAGGATCGACGTTTTTCCCGCAACCGTGCGATCACGGCGCTCAGCAGCGCCAGCAGGGCGAAAACAGTCCCTGGGGCGTCGATGCGCACCCAGCCGTGCAATGCGTTCGGAGCGAACGGCGCGTCGTGGACAAACCAGGTCAGAAAGCTTATCAGGAGAAACAGGAGGAGATGCGGGACGAAGCCGAGCGTATCTGGCAGGGCGGAACGCAGCTTGATCGATAGACTCATCTAGCGGCGCATCCCGGAAGCCAGCTCCTGCTGGCGGTATTTGCAGTGGTCGCAGTAGGCAACGCGATAACCGGCCACCGTCGCGCGTTGCAGCGGTTGACCACAGTGGGGGCAGGTTACCGGAAGCACATTGCTGGCCGCAGGCGTGAACGATGGCGGGGCCAGCATTTCAAGCGGAGCGCTCGCCGCTGCGGATTCGGCCATTGCCGGAACAACCGCCGGTTCCGGTGCATCCGTTGGCGCTGTAGGCTGAGCGCTTTCCGATGATCTGGCCGCAACGGCTGCGGTCGGTTGAATGTTCCACAACTTGCTCAAATGCTCAACCAGCCGGGCGTAGTCCAACGCTCCGCTCGAACGCGGGTCGTGCTCGTAGATCGTGCATCCTGCCGCCGCCGATTCGGCGAGCTGCGCGGCGGCCCGGATCGGTGCTGTCACCGCTGCGCCATAGTCGGCGCGCAGTTGCTCCAGCAAGTCCGCCGACTGCTGTCGGGTCGCGTCAAACATCGTCGGGATAATCATACGCACGCTGCTGGCGCCATTCTTGATATGCATCAACTGCTTGATCAGCATATCCAGCCCGCGGATCGACAGCGGCTCAAGCGTCGTCGGTGCAATAACTCCGCTCGCCGCGTGCAACGCGTTGATATTCATCACCGTGAGCGAGGCGCCGCAGTCGATCAAAATAACATCGTAACTGTGCTTCACCGGCTGGAGCGCCATATCGAGTACGCGAATCCAATCCGGCCGGCGTGAGAGGGTGGGTTGAGCAGCGAGCAGCGATTCATCTGCACCGATGATGTCGAGGTTGGGACGTGCGTTGGTGATGCACTCGATGATGAGCTTATCGTCAACGATCGCCTCGTAGAGCGTACGTCGCGGGGCGACGCCGAGCGCCATCGCCAGATTGCCCTGCGCATCAACGTCTACCAGCAGCGTCCGCACGCCCTTCAGCGCCAGACCGGCTCCGACATTGACCACGGTGGTGGTTTTGCCGATCCCGCCTTTGAGGTTCGTGACAGCGATAACCCGACTCATTGCGCAATCCTCGGAATGCGTGCGCCCAGCACGCCGATGGAGAGTAGTGTAGAGCAACGCCGGGGCCGTGTCAAGCGAGTGATATTACCACCGGCCAAGCCGGCCTGATTTAAAGGCCGCAGTGGCGACAATGCTCAATCCTATCAGGATCACGATGCCTGGCCAGGGAAATATGCGCAGAGCAAATAACGCCGGGATGCCGATAAGCCAGATGAGTGCAGGTATGCTGTTCCTGATGCGCCCTGTTGTCAACCCCTTGAAGAGCACGATCGCAGCGAAGATCAGGAAGATCGACGGAAAGATCGGAATGCGAGCCAGGAAGATCAGCCCCAGGCCAATTAAAACGATCCCGCCCATAATACCGCTGTTGACGCCGCGCTGCGAGGGTCGCGCATGGCAATGCATTGGCGGTGGTGTGTATGGCTGCTGTGGGAATGGAGTGGATCCCGGCACAGGCGCGGGAGTATCCACTGCGCGCGGGATCGGGCCGGTCGCGTGTTCGACGATTGGCTGACCGCAGGTAAAGCAGAATTGAGCGCCCGGCGGATTGTTTACGCCGCAAGTGGGGCAGTACACGCCTTCACCGGCGGGATTGAGCATCACGGTTGGGCCGGTGCTGGCAAGTTCGACCGTGTTGCCGCATTCGATGCAAAACTTCGCATCATCTGGAATGTCAGCATGACAGGTTGGACACCGCATAGCGGGGAGCCTCCTCGAAGCGGTTGGCAATATAACGTTGGATAGCATGCAGTGGGTGGTTGTTAATCATGATACGCGCCACGGGGCTAGCGGGTTGCACACGTCTCGGCGGCTTGCTGCATCGCCTGTGCGGCTTCCTCCGGCGGCGTTTCGCCGTCGAGCACGGTTGGGAGTTCGCCTTCGATAGCCTGGAGTGCGCAACGCAACGCGGGCGTTGGCGGCAACCCGATCGCGGCATCCGCTTGCGCTGCCGCTGCTGCCAGCATCGGGTCGGCGGTGATCGTCGGCGCGGCCAGCGTGACGCGCAATGCAGGTAATCGATGGAGCGTTCGTCCAATCTGAACCTGTATGTCCGGTTGGGTGAGGAAGTTGACCAGGGCATGCGCATGTTCGCGGTTCTCATCGGCGAGGAAACGCGAAAACATCAGGTATGCGCCTTCCAACGCCGGGGCTGCTCGTCGTCCGGTGGCAGGAACCTGCGGCAGGGGTGCGATGCCAAGATTGATCGTCGCAGTGATCGGATTTTCTCCCTCCAATGCCCAGTCGCCATCGATGGCGAACGCAACCGCGCCGGAGGCGAACCATTCGCGGCCTGCAGCATAGCTGCGCTGGTCGGGCGGCGCGGCGACTGCCAGTTCGCGCAGCAGATTGAGCGCGCTGACCATCTCCGGGGTGTCGAGCGTCGGGCGCGCGCCGCTGGCATTGGTTGGCGCGCCGCCAAAGCCGTTGAGCCATGTCAGCAGCCAGCGGGCTTCCAGCCATCCCGCCGCCAGTCCATACTGTTCCGGGTTGGCAACGGTGCGCGATTGAACAATAAGTTCGTCGGTAGTGGCGGGCGGCTCTGATACCAGATCGCGATTGTAGAGCAACAACAATGCCGCTTGCGCCGTGAGCGGCGCGCCCCAGAGCTTCCCTTCCGCCGTTGCGCCGCTGACCAGCGCCTGAATAAAATCTCCCGCGCCGCTCGCCGCCCCGATCGGTTGCAATTGACCGTCGGCATACAACTCGGCCAGCGTGTTCTGTGAAGCCCAGATCAGGCCTGGCAACGGATCATTCGCCAATTCGGCGGCGATCAAATCGACGCGCAGATGGGAGGCGCTGATAGGCACAACCGTAATTGTCACATTGTTTTGTTCGCCGAATTGGGCGACCAGATCGTGCAGCAGATCAAGCGCAGCGCCCTGCTCGGTCGTCCACAAAATCAGGGTTGCGGCTTCCGGCGGAGGTTGCGGCGTCGGGGTTGTAATCGGCTCAAACGCGGGTTGCGGTGCAATCGCTGCTGTCGTTGTCGGCGGCGCCGGCGTCGGCTCGGCGGGCGCAGCGCAGGCGGACAGCAAAACCAGGAACAGCGCCAGCAGGAATCGGCGGAATAATAGAAGATGGAGTTGAAATGCCATAGACTCTGGATCAGGAAAAACGCCCGCGCCATTCATGTTTGCTCAACGGCATGCGGAATGTGATTTAAGCGAGCGATGCGACCGGTGTGATCAACCTCAATCGTGATCACATCAATGCGCCAGGGCGTGGCGTCCGGCATATGATAGCTTTCAAGATAGATATACGCAAGTTCGATGAGGCGCGTCTGTTTGATCGGGGTGATCGATTCTTCGGGCGCGCCGCCGGATCCGCGGCTGCGGCGTGTCCGTACTTCAACAAAAACGACGTGATCGCTCGTAGTGGCAATCACGTCGATTTCTCCTGACTCGCAGCGCCAGTTACGTTCGCAGATTGTATATCCCTGGCGGGTGAGATACGCGCAGGCCGCCGACTCTCCGAACGCCCCTAGGTTGCGACGGTGATCATCCGAAGGCATACTTGCGCCAGATATCGTGGCGTTCGAGTTCTCCGAGAAGCGCGAACGCGACATACTGCGGTTGGCGCGGCTTCACCAGAAGCGTCATATTCGCCTGTTCCGGCGTGCGACCGCCCTTGCGATGGTTGCATTCGCGGCACGCAGTGACGACATTCTCCCACACCGTATGACCGCCCTGCGAACGTGGAAGAACGTGATCCATTGTCAGGTTCACTCGTCCGGGCTGGATTCCGCAGTACTGGCAGGTTTCGCGATCACGCGCGAAGACGCCGCGCCGTGAGCAGGGGAGACGTAAACGGTGAGGAATTCTGATATAACGCACAAGGCGAATAACGATCGGTACATCCAGGGAGAATCCTGCTGCACGGAGTTGTTGTTTGGCAGCCTCGATAAGTTCGGCTTTCTCCTGGAGCAGCAATATCACTGCGCGCCGAACGGAGATGAGTTGCAATGGCTCGTAGCTGGCGTTGAGAACAAGAACTCGTTGTCCCAAGATGACCACCCCCTTCAAAGACACTGTTGTGTAACGTATACAACAGCTCTCATTGAGGGGTGGAAGTGGAAGCCCCTCAGAGAGCTAGCCTGATGACAACGCAGGCTGAAGATACCGATTGAATGCAGTGCATAACCCTGGCATGCCAGAAGCCCCCGTTGTGGGCGGTGGGTTGCATGTTCCAAACACGCAAGCCAGCGTTCATCGGAGTCAGAGAATAATTAATATGGCGGTCACCAGAGATCATACACATTTGTCGAAAGACTATCACCTCTATCACCTATATGATTACGAGGTGAGGCGCTTATACTTGTCTATAAAAGCATTAATAGCTTACACGTTTTAGATGTTTCTGTCAAATCTCTATGCTATAATGACGCGCGGTTGGCGGCGGAAAGCTGTCCGATAATATACAATCGCAAGGAGTGATGCAATGTCTCGCATAGCAGTGAATACGAAGAGCGCTCCACGGGCGATTGGCCCGTATTCGCAGGCGATCTGCACAGATACACTGGTCTTTTGTTCGGGCCAGATACCGCTTGACCCGACGACCGGCGCGTTGATCGACGGCGATATCGCTGCCCAGACCCGTCAGGTGCTGAAGAATGTCCACGCGATATTGGAAGCGGCGGGAAGTTCGTTGGAAAAAGTGGTGAAGACGACGGTCTTCCTGGCCGACATCGCCGATTTCGCAGCGGTAAATGCCGTTTATGCCGAGTTCTTCCCCGACGAGCCGCCGGCGCGTTCCGCGTTTCAGGTTGCTGCATTGCCGAAAGGCGCACGAATCGAGATTGAGGCGCTGGCACTCGCTTGACAACGATGAAAAATTCACCGTTGGTGCGCGTTTTGCTTGCGTTCGGGCTGCTGGCGCTGGCGCTGCTGGCGTTCGCCTGGTTTGCTCGCCCTGATGGACGGTTGCATGTCTTCGTTCTCGACGCGCCCGGCGATGCGGTGTTAATCCAGACGCCGCGCGGCGGGTATGTTTTGATTGACGGCGGCGCGGATCCGGCGTTGTTGGCGTCGCACCTGGGTCGCCGATTGCCGTTCTGGCGGCGCGATCTCGATGTGGCGGCGTTGACGCAGGCTGATGCGAATCGTTTGCCCGGCCAGATCGCGGCGCTGTCCCGTTATCGCGCTGGATTGGCTCTTGCGCCGCCATTGCACGACAACAGCAATACCCGTGAGTGGTTGCGGCTGGTGCAGGAACAGGATACGCCCGTTCGGCGCGTGCACCCCGGCGAGCAGATCAACCTGGGCGGGGCAGTGTTGACAATTCTGGCGACAGGCGATGGCGCGGAGTCAGGTGTCGCGATGCAACTGGATTACGGTGCAACGAGCATGGTGCTCTGCGGCGCCTGTGGCGATGATCTTGACGACGCGCTCCTCGAAACGGCGCGCCCGATCACGGCGCTGGTCTATCCCTGGCAGCGTGAACTCGACACGCCGCTGTTGGCGGCCTGGCGCCCCCGCGCGATCATCTTCACGACTGCCTACGAAGCCGCTTATCCCGCGCTGCTGACGATGCACGAGCGGCGGCTGAACGGCGCAAGCGTGTACCACCCCGAACTGGATGGCACGATTGAATTGATCAGCGACGGACGGCGCGTTTGGATTACGACCGAACGCCAGGAGAATTCAGGATGATGCGGCGAACGCCCCTATGAAGCTGTTTCTCTTTATCGGCGCGCTCCTTGGCGTTCTGCTGCTTACCGGCGTAGCAGTCACACTCTGGCGGCGCTTCTATCACGATGACCCGGCCAACGTCGCGCGACGCATCTTCAAGAACAGCGCCGTACCGCTGGCGTTGCGCCTGGTTGTGCGCGGGCTGGATATGGTCTTCGCCATCGTGCTGCTAAGCACGTTGCCCGGCGCCGACATCGGGCCGTACACGCTGGCGGTGCTGCTGGCGGCGCAATATCTCGGCACGATTACCGAATTTGGCCTCGGCGTATTGCTGACGCGCGAAGTAGCGCGCGATCCAACCTCCGCCCAACGGCTCTTCGGCGTTACGCTGCTGCTGCGTCTGTTGCTCGTGATAATGATCGCCGCCCCTGTCGCCGCGCTATTGATCGGCGCGTATGGGTTGCTGGCCAGCATAGGCGCGGGCGAGGCGATCAGCCCGGTGGGACAGACCGCGATCTGGGTGTTATTGCTGACGCTCGTTCCCGGCGCATACTCCGGTGCGGTGACGGCGCTGTTTAATGCCGCAGAACGAATGGAAGTTCCCGCGCTGGTCGAGCTTGTCACCGCCGTGTTGAGCTTTCTGGCGCGCATTGGCGTGCTGCTGCTCGGTTTTGGCATCCTGGGTCTGGCCTGGGCCGCCGTCGCGGTCTCAACCCTCACCGCGCTGATCTACCTGGTTCTGCAACTACGCGTTTTTTTTCGTCCCACGCTGGTTTGGGACGCTGCGCTGCTACGCTGGCTTGTGCCGACCGCGTTGCCCCTAATGCTGAACAATCTGCTCGGCGCGGTCTTCTTTCGCTTTGACACCTTCCTGATTAAGGCGTTTGGCAGCGGTGAAGGCGACCTGCTGGTTCAGCAATACAATGTCGCCTACGTGATCATCAGCATCGCGATGATTCTGCCGCCAGTCGTTACATTCGCCGTTTTCCCACTGTTGTCGCGCCGCGCCGCTGGTGAGCGCGCCGCGCTGGTTGAGGCGCAAAATCGTACGCTCCAGGCGTTGTTGCTGCTGGCATTCCCCATTGCAATGGGTATGACGGTGCTGGCGCCAGACCTGGTGCGCTTCTTCACGCGATCTAACTACCGCGACTATCTCCCGATCTCCGCCGAAGTGCTGGCGATACTGGCCTGGTTTTTGCCGTTGTCATTCGTCAACGGTTTGATCCAGTATGTGCTGATCGCGATCAATCAGCAGCGGGCGATCACACGAGCGTTTGTGATTGGCGCGTTGTTCAACCTGGCGGCGAACCTGGCGGCAATGGCGACGGCGGCGAATGTGCTGATGCAGCCGCGCCTTGGCCTCTATGCCGCCAGCGTGATTACCATCCTCTCCGAGGTTGTCCTGTTGCTGGTCTTCTGGCCGCTCTTGCGCAGTGAACGCCTGACGCCGCCGCTGATCGCGCTTTCCTGGCGTCCATTGCTGGGTTCCCTGGCGATGGGCATGGTGATGCTGACGGCGCTTCGGTTGGGCGGCTGGATCGGTGTTGTCGCGGCGGCGGTGATTGCGCTGCCGGTTTATGGCGGCGCGCTCTGGGCGATGGGTGCGTTTGGCCCGGAAGAACGCGCCCTGGCATTGCGTGTGCTTGGCCGCAATCCAACTTCGCATGCCGGATAGCTGCAACGCTGGCAACACTAACAGGGATGGCGTTCGCATGTGTAGTCAAAATCAAGATATAGTCAATGTTGATCGAATGCAACGGAGGGCATATGGACGCGAAAACGCGCAATCGCGTGTTGACGGTGTTATTCGTCGGCGTGTTGATGGGCGCTCTGGATATCGCCATTGTTGGGCCGGCGCTGCCGGCAATTCGCGACGCCTTTGGGGTTGATGATCGCGCAGCAGCCTGGATTTTTACCATCTATGTCTTCTTCTCACTGGTTGGCGCTCCGATCATTGCGAAATTCAGCGATCGCTATGGTCGGCGCGCAGTATACATTACGAATATTGGCTTGTTCGCACTCGGTTCCTTGATCGTGGCGATCGCGCCGAATTTCGGCGTCTTGCTGGCTGGGCGCGCGGTGCAGGGTCTGGGCGCGGGCGGCATTTTCCCTGTTGCCGGCGCCGTGATCGGCGATACCTTCCCACCGGAGAAACAAGGCGGTGCACTCGGTCTCATCGGCGCGGTCTTCGGCATTGCGTTCTTGATCGGGCCGATCGTCGGCGGCCTGTTGCTCCTTCTCGGTTGGCCGTGGCTTTTTCTGGTCAACTTGCCGATTGCATTGGGGATCATCTTGCTCGGTATGCGGCTTCTGCCGCCGACGCGCGCAACCCAACGTACGCCGCTCGATGTGCTGGGCATGGTTCTACTCAGCGTTATGCTGGGGGGATTCACCATTGGCATCAGCCAGCTTGATACGACCAATGTTCTATTCAGCTTGCTGTCGCTGGATGTTGGGCCATTTCTTCTGCTGGCCGTGTTGACGTTGCCGATCTTCGCCTGGGCCGAACGTCGGGCGGTTGATCCACTCGTGCGACCCAGTTTGCTGGGAACGCGCCAGCTCATACTGGCCGACGCGCTCGCGATTGGCGCGGGCGTAGGCGAGGCGGCGATCGTCTTTCTGCCTGCGCTGCTGGTCGCGGCTTTTGCCATCACCGAGAGCACTGCCAGCTTCTTGCTGATGCCGATTGTGCTGGCGACGGCGGTTGGTTCGCCGCTGGCCGGGCGTCTGCTTGACAAGATGGGATCGCGGTTCGTCGTGTTAGCCGGAGCATTGGTGTTGACGGTTGGGATGTTCGCGTTGAGTCTGCTCGGCGATGTGTTCTGGATCTTCGTCGTTTCCAGCATCCTGATCGGCCTGGGGCTGTCGAGCCTTATTGGCGCGCCGGTGCGCTATATTATGCTCAACGAAGCGCCCTCTGAAGATCGTGCGGCGGCGCAAAGCGTGATCACAGTGTTTATGGGCATCGGCCAGTTGTTGAGCAGCGCACTGGTGGGCGCGGTGGCTGCCAGCGCAGGAGGCGGAACAGTCGGCTACAAACTGGCGTTCTTCGTTGTGGCTATCGTTTCGCTCTTGCTGATCTTCCTTGGGTTAGGCTTGAAGGGGCAGGAGCAGGAACGCCGAACAGCGGCGCAGATCGCCGCCAACGCCCGGCGTGCGACAACGCCATAGAAAAATCGCTGGCTGCCATGAACCAACAACGTGTTAGTAATTTGATATAAGCAAACAGGCGCAGACATTGCCTGCGCCTGTTTGCTCCTTCTCTTTCACGAGCAGCGTTCAGAGTTTTCTCTTCGCCTACTCATTGGGCGAGACTAGAAGTCCATACCGCCCATACCGCCCATACCGCCCGGAGGCATCGCCGCCGGCTTCTCTTCGGGCAGGTCAGTAATCAGCGCCTCGGTGGTCAAAATCATGCCCGCGATGCTGACGGCGTTCTGCACAGCGCTACGGGTCACTTTAGCCGGGTCAATGATGCCCTGCTCAACCATGCTGCCAAATTTGCCAGTCAGCACGTTGTAGCCGTAGGTCGAGTCGCTCTTCTCCGTCTGATAGCGGCGTACGGAATCGATTATTACCGCGCCATCCTCGCCGGCGTTGCGGGCCAGCGTGCGCAGGGGTTCTTCGAGAGCGCGGCGGAGAATCTGCACGCCGACCTTCTCATCGTCGTGGCCGAAGGTCACTTCATCCAGCGCGCCCACCGCGTTGATCAGCGCCACGCCGCCGCCGGGAACAATGCCTTCTTCTACCGCGGCGCGGGTTGCGCTCAACGCGTCCTCGACGCGGTGCTTCTTCTCCTTCAGTTCCGGCTCGGTTGCCGCGCCGACCTTGATCACAGCCACGCCGCCGGCCAGCTTGGCCAGGCGCTCCTGGAGCTTCTCGCGGTCGAAGTCGCTGGTGGTGGTTTCAATCTGAGCGCGGATCTGCTCGATGCGCGCCTGGATCGCCGCCTCATCGCCGTGGCCTTCAACGAACGTGGTCTCGTCCTTGGTGGCGACGACCTTGCGGCAGCGGCCCAGATCTTCCATCGTCGCGCTGTCGAGCTTGCGCCCGATCTCTTCGCTGATTACCGTACCACCGGTGAGGATCGCGATGTCCTGCAACATTGCCTTGCGGCGATCACCAAAGCCGGGGGCCTTGACCGCCAGCACATTCACGGTGCCGCGCAGCTTGTTGACCACCAGGGTCGCCAGTGCTTCGCCGTCGACATCCTCGGCGAGGATGACCATATTCTTCGAGACCTGAAGCACCTTCTCCAGCACCGGCAGAATTTCCTGCACACTGCTGATCTTCTTGTCGGTGATCAAGATGTAGGGATCGGCAAGCTCAGATTCCTGGCGCTCAACATTGGTCACGAAATAGCCGGAGATATAACCGCGGTCGATCTGCATACCTTCGGTGTATTCCTTCTCGAAGGCGACGCCCTTGCTCTCCTCGACCGTGATCACACCGTCCTGACCGACCTTCTCCATCACCTCGGCGATCAGATCGCCGATCTCGGTGTCGGCAGCGCTGATGCTGGCGACGTGGGCAATGTCAGCGCGGTCGCGCACAGACTTGGCGGCAGCCTTGATCGATGCAACGATCGACTCGGCGCCCTTGTCAAGGCCGCGCTTGATCAGCATCGGGTTGGCACCGGCGGCGACCACCTTCAATCCCTCGGTAACGATAGACTGGGCCAGCACCGTTGCGGTGGTGGTGCCGTCGCCGGCGACATCGTTGGTCTTCGTGGCGGCTTCCTTCAGCAACTGCGCGCCCATATTCTCAAACGGGTCCTGAAGCTCGATCTCTTTGGCAACGGTGACGCCGTCGTGTGTCACCGTCGGAGAACCGAATTTCTTGTCAATTGCTACATTGCGTCCGCGGGGTCCAAGCGTCGTCTTTACCGCCTCGGCGACTGTGTCCACGCCACGCTTAAGCGCGCGGCGGGCCTCTTCGTTGAAATGCAACTGCTTTGCCATACTGTTTGCAGTCCTCCTCAAAATGAGTAAGAGATTGAACTTTGCACGATGCTACATACAGAATGCATCGCGAACGATGCGCGACATCTCTCACGTAGTTGCTACGAACTCGCGGGAGGTTTTTCTCAACTACCTCTCGATAATACCCAGGATATCCTTCTCGGCCATAATCAGATAATCAACGTCATCGATCTTAATTTCGGCGCCGCTGTACCTGGCGAAAATGACCTTATCCCCGACCTTCACGCTCATCGGCATAAGCTTGCCGTTGCCATCGCGATGTCCCTCGCCGACAGCCAGCACCTGTCCCTCCATCGGGCGTTCCTTGCTGGCGGTATCCGGGAGATAAATACCTCCACGGGTCATTTCCTCGCGCTCGGTTGGTTTGATCACCACGCGATCAGCAAGCGGGCGAATCCGGAAATCCGCGGACATAACACCTCCTCGTGGCAATTGCTCTTCGACTATCAAGGTCAAAAATGTGAGCGGTTAGCACTCTTAACTTGAGAGTGCTAACCACTGCATATACTAACTAAAGGTCAGGTTTTTGTCAAGAGGCATTTTAGCACTCTTTGTTGCTGAGTGCCAATCTGCTTGCGAAGAGATTCTTCACTCTCTTGCGCCACAATGTGGTATGATCGCAATGTTTTCGTGCAGATACCAAACAATATGGGAGACACCGCATGGGGTCATTCTGAGCGCAGCGAAGAATCTCCGATTCCCCCAACGCCGAGCCCCTTCACGTTGCCAGCGGCTC
>JANQID010000112.1 GCA_028282325.1 Chloroflexaceae bacterium | reverse complement strand
CACCCTGAGCAGAGCGAAGGGTCTCAGCGTCCCCGATAGCCGGGATTCTTCGCTTTGCTCAGAATGACCGCTTGCGGTAGATCCAAATTCGTTTGGTATCTACCCGTAGATACGGGGAACTATCTATGGGTAGATATACTCCCTGACACAGTGCTGGGCAAAAAACAAGACCAATACCGCTGAAGCCCAGCGTTGGGCGGCTAACGAAATACCACTCCGCAATCATGCTGCTCAACTACGTGGCCACTCCGAATCAGCCTTGCGCTGCCACTGGGATCACGGTATGATAAATCATCATACTTTACGGTTCGATTGCACACACGAGGTACCGTATGGCGGCCACCAAGGTAGCAATTACCATCGATAGTAGCCTGCTCGCGGAACTTGACCGCCTCGTCGCCCAGCAGGTCTTTGCCAATCGCAGTAAGGCGATCCAAGAAGCGCTTGCGGATAAGTTGGCGCGCATGCGTCGGCAGCGTTTAGCGCGCGAGAGCGCCAAACTGTCGCCTGTTGATGAACAGATCATGGCGGAAGAGCAGATGCAGCAGGATATGGAGCAATGGCCAGAATATTGAGAGGCGATATCTGGTGGGCTGATCTCGACCCTGTTCGTGGGTACGAACAAGCGGGGACACATCCCGTGTTGATCATCAGCCATGATATCTTTAATGAACGATCCGGCACGGTCATTGCGCTTGCGATCACAAGTCAACACCCATCCGCAGGTTACCCACTCACGTATCATCTCGCTGATGGCACCTTACCCAAACCATCTTGGGTCAAAATCAGCCAGATTCGCACCCTCTCCGTCCAACGCCTCAGTAACCGTGCTGGTGTTGTTGACCCAAGCAACTTGGACGATATCATTGATGGCTTAAACGAAATCATCGCCGACTAACGTAACACGGTGATCATAATGTGCCAACCGAGTTTGGACAGAATGCAAGTTTTGAGACGAGTCAACAGCATTGTCGGATACTGGCGCAGAGTCTTGTGGCGCCTCTACTATCGTTTGGCGCCGATGATAGATCTTGTCGCGCATGGCATTGATGAAGCGCAGGCTGCCGATCTGCGCGCGCGCCTGCACGCCTTTGCCGTCGGGTGGGACGATCCCGAAATGGATGGCTATAGTGACTACGCCGCCACCCGGGCTGCACTTGAAACGCGTTGGTGTCGTCCTCGTCTTGTTATCCAGTTCGGATCTGAACGCCACACCTTCGATCTTTGATCGGCTTCTCTACCCCAACCTCTCCCACAGCCCCAGCATCAGCGCAGGATCCCATGCGGCGAGCGGCTGGTGCGGGTGGTGCGAATCCGAGCCGCCGGTGATCACCAGTCCGTGGCGCTTGGCCATCTCGCGAAACCATGCGCGCTGCGCCTCGGTGTGTGATGGATAATACGCCTCGATGCCATCCAGTCCGACCGCGGCCATCTCGGCGATATCGCGCTCGGTCGCCGGAATGACATACGCGCCGTTGCTGCGCCCGGGATGCGCCAGCACCGCGATACCGCCCAGCCGATGCGCGACGGCGCAGATCTCGTCCACGCCGACCGGGTGATACATATCGGGCAGTTGGGTAAGCACATAGCGCATCCCGCTCGCCGTGTCGTTTTCCCCGGCGACGCGACCGGGCAGGGTGTTGTGTCGGGCCAGCGCGGTTGCCGTTTCGGAAACATTCGGCGCGCGGCCCAGGTCATCCAGGCCGGGCAACGTGAAACCCCGCTGCTCCAGCGCGTCGCGCAATGCTGCGGCATCGGCGATGTTGCGCTCGTACACCGCCGTGCAGAGCGCCAGCAGTTCAGGCGCGTCCGGCGGCGTGTTGTAGACCAGCGTATGCCACAGCTTGCCATTAAACCCGCTGTCGATCTCGACGCCGGAGACGACCCGCACGCCGTGGCACGCTCCGGCGGCTTGCAGGGCGGCGACATTCGCGGTGGTATTGTGGTCGGCGGCGGCGATCACCGTCAACCCGCGCTCGGCGGCGGCGGTGGCCAGATCCTCCGGCGGCCACGTTGAATGATATGGCAATGCATTGGTATGGATATGCAGATCGATCATCGTGCTCTTCTCTTCGGCGCTGCTTGTCAATCGCTCCGCATTGATCATAACACGCTGCTGCCAATAACGCACTGTGGTATACTTCTGCTGCGAGCCCTATTTCCTGGAGAGACTTCCGTGCAAGTTGCCGAGCGAATCTATCAAGTTCAGATTCCGCTGCCTTTTGCTCTGCGCATCGTCAATTGCTACCTGCTTGAGGATGACGACGGCTGGACGATTGTTGACAGCGGACTGCATCGACCGGAGGGCCAGGCGGTCTGGCATACCGCGTTCGCCATGCTGGGCATTGACCCGCGCGCGGTGAACCGAATCATCCTCACCCACTTTCATCCCGACCACTACGGTATGGCCGGCTGGCTGCAAGACCTGTGCGGTGACAAGCCGGTCTATATGTCGCCGCGCGAGACCGAACTGGCGCATCTGGTTTGGGGCAAGCCGGACAACGAGCCTGAGCCGATGATCGAGCTCTATGCTTCCCACGGAACGCCGTCCGAGTTGATCGAAGAACTTGCCCAGAACGTCGGACGGCTGCGCGCGATGACGTTCCCGCATCCCCAGGTTGCGACGATCACACCGGGTACGACGATACGAATGGGCGGGCGCGATTTCCGGGCGGTTCACGCGCCCGGTCATAGCGATGGCCAAATGATTTTCTACGATCCGCGCGATCGACTGGTTTTGTCCGGCGATCAGGTGTTAATGAAGATCTCGCCGCACGTCGGGTTGTGGCCGGAAAGCGAGCCCGACCCGCTGGGGCGCTATCTAGCCTCGCTCGCCGAGCTTGCGGAGCTGGATGTGCGCCTAGCGCTGCCGGGCCACGGTCGTCTGATCGAAGACTGGCGCGGGCGGCTCGCTGAACTGGTAGATCACCACGACCTGCGGTTGCAGAATATGCGCGCTGCCGTCGGAACGGCAGCAAACGCCTATGATGTCGCGCGCCTTATGTTCAATTTCGCCCGCCTGACGCCGCACGAGATTCGCTTTGCAATTGCCGAAACCATCGCGCATCTTGAGTTGCTGACCCGCTATGGGAGTCTACAGAGCGACCGGAATGGGGGGTGGAAATATTACATGGCTGGCTGACGCCCATTGATTTGCCGCGTGAACTGCGGGGCTGACGCCAGAGTGGCGTTGTAAATGGCTGCGGATATAACTCGGCATTGTCAGCGCTACTACAGCAGCATCCTTATCCAACAGCTATGGAGACAGCAAAACAGCAAGCGACGCGCCATATCCTGTGGTCTGCCATTGCGCTTGTGGCGCTCCTCGTGATCGGCGCATCCGGGTACGCGTGGCTCGAACATATGAGCATCGTCGATGCTATGTACATGACCGTTATTACGATTAGCACGGTCGGCTTTGGCGAGGTGCAGGAATTATCGGAAAACGGGCGCATCTTTACGATTTTGCTGATCCTCGGCGGCGGCGGGGTGGCAGCCTACGCGGTCAGCGGCGTCGCTGAGTTCTTTATGTCGGGGGAATGGCGCGCCCATCTGGATCAACAAAGATTTCAACGTATGCTCGAATGTCTCAAAGATCACACAATTGTCTGTGGCTATGGCCGGGTTGGACGCCACGTGGCCGTTCAACTCAACGCGGAAGGGATGCCGTTTGTGGTTATCGATCCCGATCCGGATCGAATCGCGCAGATCCAGGAAGATGGCTATTTTGCTATCAAGGGCAACGCTGCCAACGAACAGTACCTGCGCGAGGCGCGCATCGAACATGCGCGCGGCCTGGTCGCCACCGCCAGCACCGATGCCGAGAATGTCTTTATCGTGCTCACTGCGCGGGAATTGCGCTCCGATCTCATAATTGTGGCGCGGGCCAATTTCGAAGACTCGGAATCCAAGCTGCTGCGGGCGGGGGCGGACAAGGTTATTTTGCCCTACCGCATTACCGGCCGGCGAATGGTCACGTCACTGATGCGTCCCGACGTGGTCGACTTTCTCGACAGTATTATGCACACCCGCAACCTGGAGTTATTGCTGGATCAAGTCTCTCTCTCGCCCGACTCGCCCCTGGTCGGGAAAACGATCGCGCAGAGTCAACTCCGGACGCGCCTGGGCATCACGGTGTTGGCGTGTCGCCTGTCCGATGGCAGCCTCAACACCTGCTCAGATACCCTGTTGCAACCGCATACGCAACTGATCGCTCTCGGCACGCGCGATCAACTTCAGGCTCTGATTGAACTGGCGCGCAGGTCGGGCGCGAGCGCCGAAACACTGCAAACATGACATCATAGCTGCCGGTTTGGGGAGTGTCGCAGTTGTGCTGGCGGAAGGAGTGCGGGAGCTTGCTCCCGAAGTTCTCAGCATTATGCGTTACGACGCGATCTTGTTTGACCTGGACAATACGCTTTACGACTACGACGCCTACTGGTATGAGCGCTTGCTTTGGGCGCTCGAACCGGTTGTGGTGTCATATCCGCGTCTGGATGCCGCAATGCTGGCGCGGCAGGCGATGGAGCAGCGCATCTACGCGCGCGAGTGGGAAGGCTTTCTGCGCGATGTTGGCGTCGAGTCTGGTAAAGCGCTGGCTGTTGCGTTGCAACGCTATCGGGCGAATTACTACAATCGACTGCGAATGTATGATCACGCTATCGAGGCGCTGAATGCGCTATGGGGGTGCTGGAAGCTTGGCCTGATCACCAATGGGCCGTCGTGGTCGCAACGGCCCAAAATCGAACAGTTTGCGCTGGATACGTGGATGGATGTTATTGTGGTGTCGGAGGAAGTGGGTCTGGCCAAGCCCGACCCGGCCATCTTTCACCTGGCGCTGCGCCAGATTGCTATCCCGCCTGAACGGGCGCTCTTCGTCGGTGACTCGCTGGAGCACGACATGCACGGGGCATATGCTGCCGGCTTAGATTTCGCCTGGATGAACCCGAAGGGCCGCGCGCTGCCATCCCACGAACCGCCTCCGGTTGCTATCATCATAGATCTGCGAGAACTACTCGACTGCGTTCTGCCGGACAGATAAGTGCGGCGTGATCAACACTGCCACAGACGGACCTTTTTATCCCGACTGCCGGAGATCAATGTTTTGCCGTTTGGGGTGAACGCAACCCCGGTGACGCCCGCGGTGTGTTCATCGATAGAGTGGATCAGCGCAGTGTCGCTGATGCGCCACAGGCGCGCGGTGCGATCTTCGCTCGCCGAGGCCAGCGTTTCGCCATCGGGGCTGAACGCGAGATCGCGCACGAAATTGGTATGGCCGTGCAGCGTGTCGAGGAGGCGACCGCTGCTGACTTGCCACTCGTAGATCGTTGAGCCGCTGCCGCTGAATAACCGTTCGCCGTCGAGGCTGAACCCGACGGTAAGGACAAAATTGCCATGCCCTTCGAGAGAGCGCAGCGGCTTGCCGTCGGCGACCTTCCAGATGCGCACCGTGCCATCGTAGCATCCGGCTGCGAGCAGTGTTCCATCCGGGTTGAAGGCCAGGCTTTGCACAAAGCTTGTCGCCAGTGTTGCGTGTTTGGCCAGATTGTTGTCGTCTTGTATGCGCCAGAGGCAGATTGTGCTGCCCCACCCGCCCGTGACCAACAGCTCGCCGTCGGATCTGAACGCCACATACTCGGTAGGGTACATCCATGCATCCGGCGATGCGATCAACTGACCGTCATTGGCGCGCCACACCCAGATTGATTTATCTTCGTTGCCGGCGATCAGCAGCCGGCCATCGGGGCTGAATGCTAGGCTGCGAACGCTGCGGGCGTTGATCTCCAGGCTGCGAATGAGCGACGGATTGGAACGACCGCCGGTGGTTTCCGGGATTTTCCACAGGCCTACAGTGCGATCCTCGCCGCCGACGGCGAGCAGATGACCTTTAGGATGCAGATCTATCGTGAGGATCGGCGTGCCGGTAGAGATCGCGCCGCGCAGCGTGCCGACCGGGAGGCCGATCTGCTCGGTATCAGCGGCGGCGAAGGGTATAGGCGACATCCCTGCGGCCTCGTCAGACGGCGAAATAGCGCTCTCCGCTTCGTCCGTCTCGGCGAGCGGCGCGGTCGCGGGACGGAGCATACGGCTTACGTCGCGCAATGCGCGGCGCATCATCGCAGCCGATTCCGGGCGATCACTCAGGTTGAGCGACATCGCTAAATTCAGCATGTCGGAGAGAGGACGCGGGATGCGTGGATTGATAGCGCGTGCGGGTTGCAGCGGATCGGGTTGTTTGTTCAACAACGCTGCGGCGCGGGTCAGCGAATCCGGCGGGCGGACGCCGGTCGCCAGATGGTACAACGTGGCTGCCAGCGAATAGAGATCGCTGCGGGGATCGGGATCGGCGCCGCGGATCTGCTCAAGAGGAGCGTAATTTGGCGTATATCCAGCCAGTTCGAGACTTTCCTGGGCCGTGAGCGTGGTCATCTGCGAGCGTCCGCTATGTGCGAGGCCAAAATCGAGCAAAATAATATCGCCGCGTGAGGTCAGTTTTAAGTTTTGCGGCTTAATATCGCGGTGAATAACTGGCGGCGATTGCATATGCAGATATTCGAGCGCGTCGAGCAACTGGTCGGCCCAGCGTAATATCCACGAGACAACGTCGTCGGAGGGGAATTTGCCGCCGTTGCGCTCCATCAATCCGGCCATGTCATCGCCGGGAATAAACTCCATCACCAGAAACTGGCCATCGTCTTCGAAGAAATGGTCGCTTACCTTGGGCAGCGCCGAGTGGCGCAGGCGTGCGAGGAGGCGCGCCTCGCGCGCGAAGTTTTTCCGTTGCGATTTGTTGACAAGGAGCGTTTTTTTCAGGGCGACAATATTCTGGAGGCGAATATCTTTCGCTTTATAGACGGCGCCCATCCCGCCCTTGCCGACTTGATGCAGGATCAGGTAGCGGCTTTGAAGGAGCGTGTCGGGTTTCGGCATACTACTAGCGCCTTTATGCATCGGAGAATACGCAATCGAAGAAACGGATTCCTATCAGGAAAAACGATTATCTGTAAGAGTTCTACCGTTTCAATCATACTCACGCGCCATTACCAGGATCATAGGCCGATATAAAAACGAGCAACGCTCGAAGATGACAGCTGTGTTATTGTTGCGTAAACTGAAAACGCACAGACAATCCAGCCGGATTGCCTGTGCGCTTCTGTCGCGTGCTTGCCAGTTAGCAGTTCGGGTTACTCATCTGCCTGTGCGCTTGTCGGCGGAAGCAGCGGATTCTCACCCGCGGCAGTAAGTTCGATAGCCCGATCGATGGGGATTCGCACAACACCGTTGGTTTCATCAATCCAGCCATACGTGGAGAGCATCTCCTCTTCATACGCTCGCAACTCTCGGTAGTCGTATTCGGGCATGGTGTAGTATGGCGTTGCCGGAAAAGTTCCGCCGATCATCACGCTCAGACCGATCGTGATAAAGATCGAAAACATAACAATGATCGCGGTACGAGCGCGCAATGGCTGCCTGCGGGGAGCGCGACTGGCCTGGTCCGAAATGTCGCGAAATCGCATCTCTTTCATTAGTGATGACCTCCCCTAAGGATTAGCGCTTCCATATTCGGATCATTCATCGGCAGCAACGGCCTGCTCTTCAAGATCCAGATGAAAATCGCGCACCAGATACCGGCCATGCCCAGGGGCGCTGCAATATCCATCCAGTGGATACCCGCTACCGATTCGTGGAATTCAGGCAAGATCAGCCAGCTCATATCAATCAGGCGCATCACGATCATCCAGATCGCAATGGGTACCAGCGTGCGCAGGTTTTGTTTGATCTTGCGCGAGAGTAGCACCAGGAACGGCAGGAAGAAGTGGAGCCCCATCAACGTTACCGCCACCCACTGCCAGCCGTTTTGTGTGCGATGAGCATACCAGGGCGTGAACTCGGCTACGTCGCCCGACCAGATGATGATGTACTGGCCGTATGACACATAGGCCCACAACACCGTGAAGCCAAACATCAGCTTGCCCAGATCGTGAATCTCTTTGGTCGAGACGTATTCTGACAACGGCTCGTGGTTGATCAGCATAGACAGGATTGTCACCGTGAATGCCAGGGTAATCAGTCCATCGCCGATCATATAGAGCACACCGTACATACTCGAAAACCAGTGCGGATCGAGCGACATACCCCAATCGAACATTGCGAAGGTTGTGGCAAGCACGAAGAGCACAATGCCGACGCCGCTCAGACCGCGCATCCGGGTGGCGAGGGCCGGGTTGCCGGTGCGATCCTGCGAGAGAGACCAGCTTCGCAGCAGTAATGCCAAACCCGCCCAGATGACGAAATAAATGATGGCCCGGATCAAGAAGGCCTGCGGGTTCATATACAACTGCTTGTGGGCAATTATCGGGTCTCCCTCAACGATTTCAGGGCTTGACCACTCATAGAGCAGCCCCTGCTCGCCGAAACCGCCCCATGTCGCCAAGATGACCGGGATAAAGAGAAGAGCCATTATTGGCAAGGTCATCGCGCTTGACTCAAAGATACGTCGTACGGCGACGCCCCAGCCGCCTCCGGTCACGTGATGAATCATCATCCATACCAGGCTGCCGAGCGGGATACTGAGGGCAAACAGATACCCGAACAGATATGAGCGGAAAAACTGCTCAATATCGAGCATAGCGCCTAGCCCTAACAATACCACGCCGATGATGCCCACTATGAGTGACACTGTCTGAAACTGATTCAATTTCGGATACGTCACACTCTGGTTCATTGTTGACTCTCTTGTGGGTCTTCTAGGGAGACGTCTGCCGGTACATCGTCGATAGAAGCGTTCTGACTTAGTTGCAACGCGCGAATGTAAGCAGCGATCGCCCAACGATCCTCAGGGTTGATGCGCGAAGCATACCCGTACATATTGCGGAAGCCGTTCGTCGTCACCGTATAGAAGTGGCTGATCGGCACATCCACCAGTCGCTCGTCGTGGAGGCTAGCCGGAACGATGGCGCCGCGTTCGGACACTATGCTTTGACCGTTCCCCAATCTTCCGTGGCAAGCCGCGCAATGGATGTCAAACTGCTCCTGGCCGCGCAGCAGGAGTTCTTTGGAGATCGGCACGGGCAGTACGTCGCTCTCGACGCCGTCAACTAGCCCCGTCAAAAAGTACTCGTCCTCCAGGACTGCTCCTGCCTGAACAGCGTCCGCAACCGGCTGTCGTATTGAGCGTCCGTCTGCGAAGAATGTGCTTGGTTCTTGCGCCCTGTACTTCGGCTGATCGTACATATCGTAGTGACACGCCGAAACCAGGAGTACGAGCAGACCCAGCCACCCGAAGCGTATCAAGCGGGTGATGATCAGGGATCGACGCGACTTCGTATTCTGCATCTCTCGAACCCCTCTAGTGCTCTACAACGGATACTCGAACCGCTCCCGCCTGCCGTAGGAACCCCGATGCCCCGCCAAACATTGGATCGGTCGCTTCGATGCACAGGAAAAATGCGTCTTGCGAGGCCCGATCAAACCCTGGAACATTGAAGACCGGATGGTAGGGGCTTGGCAGGCCATTCAACCCGATCATGCCGAATGTCGCAGCAAATGCTGCTGAAAGAACGCCGGCCTCAAATGTAATGGGAATAAACGCCGGCCAGGCGATGATGTTCAGCGCGCGCCCACCGATATTGATCGGATAGTCGATCCATGCGGCGATGGACTGAAGTATGAACCCGCCGGCCGCGCCGAGCAACCCGAATATCAATACCAGGCGCGGCACGCCTGTGTCATGCGGACCGATCGTCTCGTTGATTTCTTCGATTGGGAACGGCGAGAACGCATCCATTTTCCGATAGCCGAGCTTATGGGCTCTGTGAACGGCTTTGGTCAGGGCTTCCGGGCTATCGAATTCACCCATTATGCCATAGACTGCAGGTTGTGCTTTCATTGTCGCCATAGTTGCCTCGTCTAGTCTCCTGCTTGGGCCGAGGCGGCAGCTTCTTCACGGAGATGATCTTTCTCCCTGGCCTGATGCAAGAACATCTTCATCTCAAAGATGTTAATCATCGGCAGGAAGCGAATGAACAGGAACATCAGCGTGAAGAAGAGGCCAAACGAACCCAGGTAGAGCGAGTAATCCCACACCGTCGGAATGAACATATCCCACGACGACGGCAAGAAGTCACGATGCAGGCTCATAACGATAATCACGAAACGCTCGAACCACATACCGATGCTGACGAAGATCGAGATGATAAAGACCAGCGCCAGGTTTCGTCGTACCGCTCTGAACCAGAGCAACTGGATTGAAATCGCGTTGCAGAAAATGAGACCAAAGTAAATCCAGGCATAGGGGCCGGTCAAACGGTTCGTGAGCAGGTATTCCTCAAATACGTTGCCGCTGTACCACGCAAAGAAGATTTCGAGCGAGTAGCCATAGACGACGATCAACCCGGTAGCCAGCATAACCTTCGACATCACGTCGATATGTTCCATCGTGATGTAGGATTTCAGGCCATAGAAGGCGCGCACCGGAATGGCCAGCAACAGCACCATCGCAAACCCGGCGAACACGGCGCCAGCAACAAAATAGGGCGGGAAGACGGTAACTTGCCAGCCGGGAACCTGAGACACTGCAAAGTCAAGGCTGATGATACTGTGGACGGACAAGACCAGCGGCGTCGAGAGACCGGCCAGCAGCAGCGAGGCCATCTCGTAGCGATGCCAGTGCGTTGCCGAACCGCGCCAGCCGAGCGAGATAATGCCAAAGATCGTCTTGACAAAACGATTTTTCGCCTGGTCGCGCAAGGTCGCGAAGTCGGGAATAAGGCCGACCAGCCAGAAGAGGATCGAGACTATTGCATACGTACTAATCGCGAACACGTCCCAGGCCAGCGGGCTGCGGAACTGCGGCCACAAACCGTGCGTGTTCGGGTAGGGGATCAGCCAGTAGAACAGCCACGGGCGGCCAAGGTGCAAGATCGGATACATACCGGCGCAGGCCACAGCGAAAATCGTCATTGCTTCAGCGAAGCGATTGATCGAGTTACGCCAGTTCTGACGAAAAAGCAATAAGATGGCCGAGATCAGTGTACCCGCGTGACCAATACCGATCCACCACACGAAGTTGATAATATCAAAGCCCCACGCGACCGGAATGTTAATGCCCCAGACACCGACGCCGAACAACAGAAGCACATAGATCGACACGAGATAGACCACAAACAACGTAAATGCGATGATAAACGCAACGATCCACCCCGGCGGAGTCTTCAGCAGTCCGGTGAGCGGAATACCGCCCAACTTCTCGCTGATACCTGTGTAATTAAGCTCTGGCCCGAGAAATGGACTCAGCTCTTTCTCGGTACCAGCGGTATTCTGCAAGCCTCTCGATTGCTGCATAGCCTACTCCGTCTCCAGTTCGGCATTAGGATTGTTAATCCGGGCAAGATATGTCGTGCGCGGCTTCGTGTTCAGCTCGGTCAGCACTCCGTAGTTGATCGGTTCTGCCCGAAGTTTCGACACGCGTGATTCTGGATTATTAAGATCGCCAAAGGTGATTGCTTCAGTTGGGCAAGCTGCCTCGCAAGCCATGACGATAGCGCCGTCTTCGATAATGTATTCCGGATCCCCTTGCTGGACGGCGCGCTCCTTAGCTTCGATGCGCGCTGCGCTGATGCGCTGGACGCAGTAGGTGCATTTCTCCATCACACCTCGATTGCGCACCGTCACATCCGGGTTGTACATCAACTTCAAGCTGGGAGATTCGATGTCGGTGTATTGAATGAAGTTGAAGCGGCGAACTTTGTATGGACAGTTGTTCGAACAATATTTCGTGCCGACGCAGCGATTGTACACCATATTATTGATGCCTTCGCGGTCGTGGTTCGTCGCTGCCACCGGGCACACAACCTCGCATGGCGCCTGTTCGCATTGGTAGCAGGCCATTGGCTGGAGGTAAGTCGCCGGGTTGTCGAAATCGCCTGAGTAGTAGCGGTCAATGCGGAGCCAATGCATTTCACGGCCTACCGCTACTTGCGCTTTGCCGACCACCGGGATGTTGTTTTCAGCCTGGCAGGCGATTACACAAACGTTGCAACCATTGCAAGCGTTCAGATTTATCACCACGCCCCACGCGTTGTATTTGTATACTGCGTTGGGATGGAGCGAGAATTGTTCGTGTTCGGCATCCCCGAATTCTTCGTGGTGGATTTCGTGCTTGAGATATTCGGGGTCGTGGGCAAATTCTTTGAGATTGCCGACGCGGTAAATGCTCGCGTCGCGATCTTCCAAGATCCAGTGATCCTGGGTGCTTACCAGACTGTAGCGCTCGCCAGCGTTTGTGACCTCTGCTCCCGATCCGAACCATGGGGCATCGGATGTGCGTAGCGCATAGGTATTAAACCCGACGCCATCGCCGACCCGCCCCGCCTTCGAGCGCCCATAGCCCAGATACAGCGTAATCGAGTCTTCGGGCATGCCCGGCGTTATCCAGACCGGGATGCGTAGCTTGCCGCCGCGATAATCGAGGTCGATCATCTGTCCGTTCGATAACGCCAGACCCTCGTAGTCATTGATAGTAGGATTGTTTGGATCGGCGATATTGAGACCGAGCACACCGATTGCCGTATGCGGGCTCATCAGCGCTGCATTGTCCCAGGTGAGCTTTGTCTGGGGCTTCGGCAATTCTTGAAGCCAGCCGTTGTTCGCAAAGCTGCCATCCCAGATCGATGGGTCGGGGCGGAAGACAACCTCGATGCCCTCGCTCTCGCTGGCTACGAACTCGCCGACTGCACTGCCTTGAAGCGTCACAGTCTTCACCGGCGATGCCGTCCCGTCAAAGAGGCCGAGACTCAACGCATTGTGCCATGCTTCCTCGAACGGAGCGTCGAGTTGACTCTGCCAATAAGTTTGCACAATCTCATAGTTGGATTGATCGCTCTGGCCCAGCATCTCCGCGAAGATCTCGTGGACGGTCTTTCCAGCGTAGAGTGGCTCGATCAGCGGCTGCACCAGCGACGCCGTGCCGTCGAAGGCGCGGGCATCGCTCCAACTTTCCAGGAAGTGCGCCGCCGGAATATGCCATGTCGCCAGCGATGAGGTTTCATCGACGTATAGACTGAGATGAACGCTGAAGTTTACACTTTCCAGCTGTTCGTCGAAGCGCAAGTCGGCGGGAGCGTTGAAAACCGGATTGCCGCCGATGATGACCAGCATCTCAACGAGACCGGCGTTGATCTCGCTGGTGAGATCGGCAATATCGACGTAGTGATCGGCGGGGCGAACCTCCACCGGCTCGATATAGTTCACGGTGCTGCCGACATTCCCCAGCGCATCATTGATCGCATGAACCAGCGCGTGCAACTCCGGCGGTTGATGCTCGCCGACCAGAACGACGTTTGCGCCGCGATGCTCTTCGAGATCGCGTGCGATTACATCGAGCATCTTCTCTTCGTGTTCAGTAAACTCAGCCCCGGCTGCCGAGCCGACGCCCAGCCTTTGGGCCAGTGTGCGCGCGAAACTGTCAATTTTGTGCGCTTGCAGCGGTATGCGGTGATCGGCGGTTGCGCCGGTCGTTGAAGGCGTGCTCTCAACGACGTAGAGCCGGTTCATCTCGCGATGTTCTTCACTCACCTTGCGCCCATTTGTAAAGGCGCGTGAATAGGGGACGTACCCGGGGCCGGGCGACATGAAGTCGGCGTCAAGCGACACCACAACCTTCGTCTGGGAGAAGTCATACAACGTATCAACATCCTCGCCAAACGCCAGTTGCGCCCCTTTGTGAGAGTTTGTGCGGTTGACCGGCTCGTATTGATACCACTTCGCTCGGGGATATGTCGTCAGCAGCTGATTCAACTGATCGGCCATTGTCGGTGATGTCACTGTCTCGGTCAGAATGCGCAACCCTGCGCCCTGGCTAGTCTCCTGGACGCTCAACGCATTCTGCAACTCAGCGGTGAAATCTTCCCACGTGCTTGCCTGACCGTTCTTTAATACTAGCTGCGAGCGATCAGGGTCGTACATTGTCAGCAAGGAGGCCTGTGCAAAAACGTCGGTTGCGCCCAGGCTGGCCGGATGCGCCGCATTGCCCTCGATCTTAATCGGGCGACTTTCCAGGCTTTTAACCAGCACGCCGCTGCCATAGCCATTCAACACAAATGTCGAGGCGTAAAACACCGGCACATTCGGAACCCAGCCGGCCGGCGCATTGGCATAGGGGGCGATATACTGGCGTGGCTGATATGTACAGCCTGAAATGCCAGCCAGGGCTAATGACGCACCCATCAGCTTCAAAAATGTACGCCGACTCACCGGATCGGTCATCTCGGCTGCGCCCTGCGGAAACTCGCGTTCGACGAGTTCGCGAAACTCATCAGTGTCGGCCAACTCATCAAGACTACGCCAGAGTTGCTGACCCTGCGAGCCGGACAATCGTGCGCGGATGGCATTTAAATCGAGCGAAGTGTTATTACTGTTCGTTGTCATATCTTCACGTTCTCTGTATGTCAGCGGGTGTCAGTACGCCGAAAGCGTTCAGACGCCGGACGAGGCGGTATCATTCGTCGGCGCAGAGCTACAAAGCTTTCTGATGATAAGGGGCGGATCCATACCGCCCCGATCTTAAGAATGAACGCCGCCTTTTCTACCGATGACAGATGAAGCAATCCGTGAGTTGATCGACGTTGACATTGTACTCTTGCACCAGGCTGCGACCAACCGTAATCTGATTCGCCGGGTGGACATAATCCATATCGTACACGTCTTCGCGAGGACGGATGTACTTCTCCGGCGCGCGGTGGCAATCCAGACACCAACCCATGTACAATGCTTGCTCTTGCCAGACAACCTCCATCTCATCGATCTGGCCGTGACACTCTGAGCACCCAATCCCCTTATTTACGTGGATGCTATGATTAAAGTAAACGAAGTCCGGTAGATCGTGGACCTTCACCCACTCGATAGTAGCGCCGGTTTCATAGCTGTCGAAGATCGGCGCTAGATCTGGGTTGTTTACCTGAATCATCGAGTGACACGCCATACAGGTTTCTGCATCAGGAATGTTTGCGTACGATGATTGCGCTACTCCCGTATGGCAATAGCGACAATCCAGGCCGAGTTCGCCGATGTGAAGTGCGTGACTGTACGGAACCGGCTGTTCGATCGCGATGTTGACCTGTCTCCAGTAGTCCGAACGGAAGAAGACCCCAGTGATCAGGATCAGCTCTACCAGAACCAGGATTGTGCCAAAGATACTCAATCGCGAGAGTAAGTTGGCGCTGGGGCGAAAGATCTGAACCATTCGCACGACCTTCTAGGGGATCATTTTGCACAGTGGGAAAACTGGCTTTATTATATTCACCTATTGCATTTGTGTCAACCCTGCACAGTCGCGCGCAGAATCCTCCCTTAGTGATGCTTTGATCGTGGTTCTGCCTGCGCGGAACAGATATTCCACTTACCAATCACCCATTGTTTATAAGCACTGCCTCGCGTAGATGTGCTTTTCTCCCGCTGATCGCCCATGCCGCATGGATTGAATGGCTCGGTTTCGTAGACCGATTTTACATATATCGATAATTTTGGCGAGCGGCACCGTTCCCGCCGGTGAACGGCAATGTCGCGTAGTTGACTTTGCGATTTTCTTCACATACAATGAATTGTAGCATAAAAATTGCAGAAAGTGTGGTTACACATATGGCAATATATCGACAAGATTCATCGGCGGCGACGTTTCGTCCCCACGATAGCCCCGATGCGCACTCCAACCGGCGCCCCCGCGTTGTCGTCGTGGGGGCAGGCTTCGGCGGCTTGAGTGTCGCTCGATCGTTGAAAGGTCGGGATGTTGATGTGCTTATTATCGATTGCAACAACTATCACGGTTTCTGGCCGCTGCTCTATCAGGTGGCGACCGCCGGTCTGGAGCCCGAGTCGATCGCGTATCCGGTGCGAGCAATCGTGCGCAAATATCAGAATATCGATTTCCAGATGATTGAGGCGCGTGGGGTGGATTTCGAGCACAGGCTTGTGCTTACACATCGCGAGCCTATCCCGTATGATTATCTTGTCCTGGCGGCGGGAAGCGCGAATAACTATTTTGGCAATGATGCCCTGGCCGAGCAGACCTATAGCTTGAAAAATATCGATGACGCCCAGCAGTTGCGCAACCATGTATTATGGTCCTTCGAGCGGGCGGTCAATGAGCGTGATCCGCGACGCCGCGCTATGCTGATGACCCTGGTTGTTGTTGGCGGCGGCCCGACTGGCGTTGAGCTGGCCGGGGCCTTCGTCGAGTTGATCCGCCATGTGTTGCAGCATGATTACCCAATGCTTGATGTTTCTGAGGCGCAGGTGATCCTGGTGGAGGCGATTGATCAGGTGCTGATGCCGTTTTCGCCGAAATTGCGCTCCAAAGCGCTTGAACAGTTGCGGCATATGGGCGTCCAGGTGCGTCTAAATTCCGTTGTCGCCGAGGTGAGCAATGGCCGCGTCGTGTTCAAGGACGGCAGCGCTATCGATGCCGGCACGGTGGTTTGGTCCGCCGGGGTGCAGGCGGCGCGTCTGGCGGAGGCGCTCGACGCACCGCGCGCCCGTGGCCGGCGGGTGCAGGTGGAGCCGACGCTCAATCTGACCGAACATCCCGAGGTCTTTGTGATCGGCGATATGGCGTATCTGGAGGGATACAAGAAAGGGCAGGCTTATCCGATGATCGCGCCTGTTGCTGTGCAGCAGGGCAAGCGCGCCGCGCGCAATATTCTGGCCCGCATCTGTGGCAAGCCGCTGCACCCATTTCGGTATGCCGACCGTGGCATTATGGCGACTATTGGGCGGCGCGCCGCCGTGCTCGATGCCTTCGGCGTCAAGCTGAGCGGCTACCCCGCCTGGCTTGGCTGGCTGTTTATTCACCTGATGGCACTGGCGGGCTTTCGCAACCGTGTGATTGTCTTAATTAACTGGGCCTTCAACTATTTCACGTATGATCGCGGCGTCCGGCTTATCACCGGCGCCCGGAAGATGGTCGATAATCGATAGACGGTGATCATATGCAACAATCCGCCTCCGACGCTCCGATGACTTCCGGCCCGCTGGATCTGCTGTCCGGCGTGCTCTATCCGTTTCGGGCGCTCGGCGTTATCGGGAGAACTCCGCGCCTGTGGAAGTTTATCGTGATCCCAATTCTGCTTAATATAATGGTTGGGATCACACTCTATGTCGGCTTGCTGGTTGCCGGGTTGCGTTGGATCGACTCAGTCGTTGCGGGGCTGCCGGAGATGGCCACGTTTCTGGCGGTCGTTCTCCAGGTGTTGCTGATTGTCGTGCTGTTCATCGGCCTGGGGTATGTGCTGGTGCGCTTCGGTGTGGTGCTGGGGTCGCCCTGGTATGGCCAGCTCGCCGAGAAGCTGGAACGCGAGCGCCTCGCCGATGTTCCGCCGGCGCCGGCGCTGAGTCTTGGCACAGTCGCTTTTGACATCTGGCGCGCCTTGCTGTTCGAGGGCAAAAAGCTGGCGTTCGTTTTGCCGATAACGCTTGCGCTTCTGGCGTTGAACCTGATACCGGTGGCGGGAACGATCCTGTTCGCCGCCGGCAGCATCGCGCTTGGCGCAACTGTGACCTGCCTGGATTTTTTCGACGCTCCCCTGGAACGCCGCCGATTGCGGTTTCGGGCCAAGCTCGGCGTTGTGCGCCGGAGTCTGCCGGCCAGCGCCGGGTTTGGGCTGGCATGCTTGGGATTGGTCAGCATACCGTTCATCAGCTTGCTGGCGATCCCGGTGTGCGTCACTGCCGGGGCGCTGTTCTTCTGCGAGCGTATTGCCGAGCAGCGATAGCGGCAGCGCGATCGGGCGGGTTACACAAAATGCTCGAATACCCGGTTGCCGAGCATCCTTCCCCTTGGCGTCAGCCGCACCCCAACTTTGTCGCTTTCCAACAGGCCTTGCTCGATCAGCATTGCCAGGGTTGGACCAAAAGCCTCCTCCAGTGTCACGCCGCAGCGTTGCGCGAAATGATCGCGGCTCACCCCGGCGTTGATCCGCAGTCCCATAAACATCGTCTCGGCCCAGAGATCTTCGGGCGCGAGGGTGATCACGCTGGCGACCGGGCGACCGCCCGCGCGCACTGCAGCAATGTAGCCATCCACATCGAGGATGTTATAGTAGCGCTGGGGATAGGTGTGGCCGTGCGCACCCGCGCCCGCCGCCAGGTAGTCGCTGTTCAGCCAGTAGGCCAGGTTGTGATGGCAGAAGGGCAAGGGCTGTGTGCGCCGCCCATTGCCGTTGCTGAACGACGCTTTTTCCGCGCGCGCCCAGTTGCTGATCTCATAATGCTCGTAGTCCGCTGCCGCAAACTGCATAATCGCGGCTTCGTACATTGCGGCGACGTCGTCGTCGTCGGGTAGGCTGACCAGCCCGTTCATAACCTGCGCATAGAGCGGCGCGCGCTCTTCGAGAATCAGCGAGTAGAGCGAGAAGTGGTCGGCGCCCCAGGTCAAAACCACGTCGAGTGTGGCGCACCACTGGTCAAGCGTCTGGCCCGGCAACCCGAAGATAAAGTCAAGGTTGATGTCGGTAAATCCGACTCGCCGCGCATCCTCAAAACAGCGATATGCTTCGGCGGCGGTGTGGCTGCGCCCCAGCACGCGCAGCGTCGGATCGTGGAGACTCTGCACGCCTAGGCTGAGCCGATTCACGCCCAGCGCTCGCAGTCCGCGTAGGTACGCTTGTGCGTCGGTGTTGTCGCCCAACACTGTCCCCGGATTCGCTTCGACGGTGATCTCGGCAGCATCAATGGGTATAAGCGCATCGACGGCGCGCAATATCTGCTCCAGTTGTTCGAGCGTCAGCATACTCGGCGTTCCGCCGCCGAAGAAGATCGTCGGGTGCAGTGCGGCGCTTGCCTGTGATACGTGCTGGATCGGAGCAGCCGCCGTCTCAGCGGCCAGCAACTTTAGTTCGATGCACAATGCCTCGACATACGCCTCGATACGGTCGTCGAGATTGGCGTAGGTGTTGAAATCGCAGTACGCGCAGCGGCGGCGACAAAAGGGAATGTGGAGGTAGAGATGCTGTATTCGAGGCATATCACTTCCCGGCGCGGTTGGCGTCGCCTTTTTGCAGATACTGCTCGATCAAACTCGTAATTCGTTTCAGCGAGACAGGCTTGCTGAGATAATCTTGCGCCCCGGCTTCCAGACCGCGCTCGCGGTCGCCGGGCATCACCAGCGCGGTCAGGGCGATGATCGGGATGGATGCCAGTGCAGCATCGGCGCGAATCTGGCGTGTTGCTTCCAGCCCATTCATTCCCGGCATTTGAATATCCATTAATATCAGTGCCGGCGGCGCACTGCGCGCTTGCTGGATTGCATCCGCTCCATCGCGTGCGATGGCGAAACGATAGCCGTGACGTTGCAAGTATCTGGCGATCACCGCACTGGTAGAGTCGTTATCTTCGGCAATCAGGATCAGGGGTGATTCGTCAGAGGCGTCTCTCCTTGCCATCGGTGTTACCGACGTTTTGGTTTGTGTATCCACTGTCCATCGCGCGGTGTTGCGCTCATCGTCAAGCTCCGGGTTCCAGGGGAGCGTCACGATGAAACGACTCCCGACGCCTACTTCGCTTTCCACCGAGATATGGCCGCCGTGGAGATCGACCAGACGCGTTACCAGCGCCAGCCCTAGCCCTGCGCCCTCAAAATGACGATGCAAGCTACTGTCGAGTTGGACAAAGGGGCGAAAGATGCGGCGCTGTTTTTCGGGTGCAATGCCAATCCCGGTATCCTTCACGATCAGGCGCATTGTGCCATGCTCGCGATCTCCCATAGTCTCCAAGCTGATCTCACCGCCCGTCGGGGTGAATTTGACGGCGTTGCTGAGCAAGTTCATAATGATCTGCTTCAAGCGACGCTCGTCTGCCGCGATCGTTGTGACGTCGGGGTCAAAGTTGGTGACGAGGACAAATTGCTTCTTGCGCACATCGGCCATAATATAGCGTAGGCACGCCAGGCAGGTTGCCGAGACATCGACCCGCCCCATAGACAGCTCAATCCTTCCTGCATTGATTTGCGTCAGATCGAGAATATCGCTGATCAAACTGAGGAGCCGTTGTCCGCTTTCGTGGATCGATGTAATTGCGGCCTGGTGAGGAATGGCGACCGGACCATACACGCCTTCGAGTAACGCTTCGGAGAGGCCGAGCATCACATTCAGCGGCGTGCGCAATTCATGGCTCATCGTCGCCAGGAACTCATCTTTGGTGCGCAAGGCCTGGGCCAGTTCGGCGTTCGCTTCACGCAGCTGTTCGGTAAGGCGACCGAGTTTTTCAGCGGCCTTCTTGCGTTCGGTGATATCGATATAGGCAATTTGAAATGCCGGCTTGCCGCGATAGCTAATCGGCGCGATCATCGTTTCGATCCAGCGCTGCAAGCCATCCTTGCACACAACACGGATCTCAAGCGTTAAATGGGGGTCGTCGCTATGCATAAAGCGATCGATCTCTGCAACAATTTGCTCGCGCCCTTCGGGAGGCATAAGGTTGATCATATCCGCAATCGCCAGTGCGCATAATTCCTGCTCGGTGTAACCGGTGATGTCGGTGGCGGCGGGGTTGGCAAAAACAATGCGGTCATCTTGGATGATGATCAATGCTTGCAGCGAGTGCTCGACTCGGGTTTGGTACGCGGCTTGCGCCTCGTGGGAGGTGGTTGCGTTGAGGTCTTGCAGCGCGGATTCGGCGCGTTTCAGTTTTGTAATGTCGGTGGCGACGCCGCCGATTGCATAGACCTTGCCCTGGGCGTTGAATAGGGGGAATTTCACCACAAGATAGGTGTGCCAGCCGTCGTCGAGCAATACGTGGTCGGTATAATCAAGCGCGGCGCCGGCAGCGAGCGTACGTTCGTCTTCTTCGCGCCACTGGTCGATTTGATCCGGCGAAAATAGCTCGCCTGCGTGTTTGCCGATCATCTGTTCCGGCGTCAAGCCATACGCTGTCGCCGTATATTTGTTGACAAGCAGAATATGCCCCTGTAAATCTCTGACAAATATCCCCACCGGGCTATGATCGAGCAGGGCTTGCAACAGCGATTGCTGTTCTTGCAGCGCCGCCTCGGCCTGGTGAAGCTCAGTCATATCCTGCGCAATTCCATAGATGTGTGTCGTGCGCCCTTCATCGGCATTCCAGATCGGGCGGGCGAAGGCGCGTATCCGACGCACATCGCCATCCGGCGTCATAATGCGTACATATCCGGCGGCCTCATGCCCGGCGCGCAGTTGCTGGAGTTGGCTTTCAACCGGTGAGATGTTGGCAGGATGACAAATCGCGGTCGGGTTTACGGCGACGTCCAGTTGGGCTGTCTGGAAACCCAGCATACGGGCCAGCGAATCGATTGTACACTCCGGAATGAGAGTTCCATCGGGCTCAATGCGAAGCTCGTAGACGTAGTCGGACAACATCTCGACTGGGATGCGTTGCCGTTCATCCTGATATTGGGTTGGTTCTTGCCGGGGATTCTGGTCGATCAAGGCCTGCTCTAATTTCTGCATACGTTGTTTCAGGCGATCGTTTTCGGCTTCTAGCTCAGCGATTCGTGACATCTGGCCAGCGTTCTCAGAGTCGTTCATGGGCTCACCTCAATTTGTGTCGATCATGATGACGATAAAGCCGCCCGGCGTGTCATGGCCCAGGCATGGCTTTCCAGTCTTATCGTAACACGCGGCAATTGGGCTGTGATGTGAAGACGTAACTGTTTTTCCGTGAATCTTTTGTCATCTTTGTAGTATAAAAGACTCCGAGAACGCATGGTTGTTTCTCTCTCTGGACTATGCCGCCGGGTGAATGGCAAACACCGGATGGTGCGGCGCCGCGGCGATAAAGGCTTCAAGCGGCGAGTCGGGCTGCACATCGAAGTATGGGCGCACGATCGCCACGTCGGTGAGGTAACGTTTGAGGATGGGCGCGCTTTCCTCCGGGACGAGTTCAGTCAGTTCGACCGTTTCGGTTCTCCGACCCTGTGTCAATGTTGCGCGACCAGCGGCGCGCACGTTGTAGGCCCAGTTCACCATTCCATAGGGCGAAACGAGCCAGCGCCGCTCGCCCTCGATCACCAGCGTCACCGGCGTCGAGCGCGGTTTGCCGCTTTTGCGACCTTTCACCGTAAGCATATACAGCTCTTTCGGTCCGATTCCCAGACCGATCAGCGTCTGCATCAAACCGTTCACGATTCGCGTTGCTGCTGTCACTTGATACGTTTTAGCCATTGGTATGCACCTCGCAGAGAAATTACTCGCGTTCACATCAAACGATCATAAGTTTCGCGGCAAGAGCTATGCCAGGAAGGCAAGTGGAATGTGGTTTCTATAGCGTACCACACGGTTTTGGGATGAGTCATCATTACATAGTCGTACATTTAGTCATATCACTTCTTCCAATTCTGCGAAAGAATGTACAATGTGCTCATCTATTGTGAACATCCATATCGGCAGTGCAACCGAACCGGCGGCGGGGTTGAAATCGATCGCGAGACCGACCAGAACCCGGACTTGCGATCAGACTTCCATCCGACATACGTTAAAGATCTGACCGAGAATGTGCATAATCCCAGGAGGCCCCAATGCAGGCGATGACATCCGCTGAATACCGCAGCTTTCTGCTCGATCGCTCGCGCACCGGCAAGCTCGCGACCGTCTGCGCCGATGGCCGCCCCCACATCGCCCCGATCTGGTTCGACCTGGACGGCGATCAGATCGTGTTTATGACCTCCGAGCAGTCGGTGAAGGGGCGCAACATTCGGCGCGACCCGCAGGCGAGTCTGTGCGTCGACGACGAAACGCCGCCGTTTTCGTTCGTGATCATCGAAGGCGTGGCCGAGGTCAGCGACCCGACGCCAGAGGAGTTGCTCGCCTGGTCAACACGGATCGCGCGACGCTATATGGGCGATGAACTTGCCGAAGCCTATGGCAAACGCAACGCCGTGCCGGAAGAGCTGCTGATCCGCATCACGCCGACGCGCATTATCGCCCGCGCGGGCATCGCCGATTGATGCCGGTGTGCCGGGTCAGATTGCGAGAGCCATATTCCCGCACTCCCATACGATCTCTCTATAAGCCGTAGCATCCCTGCTACGTATCTACAGATTGAGGAGATTCATTGCCCTATGATTCGTTCAGAACTCCTGGAGATTCTCGCCTGTCCGCAATGCGATTCGCCCCGCCTGCGCTACAACGAACACAACAGCGCGCCGACGCTGACCTGTGAGACGTGCGGTCAGGTCTATGGCTTTGAGAACGGTATGCCGCTGCTCTATACGGACAACGCGGAGTGGGCGCCTAAACGACGGGAGGCTCAGGGCTGGGTGGCGATGTGGAAAGAGTTGGGCATCTACGACTTGTCCCAATTTATTCCAGAATTGCCCTATATCGATTCTGAACCCTGGGCCACCGTTGCACGGATGTTCGATGCTGCGCTCTTTCAGTTGAGCCTGCGCGGCGATGAACACGTCCTCGATCTTGGCGCAGGTGAAGGCTGGGCGGCGCAATGGTTCGCGCACAAAGGGTGTCACGCCGTTGCCATCGATATTGTCCCCGATCAGCAACTTGGTCTGGGGCGGGCGTGGAAGCGGATGCAACACTTTAACCTCGCCTTTGATCTGGTGATTGGCGATAACGAACGCCTGCCGTTTCAGCCCGACAGCTTCGATGTCGTCTTCGCCAGTAATGCGCTGCATCATTCCGACTACCTGGACAAACTGCTCGCCAGCGTGTATAAAGTGCTCCGCCCCGGCGGACGGCTCGTCGCCGTTGGCGATCCGCTGATCACGATCTTCCAGCAAGAAAGCGATGCAACCGATGGTGATCGTGAAAAGGCGCACGGCATCATCGAGCGTCGGCGGCGCTTTCATGAGTACCTTATTCCGCTCTGGCAGGCGGGATTCCGCAACATCCACTTCGAAGACGCCGCCACCTTCTGGCTGAAGAATGCCGAGTTGTACCCTTGGATGGATCAGGAGCGCTACGCGATCGAGCAGAATCGGCTGTTTGGCTCAACGCTGACGACCCGGCTGCTGACGCGCACAATGCTGCGGCTGCCGCGCCCCTTGGCAATGGGCCTGTTGTTGAGTCTGCGTCAGGGCAGTTTGTTGATGATCAGCGGACAGAAACGCGGCTGATACGCAATGCGCGGCAGTTGTGCGTATGCTGAAATCGCGCACGTCAGGGTGTAAAACCTTATTATGGTTTGTTGGGAAGCTACCAAACGATAATGAACAGGCCGCATGTCACCCTGAGCGGAGCGAAGGGTCTCAGCGTCCCCGACAGCCGGGATTCTTCGCTCCGCTCAGAATGACCG
>JANQID010000100.1 GCA_028282325.1 Chloroflexaceae bacterium | reverse complement strand
GTGCGCGAAGCCGATGGGCTGGCCCTCGACCTCGCGCCGCTGCAAGGCCTCTGGACCGAGGAGCAATACCTCCGGCTCACCGATCACACCAACCGCCTGGTCGAGTTTGCCGACGGCAGAATCGAGGCTCTCCCTATGCCGACCCGCAAACATCAGGTTATACTCGCGCTGCTGTATGAACTCTTTCTGCTATTCATCCGCCCGCGCGGCGGCAAGGTCTTGTTTGCGCCGTTGCGGTTGCAGATAAGTCCGGGGCGCTTCCGCGAGCCGGATCTACTGTTGCTGCGCGATGCACACGATCCGCGCAATCAGAGCCGCTATTGGCTCGGCGCCGACCTGGTCGTCGAAGTGGTTAGCGAAGACGATCCGGAACGCGACACCGTCGCCAAGGTCGCCGACTACGCCGAGGCCGGCATCCCGGAGTACTGGATCGTCAATCCCCTGGATGAAACGATCACGGTGTTGCGGCTGGAAGGCGACACCTATGTCGCGCACAGCGTCTTCGGGCGCGGAACGACCGCCGTCTCGGCGCTGCTGGTCGGCTTCGGCGCGCCGGTCGCCGATGTGTTCGACGCCGAGTAGCAACCCGCGCACGACGCTTGCATTTCTCGGGTATACTATGGCCGACCGACGGAAGACCGACGAGAGAGGTATACCCAACGCCTGCGAACCGATCTCGATATTCGGCAATGCCGCGCAGACCGATTACCTGATCGACTCAGTGACCCAATGACCACAAAAATGCCGCCTGCGCTGACAAGCCAGTGGCGAGCCTGGTTGCTCGCCAGCCGTGTGCCGACACTGCCGGCTGCGATTGCGCCGGTGATCGTTGGTACAGCCACTGCAATCAGCCTCGGTTCGTTCCGGTTGGCGCCGTTTCTGGCCGCAATGTTCGCGGCGGTGCTGATCCAGATCGGGACGAATCTGGCGAACGACTATTTCGACTTTCGCAAAGGGGCCGACACCGCCGAACGCCTGGGACCGACCCGCGTCACGCAGAGCGGGCTGATTTCGCCGGAGCGGGTGCGCCTGGGGATGCTCCTGACCTTCGCGCTGTCGGCGATGATCGGCGTCTATCTGATCTTCGTCGGCGGGTGGCCGATCCTCGTGATCGGCGTTTGCTCGATCGCGGCGGGCGTGTTGTACACCGGCGGCCCCTGGCCGTTGGGTTACAATGGCCTCGGCGATTTGTTCGTGTTCATCTTCTTCGGGCTGGTTGCCGTCGCCGGCACAACCTACCTACACACCGGGAACTGGCCCTTCGCAGCATTCTTCAACGCGCTGCCCGTGGGTATGTTGATCACGGCGATTCTGGTGGTGAATAATCTGCGCGACATCGAGACCGACCGGGCTGCGGGCAAACGCACACTGGCCGTGATTCTGGGGCGACGCAACACGCAGATCGAATTTGCCGCGCTGGTGATCGGCGCGTATCTGCTGTTGCCGCTCGGCTGGCTGCTCGGCGTGCTCGACATCTGGTTCTGGCTGCCCGCGCTGACGCTGACGCTGGCGATGCCGTTGCTGCGTCTGATATTCACTCAGACCGGCCCGGCGCTCAACCCTGGTCTACGTGATACGGCCCGGTTGAATCTGTGGTTTAGCTTGCTTCTGTCGGCAAGCTTGCTGGTATAGTTCGCATTGCTGTAGCGCCGGTGCGGCCACGACGCCGCGCTGCCTGAGGATTGCCTGTGATGTCTGACGAAGAGACGCCGTCGTTGCCGTACGCCGAACAGATATTGCCCAACTGGCTGATCCGGCGCGCAGCGACCATGCCCGACCGTCTCGCCCTGAGCGCCGGTGACACACACTGGACATTCGCCGATCTTGATCGCGCCGCACGTCAATGCGCCGGCGCGCTGGCCGCGCGCGGGGTGATGGCGGGCGATCGCGTGGCGTTGTTAACCCGCAACCGGGCAGAGTTTGCCGCGATGGTTCACGCGATGCCGCTGCTGGAAACCGTGCTCGTGCCGCTGAACATTCGCCTGACCGCGCCCGAACTGGCCTGGCAATTGGCCGATGTCGGCGCACGCTTACTGATCTACGACGACGATCGCGCGTCACAGGCCGCAGCCATCCAACACTATGTCCCTCGCCTGGATATCGTCACCGTCGAGAACCTGACCGACACGCCAACGCTCGATCTGCCGCTCCGCGAAACTATCGACCTCGACGCGCTCCACACGATCATCTACACCTCCGGCACGACGGGCCATCCCAAAGGTGCGATGCTGACCTATGGCAATCACTGGTGGAGCGCGGTCGGCTCGGCGCTGCATCTGGGCCTGTACAATAATGATTGCTGGCTGGTGACGCTGCCGCTGTTCCATATCAATGGCCTGGCGATCCTGATGCGGGGTGCAGTGTATGGCGCATCTGTGATCCTGCACGCAGCGTTCGACGCGGCGGCGGCTAACCGCGTCATCGACGAATCTGGCGCCAGTATCGTCCCACTGACGAGCAGGATGCTGCAATGTATGCTCGACGAACGCGGCACACAATCCTATCCTGCGACGTTGCGGTATATCTTGCTGGGCGACCCGGCGCCGCTTACGCTGCTCGATGTCTGCGAACGGCGCGGCCTTCCGGTTGTGCAAACCTACGGTCTGACCGAGACGGCCTCGCACGTGGTCGCGCTGACGCCGGCGGATATGTCGCGCAAGCCGGGATCGGTGGGCCAACCGCTGTTGCCGCTGGAAGTGCGGATCTTGCTCGACGGCCAACCTGCAGCGTTGGGCCGGGTGGGCGAAATTCTGCTGCGCGGCCCGACGGTGATGTCCGGCTACGTCAATCGTCCTGACGCGACCGCCGCGGTGTTGCGCAATGGCTGGCTACACACCGGCGATCTGGGCTTTCTCGACGACGACGGCTATTTGGTAGTTGTTGATCGCCGCAACAATTTGATCATCTGCGGCGGCGAGCAGATCTACCCGGCGGAAATCGAAGCGGTGCTCCTGGCGCATCCGGCGATTGTTGAAGCCGGAGTGACCGGTTCGTCCGACACAGAGTGGGGGCCGTCGCCACAAGCCTGGATCGTGCCGCATCCCAGCGTTTCCCTCGACGAAACCGGCATTATAGCGTTTTGCCGCGAACGACTGGCGCAGCACAAAGTGCCGCAGCGCATCAATGTCGTCGAAGCTCTGCCGCGCACAGCCGCCGGAAAGCTGCGGCGCTGCGTCTTGCGCACGATGAACGCGGAAACGCCCGCGAGCGAGTATGGATAATCAACGCCCCCCGCTGCGCCTCCGCGATCTGCTCCTCGATCTGCCCGACGCGCAGGTCATCGGATCGCCCGACATTGCGATCACCGGCCTGGCCTACGACTCGCGCCGGGTGACGCCGGGCGCGCTGTTTGTCGCCGTCAAAGGCTACCACGTCGATGGCCACGCCTACATCGCGGCGGCCCTGCAACGCGGCGCGGCGGCGCTGGTCGTCGATGCGCGTTACTGGGATCGCGCGCCGATCAACGCGCCGGTAGTCATCACGCCCGACAGCCGGACGGCGCTGGCGCCGCTGGCCGCCGCTTTCAACGGCTACCCAGGACAACGGCTCGGCGTGATCGGCATCACCGGCTCCAAGGGCAAAAGCACCACGGCCGACCTGGTGAACCAGGTGCTGGAAGGCGGCGGGTTCGCCACCGGGATGACCAGCACCGTCGATTTCAAGGTCGGCCCGCGCCGCTGGCCCAACGATACGCGCCAGAGCACGCCCGAAGCGCCGGAGGTGCAGGCGCTGCTGCGCGAAATGGCCGCCGCCGGGTGCGATTACGCGGTGATCGAGGCGACGTCGCATGCCTTGTCGGCGGGCTGGAATCGGCTGGGCAACTGTGGCTTCGATGTCGCGGTGCTCACCAACATCACCCACGAGCATCTCGATTACCACGGCAGTTTTTCCCAATATCGCAGCGACAAGGCGCGCCTGTTCGCCGCGTTGCGCGAGCCGCCGATACCCGACGCCGTGGCGCAGGCGGCGCGTTCCGGCGCGTTGACCGGCGCCATTCCTCCGGTCGCCGCTCCGATGAAAGCCCGGCGCTACGCGATTGTCAACGCCGACGACCCGAACGCGCAGTTTTTCCTCGACGCCGCGCCGCTGATCGCGAATCGCCTGACTTACGCCATCGACGCGCCCGCCGACATTCGGGCGACCGCGCTGGAGCCGACGGCGGAGGGGACGCGGCTGCACGTGGCGACGCCCTGGGGATCGACGCCGCTCGGCTTGCGTCTGCCGGGGCGCTTCAATGTGCTCAACGCGCTGGCCGCGCTCGGCGTGGCGCTCACGCAAGGCGCGCCCCTGCCGCGCGCGGTCGCCGCGCTGGAGGAGGTGCGCGGTATTCGCGGGCGGATGGAGCGCATCGACCAGGGCCAGCCCTTCGGCGTGATCGTCGATTACGCCCACAACCCCGACTCGTTCGAACAGGTGCTACGGATGCTACGCCCGCTGGCGACCGGGCGGATGATCGTCGTCTTCGGCAGCGCCGGCGAGCGTGACCGGGCCAAGCGCCCATTGCAAGGCGCTATCGCCGCCCGCTATTGCGACTGGCTGGCGCTGACCGATGAGGATCCGCGCGGCGAGGATCGCGACGCGATTATCGCCGAAATCGCCGCTGGAGCGGAGCAGGCCGGCAAAGTCGAGGGTTTGGGCTATGTGCGCATCCCCGACCGCGCCGCCGCCATCCGCGCCGCGTTTGCGCAGGCCGGCCCCGGCAACCTGGTGTTGCTCCTGGGCAAAGGCCACGAGGGCAGCATTCTGTACGCCGACCACGCCCAACCCTGGGACGAAGCCGCCGAAGCCCGCGCCGCGTTGCAGGAGCTGGGCTACACCGCTTAACCTCCAACTCGGTCATTTTTCACGAGTTACGCGGAAGTGAACATCTTTTTTCGGTCAATTTTTGCCCTCCGGGCAAAAATTGACCGAAAAAAAGTACGGTATCATAGTGCACATACGCCTTGCACAGCCCTGCGATTCCGCGTATAATACTCGCTGTTGCCCACGGGGAGGTGACGGAGCGGTTGAACGTGCTCGTCTCGAAAACGAGTAGGGTCTGAAAGCCCTCGAGGGTTCGAATCCCTCCCTCCCCGCCATTTCCGCAAGCCCCGCCGACCATCAGATCTCCCGCTCACATGCCCGCATCGCCTGTCTGCGCAACCACTTCCGCATATGGATGGTCATTCTGAGCGCAGCGAAGGACCTCGCATTCCCCCAACGCCGAGACCCTGCGACAAGCTCAGGGTGACATGTAGCATGCTCATTGCGGTCATTCTGTTCGCCGCGAAGTATCTCAGATTCCCCCAACGCCGAGACCCTTCGACGAGCTCAGGGTGACTTGCAGCATCCTCATTGCGGTCATTCTGAGCACAGCGAAGAATCTCAGGTTCCACTAACGCCGAGACCCTGCGACAAGCTCAGGGTGACTTGCAGCATCCTCATTGCGGTCATTCTGTTCGCCGCGAAGGACCTCGCATTCCCCCAACGCCGAGACCCTGCGACAAGCTCAGGGTGACTTGCAGCATCCTCATCATCGTTTGGTAGCGCCGCCTGCCCTTCGACAAGCTCAGGGCAGGCGGCGCGTGCAAGGGGGATTCCCCCTTGCATCCCCCTTTTGCCGCCTCCGCTGTCCGAGTCTACCACACGACACGATCTCCCTGACGCCGAAACACAGAACACAGAACACTTAATCCTTGACACGAGAAGGGTGCCGGGCAAGCCGCAATCCAACATAACTGAAGTGGTGGTCGGGCGAATTGCGGTCGCGGTAGGCCGCGCGCAAGAAGAACGGTAGATAGAACCACGAGCCGCCGCGAAGTGTAAAGTGTTTTTGCGCCGGGTTGTCGCCAGATTCACGACCATCGTCCGGATCGTAGGGATAGGGTCGGTACGCGCTGCGCGTCCACTCCCAGACATTGCCGGTCAGGTCGAACACCCCCTCCGGCGTTGCCCCGGTTGGAAAACAGCCGACTGCCGTCGTGCCCCTGTAGGTCTGGTTGAAGTTGGCCCGCTCGCCATCCGGTTGCTGGTCGCCCCAGGCATAAATGCGCCGGGTTGCGCCGCGAGCGGCATACTCCCATTCCGCTTCGCTCGGCAGCACATACTCGTAGCCGTCGTCCAGCAGCCGGGTCAGCCAGCGGCAGTAGGCCATCGCTTCGTACCAACTGATGCCGACTACCGGATAGTTCGGACGGGCCACGCCAAACCTATCGTCGTCCCAGAACTCGGGCCGGTTTTTGTACTCACGCCACTGCCAGGGTTGCAAGCCCTCGGTCGCCGCGTCATCCCGCGCCAGCCAGGCCCGGGCTGCATCGTCCCACCAGGGCGCACTCGGGTCGTAGCCGCCAGCAGCCATGAAGCGTTTGTACTGCGCGTTCGTCAGCGGGTAGCGCCCGATCGCGAAGGGCGGGAGTCTCAGCGACGCACTGTTGATCTCATCCTCCGGCCATTTCCGTGCCTGCTTTGCTCTGTCTTTATCACCCTGATCCAGCCAGTACTGTTCCCAGGCCCGCCCGGCAGCCTCGGCCTGCTCAGGGGCGCTGCCGATCACGAAGCTCCCGCCGGATAGTTCGATCATCGCCGGCGGCAGGTCGCACACGCCCGGACGCGGGTCGCTCATACGCGCCAGCACCCGCCCGCACTCGACCCGCGCCGCAGCCGGCGCCGCAGTTGCCGGCTGTAGTTCGAGGATGCGCAGCGCGTCGGCCTGAATCGTGCTGTTGAGCGGACCCTGGCCCTTGAAGCGCTCCAGTTCGGCCAGGGCGTCGCTCGCCAGGCCCAGCGCCGGCGCCCGTTCGTCCGGGGTGTCGCCGCGCTCGACCAGCCGGCCCAGGAAGCGCCAGCAGCGCTCCTGGCTCAGGTGTCCGGCGCAGAGCAGGATCACTTCGCGCCACCAGCTATCGCGGTAGCGATCGAGCAGCTCGTCCCAGCGATCCTCGGTCGCTTCGGCGATGGAACGAGCCGCCAGGAACTCCTGGAACGAGAGGTGGCTGAAACGGTAGCGCTCGGGTTCGCGCTCGTCGAGCAGGCCGATATGCACCGGCAGTTCGGCCACGAAGCTTTTCGCCAGGTCGTCCGGTTCGGGATAGCGCCCGCGCAGGGCCGCGGCCACTTCGCGCACCAGATCGTCGCGGTGGATGAACAGCCCGTTCTCGCCGCGCTGGTGCATGCGGTAGGCAATCGCGGCCAGGATCTCGCGCTTGGGGCCGAGGCCCATCTTCAAGTCGGGCCGGCCGGCATAGTCGCGGCGCTGCTGGGTGGGTCGGTCGGCCTTGCCGCGCCCGCCGCGCAGCAGTACTTCGATGCACTCCTCGTACAGCGCGGCGCGGTCCTCGGGCAGCACGTATTTGTTGTAGAAGATCACCGCCACCACCGTGAGCAGCAGCGGGTTGGAGGCCAACCCACGCACGCGCGCGTTCGCTTCGAGTGCTTGCCACAACTCACCGGCATAGCGTTCGGCGCGGCGATCGAGTTCCTGGCCCTGCAACTGGTACAGCAAGCGGTGCAGGCTGCGGCTCCAGTTGGCGATGAAGCGCCGCTGCTGGGCTTCGTCGAGGTCGGCGACGGTACAGATGCGGAACCCGGCCCCGACCCGCGCATCGCCCTGATACGCCGCCACCCGCGAGGTGACGACATAGCGGCAATGCTCGTAGCGCCCGACAAAGGCGCGCACGATGCTGCTTACCAGCGCCCAGTCGTCGCTGCTGGCAACTTCATCGAGTCCGTCGAGCAACAGCAAGGCCCGCCCGGCCTCGCACAGGCGGCTGAAGAAGTCCGGCGGCAGGTCGAGTTCGAGACGGGTGTAGTAGTTGGCCAGACAATCGAGCAACAGTCGCGGCCCGGCCCCGGCCAGTTCGCGCCCGTTGCACTCGCGCACGAAGCTGCCCAGCTCGCGCAGGGGCAGGAACAGCGGCGCCGGCGGGCCGGAGGCGTCGTCTTCAGCGCCCAGCCCCAACGCCGCCAACTGCCCGGCATCGTCGCGGGCGAGAACCTCGGCCAGCCGCACCGCCGTATAGTGCAGCAGGGTAGTCTTGCCGCTGCCGGGCGCACCGACCACCGCCAGGCGCGGATGACGCAGGGCCGTCGTCCAGTCGACCGGATCGGGCGGCCTGCCGCGACCGAGCAGCTCTTCCGCTTCGGGTTCGCCATCGGCCAGTTGCCGGGGCACCCAGCGCCCCACCTTCTGCATAAAACCGCGCAAGGCGCCGGGGCCGGCGAGTACTTCGGGCGGCGGTTCGTGCAGGCTCAGCGAGACATACAGCTCGCTGAGCGGCATATCGAGGGGCCGGTCGTCGATCCCGCGCAGATCCAGCCCGGCGTACTCGCGGTAGAGATGCCGCAGGTAGCGCCGCAGCGCCCCGCCATAGTCGTTCGCGGGGGTCTGGTAGAGCGCCTCCAGGCCCTCCAGAAAATGGCCCCCGCTGAAGACGAGGTTGTACTGGTTGCCCTCGACGAAGTTGCCGCGGCGCTTGTCGAGGTCGCCCTCGCTGTAGTCGCCGCCGCCAGTGGCGATCTCGCGGGCGGTCGAGGACTCGAGCGCCGCAATCGCGCTGTCGAGCGCCGCTCGCAGGGCCGGGTCGCTGGCGGCGTCGCGCTGGGCGCGCAGGATGGCGAGCTGGTCGGTCATGAGGTGTCATTCCACATTGCTCAAGAGCATGCTCGTTATGCTACCGAAAGCGCCTGATCAATCGGTCATAGTCGGCGTGCGAGCCAATCTAGAACCAGGTAATCCCATCCCATCAATCCCAGGGCGCGCCAACCCAGGCCAATGCGTACTGAGTACAGCGGCTCGACCGCGTGAACCCGCTTGAATTGCAAACTGGGATGATAGGCATGTTGACGCCACAGACGGTAGCAGGTACGTGCCCGATCCTGCACCACTTTGGGAAGCGCACGAAACGCCTCCACAAAGTCATCAGTGAGATACGAATTCACAGATCATCGATACCGGCAGTGCGCCTGTCACTCTGTTTCTTTGCCCGTACATCTTGCGCCAACTGCGCCAACACATCCTGCGACTCAGCGAACGCTCGATCCCACTTCTGCTCATCGGCAAGCTCTTCCAGGATCAAGGCCGCAATCGCATCTTGTTGTTCCGGCGCCAGCTTCTGGACTTCGGCTAACGCCTGTTCAAGCAGCGTGGTCATGGATCTTGCGCTCCTTCCCATCGTCGGCGAGCCAACCGGTCTATTGGAACAGGCTGCTCACAGCACAGCTGAAACCGGGCACGACCAGCGGATCTTCCAGCAGCATCGTCGATCCGAAGGTCTGCGCCCGCCCGTCGGGGGTGTAGGCCAGCACCTCGCGGCTCCGTGGATAGACGACCCAGACCGTGCGGGTTCCGGCCTGCAAATAGTCGCGGATCTTGTCACGGACCTCGTCGGCCGTTTCACTCGGCGAGATGATTTCGACTGCTAGATCCGGCGCGGTCGGCCAGAATCCTTCCGGCACCCCAGCGGCAGGCACGCGTTCTGCCGCGACGTATGCGACATCCGGCGCACGCACCGTGTCGGGGTCGCGCGCCAGCACAAAACCGGCCTCAACCCCGGCATAGCCCCCGGCGCCGCCGTCGATCCACTGGTCGAAGTATACCACGTGCGCCGGAACCGCGTAGCAACTCGATCCGCGCTCACGCCGCTTCAGCTTGAAGATCGGCTCGATCACGTTGCAGAGCGCGTGATGCACAACCCGGTCGCGGAAGGGTGCAGCGCTGATCTTGCGCTTCTTCGGCTCGTAGATGTAGAAGTGGCGGTAGCTACCAAACAATATTGGAGATACCGCATGGTGTCATTCTGAGCGCAGCGAAGAATCTCGGATCCCAAGGCCACCGAGACCCTTCCCCTTCGCTGCGCTCAGGGTCAGGGTGACATGCAGCATGCTCAATGCGGTCATTCTGAGCGCAGCGAAGTATCTCAGTTTCCCCCAACGCTGAGACCCTTCGACAAGCTCAGGGTGACATGCAGCATACGCATCATCGTTTGGTATCGACACCGGCGCCTTCGACAGGCTCAGGGCAGGCGGCGTGTGCAAGGGGGGATTCCCCGTCAAAGGATGTCACCTGGACACCCCTCGCCCTACACGTAAACGTAAAAAAGCACCGATAATGGGAGGGTGTAACTTGCCAGATGTTCTTTCCACCCCACCCCCAATTGAAAGAGGCTGAAATGCCATTGGCGCGCACTCCCCATCATCAATGATGTGCCGGTAGCCCCGTTTGACCACCCAGCGCCCGACACTGACCAGCCACAGATAGGCGAGCGCCAGCACCAACAGCAACCGGACGACCCGCTTGGTGTCCGTCAAGCCACTCTGATCCAGGTGAAAGCCGCCGCTTTGCCAGTCGCGAAAGACCGTCTCAATCCACATCCGGCGCTTGCCATACGCTTTTGTCTGCGCCGTGGCCAGCAGATTGGTCATGACGGCGTGCAGCACGACCTTGCCATCATCATCGCGTTCCCACCACGCCAGGACATTGACCGGCCCGTAGTGCTGTTCCTGGCCGAGATAGACCTGCGCCAGATAGGTCACCGGCGAGGGGCGATGGCGCCGTTTCCGTCCGGTGGCCGTTTGCGGCGGCAACGCCGTGACGCGATCCGCCAATGGTTGCCCGGCCGCATGCGGTTCCGCGCTGGTGTAGACCCAGATCTGGCCGCGGATGCCCAGCATGGCGTCATAGCCCTGTTCCCGCACCCAGGTAAACAGCTCCTGCGAGCGAAACTCACTATCGCCATGCACGCTGATCCGCACGCCAGGGGGCAACAACGTCACCGCCTGTTGAATCAGCTCCTGCTGTTCGCGCGGATGGCTCGACCCGCGATGCGGCAACGCCAGCCACACCAGCGGGATCGAGCGGCGGCGGAACCCCACACTGACCACCAGGATGTTGTGCTGGTTGCGCAACAGCACGCGATCCATCAGCAGTTGCACCCGTTGGCCACGCAAGCCATGCAGCGCCTGTTTCACCACCGGATGGTAATGGGAGGCTTGGGTCACTCGTTCGTTATCCAGCAACCGGCGCAGGCGCTGCTCTTTGGACAGCGCAGCGGTATCGAGCGGCATGGCGCGGGCAATTTGCGCCAATTGACTGCTCATACTTTGAACGATACCGACGAGCATATAACTCAAGATATCCAGTTGACTTGCCAACGCCTGTGGCAGATGCTGCGCCAGGCGGGCGCGTGTGCTATCATAGAGCGGCGAGGTGGGCATCGAATGATCCTTTCGCGTGATCGGCTTTGGCACGCACGATCATACGCAATTGGCGCATTCTGTCCACCTCCATTTGTCAAGTGATATCCTTTGACGGGAGTAACCCCTTCACCATTCCAGTGTCGACTGAAAAAACTTCATGAAGCCATCACTAATCCGCACACTGCACAGCAATTCCTGCCATAACCATTGTCCATTCGGGTTATTCTCCAAGAAGAAGTATCGACCATCAGGAGTTACTGCGAAGTCAAGCGCGGAATAGACAAGATCATACTGATGCATATAGGCCAGGATTTGCTGGCGCAATGCATCTGGTATCGAGTGCTCGACATGTTTGATGCGATCAGGGGCCACTATCCTGAAGTCTATTTCTGACTCCTTGTGATCCTGAGAGTGAATCTCCACTCCATACATAGCTTCACCGATTACAGTTACGCGCAGATCAAAGGCTTTTTCTATATATTCTTGAAATAAAGTTGGACAGAATTCTACAGTTTTGATCATGTCTCTTATCTCGGATTTCTCCAATACAACAGTAAATGTCGGCTCACCTCTGTACGAATTACGGCCTGAAGTGTCGAAATCTTTTGTACAAACCTTCCCTGTCATTTCGACAAAGGCAAGCGCTTCTGAAAGATCATTTGTGATGATTGTTCGAGGAACATTGAAACCTATCAATTCAGCTACCTGGGTTTGTTTTAGTTTATTGCTACTATATTGAGCCGTCTTTCTTGGATTAATCCAAACGGCTGATTCAGTCATCAAATAGTATATGCCTTGCAACACCGTTTCGGCTGTACCTTCAACGAGGTCGCGTGCATCTTCTTCAAAGAGATCAGGAACAGTCACATCGTGCGGTTTGCGATACCAGACGCAACCTATCTGCGAGTCCGTGAATTCACGACCCGAGTCGCTTAACTTCATTTTGAAGCTACCTTGATCAAAAGTGAAAGTTGTATTCCGCAACAGATCTTCTGTATTCAACCTGACAACGCAATCTTGGAAACCTCTTGCTTGAATTGCCTGGATCATGTAATCAACGTGAACGTCTTCCTTGGCCGTGACAATTAGCAATTTGTTCTTCATAGCAGCCATGCCTTTCTGCAAAGAGCGAACAAGCTCCTGGTTGTTCTCCAATTAGAGAAACAGCCAGAAGCTTGTTCTTGATTTCCAGTTAGTCGTCTTTCTTGGTGTCCTTATCGTGATCGAAAATTGCTGTACTTGTTGAAGCACTGCTGGGGCACATTGAGAACCCACGGGGCCCACTTGCTACTTGTGTCGAAGGATCGTACTCTGCAGGGCCACCTGGGAAATTGTAACCGATGAGCTTGATTTCCCGGCGAGACATAGCCTCCAGCACGAACGGTTTAACCTTGGCTACTGGTTGTAGGCGCATTCTTATACCTCCTCAGTAATAGTATTACCGAAGCCCTTACTAGTAAGATTACTAATAAAGCTTTCACCCAAAATGTAGGACTCTGAGTTGTAATACCCTATTGCGACGCTAGATAGGTTACCGTGATTGCTAGTTGACGCCCATCGGTACATGGGGCACAATGATGGCTCCTAACCCTCCTATAGGATTTGATATTTCGCGTTCAGCGCATAACGAGCGGCATGTATAGACGCCGTTGTTGTAACCGGCCCGGATCAACTGGATCATCTTCTACCGCCCAGGTGAATACTCCTTGCGGATCACTCTTGTTCCCCATGGCATCCTCGAGCTGAATCCAGAGTACTCCACTTTCGGTGAAGCTCCAATCGAACTGCTCGCTGTAAGGTTGTACTTCTGCATTTTCCATCAGCGGATCATTGCTGAGATACATCGTTGTTGGGCTAGAGCCAAGGCCATCGTAACCAACGATTTGCACTGACCGTGTCGCACTGTCACTCTCCGCAACCTCACTGAAGACGATCACTGGCGCAAAGCGATCAACAGCGTATGTGGCATCGTATATCTGCGACTCGTTCCCGTTGCTATCACGGAACTGGACAAAGATTGTCTCCCACGTGCGATCCCCGATCACAACTGGCCAGAGCACTGTTGATACAAACGGTTGCCACGAACTACCACTCATGTCGGATGCGGTACTCAATCGCATCGCGCTCGGCGTACCCAGGTTATCTGCACTGGTGAGACGCAGCGTTACGAACGAGGCATCTGCACCGATAACTTCCGGTTCGACGGTCACCCCACCTTCAGGCCCTTCCGTATCGACGATGTAACTGGCGGTAACTGCCTCAGAGATATTGCCCGCCTCATCGCGTAGGCGCACAAACACCTGCTGGAGTCCGTCTGCCTCCACCGGAATCCAACCCTGTTCTGCCTCATAAGCCTTCCAGGTGGCGTTGGAGAAATCGGCGGTGGCACTCAATTGCACTGCTTCGATCCCGCTGTTATCGTCAAAGGCATTCAGGTACAGAGTGATCTGGCCGTCATCAGCGGTAGCCTGTGGCGTGATCGTTTGCAGCAATGCCTGTTGGGCCCAGACACCAGAGCTTCGCGCAAGAGCTTCGTTCTGTGCAACACTATCGCCTACCAACACCTCAACCTCCGGCGCAGTCGGATCATAGATGATGTCGTCAGCGTATGTGTTAAGGATGTTCCCATCTGCATCCTGGAACGCAATGTAGACGAAACGCGGCAACACTTGCTGATCTACCACTCCAAGCGACCAGCTCTTCTGCTCGGCATACGGCTCCCATATGGCTGCACTAAGATCCGATGTGTTGCTGACGGCCATGGCAACTGCTCGTGGTGCGCAAATGTCGAGCTGGACAATCGGAGTTGTTGTGTAGGCTGCATCAGCATTGATCCGGATCTGGGGTTCCTCACAGGCGGATGGCGAATCTTCCTCAGGCGGTGCTTCAGCATCCGGGAGCGGCCGCGGGAACCAGGCTAGAAAGCCGGGACGGTGGATGAATGCGGCGCTTGCGAGATCGACCTCGTTATTTGGCACGCCGAGTTCACCGACAATACCGGTCATGTTGTATGCTGCCGAGTCCATAGCAGTTGCGTCCGATCCAGACGCAAAGACAGCATTCAACAACATATATGAGTCGCGTCCAGGTATTTCGAGTGGCAGGGCCTGGCTGGCAGGCTCGAACCCACTCCCCAGCATGAACCGGTTGCTTGTTGCCGGTGTGCCGTCGGTCGCCTGACCAACAGTTGCGCGTGAACGAAAGCTTGCTGAATTGAATGCAGCACTTCCGGCGCTGAGAGTGTGATCAAACAGGCGAAAGCTTGCCGATTGAGGCTGATCGGGGTTTACATCCAGCACAATCGAATGATCGACAGCCTCCGATATCAACCCGACTTCATCCTGCACCTGCACGTAGATTGGCCAGGCAATCCCACTGACACTCGGAATAGGAACGATCCGCTGGTTTTGATAGGCCTCCCAATCAGTCCAGCGCACTCCGTCATACGAGAAGCGCATGGCGCGGACACCACTGCCGACATCGGCTGCTTCCAGCGCCAGCGTAACCCGGCTCTGGTTAGTTTCACTGGCACCTGCATTGATCGTGAAATCAACGGTCGGAGGCACGCCGTCATAGCGCAGAATGAAACTGGTCGTCGATTCATCTGCACGATTCCCGACGTTGTCCTCACTAAGGAGCCGCACATAGCCAGTGCATGCCGCATTTCGGTCGCAAAGGGCTTCGGCGGCAGTGTACTGGTTGTTGGTCACAAAGGCCGTGCCGGTTCCGGCCTCGTCCGTGCCCCAGTAGACGTATTGTCCACGAATACCGGAGCCCTTATCCACCACGGCTGGCCAGACGACGCTCAACTCGGCGGTCGTATTCTGCCAGACATTGCTCACAATCCCATCACGATGCTGGAGGCCAGTAGGGTTTGCCGGGGGTGTACCGTCGTAACGATAGACAAACAGAGTCTGCCATCCACTCCAATTACCGGCATTGTCACGCGCACGTAGCCGCAGGTAGTAGGTCGCCGTCCCAACCGTTACCTCGCGTGGCGGCCAGCTACGCCGCGCAGCCGGAAGATACTCATGGTTGGTTCCGTTCGGGTTTTTCCCGAAGTAGACCTGATAACCGGCTACACCCGACAGTGCATCCGTTGCCGTATTCCATGTGAACAAGGGGGTCTGCGAATCACGCTGCCACTGGCCGTTCGTCACGCCGTTTGTTTCCTGTGCGGTTGCAGGCAACTCCGGCCCCTGGCGGTCGATACCAACCGTCAACGTCCTGGGACTCTGGTTACTTCCATTTGCATTCCCGGCATTATCAACTGCGTAATACTCAACGACATAGCGGGCATCGTTGTTCAACACGAATGATGCACGACTACCGGTAATCGTGCGCCACGGGCCGGCCGAGCCGTTCTCGATCACACGGTAGCGAATGTTCTGGACACCTGCCAATGCACTGCGGGTTGGTCGATCGTCAGCATGGATAACAACCTCAACCGGCTTCTGGAACCAGTCAGGCCAGTTCTGCGCTCCATCGACGGTGACGTCTGTTGTCGGTGGGGCAGTATCGACCAGTACCACAACAGTGCGACGGTCACTACGACCACGTCTCCCACCAGCGGTGGTATTGTCGTAGACATAGAGCCCGATCGTATGCCGGCCTTCGAGGCCAGAGAACGTACTGCTCCAATTCTCTGTGCCGGAGGCTCGTATGCCCCGTCGATTGCAGGTATCACCTGCGCACTCCAGTTCCACATAGGATACCTGCCCATCAGGATCGTTGGCGACACCCGAGAGGGTTACTGTAGCTGTGTTTAGCACGATCGTCTGGCCATTGCTTGAAACAGTCTGTTCATTGACCTGGATGAGCGAGAAGCGCGGCTGCTGATTGGGGGTGACATAGAATGGGATATTCCCGCTCCACCTGCGACCGGACGCCTCAGCAGCGACTCGCCAATAGAGCAACTGGTTATGGAACTCGCTGGGAATAGCAATCGTTGTGCTGTTGCCATTCACCATGCGATCAACAATGCGCTGGCCCCCATCCTTGAACACCTGGATCCGATAGTTGCCCCCGTGATTGCTTCCAACACAATTAACCGAGCCCCATCGAAACGTCACATTGGCGTTGCTGTGATACGAGCGGGGCGTCGGCTCGTTCGTTGATGGCGGATCGCAGCGCTGTATGGGTACTGGTGTTGGGGGTACTGGATTGGGTGTTGGTTCAGGCTGGCCAGGTTTAGCCGTTGGAACCGGTTGGCTTCCACCGCCGCCGCCTCGCGGGCCGTCAATATGAATAGCCGCATTAATCCTCCATGCTGGAAGCCTGTCTTCAGGATGGTAGTAAGATCCTGGGGACGGATCTCGAGTAATATATGTCCCATCTCTATTCTTTCCAACAAGTACCACCCAATGTTCGCTAGCGCCAGGACGACCGTCAATACCAACCACAACTGGCAATCTATTCCGAAGATCAGAGTCAATCCTATCCCAAGAGAATGACCCCCATATGTTTGATCCATCAACCGAAACACCATCGGGCGTACATGGACCCCATAATCGATCCAATTGGGCGTAACAACCGTCAAAAAATCCCAGGTTTTGCTTACAACTGTTAAGCCGGGGAGGATCTGTGAAGCCAGGCTGGTGGTAGTTAAAAACCATTGCTAAAGAGGTTATGGTGCAACCATGTGATGCAATAGTATTCTGGCAATTTCCTAGACCTAAATCATCAGAATAATTGCCTTGGTAAAAGGGCGAAACCGATATCCTCGCAATACTCTCTGAATCTAACTCCGACGCTTGTGCAACATCAATAGGCGGTATCAAATAATCCTCGTCAGCACGAACCTCCTGCGCATCAGCATCGCTGGCAGCGATTCCCGAGGCATCAACGAGTGGCATGAGGAACAGCATCGAGGCTGCGATCAGTGCAAACAGAAGGATTGCAACGATACGATGTGAAACGAAGCTTCTGATCATCTCATTGCCTTTCGTGGATTGACGAGGATTGCCACCTGCGCACAACCAGGCTCGTTTGCATGGCCGTGGTGCGTATTCCCGGGGCGTGTGGCGCAAGATAGCACCACACGCCAAGTATTGGCGGACGATACTAAGCAATAATACAAATGCCGCATGTCACCCTGAATGGAGCCGCAGGCGGAATGAAGGGTCTCGGGCGTAGCGGCAGCCGGGATTCTTCGCTGCGCTCAGAATGACACCATGCAGTATCTCCACTATCGGTTGGTAGAGTTGCTAGAGAGCCAACCTTGCTAATTGCCAATCGCGATCCAATCCACGTTACCTTTAGTTGAACAGTTTGTGACTTTGGCGACCTGAAAGCTCGTATTGGTGACCCTTGTGGTCACGTAGTTCGCAGGGTTATTAACTGTTTCATGTTGGGTGATGACAACTATTGGAGTCCGGTTGAATACTTGTGGGAAGGTAATGGTGATCCCTCCACCCCTTCCGTTAATTTCTCCGTTGTAACACTGCCATCAGCAATCTTCTCAATCGTGATCGCCCCATCGGGTACAGTCAGTGCCTGCACCGCGAAGGGCAGGGTGCCGATCTGGATGCGCGGCGCCATCTCATCATCGGTGCCGACCGTGACCCCAAGCCAGAGGTTGCTATTGCCGGTAATCACGTTCTGCGGCACGGGTGTTAAGCTTCCGAGCATCACGTTGAACAACCCGTCCGATACTTGAACACTATTCGAGCCAGTCCATTGCTCTTCCCATAGTGGCGCGCCGCCTGTGGAGTTGCTGTAGAGCCGAAAAGCCATCGGATACATGCCAGTCAGGGGTGTTCCTTCGGCGTTGGCAAGCCGCCCCTGGTAGGGAATCGTGTTGATGGTACTGCCTCCCTGGAGCAGCGGTACGGCGCCGACGCTGCTGGCCCAGAACAACCCACCGACAAGCATGAGCGTGAACAGCGCATTTCCCGGGGTTGGCAAGAACGCTCGCAACCATGCTGCTCGCCCGGCCTTGTGTGTAGCCAGATAGTCGCACAATCGACGCCAGATCGCGATGTAGAATGGTGGGTGTGGTTGTGAGTTCATAATCTACTCCTCAGGCTTGAAGCATGGAGTGCAAAGCGGTGCATCCAGCAAGTTCGGTAACTGACATCCTCTCAAGACCCTTCGCTCCTTCGGCAAGCTCAGGAACCAGCTCAGGGTACGGATGGCGCGGGCTGAGCTTGTCGAAGCCCGTACTTCTACTGGAAAACTTACTTTACGAACTACTTATTGGCTCTGCACAACATATGTGAGATAGGTATGCCCCATAACGGTGGCAGATGAAGATCCTGAGATGCGCACTCCTCGGATCTGCAACGTATATGATCCAGCAGGAAGCACTTGCCGGTATTGCTGGGCGACACTTGCGCGAATGCCACCGCTGCTATCGGAGCCGAGGATTGCGCCGGATCCCGCGCTCGTGTTATTTACCCAGAGAACTGCCGCAGCGGTGGTGTTTGGGCCAACTGCAATATCTGCAGTCAGATAAGCTGTAAGGATGGCTGGTTTCTCAAGGTTTATCGTTACAGGCGTGCTGGCCAGATCGATGAATTGATTGGTAGCAGCGGGTAGAGCGATATCGCCCGGAGAATGAATGATGCCGCTCGTTGGGTTCCATTTGTCTGATGTAACGCTACCGTCGTCCAGTTTCTCAGTCGTAATGGCACCATCTGGTACGGTGAGCGCCTGTACGGCGAAGGGTAGCGTGCCAATCTGGACACGTGGAGTCATCTCGTCATCGGTGCCAACTGTGACCCCCAGCCAGAGATTACTATTACCCGTAATCACGCTCTGTGGTACGGGTGTTAAGCTTCCGAGCATAACATTGAACAACCCGTCCGATACCTGGACACCGTTGGAGCCGGTCCACTGCTCTTCCCAGAGCGGCGCGCCGCCTGTAGCTGCGCTGTAGAGCCGGAAGGCTATGCTGTAGGTGCCGGTGAGCGGCGCACCGTCGGCATCGGCCAAGCGTCCCTGGTAGGGTATCGTGCTGATCAACTCACCGCCCTGGAGCAGGGGTACCGCACCGGCAGTGCCGGCCCAGAACAGGCCACCAACCAGCAAGAGGGTGAAAATCACATTCCCGGGAGTTGGCAAGAGTCTCCGCAGCCACGCCGATTGCCTGACCTTGAAAGAGGGCATGTAGCTGCGCAGTAGACGCCAGAAAGCGATATGGAATGGCGGTCGTGGCTGTGAGTTCATCAGAGCCTCCTCTAGATGTGAGCGCATGGTCATCTCTTGCGCCGGAACTGCAATGCTCACGGGTTAATGACTATAGCGTCTTGTCAGTATCAGTCGCCTCAAGACCATTAAAGCCCAGGAAACAATTGGCAACACACCGAGCAACAAGGCGAGATCAGGGATGTCACTTCCAAAAAGTGGATTGGCCAGGCTCAACCATAACTGCTGCCAGAATGGACGGGTTAGATCGAGTACAATCCAGATGATCAGAGCCAGAAACATTGCAACAATGCCCTCGATGATCACACCGCCGATGAAACGCCACAGCACCGGGATGAGCAACAGAAAGATGACAGCGATTGCCCATTTGACCATGGCTGGCTGCTGATACCACCAGGTTTGTAGCACCTCAAAGAAATTGAGGTTCGTAGAAGTCGTGTCTGAAATCTCGGGTTCTGGTAGGCTTGGGGTATTTCCACTGGTCGCTGCAGGAGGGTTCGGGCTGATCGGGGCTGGTGCGCCAGCTGTGCCGCAATCAGTATCAGCCTGATCCTGGGTTACCCATCCTGTTCCGCCACTTGGATCTCCGGCAGCACGCCGACTCGTATCCCACCAGACACGATCCCCAACAATACTTGGGCCATCGATCACCATAACCAGCCAGTCGTTTTCCGGAACCTGGGTATGGGCTCGATATTGCAGGCCGGGTCCCTCACGAATACACGTCCCGGCACGCAATCCGACGATGTTGCCACGCTCCCAGTTGCCTTGAGCGGAGGCAGCTGATGTCAAGGCAATGCATACGAGCGTTGCAATATTGATCTGTTGGATGTGTCGACCTAACATCATCGCCCCTCTTTAATGAAGTAGTAACCCAGACATCTAGAAACAACAGTTGTACTCAGCAGTTGCTCGGTCAAACCGAACAACTGCTGAGCATCGCTGGCACATGCGATCCACTGCTTGTCACGGTAAAAAGCTAACAGAGGCAAGCAGCGCATCTGTTGAAGATTGTGACAGTAAGCTGCCAAGCATACCAAAGTAAGCAAAGCAACTGCAAGCACCAAGCACCACGACTACTGCAATAATGATCAGGTACCACTTGAGGCCCCATTTCAGGAAACGAGCGCCCGTATTGATATGTGTTTCTAGCCGAATTTTCTCTTCCTCTGCGATGCGTGCGCGCTCTTCTGGACTGAGATTGCCTGCCATTGTTTCCTCCTAAGTAGGTTGATTGACTCGGTACGACGATAAATTAATAGATCGTAAACCCGATCTCAAAAACGGCAAAAACGACAATTAATCCACAAACAAATACAGAAACCATAATACCAATGGCTACAAGAAAAATCATTCGAAAGGCATCCTTGCCTTCCCTGGTGATGTCTTCGTATGTTGTGTCCTGGATCATTGGTGCGCTTGATCTATCAGATATCTCTGGTTGCGGCTTATCCCATAAACACTGGGCTGGTACAGATGTGTAGCCACGCTGACGTGCGAGATAGATCCGATGCCTTCCAGCAATGATTCGGTAAGGAGGGCCTGGTAAATCAAGGGCTATGGGTTCTCCACTGCTATACAGCACCTCGTCAAAGGGGCTATATCCATTAAGAAGTGTATTGAGGCGATCCTCGCTCAACTCCTCACGGCTTACGTCTTCGATTGATGAGAGAGGCATGTTTTCCAGATGCATCACTTCAAGTCCTTCTGCTTATTCTATGATTTCACAATCCAGGCGATAAGCATCTACTTCACCCTGATCTGTGTAAACAAGCAGATGAGAAGCGGCAACCATATCATCGAGTTCTTGCATAGAGTTAAAATTTGTGTCGGCTTGTTCATCCAATATCAAGATTCGATGACCTTCTGATTGACCAGGACCAATTGTCCAGGAGAGATCCTCGATTTCAGGCATTGAGTATTGCAGCATACCGCCTGGATAGTAGACTGCATAAGAGAAGTTGAGGATGACCGATTCATCTTCATACTGATTCTGGTTGACGAAGGTATAAGGAATAACGTATCCATTCTTGAAAAAGATCGAGACCTCCTGATAGCTGCACCCTCCATCAAAGGTCGTTTCAACTTCTTCGTTGTCACCAGGGATTGGTGCGGTGAGCAACTCCGAAATAGGCCGCTCTTCAGCAAATTGAGCTTCGGGTAATGCCTGAGGAACGTTGCTCAAATCAATTCTGTCTTCACGCTGGAAACCATCTTCACCTGACAACACCAAGATAAGCTCTGTTGGGCTGGCTGCTTGAGCAAAGCGAAATGTTACTGTGTCGAGGGTGTAGCTTGAAGCGAACGGACGTCTTACATTCCGAAAAACAACCCCAACTGGAATCGGGCTACCGCCTTCAAGATCGCCCACTCGTAGCACAGCAGGAGATATCTCGGCAGGATAGGTTACGCCCTCATTCGTCTCGATATATGCTTCACTGATGAATGTACGAGGCGACTCTGGGCAATAGCTCAATAACCCATTCGCTGCTGCACGCTCTTCATCAAAAATAAGACACTGAGGAGGAAGTACCTCCTCACCAATGTTCTCATAAACTAAATCTAGTTGCCCTTCAACCCAACCGTCTCCGGTATTTTGCACTCTGTAGTTCAACCCGGAAAGAGGAATTGAGAAACCAGTTCTTGACGGTGATGAAGGAATAGCTGTAGAGGTAGGTGGCTCTGGTGTTTCGATAGACGATGTTGCGCTTTCCGCTGTAGGAAGTGAAGGCATCTGTGTCTCTACCGAAGGTGCTGGTGCTGGGCTAGTTAAAGGTTGACTACCGCACGACGAAAGTAATAGGACAGCTATGAGCATGAAGCCAGACATGGAAGTGACAGTGAGCGAATTAAGCTTCATTATGAGTTCCTTTGCAATTGACAGCCGGAATGAAGTTCTTTCATTTTTCATATAGTACGCCGAGTTCCCGCTCCCCAACGCAATCGAGCCGGGGAGGAGCACGTACTCCTTCCCGGCTCGAACCAGGCTCGAAATAATGCGAGTGCAGGTAGTTCGGTTTTACCGAACTACCTGCACTCTAAACCCTCGATGTTACCCATCGCGTGCACAGCGAAAACCGGTGGTGTTGTTGCTCGTATCCGGCCCTAGCACGCGCCGCCAGCCAATATGGAAGAAGCCGGCGCGTGTGGCCCAACCACCGCCACGTGCGACCCGTAGACCGCTACCGTCGTCGAGGAGGGCCGGATCGACATCAGGGCTGGTGGCGAAGTAGCTTTCGTCGTAGGCGTCGGCGACCCACTCGAAGACGTTGCCGAGCATCTGGCGTGCGCCGTAGGGACTGTCACCCTCGGAGAATTCCGTCACTGCAACAGTGCCGACGGCTCTTTCATCGGGGAGTACCCCGTTCACGAATGTGGTCTGCCACTCATTGCCCCAGGGAAAACGCCGTCCGTCGGCGTCGCCTCGGGCGGCCTTCTCCCACTCGGCTTCGGTCGGTAAGCGCTTCCCCTGCGACGCGCAGTAGGCCGCCGCATCAGCCCAGGTCACGTGTACCACAGGGTGATCCAGGCGGTTGTCAATGTTCGAGTCTGGGCCATCGGGGGTGCGCCAGGACGCACCGGGAATCACCTGACTCTCACGTACCGCGTCGTTCCAGATCGTGCTCTCGCCCTGTTGTTCGGCAAATGTCTGATAACCAGACGCCGCGACAAACGCAGCGAAATCGCGGTTGCTGACCTCGTAGCGATCAATCAAGAACGTTGAGAGCGTTATGTCTCGCTGCGGCTGTTCGTCCAGAAAGTTGTCGCGGACACACGCTGCCTGGGCTTGCTCACATAACGAAACATAGGCGTCGATGTCTTCATCTGTACTGCCGCGCAGGAACGATCCTTCCGGCACGGCAACCATGCCGTCGACCAGTTCGGGTTCAGGTGGCACCCCTGGGACTGGTTCGGCAGTATTCGATGCTTCAGGAGCAGTGCCACAGGCTGCCAGAGCCAATCCGAGCATGAGCAGGGTCAGTCGTAGTACGTGTCGCATCGGGCCTCCTCATCGTCATTCGCGAATGCGTAGTCGATCCTCCAACAGCTCCTCGATTGTGGTCGGGTCGATCAGAATCAGGCGAACCGTTCCATCGGCATCGCCTAGTGCCAGAAGTTGCCCATCGGGATGCAATGCTGCGGCAGTGATTGGTCGCTCGGCCTGCATGTAGCGCATTGGCTGATCGGCGATATAGCGGGCGGCCTCAGCTTTACTGATGGTGATCAGCTCCTGGTCGGGAGTGATCACCAATTCCAGTGGTATGGAACTAACGGACATACGTGATTGCTGATTTCCCTGGGGCGTTAGAATTACCACCTCCTCTGAGTTCAGGCCAACATAGATGCTGCCGGCAGCATCAACAGTTAGCGCGCTGAGCACAGCATCAAGCCCAAACGGTTCACCATCAGCTTGCCCACCGGCGACTGTCCAGCGCCGAACGAACTGGTCACGCCCAGCCGTGAAGATGACGGTTCCATCAGGGCTGAAGACCAATCCGACCGGGTCGAAGCTGTGGGCCTTAATTGCCTGGCTCTGCCAGTTGGCGCGTTGATCCCACAGGCGCAAGGTGTCATCAGTCGAAATGCTGGCGAGTAAGGGGCGGCTTGGATGAAAGCGTAGTACCTGGATGGCTCCAATGTGGCCTTCGAGCCGGTCTAGCAGTCGGCCTGTGGTTGGATCACAGAGTACAATCGCCCCATCGTCATAGCCAATCGCCAGCATTGTGCCATCGTTGGAGAATGCGATTGCCGTTGGTGATTCTCCCGCGCCTATCAGTTCCTGAGCTGTCTCCCCGCTACCGATCACTTGTCGATAGACGTGACCATCGCTGCTGGCGATTGCCAGTGTGCTGCCATCTGGGCTAAAGGTCAGCGACTGTGTCGCCCCGTCGCCGACGTGTACAAGTTCATGCAATTCCGCGCCCGGTTCGCGCGCCCAGATCCGAGCCTGCTTGTCACGTCCGCCACTGATGATCGTCTGGCCATCGGGGGTGAAGGCCAGATCCATAATCTCATCAGTATGACCAGCATAGGTGTGGATCACTGTCCCGGTTTCGACATCCCAGAGACGTACTATCCCATCATTATGCCCACTGAGAAACGTCTGCTCGTCAGGACTAAAGACCACTGTCGTGACTGGTTCATTATCGGCCTGGAACGTACGATAGGATTCGGAAGCGTGTAGGTTCATCAGATGGAGGCTGCCATCTTTGCTTGCGAGTACCAGCAGTTCCCGTTCGAGTGCAATGTCGGCTTCGCGCAGCATGGGGATGGTCGCTATGGGGAAGATCTCGTTGTTTGTGAAATCCCAGCGCAGGATCGATTGCTCGCTGGCGACTATCAGCGTCTTACCTGTCGCATCAAACTCGACATAGCCTAGCTCTTGTTCTTCAAGGGTTAGCATTGCCTGTTCAGTCCGCGATGCAACATCCCAGACTCGTACGCTCCGGTTGCCATTGACGGCGATATCATCCAGGCCTTCGATGCTAGCAAGCCTCGATCCATCAAGGCTAAATGCAAGATCGACAATTCCAGCGATGTGGCCTTCCAGCGCCCCGACAACCTGGCCACGTGCGACATCCCAGAGCCGGACGGACGGGTCGGTCGGTCCGGCGGCGCTGGCTAGCAAACGCCCATCAGGGCTAAAAGCAAGCGTGTTGACTTGATCAAAATGGCCTTCCAGGCGTTGTCGCACCTGACCTTCTGGCAAATCCCAGAGGATGATCGTTTGATCGCTACTAGCGGTGGCCAGGGTGCGCCCATCAGGACTCACCGCTACAGCCAGGACACTCTCCTGATGACCACTCAGGATTGCCCGCACACTGGTTGCCTGCGCCACAACGTGCAAGGTCTCCTCGGTGAATGGATTTGCATCTTTGTTGAAGGCTGCGATCGCTTGCCGGATTGCCTCTTCAGGTGCTGTTGCAAGACTGTTACGGGCAGTCAGTGCCATACGCTCAGTTTCGGAACGCCGCAGGCTCGCGTTGGTTACCACGTAGGCATACGACGTGAAGATAACAACAATCATCAATGCAACGAATGCTGCAACCAGGCCCAACCGAGTATTTCGGCGTTGCTTATCCCGATATGCTGCGCTCATATTGATATAAGCGAGCAGGCGTTCTTCGATTAGATGTTCGCGCTGCCAACGCTCGGCTTCAACTATCTCTTCTCGCGGCAGTAACCGGGTTACCTGTTCACCGGCATCTTGCCAGCGCTGCATCTGGCTTTCGCAATCACGTTTCCAGGCCAAGAAGCGTCGATTCTGATCGATCAGATCACGCAAGTGGTCCCATTCACGTACCAGCACGTCATGAATTAACTCGATCGTTTCCCGTTCGCCGACGCGTCCGCTCACCAGCAGGCGGGACCGAATGAGATGGTGCAACGTAGACGTCAACTCCGCATCTTCACCAACGCTCCTGTAGAGATCGCTGATCAGCCGTCGTCGCCGACTGTCGGGCAGACCGTCACTGACATCACCGGGTTGCACCAGTTCGAGGATGATCTGGTTGGCGAGCCTTTGATGAGGTTTCGAAAGCTGCGCGATGGCCTGGCTACTCCATTCGACCAGCACATTGGCTGCACGACCAATTGCATGGTACGTTGCATGGCTCAAGCTGTCGGTGCTACTCTCTTCCCATAACCGTGCCATCGTAAAGGCGAGGATCGGTAAAATACCACCAACACTGCTTTCATCAAGTGCACGATCCAGCAGCAGATCGCTACTGATGCGTTCCGGCAGACCCGCTTCCAGATCGACACCGGTAGCAAGCGCCGGGAGAACGATCATTTCTTCCAGGCTGGCTCGATCAGGCGTATCGGGTAAGTGCATCTGGTTGCCGACGACATAGCCCATGATACCGGGCGCAAGCCGGTTGAGCTGGCTATAGAAATCGTTCCGCATCACCAGCACCAGCGTCACTGGCAGATCACAACGCAGTATCTCCGTTAGTTGATCGAGGAAACGCTGGCGCTCATCAGGTAGGCAAAGCGCCAGCACTTCCTCGAACTGATCCAGCACGAGCAGCAGGTGTGTGCCGGGATGCTTGCGTTCAAGCTCATGTTTGAGGGTGTCGACCAGATCACCGCCGGAGTTGACCAGGCCAATCTCAGCCAGAGCACTGAATGGGTGCTCGCCCAGCCTGGCAATTCGCACCTGCCACTCCGGGTGCCGCGCTGCAATACCGGTAAGCAGGCCAGCATGGATCAGCGACGATTTTCCACTACCGGAAGAACCTAGGAGTGCAAGTAACCGGGGGCATGCCGCGACCCGCGTGCGAATCTCGTCGATCTCGGCATCACGACCGAAAAAGAAGTGGACATCGGCTTCGCTAAACTGATTCAGTCCACGATAGGGGCAGGGCGGACGTTCGGAGCCGCTGAGGAATGCGAGGGCCTCATCGACCGTGGCAACTGCTCGGGTCTGGATTTGTGACGCCTGGAGTAAATGACTGACCTGTTCTTGATCTGCTACCGGGTAGATCAACCCTAAACGCGATTTGTCGGCTGCGGCGAGCTTACGTGCATAGCCCTGGACGGAGCCAAGCGTGCCGTCATTATCTCTCAAGGCTCCGGTTGCGGCCCAATGCCGCTGGAGTGGCGCGTCGACCGGGTCGGCAAGCTGATGCAGGCCTAGCGCAAAGCCGAGGCCGACCGATCCGCCACGCAGGGCATGTAATGAGATATCTTCCCTCGCTCGATTTGACCGAGGGGAAAGCCGCCAGCGCACGGCTCCCAAATCAGACAGGCGCTGAGTCGAACGAACCCGCTCCTCAGCGTGCGCCAGTGCCTGCACAAATTCCTTGCCAAGCGCATAGAATGCCATCCGCGCCGGATCCGGATAACACACCGGTGGTAAGCCGTTCACTTTCTCGAGTGTGAGGTCTGCTACCAGACCACCGCTACTGTGGTCAAGCACAATCGGGAGTGTAACCAGTGAATCTGAGGGTAATCTGGAACTGGCCAGATCGTACGTGAGGTCAGTAAGGATCGCGGCCAGGGTGGGAGGGAACACAGCGAGAGCGTCAAACAATGGCTCAAATGCCAACGACACCGTCACACCGGTGCTTCCGATAGAAACAGATGTACGCGCCCAGGCCAGGGGCGTCTCCGAGATGCGCGTATTGCTCCAGTCTTCGGCAGCCCGCACCATCAACTGTTTCGCAGCAACCGGCTCTGTTTCAGCCAGCAAGATGGCCTGGGCGACGGAAGCGATCGCCTTTGCACGCCCGGTGATGCTTGATGCATCGAGGGGCAGGTTCTCTTCAATCAGCACTGCGGCCCATTTCAGGGGTGTGCCGGTGGGGAGATCCAGAAGCTCGCTACGCCGGGTCGCAACAACTTCACGGCAGGCAGCAATCCAATGTTGCTCCGGTCCTACCAGTTGGCGAAAGCAACGCAGATGATCTTCGCTTGTGCCGCGCTGAGCCGCAGCAATGGATCCCAATACTTTCATAATGCCGTTCCTTAACGATTGGGGGTATGTGTTTGAAGATGTTGCGGCACAACTGCTACCAAACGATATTGGAGATACCGCCTGATGCCACCCTGAGCACCGATGGCCCGGCGGAGGGCCATCGGTGCTCAGGGTGACATGCGACGTATTCATTTTCGTTTGGTAGCAACAACTCATGACATATCGAGTTGTTTCTGAATGGCGTCGCGAATCGTGCTTGAAAGATCGGTAGTACGCGCAAGCTCCTGCCATGCTCTGCGTGTCGGCAGTGAGGCTGATGCTGCAACTGCAGACTGCACCACCGAGAGTGGTATGTTCTCCAACCAGGTCGGGCTAAGTGGCTCTTGCGGTGGCCAGAAGCGCAACGGATAGCCATTGGTAAGTTTGATTCGCCCACCCCAGCATTCCAGAGACTGATACCAGATCAATGGGAGCATCGCCTCATGGATCTGGTTTTGTCCATCACTATCGGTACCCTCCCAACCCAAACACACCAGTGACGACGCCCAGCGCTGATGATGAGCCGTCACCAGCAAGTAGGTGACGCCGTCTTCCATTTGCAGCCGGGCGCTCAAATCTCCATCTGCGTGCTGAAACTGGAGTGTATCGGAGCGATCCTGATCGGCAGCGAAGGCACTTTGGGCAGGGTCGACAACCCATGCTGTCGGTAACAGCGATAGCATGCTCGCATGCACGTTGGAGGCACCTGCAGATGCACTGCGTAAACGCAGGAGTCCGGATGTAACATTGGCGATCTGTGCCTGACCGATACGATTGAAGGTGCCATAGTGTAGGAGGTTTGATCGGGTATCGTTGATCAGCACGAACGCGAGATGTACTGGTAACGACACCTCAGCACGCCGTGGACGAAGAGCAATAATGATTGTTCTTGTGCCGTCAGCATCCGGCGACATTGGGCGAACGATAGTATGAAAGAAATCGCTTGCAAGATAGCATCCACCGACGCCTGGCCAATGCAGCCGGTCAAGCAGTGCTCGTGCATCGGCATCGTGAACTGTAGATGCGTCAGAGTCTGAATTCATGGCCTTAGGTTTCCATATGCCGTGTCAGGCGCGAACCAGGGTTGTAGACCCAGAGATGCACCAGACGCTGCGAGATCGAAGTACACGAACAGATTGGACACTTCTCCTCGGAGCGCATCCGGGCGAGTTCGATTTTCGCTTTTTTGAACACCTTATGTTGTTGCAGTTGACCCTCATCAGTAACTTTCTTGAACTCATCAATAATATTGTTTAGATTCGTATAGGACTCCGAGCATAGAAAATGGTGTCCGCAGGAGGTACATCGAAAGAATTGTCGTTGCTCATAGGCACCGCCATACGCTGCTGGAACGATCAGCCAGTGGCGACGAGCCAGGCGATACGTCTGTTCTGGATCGCTAACCCGGCCACAATATCTACAATGATTCCCCTCAAAGAGCCCGTGGCGCTGCAAGTCGATGATCTTCGGTGGACAAGCCAGGGCGATCGCTTCAGCCACCTGTGCGCCATTGCATTCCGGGCTATGACATACGAAGAACCCAACCGTACCATCTCGAATGCCGATTTCGTCGCGCAGCAATGGGTACAGTACGCTACTGGAGAATGAACCGCTACGCACACTGATGCCACCCGGCTGACCTCCAATCTGCAAGAGCAAGTGACTTCTGAGGCTATACTGATCTAGCTTCCAGGTACGTAATTTATCGAGTGCTACAAGCTCAAGTGCGAGCGACGACCCATAGCTCTGTTTGCCTTTCGCATGATCTGACGCTAGACGTCGTATCTTATCTCCGGCAGGAGGAGGGAAGTGCAGCGCAGCGAGTTGCCACAGCGCCTTTTCTACCAGTGGCTCGCAAAGGCTTTCCAGTGCGATGACGGCAGTTTCCCAGGGCGGGAAAGTTGCGGCAGATGCAAATCGGCATCCGCAACCCCAGGTCAGCACCAGTTCATAGTAGCGATCAACAAATTGATCACAGCGGAGGACCGTGGACTGAACGATCAGTTCCTTGAGAAGATCGTGATTGCGTTCTTGCTCCGGTGCGAGCAGGGCAATTCCGGTGAATAATGCGGTGACAGGCTCTGGGAGATCGACGGCGTTCGCAATCTCGGAAATAACTGTGGGGAACAAATGGTGTTGCGCTAACGATACATATGTCAGGGCTGAGGTATCCGGTCTAATCGGCGCTTCGAGCCATTGGCCAAGGTAGGTATAGACCGTAGCGAGTTGTAGGTTGAAGCCATCTGAATGCATCGCATCAATGCTTGGATCTAATTGATCAATCATCTGATGATTATACTCGCATTAACGAACTTTCTACAAGGATTGCATTGCACAAAATAATTGAAGATCAAACAATTTCTTGGTGAATTGACTGTAGCCCTTGTTTCCCCTTTATTAGCCAAAACAGCCCTATGCCGATCGAGACCTGACTTGTTTTCCTTGCCCTCGCCCTCCCACCTATGCTACACTGCCGGCATAGCGACCGGCGGTTCCGCCCACTGGCCTCCCGCTCCCCGGCCTCCTCTCGTCGCCCACGTCAGACGAGACATCGTCGGCGATCGCAATCCCGCTGCCGCTGATGTCGCCCGGTACTGATCCGGTCGCCCAGCGTAATGTCGGTCTTTTGATCGACCTGTTGCGCCATCTGGCCGGTATTGATGCCGACCTGCTGGCCGGCGTTCTCACCAGTATTGCTGACGTTGACCTGGGGTTGGGCCTGCCGGGCGTGCTGCTGGAGCTGGCCAATAATCGCGCGCAATTCGCCCAGGGTCTGCTGGTGCAGGTGGTCGGCTAGCTGTTGCGCCAGCCGCTCCAGGTTGCGCTGATCGTCGGGCTCGGCCTGGAAGATCTCCAGCGCAACGGTCAGTCGCGGATTGTTCTGCGCATTGGCCGTCAGCAAACTCCAGGCCCGTTGGGCCAGTTGCGGCGCCGGATCGGACGGGCCAGCCCCGGACGTGGTCAGTGTGCCGTTGCTGGCAAAGGGCGCCAGCGCAAGCAGTATTTGCCGGGCGATGTCGAGCGATTCCATCGGCAATCCTCCCGAAACGATGAGGTGCGAGCGGTCAACATTCCATTCGTGAAAACAACCCGACGAGTATTTCAAACTGTACGTATTCAGCAGGGTTTCCCAACGATCGTACGATCGAGCTTCCTGGATACGACAATCTGGTCTACCTGTCACCCACTTTTCCGGCCAGTTTCATTGCATATCTACCAAACAATATGGGAGACACCGCATGGCGTCATTCTGAGCGTAGCGAAGAATCTCGGATTCCAACCAACGCCGAGACCCTTCCCCTTCGACAAGCTCAGGGTGACATGCGGTATGGGTAGCATCGTTTGGTATCTACGGTCAGGTTTATTGTACCATTTTCGGCGCCAATCTCAACCCGGAAGCGACGGTGGTTCTCGACAAGTCGCCCGGCGTCGTAGTGAGCTGGGCCACCGCCTGGCAGGCAAAGACCTCGGGCGAGGCGGGGTCGGATCGGGTGGCCCTGCCTGTGATGACCGTACCCATCAGCTCTTGCAGCAACCCCATCGTGGGCGACTCGTGCAGGAATCAGAATCGATGCAGCACGCACTAGAGCCGGAAGGCCGAGTGGCTCACCTGCCGGTCGATCACCAGGACGTGTGAGGCCACGTCGCCGCCAATCTGGGGCATCCCTGGCGGTGACTGGTTCGCGTCGTGCTGCGGGCGCACGTTGTCAGATGTTGCCATGGCATACCTCTGCGGTCGGCGGGGCGCACCAAAAAGCGCCGCCACCGACCTACGCTGCTATCAGCAACCCAGATCGACGGCGGCGCCGATGTCGAGGCTCTCGCATAGGGCGTGGAAACGCACCCAGATGGGAGGGAACAAACCGTGTGGATGGTGAGCCGGGTGGGGATCGAACCCACGACCCTCTGATTAAAAGAGCTACGATCCTCCGCTATACGGTTCAGTGCAATGCTTTATAGTCACGAGCGCAGCGTATGTGTGTTCCCAAATAAGCGCTCCTTCAGGCGGTTGGTAATTCGAGCCTACAGAAATCTTCCAAAAGCCATCAGGCCAGCTAAACGAGTTCCAATGCGTCACCGTATACCCGTTTTCCCAGTCCTGAGCGCGGGACCCCCACGACTCGTAGAACGAGTCGGGACCCTCTACAACGATATGGCAATCATCTAGATTCTCTGAGCTATTAACTGTCACCTCAAAATAGTCATAGGTATCAACATCGACTAGATCCCCTTCCCAAAGGGTAATCGAATATTGACCCTCGCCGGCGGTGGCTGAGGCCTCACCGGCGAAATGTATGCTACAGCTTGTGCCGCCGGCGCTTTCTTCGCAACATATACGAACAGCGTCAAGTAACCCTCGCACCGTTCCGAGCTGGAGACTCTCGTTGGGAACTCCGCCAACGGCGTTATTCAGGTTCGTTAGGATCTCCCATAAGTAATATCCGCTTGTAGGTTTCAAGTTATCTACAATGTCGGCTAGTTGGCCGCTTATGTGGTATGGATAGGATGGGTTATACCCTAAAACTAAGCCGATGTTTTGCAGGTACGGATCGCCGCCGCCTGTGACCAGGGCGGCGTGAATGTCGGCCAGTGTCTTGCCCGGCGCTGCGCCGGCCAGTCCCCAGATCGTTGTACGAATGTCAATTGGATCGGAGTCGTCGCCAACCAGCGCGGCGTAGATCTCCGCCAGATTGCGCCCCGGCGCCGGGCCGGCGACATTCCAGATCGACTCGTTGACGCTTTTGATGGTGTTTTCCGGCCCATCGCCGCGCAGTGCGGTGATCGCCGCGATGACTTCATCAAACTTGGCTTCCATGCGTTCGGCCAGCTCGTCGAGTTTTTCGGTAAGGTTGGTCATCAGTCTTTAGGGTTCTCACCGCCGCTGGCGGTGATTCCGCTCATCCATCACGCCGCCTCGAATGGGGGAATCGCCAATGAGAACCAAACATTGCTGCCGGTAGCATCGACATTTCCACTTACGTTATCGATACGAACAAGTGCGAGCGCCAGGTTTGCCTGCGACGCAATATGTAACACCTCCGCAGGGCGGTAGCCGGGAGGAAGAGTAAATATAGTGGAGCCAGTACCAGATCGTACCAATCCTTTTATGTGCACAAACCCCTGTGGGTCTTTCTTGTAAGCTGGAGAAGCAAATGGCGCACCGTACCATACCCAACCGTTTTGTAACGTTGGAGTGTTCCAATCCTCGGTGATGATGCCGCCGCCCGCTTTCAGCGGGGTGTTTAGCTCCGTCTCAGTTTCTTTGAAGGCGGCTCGAGCTCGAGCTGTCGCACCTCCGTGCATATGTATGGTGCCAGTTCCCTCTATCACGCTAATATATGTGTCAGACGGTCTCCAGGTCAGTACCGGGGGATCCCCTGGACCCCCCTCTGTCCACAGCCCAGGCAGGAGTGCCGTCGGACTCGTGCCTACAGACATCTCTGCAAACTGAAGGTTTCCGGTTATCTCCTGGTTTCCTGTAAACGTGTTCGCCTGGCTTAGTCGAGCAACATCGTCTGCCGCGTAGCCTGCGTCCTCTATCGTCTCGGAGTCGAGCCATGCGGCCAGGTTGCCCGTTGTTGGTTCGCCTGTTTTTCGTACAATGTCGCTCATAGCATTAAAAAGCGCCTCTAGAATGCGGTGTCCTGCCTCTGTTCCGCTTGTGCGATCACTTTCTGTCCAGTACTCCTCCGTTTCCATCGGACTGATCAGCCCAGCCAGGTGACTAAGCAGCGCGTTGGGCATCTCAATCAGGCTGGTTTGTTCTGGATCATAGTCAGGCGGTAACGTGTGTTCGATCATTCAAGTGACAGTCTAATGTCTTCGAGTTTTGCGAGAAGATCGGTAAGGTCAGCTTCAGAGTCGTTGATCTTTATCACTTCCGCAATGAGCTGATCTATCTTGTCGCGTAAGATGACGTTCTGAGCCGCATCAATCACGTTGCGCGTCTCGCTGGCTTCCATATCGCCCCTCAGAGCCTTCAGCACATTATCGCCGGGACCGATGAGACCGCCGCCGTCCAGGCTGGCAATCAGCCGGTCAATTTGTCCACTCAGCATGCCCATCATTGCCGCGTTGGCGATAGCAGAAGCAGCCGACACTACGAGTAGACCGCCTTCGGCTGCGGTTTGTGCACTGTTATTGATCAGGTCCTCGATGAAATCGGCTATTACCGCCGTACTACTGGTCCCGTCCAGAAGGGATCGAATTTCATCGCCAAGATCTGACGCTTCCTGTGAATTTCCAATACGAAGCGCCGCCAGCAAGTCAGCAATCGTCGCTTTGCGACCGCCAAAACCGAACCATCCTGCATCGACAATGCCGGGTAGCTCGTCGAGGGCGACGCGCAGCGCGGCCCGCTCCGGGTTGAGCGGTGCCGGTACATCAGGTATTTCCGGCTCGATGATGGGCTTCCCGGTTTCCGGGTCAGTGCCGGTGACGCTGTACTCGATACCGTTCAGGGCATTGGCCAGCATTCGATGCATCCGGTCAATGCTTTCAGTAATTTGATCTCCACAGCCCATAAGCAAGCCTATCTGAGCGTCACACAGTGCGGTCAATCCGTTCGAGAACTCGCCTTCCTCCCAGTGTCGCGGCTTCTTTCGTCGTTCGATGAGATCGAGAAGCAGCGGAACAACATGCGTATTGATTGGCGCCAGCTCGCATACCTCTGAGCTGGGCGCAGTAACAGGCGGTTCCTTCCAGGGGTCCATAGCCCGTCACATCCGTAACCGCCCGCCAACGATGAGGTTTTGGGGGAACGGAGCACCATCAGGGCGGCACATGCCCGGCAATGTTGCAAAGATTTCCTGCACCAACGGGTTGACCTGATCAAGTTTATAAAAAATACGCATACCGGTATATGATCCGCTTTCGTCATAAAAACTTGCCGGCGCTGAAGGAATCTTGAACGAACCGGAAATCTGGTTATCTTTGCAAAGATAAACCACCTGGTTGAAAACGTCCGAAGTCTCTAGCGGCCGGCCGGGAATATTTCCTAACACTTTGAGTTTGACATGCGCATCACCTAGCTGGCATTCTGTAATGGGAAGCACCTTTGTTTCAAATTCGTTGGCAACCTGAAGAGCCTGGACAATTGTATCCAGGCTCTTCAGTTGGAGGTAGCACGAGCTGGTGTTCTCGCGATCGAAAAATGTAAAGCGAAAGCGTAACATCATCCTTTGCTACTGGACCGGTGAATTTTCCGTGCGCTGCGGAATTGCGTGTATTGGATGCCCGCCCCGGTCACAAACCCGTTCCCGAAGCCAATTGGTCCATTGACAATGTAGTTGGTAAAGTCCGTGATAGCAGCATTGCTGATGTCAATGGTGTTTGACCGGTCAACCACGAGCGTGTTAACCAGGCCAGGAATTTCTAATGCTCCGGTTGTGCCGGCGGCGGTCAGGAAGCTGAACGATCCCTTGCGCTGCACTTCGGCGCTCTCAGGCGGTAACGCCCATGCGTCTGTTTGTTTCAGAGTCATATGAACGCTGCTATCTAGGATATTGCATTCGGTCAAGGGGGCTACCTTAGCCAGCAGGCCGGTTGCATAGCCGATAATATCGAGAATCGTCACGGTATCTGCGATCTCCAGACAAAACGTTGCATGGGCTTTGTTGAGGTCGCGATCTTCAAAGGTCAAGGTGATCTCTGTCACGGGTCCTAATGTAAAAGGCATGATGGACTCCTCTGCTTGTTGAATAACTGGAATATCGTCACAGCGGCTTGCACCGCTGAAATCACCAGGATGGCGAACAGGGCGCGATCTAAAAAGCGCCGCCGCGATTCGCGGTCAGCGCTGTCAGCTTCTATCTGTTGTTTGAGCATCGCATGCACGTCTTTGACCGTCGCCGATTCGACTCCCATTGAGCCGACAACGCGCATTAATGCCCGGCGGTCCTCTATCCGTTGCCGCTCTTGCTCCTCCAGCGCCGCCATGCGCCCCTCCAGTTCGACCAGCTTTTGCGCCAGGTCGTCATGTCGCTCATTGAGCACGACCAGCACTTGATCAAGTGCGGCGGCGTAGTTGTTGATGTCGCGTCCCGCTGCGACGCTGTCGCGTCCCGCTGCGACGCTGTCGCGTCCGATCTTGTCCTGACCGACGGCATCCTGACCTACGTTGTCGCGCCCGATGGTGGTTTCGTTCATGGCATAGAAAAACGGCGACTGTTGCAGCCGCCGCGTCACATCATAAAAACGTCGCGCGATCAACTGATGTGACGCGCGACTGTCGGTTTGATTATAGCACAGGTGTAGGGTCCAAGACTCATTTGTTTCTTACCCCTCCGTGATGCGAGCAAGTTCCTGGTCCGGTTGAAGGTGACTCCCATCCGTCGCTACACACGGTGCCGCCGCCGCTCGTAATCACGGGTGTTGGTCGAAGCATCCAGAGGGTGACGATGATGCCCAGGGCGACAGCGAGCGCTACGAGCGGGCGGCGGGGGCTGATGGACAGCGCGTACTCGATGAGCAGGAACATGACAACAGCGCTGAT
>JANQID010000034.1 GCA_028282325.1 Chloroflexaceae bacterium | reverse complement strand
GGGGCTGCTGGTGGCCGCGCAGAGCCTCTCCCACGCTCAGCAACTCATCGGCGTCGGGATCGGGCTGGCGCTGGCCGGGCTGGCGCTGCTGCGCTTCGGCGACCGCGCCGCCAACGCCGAGCCGTGGCAATCGACGCCCGTCGCCAAGTTGGATCGCCGCCGCGCCCTGCTGCTGCTCGGCGTGCTGTTTCTGGTCGCGCTCGCCTTCCGCTTCTACCGCATCGCCGACCTGCCCTTCGGCCTCTGGCGCGACGAAGCGCGCCACGGGCTGGTCGCGCTGGATATGATGGAGCACCCCGGCTACCGTCCGATTTACATCGCCGGCGGTGGCGTGAATATGCCCGCGCTGGGGCTGTATCCCTTCGCGCTGGCGCTCGACCTCTGGGGGATTCACATCTGGACGATGCGCGCGGTTCCGGCGCTGGCCGGGGCGCTGACGGTCCTGCCGCTCTATGCGTTGACGGCGCAGCTCACCCGACGCCGCGACATAGCGCTGCTGGCCGCCGCGTTTCTGGCCGTTTCAAGCTGGCACGTCACCATCAGCCGTTTTTCGTTTCCCACCGTCTTCGATCCGCTGCTCGGCCTGACCGGGCTATGGCTGCTGCTCGTCGGCCTGGAGCGGGTCGAAGGCCGATTCGGGACGGCGGCGGGCCTGCTGGGGCTGTCCGGCGTCTGTCTGGGGCTGGCGGTGCAAACCTATCACACCGGGCGGGTCACGCCGGTCGTGGCGGGCATCCTGGCGCTGCTCTGGCTCACGCGCCGCCCGCGTGTATGGCGACGCTGGCTGTTCGGCATGGTTGCGCTGGCGATGGGGATGCTTGTGGCGATGGGGCCGCTGATCGGCTATGTGCTAGACAATCCGGACGCTTTCAACGACCGGGTCGGCCAGGTGTTTCTGTTGAGCGTGGACGCCCGCGAGGGCCGCGCGCCGTTGGCTATGCTCGACGACGCGCTGCGCCGCCATCTGCTGATGTTCAACGTGATCGGCGATAACAACGGTCGCCACCACGCCCCCTTCCGCCCGCTGCTCGATTTCGTCACCGGGCTGGGCTTTCTGGTCGGCGTCGCGGCGTTGCTGCGCCACGGGCGCGACTGGCGCAGCCTCTTCGCACTCTCCGCGCTGGGCGCTAGCCTGCTGCCGAGCGCGCTGGCGGTGGATGCCCCGCACGCGATGCGCAGCATCGGGGCGGCAGCGTTTGCCTGCATCATCGCCGCGCTGGGCTGGGCCGAGATCGGGCGGTTGGCGCTGCGGCTGCAACGCGCCGCTAACGACACCTTCTGGCCAGTCGTCGCCAAACGCGTCGCCGTCGGCCTGGTCGTGGCCGCGCTGGGGCTCAACTACTGGACCTACTTCGTCGCGATGGCGTCCAATCCGGAGGTCTGGCGCTCGTTCTATGTCATCCAGACGCGCGTCGCCATCTATCTGCGCGATCGGTACGACGCCGAAGGCCCCCAGGCGCTGGAGTCGATCTACGTACCGACCGGCGTGGTCAACCATTCGGTGTTCGCCTACCTCGGCCACGGCCTGCCGGTCCGCGTCTATGACGAGAATGCCCCGCCGGCGTCGCCCGACGATGGGACGCAATTCGTGCTCGGCGGCTACACCTACCGCGAAGATCTGGCCCGGCTGGAGCCTTGCCTCGGCGATGATCCCGTTCTCGTTGTGCGCGGGCCGGATTTTCCCGACAGCAGCGATCCGTCGTTTGTGGTCTATGCGCGGCGGTGATGGCGGCTGACACCAGCAAAATCCCGGTTGACGCAGGCGTTGTTTCTAGTATACTAGAGCATAACCCGTTTACGGCGACTCTGTCACTATCCTCAGACGACCGCATACGGGGCTGTAGCTCAGATGGATAGAGCAGCAACCTTCTAAGTTGTTGGTCGTGCGTTCGAGTCGCACCAGCCCCGCCATACATCCTCGCAACTCAACCGCCGGCAACCGCTGTGCCGTTTCTGCCGTTGGCGAAGCCGGCGAACTGCGGAACCAGCGCGTTCGGTACGCGCCCGTGAATATGCGTCCCGTCGGCCTCGAATTTCTCGGCTTCGACCACGCCGCGTTGATGCCAGAGCGAGACCAGATCGTTGCGTCGGTAGGGGATAAATGCATCCAGCACGACCATCTGCTCGGCCAGCGCCGCCTCAACGCGACAGCGCAACGCATCCAGTCCCCAGCCCTGCTGCGCCGAGACCGCCACAAAATCGTCGGGCATGCCCATGTCGACCGCCAGTCGCCCGACATCGTTTGCCGTAGCGCCCTCAATGCGATCAACCTTGTTGAGCACCGTCAACGTTGGTTTGGCGTCAACGCCCAGTTCATACAGCGTCTTCTCAACCGTCTGGGCCTGTTCCTGCGCGTTGGGATGGGTAATGTCGAGCACGTGGATCAGCAGATCGGCCTCACTGATCTCCTCCAGCGTCGCGCGAAACGCCGCCACTAGTTGCGTCGGCAACTTCTGGATGAACCCGACCGTGTCGGTGAGCAGCATATGCTGGCCGCCGGGCAATTCAACCTGGCGGGTCGTTGGATCGAGCGTGGCAAAGAGGCGATCCTCGGCGCGCACATCAGCGTTGGTCAGCGCATTGAGCAGCGTCGATTTGCCGGCGTTGGTATAGCCCACCAGCGCAACGATGGGCACGCCGCTCTGACGGCGGCGCTTGCGATACATCTCGCGATGGCGATGCACATCCGCAAGCTGCGTTTTGAGCCAGGCGATGCGCTGTCCGATCAAGCGCCGGTCCAACTCAAGCTGCGTCTCGCCAGGACCGCGCAAACCGACCACGCCGCCCGCCGAGGTGCCGCCGCCGGTGCCGGCCTGTCGTTCCAGGTGGGTCCACTGGCGACGCAATCGCGGCAGCAGATACTCATACTGCGCCAGTTCGACCTGAATGCGCCCCTCGTGGGTACGCGCGTGCTGGGCGAAGATGTCGAGAATCAGGGCGGTGCGATCAAGCACCGCAGTATTCAGTTCTTTCTCCAGGTTGCGAGTTTGGCCAGGGGTTAGCTCGTCATCGAAGATAACCAGATCGTATGGAGTCTGATCGCACAAAGCAAGCACTTCATAGAGCTTGCCGGGGCCGATGAAGAACTTGGGGAAAGGATGCGAAATGCGCTGGGAAATACTGCCAACGACATCTAACCCAGCAGTATCGGCGAGCAATGCCAACTCCTCAAGCGAATCTTCCACACTCCACGAGTTGCGGAGACTGGTGATTTCCGCTCCGACGAGCAGGGCGCGCTTGCGTGGCGCTTCGGTCGGATGCAAACGCTTGCCATCCGTCGTATAAACGTCTTCGATAGGTGTCCTCCTGTGACTTCTAGCTCTCGGAACGCCATCATCGGCGTTGAAGAGGCGAATCGAAACACTTGTCTCGATTCGCATTGTAGCATCCCCAATTCGAGAAGGCAAGTGTCTTCCGACTGGTCTACGTTACCCGTCACGCAGCAATTGCGCCAGCCGGCGTTGGCGGCGCAACGTCTCCAGCAAGGACGGCGACGGCGTGAGCCAGGCGGCTAGATCAGATGCGGGGACGCTGCGGCGAGACTGGATGACCCCGCGTTGCACCAGCAGGGTCGGCAACTCAGCCAGGGCCTCCAGCCTCCCGGCAGCGATGGCGGGCTGACGGCGCAGCGCGGCATATGTCGCCGCCAGCGCATCGTAGCGCACGATAGCAGGCCAATGTGTGCGCAACAACGGCGCGGGCCAACACCGGAGGATCACGCGCAGCCGGTTACGCGCCAGCAGGCGTTGTTTAAACGGACTGCCTTGTCCGCTGCTGGCCGAGTAGACGTGGCGGGCGCGCGCAGCGGGCGCCAGTACACAGCCCCAGCCGCGCAACCGCGCCCGCCAGGCCAGATCGACATCTTCCAGGTAGTTGAAAAACTGCTCGGCGAACAGCCCCACGTCGGCAATCATATCGCGCCGCAACAGAGCCAGCCCGCCGCTAGCGCCGAAGACTTCCAGGGGCGCGATCGGCAATGCAGCGACGAGGCGACCCGGCCAGAGGTCGGTGGCGACGCCGTCGCGTTGCTGCGTAATCCCCGCCGAAGCGACGATGTCGGGGCGGCGGCTAAAGGTTAACACGCCAGCGGCGGCCCCGGCGGCGGGATGATCGCGCAACGCATGCCAGAGGGCCGCGACGCAGCCAGGCTCAACCAGGGCGTCATCGTTGCAGAGCAGCAACAACTCGCCGCGCGCGGCGCGAATGCCGGCGTTGGTGCCGCCGGCGAAACCGCGATTCTCCGGCAGCTCCACCACACGCACCATGGGAGCATACGTGCGTGCCCAGGCTGCCGCGCCATCACGCGAGGCGTTGTCAACCAGGATAATCTCGTCATCAGGGCCGAGCTGCGCCTGTAGCGCGCCCAGACAGGCGGGAAGGTAGCGTAACGCATTCCAGGTAGGAACAATCGCAGAAACCGCAGGACGCTGAGGGGTCATCGAGTTACTGGTGGGCCGCCCAGGATTCGAACCTGGAACCCGTCGGTTATGAGCCGAGTGCTCTGCCGTTGAGCTAGCGGCCCGTTGACATCAGCGGAAACGCCTATCATTATAGCGTTCGTCTGACCACTGGTCAAATATCATTTCTGCCCCACTACCACGAGCATCGAGCGGATCGGCGGAATAGCGGCGGTCAACGCAGCGAACGCACCCTTCGCCAGCACTCGCTGCGGATGTTGTGTGGTGCGCTTCCATTCCAGCCCGACCCGTTCCCACGGCGCCTCATAGCGCCGTTTGACCACCCGAAAACCGGCCTGTTCAACCACCCAGGTCAACTCGCCCATCGTGTAGATGCGGCTGTGGGTCGTATAACGCGTATCGCCCTCTAGAGAGATCTGATGGCGAAATTCAGCCCGCGTTTGCAGACTCTGCCAGAGCAGCATACGCACAATGCCGCGCAGACGGCTTTTGGCATAGAGTTCATTGGGCGTGGTAATCAACAGCTTGCCGCCGGGCCGCAGCACGCGGCGGAACTCGCGCAACACCGGCAACGGCGAATAGACCAGATGCTCGATCACCTCTGAGAACACCACCCAATCGAATGTCGCATCATCAAATGGAATAGGTTCGCGCTCAAGGTGGGCCTGCCGCACCTCAACGCCGAGCCGATCCCACAGCGCACTGCGTGTGTCGGGGTCAAGATCGACGCCGCTGACGCGATAGCCCGACTCGACGAGCAAGCGGGTGAACTGGCCTGGCGTCACGCCAACCTCCAGCACGCTCGCGTCGGGCGGCGCATCGATAGCGGCAAGCATGGCGGCGAAGCGATGGCGGTGCAAGCGAAAGTAGGCTTCTTTGCCGTCGGCGTGTGCGTCTTGCTCTAGCCGTTGAAACAGGCGGGTGGAAAGAGTCGGGCTCATAGGAAAATAACAAACGATCCAAGCCATTCGAGCTACGCATCGTCAGCGTAACCGGCAAATATAGTATCATAGGATGTATGAACGGGCGAATCGTAGAAGCCGTTGCTATTGAGGAGTTGTTATGAACGGGCAACCAGAACGTCGCCGAGAAGACCCATTTGAGCCGCGACGCCTGATCCTGCGCTGGCTGATCAGTACGCTGGCCATTTTTGGCGCCGTCTGGCTCATACCAGGAATCCAGTTCGCCGGGCCGGGTTGGCAACTGGGAATTGTGGCGCTCGTCTTCGGGTTGCTGAATGCACTTCTGCGCCCGCTGCTCGTATTGCTCACTTGCCCGCTGGTATTGCTGACGCTGGGGTTGTTCGGGCTGGTAATCAACGCGATGTTGTTGGGGCTGACATCCGAGCTTGCCGGAAGCCTGGGCATCGATTTTCGGGTCGATGGATTCTGGTCGGCGTTCTGGGGCGGGCTAGTCATTTCATTTGTCACGACCGTTCTGAGTTGGCTGGCCGGAGAGCGGCGTATGGTCACTATTCGGATCGAACGACGCGAGCCGCCGGAATAGGGCGGAAAGAGCAGGCGAGAAGCAGGGCCGGGAGATGCAAACAGACGGTTTTGACCGACCAGAATCCCTCCCGATCCTTGACCTCCCTGCTCTCCATCCTCCCCGCGCGATTCTCGCCCTTACTGCCGTCGAAAAAGGCGTTACCCGACCGCCGCACGCTCGGCGGCCATTTTTGCCTTCTCTTCTTCAACGAGCGCACGTCGCAACACCTTGCCCACCAGCGTTTTCGGCAACTCGCTACGAAATTCCACTTGACGGGGAACTTTATACGGCGCAAGGTGCAGCTTGCAAAACTCCTTGATCTCCTCGACAGCCGGCTGTTCGCCGGACTTGGGAACGATATATGCTTTAACCGTATCATCGCCGCGTTCAGGATGCGGAATGCCGACGACCACCGCTTCCAACACCTTCGGATGCATAAAAAGCACCTCTTCTACATCGCGCGGCAGCACCTTGAGGCCGCTGGCATTGATCATATCTTTCTTGCGATCAACGATGTAGAAGAAGCCATCCGCATCGACCTTGCAAATATCGCCGGTGTGGAGCCACCCATCGGTATCAATCGTGCTGGCCGTTTCTTCGGGTTGATTCCAGTAGCCGCGCATCACCTGGGGAGCGCGCACAATCAACTCGCCCTGGGACTCGCCATCGAACGGCAGATCGGCGCCTGTCTCCATATCGACGATCTTGGCTTCAACGTCGGGGAAAGGAATGCCAACGCTGCCAGATTTGCGCACGCCATAGACCGTGTTGCAGTGGGTCACCGGAGCAGCTTCAGTCAATCCATAGCCCTCGATCAATCGCCCGCCGGTGAGTCGTCCAAAACGCTCCTGCACCTCCATTGGCAACGGCGCCGACCCGCTAATGCAGACCCGCACGCTCTTCAGGTCATAGTCCTGGATGTTCGGATGATTGACAATACTGATGTACATCGCCGGAACGCCGGGGAAGAGCGAACAACGCTCCTTCTGGATAATATTCATCACATTATCAATCGGACGCGGATTGGGCACTATCACGATCTCGGATCCGACATGAATGGCGTAGAGCATACAGACCGTCATACCATAGACATGGAAGAATGGTATGGCAGCCATCATCTTTTCCTGACCGGGCTTGCTATCAACCAGCCATTCATCGACCTGTATAACGTTGGCAACCAGATTGCGATGCGTCAACATGGCCGCCTTCGGGCGTCCGGTCGTGCCGCCGGTGTATTGGAACAGAGCTACATCGTCAGACTTGATGTCAACCTTCGGCGGCATCGGCCCGTATTTCTCCAAGAGATGTTGGAAAAAGAAAATATCGTGTTCAGGCTGAACGTCAACCCAATCTTTTTCTTTTCGCTGACTGCTGCGCACCAGGAATTTCGACGGGAACGACAACGTATCGAAAACATGGGCTACTACAACCCGCTTGATCGGCGTCTCGGTTTGAACCTCGCGTAAACGCGGCCAGAAGAGATTCAGCAACACGATCGTCTCGGCGCCGCTATCTTCGAGCTGATACTTCAATTCACGGCTGGTGTAGGTTGGATTGATATTGACGATGATCGCGCCAAGGCGCATAGCCGCGAAGAACGTGATGATGAAATGCGGCGTATTCGGCAGCATCAAACCAACCCTATCGCCTTTACGGACGCCAATCTGATAGAGTGCGGTGGCAAATCGATTAACCAGATCGTTGAGTTTGCGGTAGGTGAGTTTGCCGCCAATCGTGAAACGTTCACCCAGAATGTATTTCAACACAAAATTCGTGGCGGTATTGTCCGGGTGTTTGCGGGCAGCGTCGACCAGCAATGCGTCGAGATTGATGTCGGGATACGAGAGGTTCTCAGCAACACCTTCCTCATAAAACTTGAACCACGGTTTGTCCATTCAGCACCTCACTTGTGCAAAAACACAGTGCGAAGCGACCGTTGCCATAGGCGCTTCGCACTGTGTACACTGTACAACTTGTACGTCACGCGCAGAATTCAGCTACACATCGTCGCGCAACCAACCACGTTCGCGGGCAATAAATTTAATGGTGGCATCGTCAGGCGGGTAGAGTCCGGCAGCCTGATACGCATATGCCAGAAGCGCGGCGCCGCCGACCAGACCGACAATCAAACCAAAGATGAACGTAAACGCACCGATCACGTTGCGCATCGGTTACCTCCTCGACTTTCCTATTGAGATGCTCTACGGTGTTAACGCGCCTTTATCATAACGTATCGCGGCGGGAAAATCAACCGGATTGGCATTCATACGCAAACAGCAAGATACGCCCAAAAGCCAATACATCCCGCGAGCGTTACGCCAATTTCTCATCGGCGACGCGCAGACCTAGCACTCCGACGAGTTCAGCCAAGACATGCTGCGCTTGAGCCACATCGCGTCCTTCAGATGCAGCGGCCAGGATTTCGTTGGCCAGACCGGCGAGAATGGTCAATGCCAGCGGCGTATCTAAATCGTCGTCGAGGGCAGCGCGAAACGCATCGCGGGCGTCAGCGCGATCAAGCGCATCACCCGCGCCGCCTGTTGTCCGCAGCGCCTGGCGCAGTCGTTCAACCGTCGATTTGGCCCTATCCGTCTCTTCATGCTGATAGTCAAATTCCTCGCGATAGGGTCGACTCAGAAGCTGCCAGCGCAACGCATCAGGCCCATACTTCGTGGCGGCGTCGCGCACAAACACCAGATTCCCCAACGATTTGCTCATCTTCTCGCCATCGAACCACACCAGGCCGGCATGCATCCAGACATCGACGAATGGGCGCTGCCCGGTCACCGGCTCGGTCTGCGCAATTTCACACGAATGATGCGGAAAGAGCAAGTCGCGACCGCCGCCATGAATATCGATGCGTGAACCAAGATAACGGGTGGACATTGCACTGCACTCGATGTGCCAGCCCGGTCGGCCTGACCCCCACGGGCTGTCCCAGGTTGGATCGCCGGGATTGCCCGTCTGCCAGAGCACGAAATCGAGCGGGTCTTCTTTGCGCGAATCGTCCGGCTTGTTGCCGCGCTGGTTGGCTGTCGCCAGCATCTCATCATATCCCATCCGCGCCAGCGTACCGAACTCGGGGTCGGTGCGCACGCTGAAGTAGACATTGCCATCGCGCACATAGGCATGGCCTAAATCGATCAGACGCTCGATCATTGGAATCATCGCACTAATCTCCTCGCTGGCGCGGGGAAAATAGGTCGGCGGCTCGATATTGAGCGTGGCGTAATCGTGCAATAGCCATGCAACCTGATCCTCGGTCAGATCCTGCCAGGAGACGCCATCACGTCGCGCCCGCTCGAACAGCGGATCGTCCACATCGGTGACATTCTGGCAATACTGCACTTCTGCGCCACGCCAGCGCAGGTAACGTATCAATACATCGAAAACGATGAATGTGCGCGCATGGCCGATATGAGTCGTCTCATATGGCGTCACGCCGCAGACATAGAGCTTGACCGGACGATTGGTTGGGATTACAAACTCCTGCTTTGCGGCAGTGAGCGAGTTATATAATTGCATGTATATCCTCGATTGTGGAGCATGCTACCGGGCAAAGTTCGTCGATTCTTGTTGCGGGCTGGCGGAAGCGTAATGCATATCATGCTCAGGATCGCGGCCAGCAAAATCAGGACGCACAGCCACTATCGTGATATCGTCGTGCTGCTCCGCCGGCCCGATAAAATCTTGAACATGCTTCAGAATTACATCCACTAGCAAGTGTACATCAACTTCCGGGTGGTTGGCAATGAGCTGTTCTAGGCGCTCGAAGCCGAATAGTTCGCCGTCTGCATTGTGGGCTTCCACCACCCCATCACTAAGCAGCAAGAGTATGTCGCCAGGTTCAAACACAACGTTGACATCGTTATAGACTGCACCGGGCAATGAACCAACCGGCAATCCGCCCACTTCGAGAAAACTACAACGCTCCTGATCGGTGCGAGCCGCAGACGCCTCGCCATCGAGGGCAGGAGACGACGATTTCCTATCTTGTCGTCGGGCGCAGATCAGCAGCGGTGCAATCATTCCTGCATTCGACACCGTCATCGTATCAGTAGCGTGATCAAATACGACGATCAGGAGAGCCGCATTCATACGATTCGCCCGCAAGCGCGGCCAGAGCAGACGGTTAAGCGATGCCAGCATTTCGGCGGGACGTTCGTTATGGCGGGCCTGCGATTCGACCATACTGCTGGTCAGCGCCATAATCAGCGCTGCCCCGACACCCTTGCCGGAAATATCGCCGACGGCAATCGCCGATTGGCCGGAGGGCAGCGTCGCATAGGTATAGAAGTCGCCGCCGACCTCAAAAGCTGGGATCGACCGCGCGTACACCGTAAGCGAACGATGCGACCATGGCGTTTGATCAGGCAGCAAGCCCATCTGAATGTCACGGGCAAGCAATAAGCCTTCGCGCAGGCGCTCGTTCTGATCCTCGATTGCTGAGAGGCTGGATTGCAAGCGTGCAGCCATTTGATTAAACGTATGCGCCACCTGGGCCATCTCATCATCGCCGCGTATCTCAATCCGATGCTCCAGGCTGCCACGACCCAGCTCCAGCGCACCGACACGCAGTTGTCGCAACGGGCGCAGCAATTGTTGCGCCTGATATAAGCCCCAGGCCAACGCCAGCAACCCGACCAATGCCACCAGCCCGCCGAGAAGGATCACGCTCCGGTAAACATTCCCGAACGCTGCACTGTTGAGTTGTTCAACAACGACCCACCAGCCGTTGGCCTGAACCCGGGCGCGCACACCGATAACCTCATTGCCATCGCCATTCTGATATGTCGTAATGTCTTCCGTTTGAAACACTGCATCCAGACGCTCAGGCGGACGCCAACCGCGGATTTCCGCATCGATCAACACTTCTTGACCGACATCGACCAGGTAAGCCGCGACGTTAGGATAATCGCTGGCGGCGCGCAATTCCTGAGCGATTTGAGCGGCGTTGATGTCGGCGCTGATCGCTCCAATGATCGTCCCATTTTCTAGACGCACCGGCAGTATGATCGTCAACAACAACTGACCGTCCGTGAGCTGCCGCACATTGCCGCGCTGCCCGATGCCGTTTTGCAACGCTGCAGCAAGCGAGATTGAAATATCCTGCTGGTTGGACAACCGATCGAGGTTGCGATTGCCCGCCACAACTTGCACAATCTGAGCGCCGCCGTTATCAAACACGGTCAACGCTTGAATATTGGGATTGCTGACGATAAAGTTATCGGCGGCAGCTTCTAGTTGCAGTATCGGCGTTTGGGGACGAAAGTTCTGGCCGAAGCCGAGAAGTTGCGTCTCAACGCCAAGCATAAATGCTGAGATACTTTGCGCCGTCTGCTCGGCAAGATCTTCCTGGCTGGCATACACATAGCGCTGCTGGTTCTGATAATTCAGCGTGATCAGGAGAATGCCGACAAGCAAGAGAGGCAATGTCGAAGAGACAAGGAAAGATATGCGCAACCGCCCGCTAATACTGGAGCACTGGCCTATCAATGTATCATCAGTGTTCGATTCCGACGAGGATGAGGAAGGTGAGCGAGCGCTAGGCCAGTTCATAACAACTCCTGGGCGTGCGGGGAATACCTATGCCAGTGGATCAGTTTGTACTACCAGTCTCCCAGGGGTAAAGCAAACAGCGGCTGTTACCTGCTTTGGTCCGACAACAGCGAGATTGCGCCGGAAAACTATAATTCATTACAAGGCAGGCTATATCGTCGCGCGTATTATAGCACACTCTTTCGTTGTCATCCCAAACTCAGCTTCCCACCCATTCAATGAAACAGCGCGTTACTCGACGATAGTAGCAGTTACCGTGGCAAGAACCGTCGGCGGGGACGGAAGCGCGGACGGTGTTCCGGTAGGAATAACGGAGACCATATCCTGGTCAATGCTCAATACCAGCGAAGACATCCAGCCAGTCATGCCATCGGTGGCAATCACCTGATACCAGTTGTTATCCTGACTCACCACTATGACTGTATCTCCAACGACACGAACGCCGATACTACGAAAATCAACGCCTGGCCCCAGACGCACGTTGGACTCGATCACTACGACCGCCATCCACATCGGCGTCGACGTCAGAGTCCTGGTTGGGCTAGGCGACGGCGACCGCACGGAGGTTGGAGGAATTGCGGTAACGCTGGGCAGACGAGCAAGCGTGGAAACCGGAGAAGGCTGGATTGGCAAAGCGCTGGAAGAGCGAGCGCAACCGCTGAAGGCGATCAACAGCAGGAACAAACCAATCCAGTGGATCCGCTCGGATGGTATCGCCAGGCTAGTCGCAGTCATAGAGAGCGATCCCCAAATTGAGCGTTGGAGAGATTATCTCTTGCGCCCCCAGGTGCTCGATAATACAACAAAGCCAGCATTTGCACCGAGCAGAACTACTCTTCCTCACTCGCGCAAACACTGGCTGACGTTCAACATGGTCGGGGTGAGTGGATTTGAACCACCGACCTCCGCGACCCGAACGCGGCGCTCTACCAGGCTGAGCCACACCCCGATATAGATTGTATGCACATAATGGTGCCGAAGGTGGGAGTCGAACCCACACGGGGTTTGCCCCCAACGGTTTTTGAGACCGTCGCGTCTGCCATTCCGCCACTTCGGCACACCAGGAAATTATAGCAAAGCCCGCCAGTTCCGTCAATATCGATGAGTCATCAGCCGATTCCGCGTGCAACAAAAGTCAGGCGATGTACGTACCACCATCGTGTTTTATGTGGATAGCAAGGATAAGCGTCGAACAATACCGCATCGTACATCAATCAGTATTGCAACCGAGCATAGAATGTCTTCTGAGCCGCTTCGCGCGCCTCCTTTAGAGTCGTGATACCCTGCTCATTCAACAAACGCACCAGCTTGAGGAACACCTCGCCGGTGACAATCGCATCGCCGAGGGCCGTATGACGTCCGATGATATTGATGCCAAGCATCCGGGCAATGGCTTCGAGACTATGATCTTGCTGGGTCGGGTTGATAATAGCCGACAGCAGCAATGTATCCATCACCGGATTGGTGAACTTGACGCCCGTCTGCCCCTCTTTGAGTTGCAGGAATCGCATATCAAAGGCTGCATTATGCGCTACGAGCACCGTATCCTCGGTGAAGGCATGAAAAACCGGCAACACCTGCGCAATGTCGGGCTGGCCTTGAAGCATATGCGGCTCGATACCGTGTACCTCAATCGCCTCGCGCGGCATCGGGCGCCGCGGATCGATCAACTGGTCAAACACTTCTTGACGCAATAAGCGCCCATTTACAATCCGCACCGCGCCGATCGCAATAATTTCATCGCCTTCGGATGGGTTCAAACCTGTGGTTTCGGTATCAAACACCGTGTAGGTCAGATCGGTCAGGGATCGATTATCAAGCTCCGACTCGTGGTCAAATTGCTGGAAAAGATCAAAGTCATAGAATTCGGGCCGACTGATCTTGCTGCCCAACGTATTCCAGCTCTCAGACTCGATCGGCTCGGTGATCGGGAGCAGCAGTCGTACATAAGCACTCCGGTTATCCGACTCGAACTTGTACCAGACCTCTCCTCCGTGACGTTCAGCCACATCGCGGAGGGAGAGCGGACTACTACTGGAGCTATGGGAGATCGACGGATGCTCGGCCCATTCCTGGAACATTTCGGTTCCGATGCCGATCGTGGCGTTTTGCCAGATGACATCGAGGCTGGCAAAATGCCCAGACAATTGCAGGCGCAGCATCACCGCATTGACCCCGGCTTCATAGTACAAGCGACCCATCAAATGCGTAAGCGACTGGGCCACCGAGTAACTATCCAGCTTCATCCAGATTGCTTCGTCGCTGATATCAGTTTGTACGCTGAGTCCTACTCTATCTTCAAAGCGTCGTCGAATAACTGCAACCAGGTCACGACCATAGATCTCCTCTAACGGCCACTGAACGGTCAGGTAATCAGACGAGTCCTCCATCATCTGATCCAGATGATAGCTCAGCGTTAGCGACTCTTCATGAATGATGTTCGTGAACCGAACAAGTCGCGCCGGATCCATATGCGGATATTCGATAACCGTTTCGATTGCGGCGCGAATGCTGGCCAGCGATGCGCGCGTCTGTTCGATCAACGTACGCATCAGTTCATCACGCCGGTAACTAATCTCGAAGCGTCGGGTGATGTCCTCCAGAGTCAGAACAAAACCGGTCACGCCACGCCTGGAATCTTGCACCGGAGCAACGTAAGCGCTCAACAATCGATCGGTTCCCATCGTCGTGACAAAGTGGGCAAACGGCGAAGGATTGCCCTGAGCAAGCTGGTGGTGGATCTGATCAAGGGCATGGGCAATCAAGCTGCGATCAACGATGCTGAAGATAGAGCGTCCCAGGCCGATCAACCCCCCCGTGGCCGTTAAGCGCGCGCCGTTGCCATTGGCGTGGCCGTGGCCGTTGTTATGACCATTCGCATGCCCATTGCTATTGACAAGCGCTTCGATCGAAGGGCTGAACAATTGCCGAACACGCTGGTTGTAGAGCAAGACGCGACCTTCGATATTGCACACCACAACGCCCTGTGTCAACTCAGACATCAGCGCAGCGAGAACATCCTTCTCTTCTTCCAGGTTCGAGCATGCATCGCGAATGCGCAGATCAACATCAGACTTAAGCGCCTGGTAGTTGTCGGCGAACGTATTGATAACATTGGCAAGCTGGCCGACTTCTGGAATGTCCGCGGGAGCGATGCGATGCTCCGGATTCGCTGTGGTGATCAACTTGGTCTCTTCAAGCAACCGCGATATCTGGGTATAGATGCGAAACAACCGTCGCAGCATCGAGCCAAGGCCGATCAACAATACAAACATGAACAACACAATAATGCTGGCGCGTTCGGCGGCGATCGTTGATAAAACCAGGCGCTCTTGCGGCAACAGGCTAAACCAGATCACCAGCAAGCACGTGATAATGATGTAAACCACAAAGCCGAAAAGACTGGCCAGCGTCAGTGAGAATCTGAGTTTGAGACTCATATCGGTTCCCCTACCATTTGTCTCACTCTCGCCACCAATTCTTTGGTCGAGAACGGTTTGGTAATATACGTATCGGCGCCGATCGCCAGGCCCTTTGCCACCTCGCTCTCGCGGCCCTTCGCCGTTAGCATCACGATCTGAATGTTCTGCCACAGCGGGTTTTCGCGAATCTTCTGGCAGACCTCAAAACCACTCTTCTTCGGCAGCATCACATCAAGCAAAATCAGATCCGGCTCGAAAGATCGTACGCTTTCCAACGCAGCGTCGCCATTTCGAGCGACGCGAACCTCATACCCGACTTGTTCCATCAAGAATTCTAATGATGTAACGATGTTCGGTTCATCATCAACGATCAGGATCTTCTTAGCCATAGTGTTGTCCCCCCATCAACAGTGGTCGTTCAATCGGTTGCTCGACGGCAGGCTCATGGTGATATGGAAGTGTAAACGAGAACGTTGCACCCGCGCCAGGCGTGCTATTGACCCATAGCTTGCCGCCAAAATGGGTAATAATTTGCCGACTAATAGGTAGACCCAGACCGGTTCCATGCGGCTTCTCGGTCATTGTGTTGCCAACTTGTCGAAACTTATCGAAAATGATGCGCTGATCTTCAGGCTTGATGCCCGGACCATTATCGCTCACATCGACGCGTAGAGCGCCGCTGTCGTCATACAGTCGAACGGCAATATGTCCATCGGCTGGATAGCAAAATTTGACCGCATTCGAGAGAAGATTCAATAACACCTGCATCAAACGATCGCGGTCAACTGTGACAGGCGGCACGTTGTCAGGAAGATCAACCGTAATCTGCACCCGCTTTTCCCTGGCAAGCTGGCTCGTCGCCATCACCGCCTCGTCGATCGCCTCGCGCACATCAACATCGGTCATATTCCATTCTGCGTTGCCCGACTCGATCTTGGACAAATCGAGCACCTGGTTGATCAAGCGCGTCAGACGCTCACTCTCCTTCACAATGATGCCCAGAAACTTGTTGCGCTGGGCAATGTCAAGATCTTGATGATCGTAGAGGATTTCGGAGAACGCGCGGATCGACGTCAGCGGAGTGCGCAACTCGTGCGTGACAGTCGAGATGAAATCATCCTTCAAGCGATCGAGTTCTTGTAATTGTTTATTAGCGGCGCGCAATTCAGCCGTCGCGGCTTCCAGTTCGCGCGATTTCTGCTCAAGCCGATTGCTATAGGCGATGACCTGGGATGTTTCATTGAGGATGCTCATCACCTCGTCCATCCCTAGCGGTTCTTCTTTGACAACCGAAGAGACCATGACACGTGCAGATGCCGCGCCGATTGCGCCGGCCAGCAAGGTTTCGGCAAAATGCACGAGATCGGCATCAGCGGGTAGTTCGCGCACCGAAGGTATGCCGCGCCGCTGCGCATAGTCGACGAATGCGCTGTTGGCGCGATCGTGGCCAAGGAAACGACCAACGAGCGCGCATAAGTCATCGACAGATGCCGTACCGCGCCAAAAACGAGGTGCGCTCCCATCGCCGACCTTATCGTAGATGTCAACAAACAGGGTCGCCTGGCTATGTTCAACAATATTCTGACGCCTCATCAGCGACACACCAACATAGCCGCCAATGTTAAAGAACATGCTCCAAAACATTGCATGCGCAATCTGATCCATCCCGGTCAGACCAAACAGGCTCAACGGCCTGAGCAAGCCGATGCCGAATGGGCCGTCTTCGAGAAATGTCGCCGGAAACCAGCCCGACTGGGCGAACGCCGGGAGCAACAGCGTATACGCCCAGACAAGGAAACCCGCGCTTAGTCCGGTCAACGCACCCACCCGTGTCCCGCCTTTCCAATAGATTCCGCCAAGTATGACCGGCCCAAACTGAGCGACCGCAGCGAACGATATCAGACCGATCTCAACGAGTGCTTTGCTCTCGCCGGCAAAATGAAAATAGAGATAGCCCAGCAGCAACAGCAGGCCGATCGTGCCGCGACGAATATTGAGCAGCAAACCGGTCAGATCGCGGCGTTCATTCAACCGCAGTGACCTGATACGCAATAACACCGGCATCACCAGATCGTTGCATACCATCGTGCTTAGTGCGATCGTCTCAACAATCACCATGCCGGTCGCCGCCGAAAGGCCGCCGATGAATGCAAAGAGGGTAAGGGCGGGCCGCTGTCCAGCCATCGGCAGAGTCAATACAAACGTATCCGCATTAACGTCGCCATTGGAAAAATGCAACTGTCCAGCAAATGCTATCGGCAACACAAACAGATTGATCGCGATCAAGTAGAGAGGAAAAAGCCAGATCGCTTTGTTCAGGTGTGACTCATCGACGTTCTCTACGACCGCAACCTGAAATTGGCGCGGCAGGAACATAATCGCTAACATCGAAAGGAACGTCAGCCAGGCCCAATCGCTATAGGTCGTCGTATCCGTCCCAAAGACCAGCAACTGCTGAAGTTCGGGATGATTCCCCGCATAGCCAAACAAATCGCCGACGCCGTTGTACAGCACAAATGTTACGAAGACGCCGACAGCGACAAACGCCGCCAACTTGACCACCGACTCGAATGCGATGGCCGCTACCATACCCTCATGGCGTTCAGTGGCGTCAAGGTGGCGGGTGCCGAATACAATCGTGAAAACGGCCAGCGCCAACGCTACATACAGCGCTTCTTCCTGAAACAGCGGCGCCGCTCGTTCGGCTGGCGTCACCACATCAGGATACTGCATCACTATCGTAAAACTGCTCGATACCGCTTTAAGCTGTAGCGCGATATACGGCACCACCCCGACAACCGCAATGATCGTTGCCAGACCGCCAAGCAACGTGCTTTTCCCATAACGTGATGCAACGAAGTCAGCGATCGAAGTAATGCGATTCGCTTTGCTAATGCGGATGATCTTCCGGAGAACAACCCACCATAGCAACGCCATCAATGTCGGGCCAATGTAGATTGTCAGAAAGCCTATGCCGCTGCCGGCCGCGCGCCCGACGCTGCCATAGAACGTCCATGACGTACAATAGACGGCCAGCGAAAGCGCGTACACATAGGGGTTGCTGATAATACTGCGCCCGGCGTCGGCGCGTTTGTCACCATAGTAGGCTATGGCAAACAACACACCCAGATACGCAAACGACGCGAGCAGAATGAGCCATCCCTGTAACATTCCGCGCCCTCACGCTTCGGCCACGGTGACTAACCAGATCTCTCGACGATAATTATCGTCAATCCTATCAAGCAAATCCATACAAAAAAGACATATACATAGAGCAGTGGAATGCCTAGAATAGCATGCGGCGCATTGAACAACGACAGCAATGGATAGTTGAAGAACAGACAGCCAAGGAAAAACAGCGCAATCAAACGTTGCTTCTTGGTATTTGATGTACGCATCGGCATTCCTTACCTGGATATGTGCGAAAAAGCCGACTCGCATTGTCAGCGTATGGGTCGGCCGCTATAGCATTTCCAGAGAGTCAGTTAGGTCGATAGGTGGCGCGCCAGAGGATCAACGAAGTCTGGTTGTACCCGATATATATAGGCTCTGCCGCCTGCCCCAGACAATCGCAATGCTTTTCATATACGACTGGAATAATTCTTGTTCGATTGTACCACAATTCTCAACTTCGCGCAGCATATACGCCCGGCAAAACCGCGGAAAGCGCCTGCTGGCTACGCCGCTTGCGCCTCACCCGATATGGCTTGTATGAAAAGTATTCTCCGCGCCACGTTGAGCCCGCTCAATCGCTAAGAGCGACTCCTTCAGATCACGACGTTCAAGACCGCTGAGCTCCGACAAGGCGACATAGTTCGTCGGTTGATCATGATGACGAATCTGGCGATACTGGTGGCGCAATCGCAGCAAGTTGATTAACTCATACGCCGCGATCAACTCCTCGCTTCCAGCCTGACTCAAACTGCTGTGAGGCGCCGCAAGCCGCAATCGAGCCTGTGTATTTGTCGACGCACAACCGGCTTCAAGCGCAAACAAGCGTGCCAGGTCAACTATCAGCGCCGTTCCACGCTGTTTCAGATCGATGAGATCGCGCCGTTCGCCCTGGCGTTCAAGCTGAATCTGATGAAAGAAGCCAAACGGCGCCCGCTGGCGCAACGCCGCTCGCGCCATGCGCGCCAGGAAAATGCGCTGATGGCGGGCTTGCTTAATGACCGGACGCAACCACTTTTCGGCGTCTAATTCACCATAGACGCGCCGGAAGTCGAAGAAGATGCCGACACGCAGCAAAGCCTCTTCATCAGGCCGATTAATCCACGTACTGAAGTAGTCCTTCCAAACGCTGATCGGCTGCCGCCATTGCGGATTCGTAGCCATAATATCGCCGGGGCAACGTGGAAACCCACAAATAACCAGTTGCTCAACAACCTGATCGGCAAACCGGGCAAAATACGTTTCAGCTTCTGAGGGAGCGTTATCGGCATACACAAGCGCATTATCCTGATCCGTACGCAACGTTTGCTCATACCGCCCTTCGCTGCCCATAACCAGCCAGGCATAAGGACAAGGCAGCGGTCCCAGATCGGCCTCAGCGTTTTTAAGCAGGCGAATCAACAACGCATCGTGCGCCACGGCAACCACACGCCCGATATCATGGACGCGCGCCCCTGAGTCGAGCAGGGCGCCCACAGTAAGCATAACCTGCTCGGTATAAGCGTGCAGATCATCGATTGTTCGCGCGCGCTGAAGCTGGTAGGGTAAAAATAACGGGCTGCGACTCTGTTGACGCAAAATGTCGGTATGCGTTACCAGCCCAACGACCTCATCTTCCTCAGTAATTGGCAAATGATGAAAGCTATGCTCGAAGAGAAAGATCAACCCTTCAAAGACGAGGCTATCAGCCGGCAACATCAGAGCGGAAGGGGTCATAACCTCACGCACGGGTGTCATATCGCTCAGTCCGACAGCCAGCACCCGATTGCGTAGATCACGGTCGGTGATAATGCCGACGGGATCGGACTGCACGATCAGGCATGAGACATTATGGACATTCATCATCTGCGCCGCTTCACGTACAGTAGCGTCAGGATCTATCGTAACGAGCGAACGATGCGCAAGATCGCGCAGATGGGTCTGAAACAGCGTCGGCGCAGCTTCAGATTGAACGCTGCCGAGGGCGTAATTCAGGCGTTCAATCGCTGAGACCGAGAAAAACTGCGCGAACGACGGCCAATTATGACGCAATCGATGAAACTCTTCCGCAGGCAACAGATAGGTTAACGTCTCTTGCTGGGCGCGTACTGTCACCATTGGCGAAGACTGGCGAATCAATGATGGATATCCAAACGCCTCGCCTTCGCCAAGAGTGTCATAAATTAGCGCATCGGTTTCCGTCTCGCGCAAAAGATCGACACGCCCTGTTGCAACAATATAGAGAAATTGAGCAGGATCACCATTAACTGTCAGGATATCCTGGCCCGCTGCAAACGTCTTGCTTCGAATCGTCTGAGCGACGCGCTGCACTATTTCCCATGGCAATTGATCGAATGGTGGATGAGAGTGGAGAAAACGAGCGATCTTTTCCATAATCATATGATTAAATTGACATCTAGAGCAATGCAAGAAAAAGCTCCCACTCCGAAACGGAGTGAGAGCGCCTGAACACGAAAACGTGAATCGCAGATAGAGGCGAGCAGCCCGGATGCGATAGCGATAGCATTAGTATCACTCCCGCTGCTCTCCTCATCATCGCTCCGGGCGTCGTTCGATAACTAGACGAATAGCAGTGCGCTCTTCCTCTTCGATCGAGACATCGATAAACGAAGGAACGCACACGATATCAATATTCTCTTCATTGAGATAACTACGAGCGATCGCAACAGCTTTAATGGCCTGGTTCGTGGCGCCAGCGCCGATGGACTGCACCTCCGCGACGCCGCTTTCACGAATAACGCCGGCAATAGCGCCGGCAACAGCGCTCGGTCGCGAGCGAGTCGATACTTTCAGCACCTCAGCCGTGCTTTGAATTCTCGTAGCCTGTTCTGTGCTGGCGCCCACGGCGCGAGCCACCTGGAGCAACTGGACGTTATTCATGCGTTCTTCCTCCGAGTTGATGGGATGTGTAGTTGATGCAGCGTTGTGATCAGATGGCGCATCAGTCATTATCACCTAACCCTCCTCTCCGTATTATGACAGAGGGTCCTACCTGCATTGGAACGAATGCAAACAGGCACAGAGCACTAGCGTGCAAAATCTACTGCTCTAGTCTCGCGGATCACAGTAACCCGTATCTGACCTGGATATTGCAATGTCTCCTCGATTTTCTTCGCAACGTTGCGAGCGAGATGAATGCTGGCAAGATCATCCAGCGTATCTGGTTGAACCATCACACGCACTTCACGACCAGCCTGGACCGCGAAGGCTCGTTGTACGCCGCCAAACGACGCTGCAACCATTTCCAGCGCTTCTAGCCGTTTGATATAAAGATCAAGCGTCTCGCGACGCGCGCCCGGTCGAGCTCCGGAGATTGCATCGGCGGCCTGCACAAGAAAGGCCTCAATCGTTTGCGGCTCTTCATCATTATGATGGGCTGCTATCGCATGGACGATCACAGCGGAACGTCCCAATCTACGAGCGATATCAGCGCCGATAAGCGCATGAGGTCCTTGCACTTCGTGATCAACTGCTTTGCCGATATCATGCAAGAGCGCCGCGGTCTTGGCGACATTCACGTTAGCGCCTAATTCTGCTGCCATATGGGCGGCCAGCAATGAGCACTCTAGCGAATGATAGAGAACATTTTGCCCATAGCTGGTTCGATATTTCAAGCGACCCAACAATTTAATCAGGTCGGGATGAAGACCTTGAACATTCGCCTCGTACGCGACTCGCTCTCCCTCTTCGCGCATAATTTGCTCGACTTCGACGCGCGTTTTCTGGACAACCTCTTCAATGCGCGAGGGATGTATGCGACCATCCTTAAGCAACTTGGTAAGAGCGACACGGGCGATTTCACGACGAACGGGGTCATGACTCGAGAGGGTAACTGCCTCCGGCGTGTCATCAACAATGATATCTACGCCAGTAATTTGCTCAAAGGCGCGAATATTGCGACCTTCACGGCCAATAATGCGGCCTTTTAATTCTTCACCAGGCAAGTTTACCGTAGTGACGGTCACTTCAGCAACATATTCAGGCGCACACCGCTGAATAGCCAGGCCAATAATCTTACGCGCAAGTTTTTCTGAGTCCTCGCGCGTTGACTGTTCAATTTCGCGAATGCGCCGCGCCGCATCATCACGAGCCTCATTCTCAACCTGTTCCAGGATGATTGCACGGGCTTCCTCACGGTTTAAGGCCGAGATACGTTCGAGCTCGGATCCTTGCTCTTGCTTCAAATGTTCAGCCTCCTGGTGAAGCTGCTCGATGTTACGCTCGCGATGCTGAATTTGCCGCTCGCGTCGTTCAAACCCATCGAGCTTTCGATCCAGATTTTCTTCCTTCCGTTGCAGGCGTTCTTCCTGCTTCTGAAGGTTCTGGCGAGATTCTTTAATCTCTGCTTCAGCCTCTTGGCGCAGCCGCAACGCATCGTCCTTTGCCTGAAGCAGAATCTCTTTCTGTTGTGATCGTGCCTCTTCTAATAATAGGCGCGACTGGGTTTCCATTTGCTGGGTAAACGATTTGGCGCCATTCCTGGCCCATTGTATGCCCAACACTGTCCCGGCGGCCAGGCCAATTACCGCGCCTAGCACGATCCAGAGAACATCTAACACGTGGATCCTCCTATGCAATTGTTAAGGTGCCTTGAGCAAGAGCGCGCACCAGAACGTGATACATGCGGTCACATGTGTATAGATGCCGCCTTGCAATACAGGGCAAGTACTATAAAAATTTTATAACCTCATGGTATGCTAATAATACTGGTCAAAAGAGGCAATGTCAAGGATATTGGTTGCAACCTTCTACCCGTTCTGGTATAATCGCCAAGATTTCATAGATTCACCGACCTGGAGGTTCAGATCACATATGATCCGTACCCCGAAGCGAGCCATGTTGCTCGCTCTTCTGTTGTTATTCAGCCTGATAGTGCTGAGTACGTGTAGCTTACAAAATGGCGTGGACGGTGATGCGCTCTATGTTCAGGATGTTGTTCAGCAAGCCCAAGAGTATGCGGGTAAAGAGATAACAGTCGATGGGGCGTATGTCTGGCGTCCTGGCGATCCGTCCATATCGGTTCTCGCACTTGGGGTCAGTACGCTTGATAGCGGGCTTGACGCCCAGCCTCTCGGCGAGGCTATCTGGGTTGACGGCTTCCCGGCTGAGGTGACTGAAGGGTTACATCGCCCTGGCGATGCAGTATACGGCTTTGTACGCGTGACCGGTCAGTTTGAGACTGGCGGCGAGTATGGCCCCAATGGCGCATATCACCATCGTTTGCAGATATCGAACGCGGAACCCATTGAGCAGGTACGCTACGTTGAGCATCGGATTGAGCAAAGCGATCTCGGCGATGGCAAAACATCGTTCTTCGATCTTCAAGCCAACCCTGATCAGTACAACGGTCAAACTATTACCACCCAGGGTTATTACTTCTGGAATTCCGTCATCTATGTTCTCGCCGAAGGCGTACAGACCGAAGAGGATGCCTCCAGCCCGCAACCTATCGGCGATACCATCTGGATAGAGGGTTTTCCTCCCGACCAGTCAGGCCAACTCAATTTGGGGCCAAATAATAGCTATGTATGGGGCCTTGTCGAGGTAACCGGCGCATTTCAGACTGGCGGCGGATTCGGAAAAGACGGCGCTTACCGAAGCATATTGCTGGTCGAGTCGGCAACTGCTTTACCTGAACAGTAACACCCGGTCAGCGAGGCGGCTATTTCACAACTCAACGGTATTCAACCACAGAGCCGAGATCCAGACGCATTTCGATATCTGGTTCTCGGTTCTGTGTTATACATTCTCTTCCGAGCAGGGAGGGATCTCACGTGTATTATTTCATTGAGCCGATGACTGAGGACGACATACCGCACGTTCAGGCCATCGAGCACAGAAGCTTCTCCACACCCTGGTCAACCCATACCTATCGCCGCGAGTTACGCAATCCTTCAGTCTGTCGCTATATTGTCGCTCGCGTCAGCCCTACTCCGCCGCCGCCGCGTCACGTTGACGCATGTGGAGCGCTGAATCGAGCCGGGATCTTCAGCACGCTGTTGTCCAGCTTTTCGCGACCACCATCACAACCAGATGGAAATGGATCCGCAGAATCGGCGAAGCATCCGATCGTCGGCTATGGCGGGTTGTGGCTTATGGTTGATGAAGCGCATATCACCACAATTGCCGTCGCACCCGAATATCGTGAGCGGAGTCTCGGCGAGTTGCTGCTCAACAACCTCATCGACCACAGCTTCGATCTCCAGGCGCGCATTTTGACGCTGGAGGTGCGCGTCTCGAATATCGTGGCTCAGAATCTCTACTCCAAATATGGCTTTCAGGTTGTCGGCAAGCGTCGCCGCTACTATACGGATAATGGCGAAGACGCCTTGATTATGTCAACAGAGACCCTTCTTACCCCCGAATACCAGACCCGTATCGCCGAATTGCTCAAGCAACTCTTCGCCCGCTTGCGAGCACAAGCTGAGACCAACAAACCGCCTACTCACCCACTCGCCAAGCCATCATCACGATAGGGTAGCGACCCGCCGGACACCTCATTTGGTCTCTAAAATCGCCCAGAGGTCGTCCCACAGCGAACTGGCGCGGAGCTGTTCCTGCGTCGCCTGGCCGCGATAGATAAGATCGGCCAATTCGCTATGCTGACGCGCAACATTGATCCGCCCCTGTAAGATGTCGCGACGCGCAGCATGCTTCAGCACAAGCGCAGCTTCATTCGAGGGCCGCAATCGACCGGCAAAAATGCTATGCGGCACATGCATCTCTAAACCCAGATCATCGCAGCGGGTGATGATCCTGGCATCGCACTCGGTGCGGTATAGCGTGCTTACGAATGGACGTTCAGCGTAGATGTCACGATAATAGCTCGCCGGATAGCTATTGATGCGAGGCGTCAGTTCCGAGATGCGCATTCGATGGCGACTGTTGGGAATGTGCAGGTAATCCCAGACAACAAAATCAACGCCGACTTCAGCACAGGCACGCAGCAAGTGATTCAATGCGACATCGGTATCATTGATATACGGTAAGATTGGCAAAATGGCCACGCCAACCGGAATGCCAGCCCGTTTGAACGCCGCCAGCATCTCCAATCGTACTCCAGGCAATGGCGATTTGTTTTCCAGCAACGCGGAGAGACGCGGATCCATCGTGACCAGGGTGGTCATTACAATCGCCAGAGCGCGCTCATTGATCCGCCTGAGCAACGGCAGATCATCCAGTACATTGGCGCTCTTCGTAAGGATCAGGCATGGCTGACCGACATCGGCGAAGAGTTGGAGAACTTGCCGCGTGATGCGATACTGTTGCTCGGCGGGTTGGTACGGATCGCTCAAAGCAGTGACGCCGATCAAATCTCGGCGATCTATCGTCGCCAGTTCCTGATCGAGACGCTGCGGCAAATCAAATGGAACGCGAACAACCTCATTTAGCGGGCGTGAACCGTAGGCCCAGCCATCGCAATATGGACATCCAAACTCACAGCCAGCGTAAATGCTCAGCGTATAGGATGAAAGGAAAAACTCGTTAATTGTTGGTCGTCGCTGACCAAGAACCGAACCTTCCGGCAGCGTATCTCGTATGTAATAGGTCATCGATACTCGATCCGACAGGCGGCGCCATTCCGACTCATTGGTTCAGAGCAGTGATGAGTTCGTTATGAAAGCAGCCATTGGTGGCGACAATATGCGGACTCCAGGGCGTCCAAGGCTGCCCTTGCATATCACTCGCCTGTCCACCGGCCTCTATGAGAATTGCAACGCCCGCCGCTGTATCCCACGGACTCAGGCGAAGCTCCCAATGTCCATCGATCTGCCCGGCGGCAATCCCGCACAAATCGAGCGCCGCCGAGCCAGGTCGGCGCACATCCTGGGCCATCAGCAAAATACGGGCGAAATGATCCAGATTGTTGTCGGGACGTGTAAAGCGATCATATGAAAAGCCCGTAGTCAACAACGCCGCGCCGAGCGATGTTGTTGACGAAACACTTATGCGACGGCCATTGCATCGCGCTCCCGATCCGCGTTCGGCGGCAAACAACTGATCGCGCGACGGATCGTAGACGACGCCTAGAACCAACTCGTGTTTATGCAGAAGGCCAATGGAAACGGCAAACCAGGGAAAGCGATGCATATAGTTTGTCGTACCGTCAAGCGGATCGATCAACCAGGTATAATCACCAACATCGGCAACCTGCCCGCTCTCCTCGGCCAGAATGCGGTGACTCGGATAACGCGATCGGATCGCGCTGACGATCATATCTTCGCTCGCCCGATCTACATCAGTTACGAAATCGGATTGGCCTTTAGAATCAATCTGGCGTTCACGCTCCAAACCGGCGCGCAGAATAACGCCGGCGCGATAAGCCGTATCGATGGCAAAATCAAGCATAAGGGAACTTCCCGCCTCTGGGATTCGTTGCCAATATAGTGAACCGTATTCTATTCTACCAGGGAGTCTGAGATGCGTAAACTCATCGTGATCTCCACCCTTGCAGTACTTCTCGCTGGTTGCGGCCAGGCTGCTCCTGCCGTTGAGCAGGCGTCTATCACACCGACGCAATCGGTTGACGCAATAGCTGACGAGTCATCCTCGCCGACAATTGTGCCTAGTCCCGTCATATTATCAACAACGACGCCTGCCTCGTCACCAGAAGGAGCTAGCGTCGTGAATGTTGAACGCGTCACTCGTGAAGCGTTGGCCGCTTATCTGAAAGTGGACGCCGACACCCTATCGCTGGCGAGCGTCCAACCGCAGCAATGGTCAGACGGATCGCTTGGCTGCCCCGATCCGTCGATGGGCTATACACAGGCGATCGTGCCCGGCTATTTGCTCGTATTCAGCGACGGCGACAAGACATATCCCATCCACACCTCTGAGTCGGCGCATCCGCTGATCTTTTGCCGCGAGGGAAAACCGACGATTTTGTCGCCGATCGCGTATGGGGAACAGGCGCCTGAAACCACCAGCATAACCCTGGAAAGCCCGACAGGACCGGACAACACAACACCCGTCGCGACGCCGCCTGTACAGGAGGAGCAAACATTGCTGCCCACCCAATCGCCCGATACGCCGCTGTCCGCTGATATGCGCCAGATGCTAGATCGGGCCATCGCACACCTGGCAAGCGATCTGGGCGTGGCTGAAAATACGATCAGCCTGGTACTCAGCGATTCCGTCATATGGAACGATGGCAGTCTGGGATGTCCGCAACCGGGGGTTGAGTACATTCAAGTCCTAATCGAGGGATATCGTTTCGTATTGGAATCCGACGGCATACAATATGAACTGCATACAGACACGCGCAGCACCGTGGTGCGTTGCCCGTCGGTTAATCCAGACATGCCATCCAATACCGACCGGCCTCGCGAACAATAACCGAGGACACTGGATCGCCACCCTGAACTGACATTCCAATCGCCATCAACGCCGCCAAAGCGCTTGCACTGGCGGCGTTTTCACGCTACAATCCGCACCGCTATGGTTCAGAATGTACCGACTATCGGCGTCGTCATCGTCTCCTACAATACCAGCGCCCTGTTGGAGGCATGCTTGCGCTCGCTGCGTGATTGCACATTGCCGCTGCATATCGTGGTTGTCGACAATGCATCACGCGACGACAGCGTCACGCTGGTTCAATCACAATTCCCAGAAGTTCATCTCCACGCGCTGGATTACAACCCCGGCTTCGCGGGCGGAACAAATATCGGTTTGCGTTCGCTCGGATTCGATCAGAACTCGGCCACGAACTCTCCGCCATTTGCGCTATTGCTGAATCCCGACACCGTTGTACACGCTCACGCCCTTGAGCAGATGATCGCCTTTATGCAGGATCACCCGCGCGTCGGACTTGTAGGACCGCGCCTGCTCAATCCAGACAGCAGCCTGCAACGCGCCGCGTTTCGTTTCCCCACTTTGATCATGAGCCTGCTTGAGGTCTTCCCTCCAGGCGAAGCATTGCCAGGCCGGTTGTATGATTCCTGGTGGCATGGGCGTTACCCTCAGGAGTCCGGCGATGAACCGTTCCCGGTCGATCATATCCTCGGCGCATGTATGCTGGCGCGCCGCGAGACGATAGACGCAGTCGGGTTGCTGGATGAGGATTACTTTATGTACAGTGAAGAGATCGACTGGTGCTGGCGCATTCGTCACGATGGCTGGGCCATCTGGACCATTCCAAACGCGCGGATCACTCACGTTGGCGGAGCTTCTACGCAACAGTTTCGCTATCGTATGTTCGTCGAACTACATCGCAGCCGAATACGCTTCTTTCAACGCTACTACAAGCCTGACTTTTTACGCGCCCACCGCGCAATCACTCGCGTCGGAATGGTGCGCGCCAGCCTGGGAAGTTGGTATGCCTTCGCACGAAAACGCATCGATCGCGAGACGCTGCGCCAGCAATTGACGGCCTATGGCGAAGCGGCTCTTTTTTGAACCATATATTTACGAGATTCCCGGCTTAATCCGTTTGCGTGAACGTCACGCCAGTGCTATAGTAGCGTTAACTGCAACGATACACTCTGGTGATGGCGGCTCCAGAGCATGCAGTATTATTGTGTTAGTATTCATGAGTTTATTGAGAGTTGGGTTCAGGTGAGATTTCCCGGCGCCCACAGCATAGAATCTGGTCCTGAGCGTTCCGTGCTTGCGTAAGCCCGGATAACTTCAAACAAAGCCGGACCAAAGCGTGTACACGGAGCGTTTATGAGTGTAAAACACTGAGACCTCTCCCCATCTATGCTGGCCCCGAAGCATTTCACTGCAACCTGCACCGCTCATCATCCGACAGGAGCAGAGCACACAAGCAATGTCACACGAGAGCAAACGACCTGATGTCGCAGTCTTCATCGACTTCGAAAATGTTTACGTCAGCGTTCGTGACAAGCTCGATGCGAACCCCAATTTTGAATCGATAATGGATCGCTGCAATGATTTGGGACGCGTAGTTATCGCGCGAGCATATGCCGACTGGTATCGCTATCCTCGAGTCACGAGCGCACTTTACGCCAACGCAATCGAGCCAATTTACGTTCCGACGTACTACTACGACAAAGAGATGGGCCGCACCGGCCGAGCAATCAAAAACAGCGTGGATATGAATCTCTGTATCGATGCAATGAAAACGCTGTTTGTTCATTCGAATATCAACCGATACGTGCTCGTTACTGGTGATCGCGATTTCATACCGCTAGTGAATAGCATTCGCCAACAGGGCAATGAAGTCATCATCATCGGCATTGGTGGCGCCGCATCAACTCACCTGGCGCAGAGCGCCGACGAGTTCATCTTTTACGAGCAACTTGTTGGCAAAGCTATTCATCCTTCAGCCCCACCGCAACAGGCCCGGCTCACCGAGCAGGAACGATTAACGTCAGGAAGCGATTCGAGTTCGTTGAGCGAGCCGCCAGTCGCAGAATCAAACGTGTACGATGTTCTCGTGGAGGCGATACACCTCGTGCGCAAACGGGGGTATGTCTCTACACTCGGTTCGCTTAAGCTTGTTATGAAGGAGCTAATGGGCGGCGACTTCAAAGAAAGTCGCTATAAAGACCTCAACGGTCGAGCGTTTTCCAAATTCAAGGATTTCGTCCTCGATGCCGAGCGCCGCGGCAAGGTGCAGATCTTTACCAACGGCACGGTCAATGAAGTATTCCTGCCTGGCGAAGACCCGTACAAGCTGTCGCAGTTCGCCGCCGATCTGAAAAGCGACACAGTCGACAGTGTTATTGATCCGGCGCTGTTGGGCAACGGGCGAAGCAACAAAGGCACGTCAGCTCCGCCCGCATCAGATGAAGCCGATCACAAGGCATCGGCGACGGTGCGCCGTCGTCGTCGTCGCTCGCGCAACCGCCAATCGGCGGCGCAAGAAGCGCATACCGGGCACGCGCAGCAACCAGAAACGCCTGATGTATCACCGGACAAGAGCTATCCAGCAACAACTGACGCTTCGACGCAGACCCCGGATCAGATATTTGACGAGATCAAAGCGCTTGACGATCTCGAGATACTGGCGAATATCGCAGCGTTGCGCGAAGAGCAAGCGCCCGATGATTTCGCCTTTGTCGATTGGCCGTCGGAATTTTCTCCCCTCACATCGATGTCATTCGACGATCGCGAACCATCAATTCCCGATCTGATTGAACTGCTCGAGGCGCAGGAGGAGCAGGTCGAGGCTGAAGATGCATCGGAATACGCACTCGAGGCAATCGAGGCCATTCCCCAACCGGAAGAGAGCGTGCCGGAAACGCCCGATTCTGACTATGTAAGCAGCGTCGAACCGGCAGTTGGACCTTCGGCCGAAGCTGAGTCGGAAACAGAATCCGAGGTCATTGCCGAGGCAAGCTGGACAGCGCCAGCTAAAGCTACCGAAGCTGTCGATAGCGATCTACCAGAAGCCTATGCTGACGATGCTGCTACAGTTGAAACGGCTCCTGCATCAGCGGTCGATATCGAACCACCGGCAGATGAGCCCGCCGTCAATGAAGTGAGCGCCGATTTAGAGGCCGTCCCCTCGGACGATACTGACGAGATCGAAGCCGAGCCCATAGAGACGACCAACGTTATCGAAATGCCGGTTTCTGATGGTGAAACAGTCGAAGAATCGGATAACGGAGAATCAGCCGCTGAAACCGTGGCGGAACAGCCTCAGTCGGCGGACGAACTCGTCGCTGTTGAACAACTCTCGACCGAGACGGTTACAGAAGCGGAAGATGTAGGCGAGGAAACCAATTCCGATGGAACCGTCACGGATGAAGCCGCTGAACAGGAAGCCGACGCTGAACTTGAGGCCGTGGAATTTAGCGATGAGGAGTGGCAGATCTTCCGTTCGATGATGGAAGATTTTGCGAAACCCGTTTCATTTGCTCAGATCTTCGTCACGTTGCGCGAATTGCGCAAACAACAGATTATCACCCGCACCAACGAGCAACTACGCACGATGGCAAAGCAGGCGATCAACAATGGCACATTGGAACGCAGCGGACGCGGCCGACGCATTTATTATCGCCTTCAGAAAACGCAAACCGACGAGCTCGTGTAATTGATCACGGTTGCGTAACTGTGGTATATGCCAACGATTAAGGTTTGCGGACTTCGTACAAGGGAACATGCGCTCGCCGCCGCCACGGCGGGCGCGGATTGGATCGGGCTGGTGTTCGCGCCCAGCCGACGACAAGTCACCGTTGCACAAGCTTTGGAGATTGCCACAACCGTACATCAGCATCCAGACAGCCAACGGGTGCGGCTGGTCGGCTTATTTGTGAACGAACACCCTACACACGTGAACGAGATCGCCGATGCGTGCGGGGTGGATTACATTCAACTCAGCGGTGACGAAACGCTAGGACAAGCTGCCGCGATCACGCGACCGATCATCAAAGCCATACGGATGGACGGTTCGACAAACGAACAGCACTGGATCGATCTGGCATTACGTTGTGCCAACGACGTGAACCAGGATAGAGGTGTGACGTTCGCACCCTGCCCATTGTTGGTAGATGCGCACGTTCCGGGTTCATACGGCGGAACAGGGGTTCGGGCAGATTGGACGCGCGCGGCAAATTTGGCGCGTCAGCACGCTTTGATGCTTGCCGGCGGTCTCAAACCGGACAACGTGGCCGAGGCGATCGCTGCGGTGCAGCCGTGGGGAGTGGATGTGAGCAGCGGCATCGAGACAGATGGCGTAAAAGACGCCGCCAAAATCGAGGCTTTCATTGGTGCAGTACGATCAATCCAATGAAACGATGATCGGAAGGTATAGGCGCGGGTTCTGGCATTACTTCGGGCGCGTCGTTCGAACCGTAGCCTATATCGCAGGGGCGACATTCGTCGCACGCTGGGCACTTGTTCAGCTCCAGCCCATTCGCTTGAAGCCCACAAAACACACGACGACGCCGATTGGGCCGAGCGCTGTAACGCCGGGATTGCGCCGGATTGTTGTGAGCGATCTGCACCTGGGCAACGGTGATCGCCTCGACGATTTTGACGCCGATGCAGTACTGGTCGATTTTATCACTCACTATGTGCGCGATTCGAGACCGACCGAGCTTATCCTGGCTGGCGACGCTTTTGAATTTTTGCAGGTGCGCCTTCCCAATATCGATGACGACGATTGGTCAGAAGAATCCGCTATACAACGCCTCGATGCAATACTCAAAGCTCATGCTCTGGTAACGCAAGCGCTGGGCGCGTATATCGCCGAACCGGCCAATCAGTTAACCGTGTTGATCGGCAATCACGATTTTGAGTTACACTATCAAGGCGTCAAACGGCGACTACGGGAGGCGCTGGGATTACGCGAAGACGACGAACGGCTGCGTTTTGGCATTAGCTATCACGGCGGCGGGATCTATCTCGTCCACGGCAATCAGTTTGACTCCTGGAATCGCTTCGTCCGCTTTGAGGGAGTCAGCGAGCCTTTTGAGGTAGTGCGGGGCACGCAATTGGTCAAGGAGATTATCAACGATCTGGAACAAGATCCACTGGAGATTGCCCCGCTGGTTGATAATGTCAAACCGTCATCGGCATTGTTCTGGTACTTGATCACACTGCCGCGCCTGCGTCATCGAGCATCACGACGATTTATGCTTCGCGGGGTGATGCGCGTATTGCAAACCATTGCCTGGTCTACACCCGACCACATGCCGATCGATGGGCACGGAACAGTCCATTTGCGCGGCATCGCGTTGTCGACGCCACTCCGAAAATGGATTACCGCCTTCCGACGCCAGCGGGTTAGTCGACATCGAGAAGTTGCGCAGACAGTCAGCGAAATGGCAGAATACCTAGCGCCGCATGATGAAGTAGTTGATCAGGTGCAGATCGAGGCTCATCGCCAATTGCGACGCGAAATGGACGCCTTCGGTGACGCCGTCACCTATGAAATGTTTCGGCTCGCCCGTTCTTCTGAATACGGCGCCAACTCGCTATTTGTCTGCGGGCATACGCACCAGGCGGCTGTCGTTTCGCTGGGGCCCGATCAATCGTATATCAACACTGGCACCTGGACAGAAGTAGTGTATGATATAGCCACGATGCATGTGCAAGAACAACGGTATCCATTTCTGGAGATAACCTATCCTCATGATCCCATCAGGCCAAAAGCGCGATTGCTGGTCTGGCAACGTGATCAGAAACAACCGCAGCCCTGGCAATCAGAATCAGGGCTCGTTCGCGAACAACAGAGGATAAGCAGTGATGCACCTGTGGGGGTGCGCGGTTAAATCAACCGAAACAAGGAGGTCATTCTATGAAGGTCGTTTGGCGGATTTTGGGGTTGGCTGTCCTTGCGGGCGTCGGCTTCCTGATCGTCCGTGCCGTGCGCCAGTACCGCCAGGATAGCGTGTTCCAACCATCCCCCGAAGCAGGCGTGACCCCCGCTTCGGAGGGCGGACAGAAACGCGGGATTAGCCCGGAACTGCTGGAAATTCTGGCCGATCCGCTCGACAAGGGTCCTGTCGAATTGATGACCGACGCGACTGGCAAAGAGTGGCTGGTCAATCGACGCAACGGCTATCGCTATCCGGTTGAGGATGGCATCCCGATTATGTTAATCGAGGAAGGCGAGAAAAACAAAGACGAGAGTCTGATCGCCTCGTAATCGCCTGCCCAGAAGGTTGAAAGCTGCAGATCGCAAGTTGTGTCGGTTGGATAAACCGACAGCTTGCGATTTGTAGCTTTGGTAAAGCTAGAAAGCGAGCATCGCTCGGATGGCGCAAACGATCGAACAACACCAGACTGGTCGATTTGGACCTTACGGCGGCTGTTACGTTCCCGAAACGTTGATACCCGCCGTCACCGCAGTGCAAGATGCGTATCTGGCGCTAGATGAGGATGCCGGTTTCTGGGCCGAATTGGATCATCTGCATCGCACATACACGGGACGCCCGACGCCGCTTACTTTCGCCGAACGATTGACGGCGCATTGCGGCGGCGCGCGGATCTTCCTCAAACGCGAAGATCTAGCGCATACCGGCGCGCACAAGATCAACAATGCTTTGGGGCAGGGATTGCTTGCGAAGCGTATGGGCAAGCGGCGTGTAATCGCCGAAACCGGCGCAGGGCAGCACGGCGTCGCCACGGCAACCGTGTGTGCCCTGCTCGGCCTGGAGTGCGTGGTCTATATGGGCGTTGAGGATATGGCTCGCCAGCGTCCGAATGTCTTCCGTATGCATCTGCTCGGCGCGGAGGTGCGTGGCGTCGCAAGCGGCAGTCGCACGCTCAAAGATGCGATCAACGAGGCGCTGCGTGATTGGGTGACCAACCCTGACAGCTATTACTTGCTCGGATCGGCGCTCGGCCCCCATCCGTATCCCTCGATGGTGCGAGACTTTCAAAGCATTATTGGACGCGAGGCTCGTCAGCAGATGCTCGCCACGACCGATACGCTGCCCGATGTGGTGTTGGCCTGTGTCGGCGGCGGTTCAAACGCTATCGGCATTTTCCACGCATTTCTCGACGATGCAAACGTGGCGCTGTGCGGCGTTGAAGCCGGCGGGCGCGGCGATAAGCTGGGCGACCATGCAGCGCGGTTTCTCGACGCTCAACCGGGGGTGCTCCAGGGAACGTACTCATATGTATTGCAAGATGACCATGGCCAGATCGCGTTGACCCACAGCATCTCGGCAGGGCTGGATTACGCCAGCATCGGGCCGGAACATGCCTGGCTGCATGACACGGGACGGGCGACCTACACCACCGCCAGTGATGCCGAAGCGCTCGATGCTTTTCAGAAACTCGCCCGTCTGGAGGGCATTATCCCTGCTCTTGAAAGCGCACACGCCATCGCTGAGGCGCTCAAGCTCACGCCGACGATGAGCCGGGAGCAGAGCATCCTGATCAATCTGTCGGGACGGGGTGATAAAGACATCTTTACCGTCGCCGATGCGCTCAATATAACCATATAACATATATCGCGAAAACTGAGATCCTGGCGATGCAGGATCAAACCGGAACCCAGTCACCCAGAAACTGGAACAGCTTATGGCCAAACGCTGTATTATCCTCAACCCATGGGCCGGACGCGGCAACGCCGGACAGCGCCGGGCCGATATCGAATTGGCGATGCGCAATGCCGATCTACCGTTCGACTTGATCACAACCCATGCCCGCGGCGGCGCAACTGAGCTCGCCTATCAGCTTATCGAGCGCGGCTACGACCAGATTATCGCAGTCGGCGGCGATGGAACGATCAATGAAATCGTCAACGGCATCATCGGCTTTCGTGAAAGCAACAGCGCCGGCGACGAACAATTGCCTGCACTGGCGCTCATCCCACTCGGCACCGGCAGCGACTTTGCCAAAGCGCTCAACGACTTCATCCCCAACGACATCGACGGCGCCGTGCGGCGCATTGCCGCAGAACGGCGACACTCGGTAGATGTAGGGCGGATTACCGTTGAAGCCGGCTCGCAGGAAGTCTCGCGCTATTTTATCAATGGTCTGGGCATGGGGTTAGATGCACAAGTAGCAGTCGAGAGTTTGAAGCTGACGAAGCTCAAAGGGTTTTCGGTGTACCTCGTGGCAATTATCCGGGCGTTAGCGCGCTACAAAGCCCAAACGATGACCGTACGCTTCGACGACTACGAAGTGCGCCGCAAGTTGCTCTTCGCCTCCGTGGCCAACGGCGTCTGCCAGGGCGGCGGCTTCTGGATAACGCCTGACGCGCGCATCGACGACGGTATGTTGGATCTTTGTATGATCGACAACATGCGCCTTGACCAGATCATTCGGCACATCCCGCACCTGATGGAAGGAACCCATACGCAGTTGCGCCAGGCGACGATGGGTCGCGCGCGTCACGTGACGGTGACAACCGGCGCGCCGATACCGGTCGCCACCGACGGTGAAGTAATCGCCACCGATGCCCGCCGGGTCGAAGTCGAAGTACTGCCTCACACAATCGAAATCCTCTGGTGAGCGCAGACGCAACCCTCTTCTACGCTTGCCCTCCACCCGGTCTTCTGCTATACTCCTCTGAAACAAATGTGTCGCAAATCAGCGTAAAACGCTTTATGAAGCCGTGCAGCAATACAGCGGAGACAGTCATGCAATTGGAACTGATCTATCTTGATCCGCGCATCCTTGAAACTGATCCTGACAGTGTGCGTGAAGATCCCGGCGATGTCGCCGGTCTCGCAGCCACCATCGCCGAGCAAGGTCTGCTTCAACCGCTAGGGGTCGTTAAGACCGCATCCGAGCGCTATCGCGTAGTGTATGGCAACCGGCGACGGGCGGCGGCCATTGAACTAGGCATGCCATCGGTGCCATGCATTGTTCTCGACGCCGACGATCCCGATCTGCTGCTGCGTCAGTTGATCGAAAACGTGCAGCGCCAGGATCTCAACGATATTGAACAGGCGCGCGCATTCGCCCGATTACGGGCTTTTATCGTTGAACAACGAGGCAAATTGCCCGAACACGATCTTGACGAAGCGGTGGGACAGGCGGTTGGCTTGAGCGGGCGAACCGTACGACGGTATATGGGACTGCTCGATCTTCCCGATGAAATTCAGCACCTTATTCGCAAGGGCGACCTGAATGTCACCCAGGCGCAACACTTGCGTCGTATCGCCAACCCGCGCACGCAAATCGAGCTGGCCAATGCTGCAGTTGAGGAAGGTATGTCCGCCGCCGAAGTAAGTCGGCTGGCGGCGTATTTTGCCGCCAACCCAAATTTGACCCTGGAAACGGCGTTGCAAGCATTGGAGCAAGGCGAAGACCTGCGTACACGGGCGACACCGGAGGTAAGCGTCACTGGCGGCCCGCTCGGCAAAACCAGCGTCTCCGCCGTTGATCGCGAAGAGAGCGACGCAGGATTGTGGGATGACGGCATCGCCGATGATGGCGACTTTCTCAGCGTTGAAGAAACGACGATCGAAAACCAGCCCAAAAACAAAGCACGCATTTTTCGCATCCGCTCGCTTGATCACATGATTGACGAGACCGATCGTCTTTCGCGGGCTTATGCTGAAGGCGACTTGAGCAAGTGGATTCAGAAAGACGAGAGTGCATCATTTAAATTGCGCTTGTTGCTCAAGCAGATCGAGAGCCTGGCGTCTGGCTTGCGTGAGATTGCCAATCAATATGGCTGGGAGGTAGAGGAGTAAAGCGGAGGGCGCCGGACAGAACGCAAAAGCAAAAACCGGCTGTGCGACTCAGGACCGTGTTGTCTCGCGCGATGCACGCTTTGCCAGGAGAAATGCCTCAGCGCCGCACGAGCAGGCATATTCAAGCGCATAGCTTGCATCGGCGTCTTCGCGGCCATCGAGAAACGCTCGCACGTACGGCGCAAGGGCGCGCGCCGCATCGGCAACGTCAGACTTGAGCCGTACTCCCGGGCGTTGCGCAGCGAGTATTGCGCCGTACAACACTGAGCGATCAGCTTCACGCGCCAGATCTTCAGCGCTTACATTGGTTCGGCAAGGCGGCAGAGAGTCGGCATGCATCAGCGCGTCGCTTTCAACATCACATTGATCAATTCAGTAACAGCTTCTTCAGGCGAATGTTCGACGTCACCGAGACAATTACGCGCATAGCACTCCAGCACTATTGCGTTGGCGCTTGACAAGGCCGCCTTCGTCGCGTTGATCTGCATCACGATATCGCGACAGTCGCGCCCTTCTTCAACCATGCGCTGAATACCACGCACCTGGCCCTCAATCCGCCGCAGCCGGAGAAGCACTTCATCACGAGAAGCCGCTGAAATAGAGCGAACAGTATCTGACATCGGTGTAGAAAGCGCGTACTGTACAGCTTTTCCGGCACAGTACGCGCAATGAATGGAAGAGAGTTAGCTCGCCAGGACGCGATCAAAAATGGTGCGGTAGGCGCTTTCAGGTCGTGAACCGACCAGGCGCTCAACTTCCTTGCCACCTTTGAAGACGATCAGCGTCGGGATGCCCTGGATGCCCAGGCGGCTGGCCCACTGAATCTCGTCGTCGGTGTTCACTTTGGCTATCGTCAGCCGACCTTCGTACTCATTGGCCAGCTTATCCATAATTGGAGCGATCACCCGGCAAGGCCCACACCAGGGCGCCCAGAAATCAACAACAACCGGATGATCGGACTGAAGCACCTTTTGCTCGAACTCAGCATCGCTGACGGTAACCGGCTTCACCATTATAACCTCCTTGGATAACGCTTTGTGTGTATGGAGCCAAGACAATATGCTTGTATGTTTACATACCCCGTATGGGTATATTCTACAGAAAGCCATCAGATTGTCAAATTAGTAGTATATGCATAGTTATCGCTCAATTTGCATATACCCTGTACGGGTATATTATACCGCATCTGTCAAATACGGCGGTTGCAGCGCCACCGAGCTAACAATCTAGCCCTTCATCCGTTGATGCGTTGACGTCTTGGTAACAATCCGCTCTCGTCAACCGACAGGCATCTGTCTTATGCTATACTGAGCGCAGCGACTCTTTGGTATCTCGAGAGACCCAGCCAGCAATCCGACTGACGGCGCTTGCCGTCAGCCCTGTGAAGATTGCGGTCGTAGCGATTGCACGTGTCCAACTGATGCTCTCGTGATCTGCGAACGCCGATTGACCGATGATCCGTTCGGCAGCACGAATGCTCGCCAGGGACATTGAGAAAGGCAACAGCGACCCGACGGCGCTGCGCAAACCAGTGCTGAGAGATGCTCGTCCAACCTCGTCGCTGGCAATGCTTTCACGCGCCAGTTGGGTTGTGCTCTTGCGGCGAATAAGTGAAACGCCGCCGCTTACCAACGATCCAAGTGTTATAAATGCTCCGACGTTGATCGCTAGACCGATGAGCGCGACATCAGTGCGAAGACGTAGCGGCTGACGGCAGTGACCCGCCAGAATGCCGGCATACGACTATACTCGCCAAAGTCTAGGAGGTTCACAGTGTCAAAGATCGGCAAAAATACGACGATTAGCTGGCTAGGACACGGCTCTTTTCACATTGTCACACCCGAAGGACGACGGCTATTAATTGACGCCTGGGTAGATACGAATCCCGCCTGTCCCGATGAATGGAAAGCAAAAGCCCGTGAATCATTGGACGTTATCTTTTTAACTCATGGTCACTTCGATCACGTCAACGATCTGGCGACACTGGCTGCCGATACACAAGCGCAAATTGTATGTCAGTTCGACCTGGGACCCTGGTTGCAAAGCAAAGGTATCGCCGAAGATCGAATCATCGGATTTAACAAGGGCGGTACAATCGAGGTTGTCGGCGTTCAGGCGACGATGACCGACGCTCGACATAGCAGCACCTTGTATGAAAATGGTCAGATCATCCCAATGGGCGATCCCGCTGGGTATGTGCTGCGCTTCTCGAACGGATTTACAATCTATCATACCGGCGATACGTCTGCGACCTATGATATGCTAATCATCGGCGATTTGTATCAGCCCGATCTCACGATCCTGCCAATCGGCGATTACTTTACGATGGATCCGCGCCAGGCGGCGTATGCGCTCAAGCTTATTCGCTCGAGATATGCCATCCCAGAGCATTTTGGAACGTTTCCAATCCTGCGTGGAACGCCCGAGCAACTAGTTGAATCGTGTGAAGAGTTTAACGTTGATACCGAAGTCATCGCGTTGCAGCCAGGCGAATCGGTTATGTAGCGCGACGCAGGTTTTTGCGAACCAACGAAACATTATCATCGCCAGGGGGGCGGGCACCGGAGGTTGCTCCCCTGGCGATATGCATCTGTGCTAACTATGAAACTACTTCTTGCCACCGAGCTTGTTGATGATGTCGAGCCGCGTTTGCCGGCCGATATCCAGGTCGTGCATATTGATCCGGAAGGCGCGGTTGATAGTGACGCCAGCGATGCCGAAGCATATTTCCGCTGGTGGTCGGCTCAACCCGGCTTCGACCAAGTATTTCGCATCGCCCCAAGGTTACGCTGGGTGCATACGCCGAGCGCCGGCGTTGAACATCTGCTCACGCCCGAACTCTACGAGCGTGACGTGCTTTTCACCAATGGCGCTGGCACGCACGCTATCTCCATCGCCGAGTTTGTGCTTACATTTATGCTCTATCACGCTACTAACTTCGCGGCATTCCGCGCGGCCCAGGATGAACATCGCTGGTCGCCGCACATGCCTCGCCAGGAGTTGATGGATGCTACGCTGTTGATTATTGGCCTCGGCGGAATTGGCCGGGCAATTGCCGAACGGGCGGCAGCATTCGGCATGCACATCTGGGGCAGTCGCCGCACGCCGCATCCTATGCCTGGCGTTGAGCACGTCGTTGGCGCCGACGAGTGGCGCGCATTGTTACCAAACGCCGACTACGTTGTCCTTGTGACGCCGCTTACGCCGGAGACGCGCGGCATGTTCGATGAAGCCGCGATCCGTGCGCTACGTCCGACGGCGTATGTGATCAATGTCGCACGCGGCGCCGTGCTTGACGAAGCGGCGTTACTCTCGGCGCTGCAAGAGGGACGCATTGCCGGCGCTGCACTCGATACCTTTACGACCGAGCCACTACCCCCGGATAGTCCGTTCTGGTCATTGCCCAATGTCGTGATCACTCCCCACACAACGGCGCTCTCGTCACATATGCGCCTGCGTATGGTTGATCTGTTTCTCGATAACTTGAATCGTTATATGCAGCGGCGCCCGCTGCGAAATGTGGTTGATAAGGCGGCAGGCTACTAACCGCTTCAGGTATGCGCGCTGTTTCGATACGACATTGCGCTTACTTGCGTTCTATGCCTGTCAGATTGCATCGCTTTTGCATATGGAGGTCTATACTATGCTTGATATGCTACGACGCACCGATCCGGAGGCGGCCGCCGCGATTGAGAACGAGGCTCGCCGTCAACGCGACGGACTGGAGTTGATCGCGAGCGAGAACTACACCAGCCCCGCCGTGTTGGAAGCCCAGGGATCGGTGTTGACGAACAAGTACGCCGAGGGATTGCCCGGCAAGCGATATTACGGCGGTTGCGAGTATGTTGACGTCATCGAGCAGCTCGCGATCGATCGTGCGCTGAAACTGTTCGGGGCACAAATGGCGAACGTTCAGCCCCACAGCGGCGCCCAGGCTAACATCGCGGTGTTCACCGCCTTGCTCCAGCCCGGTGACACGATTCTGGGCATGCGCCTGGATCACGGTGGACACCTGACCCACGGCAGCCCGGTGAATTTCAGCGGTAAGTGGTACAACGTCCGCTTCTATGGCGTAGATCCCGCAACCGGTCAGATCGATTATGACGAGGTGGCCCGCATCGCTCGCAACGTGCGGCCCAAGCTGATCACATCGGGAGCCAGCGCCTATCCTCGCACCATTCATTTCGATCGCCTACGAGCCATCGCCGACGAGGTTGACGCGCTATTGCTGGCCGACATCGCCCACACCGCCGGGCTGGTCGCCGCCGGAGAACATCCCACGCCGGTCGGCTACGCCCACGTAGTGACAACCACGACCCATAAGACGTTGCGTGGTCCCCGTGGGGGGATGATTATGGCCGACGCCGAATTCGGCAAGCAACTGAATAGCAGCGTATTCCCCGGCACTCAGGGCGGCCCGCTGATGCATGTGATCGCCGGCAAGGCCGTGGCTTTCGGCGAAGCGCTGCGTCCCGATTTCAAGGAGTACGCGCGGCGTATTCGCGAGAACGCCAGCGTGCTGGCCGAAGCGTTGACCCAAAACGGCATCACGTTAATTAGCGGCGGCACAGACAACCACCTAATGCTGGCGGACCTGACATCGCTGGGCATCACCGGGGCGCAAGCGCAGAAGGCGTTGGATCGAGCCCACATTACCGTCAACAAGAACGCCATTCCCAACGACCCGCAACCGCCGATGAAAACAAGCGGCATTCGCCTTGGCACGCCAGCGTTGACGACCCGCGAAATGGGCGTCGCCGAGATGCAACGCATCGCTGATTGGATCACGCAGGTCGTACACAATGTTGGCGACGAAACGCTTCACCAGCGCATCGCCGACGAGGTGCGCGAGATGTGTGCGCGCTTTCCGGTTCCTGGGAGCCTGTAGAAAGCGGAATGCCACTATGTTATGTAGGGATGCGTAGCATAACTGTATGCACTCGACTTCGGATGCGATGAAGGCGCGTGAGGTTGCGGCGTCTCAGCAGATACGCCCAAAGGCGTTCGTCCTGCCGCACATCTCACGCACCGCCCTATATCTCACCGCCCTGGTCATCATCGGCCTGGCTTTGCGCCTCTGGTTTACGTCGGTCAACGCGATCGATCCACGGTTGTCGGCGGCGGATGACGGTGATTATTACCGCCGTGCATTGCACTTTGCCGTTACCGGTGCGTATCTCGATGACTCCTGGCTGATCCGCCCACCGTTGCACGTGTTCGTGTTCGCCGCGCTGTTGCGGGCGAGCATCGCCATTGGCGATACTTCGCTAGGCGTTCCGCTCATTCGCGCGGTGCAGATCGGGCTGAGTCTGTTGATGATCCCGATGGGCTATGACCTGGCACGCCGCCTGTTCAATGCCCACGCCGGGCTGATTTTTGCAGCGCTGCTGGCCATCTGGTTCCCCTTCGTCGAGCTGCCAGCCTTGATTCTCAGCGAGCCCCTGTTTCTGTTTTGTTTGCTGACCCATATGTGGTTACTCATCCGCTGGCGCGACGCACAAACATGGCCCTGGCTGGCCGCGTCCGGCATTGCATTGGGGCTGGCGGCGCTCACGCGCTCACCGGCGCTCTACGCTTCGGTGTTTGTTTTCCTCTTCATATTGCTGACAACGTTGCACAAAAATCGGGAATCCGGGCAGCCTCGGCGCGCCTGGATTGGCCGATTCATCCGATTGTCGATCATCTTCGGCGTCGCTATGATGCTGGTGATCGGACCGTGGACTATGCGCAACTATCTGGTCTACGGCGCATTCATTCCGATCGACACCCTCGGCCCGGTAAACCTCTGGATCGGGTTGCACCCGGACGGCATCGAGAGCGGCAAACGCATTCTGGCAGAGATGGAACAATCCGAGCGGCAACCCTTCGTCTACAGCGAACTGGCACGGATCACGCGCGAAGATCCGGGACGGTTTACCGGCAATTTCTGGCCCCACTTCCAGCATATCTGGAAGGCTCAATTCATCGAGGACTTTCTGGTAAAGATCAGCTTCTATACACGACCGCTGCGCGAACTCTGGCCGTTGGGCGTGTCAGGCGATCTACTCTGGTTCGGCTTTACCCTGAGCAGTCTGGCAGCTCTGGCAATGCCTCTGCGCGAGGGCGCGTTCCGCTGGCTAGCGTTGGGATGGATAGCTTATACCATCTTTACCGTAATGCTCTTGCACGTCGAGCCGCGTTACCTGCTGCCGCTCTGGCTGCTTCTGGCGCTCTACGGATCATGGACGATCGCTTCAATCTCCGAGATAGGGCGCACGCTCCGCCGACACTGGCTCAACGGATTGCTCGCAGTTGGCTTGATCGGCGGATTTCTGGCCATTTTCTGCACCTACCGCGACTATCCGCATATTATTGCGCAGGGATTGCAGCGCGAGCGTCATCACGCCAGGGGGGCGCAAGCCTACGCAGCGAATGATCTGCCAACCGCTCTGCGCGAGTTCCAACAGATGGTTGATGCGCACCCCGTATTTATCGACGGACGGATCGATCTGGCGTTGGTGTTGATCGCGCAAGGACGCTACGACGAAGCCTGGCAAGCGCTCGGTGATCGCCGGGTTTATCGCGCCGATATGGTGCGCGGTGAGATTACCCGCTCCCAAGATAAAGATGATCTAGCCAGCTACTATTTCACGTTCGCCGAAATGCATGCCGGTGAAGACGTGCAAGCGCTGGCGCTCAAATGGTTGCGCCCCGCGCCCATCGAACGGCTCATGCTGGGAGACGGCCTCGATATTGGCTATCTCCAGGGCTTTTCGCTCGGCGAGACGGTAACTCTGCCAAGCGGCGAGATGCAGACTTACCGTTGGATGTATGACCGCGGACAGATCGTTCTGCCGCTGCCGGAACCGCTCGCACCGGGCAACATGATCGGCCTGACGATGGCCAGCGGCTTGCCGGAAGGCGCGCCGCTCCGCGTTACGTTCAGCAATGGAAACACCCGGTCGTTTCAGGTTGCCGGCGGGCAATGGCATATCTACTGGCTGAATGTTCCCGCCGAGCTCGCCGGTCAGGAAAAGCTTGTGCTGAGACTCGAAGCGCCGACATTCATTCCAGCGCGGCAAGACCCCGCCAGCGCTGACGTGCGGCTACTGAGCGTAATGGTACGGACAGTTGAAGTAAAATGAACGAACGCAAGGACTTACAATGAGCAACGAACTGGCGCTGGATTATCAATTGCCGCCGCAGGAAGCTGTCTACCCCTTCACGGTGACAGTAGTGATTCCAGCATACAACGAAGCCCACGGAATCGCCAGGGTTGTCCAAGCCATACGATCATACTTGCCGGACGCCGAGATCCTGGTCGTTGACGACGCCTCCGGCGACGACACCGCCGAACGGGCTCGGTCGGCGGGGGCGCATGTCGCTCGACACGCGGTCAACAAAGGCAACGGCGCAGCCGTCAAAACCGGCATTCGCAATGCGTCCGGCGAAGTTATCTTGCTGATGGACGCCGATGGCCAGATGGACCCGATCTTCATTCCACAGATACTCGGTGCAATGGCCGAAGGTTTCGATCTGGTGGTTGGGGCGCGCACCCGCGACACTCAGGGAGATACGCTGGTCAGGCGAATCGGCAACGGTATGCTAGACAACCTGGGCAGCTATCTGGTCGAAACGCCGGTGCGCGATCTGACCAGCGGGTATCGAGCAATGCGGCGGGCTGTCGTGATGGAGTTTATTCATCTGCTTCCCAATCGCTATTCGTATCCTACAACCAGCACGCTGGCTTTTGCCAAAGCTGGTTACAGCGTCGGCTTCGTTGACATTAAGGGGCAGCGCCGCCAGGGCGGGCAAAGCCGGCAGAAGCTGTTTCGCAACGGCATCAAGTTCGGCCTGATCATCTTGCGTATGATTTCACTCTTTGCGCCGCTGCGAGTTTATTTTCCGGTGGCGCTAGGGATGGAACTCCTAGCGGTGTTGTCGTTTCTGGTTTCATTTTTGATCACCGATCCGTTTCGGTTCTATATCCCGAATTCAGCCTTGGGACTCTTCGTCGGCGGCATCATTATCTTTATGTTTGGTCTGCTGGCTGAACAAATCGCCGCGCTACGCTCGAGTCGACTCGAATCTTGAAGATCGCGGCAAGGCCGTTGCCCAGAGCCTCAGTTTGCGGATCGGACACATCGAGGCTTGTTGAATTATCGAAAGTACGTATGAAAAAATATTTGCCCTGGCTGCTACGACTGCTCGGACCGACGTTGCTGGCGGTGTTTCTGATCAACAGCGATCTGAGCAAACTTTATACCATCCTACTCGGCGCGCATCTCTGGCCGATTATTTTGTCGCTCTTGCTCTTGCCGCCGTTCCTGGTGATCAAAGCCTGGCGCTGGCAACGGCTGCTACGCGAGATGGATCTTGATCTGCCGCTGACAACCGCAGTCGGGCTGTACATTGTCGGCATCTTTCTCGGCGCAACAACGCCGGGGCAAGCGGGCGATCTGGTCAAAGCGTGGTATTTGCGCGATCGCGGGCAGCCGCTCGCTCCAGCCATGCTCAGCGTCGTCCTGGATCGACTGTTCGATCTGATCGTGATGTCGGTGCTAGGAACGCTCGGCATTTTCGCCCTGGGAAGCCTTTTGCCGAGTCGTGAACTCCAGACTGCGCTCGTCATCGCGATGGGCATCGGACTGATCATACTCACCGCCGTACTCGCAGTGCGCGGACCGCGGGAATGGATGCTCACCCAGGCATTGCCTATTGTGCTGCCAAAACGCTTGCAGACTTCGCTGCAACGCTGGAACGATCAACTCTCGACCCTGACCCTTAACCCGCGTCTCGTTTTCAGCATTACAATCGCTTCACTCATATCGGCAGGATTCACGTTCTATCGACTCTGGCTGTTGTTTGTTGCACTCGATGTCTATATTCCGCTCTACGTGGTTGTGGGCATTTCCGCGCTCATCGCCGTCCTGCAAGTCCTGCCGATCTCAATCTCCGGCGTTGGCGTACGCGACGCAGCGTTGATCGCGGTGATGCTGCCCTACGGTTACTCGCAGGAACAGGCGCTGAGCGTTTCCGCCCTCTTCCTGCTGCTCAATTTGCAGCACATTCTGGTCGGCTTCATCGTCTCGTTCTGGTTTCCGCTCGGCAAGGCCGCCACTCTCGCTCAAGAGCAGCCTTAAGCGCTCCGAATGGTACGTCGCACTGTCTTCACGCATTCTCAGCATCCCTGGACAGCAACATCCACGCACTAGCAAGAGCCGCCAGCACCAGCAGGATGAATGGCAGAAACCCCTGCGCCAGGAGTTGCACGGCCAGCCAGCTAATCGCCGCCGTTCCTAGCCATTCGGTGCACCCGAGCACGGCGGCGGCAGCGCCGGTCTGATGAGGAAACAATCCAAGCACTCGCACGGTAAGCGGCGCGACCAGCATTCCGTAACCGGCGGTGTAGCCGCTAATCAGCAGTATCAGCAGCCAGAACGGCGGCAGCCCCAATACACTCAGCCCGGCGAGCAACGCCATCGCCAGCGCAGCCACGCCAAAACCGGCTACAAGCAGGCGTCGCTGGCTAAAACGCGTGCTCAGCCAACCCAACGCCAGCCCGCCGACAATATAGCCCGCAACGACAACCGCGTATATCAGACCGATACGAGCGTCAGGTTGCTGATACAGCCGGTTAACAATAAAAGGCAATGATACAAAAAATGAATACATCCCGGCGAAGAGCAGCATCATCGCCAGCACGCTGCGCACATAGACGCCGTGGCGAAGCAGCCGTGCGTAGGTATGACCGACATGGCGTCGCGTTTCCGACGCTATGTCTGATCGGGGGCGCGTTTCAGGCAACAGGGCAAGCGCCGACACACCCAGCAAGCCACCGATAACTACGAGAGCGACAAAGATGGCGCGCCAACCCCACCAGAGTTGCACAAAATTACTAATGATCGGCGCAACGCCTGGTCCCAAAGCCATAATCGCGCCAAGATACGCCAGCAAGCGTGTGGCTCGCTGCTGATCATACATATCACGCACAATCACCCGCGCCAACACCGGTGCAACACTGATGGACACACCTTGAACGAAGCGCGCCGCGATCAACGCCGGCAACGCCGGGGAGAGGGCAGCGGCTCCGCTCGCCAGCACAAACATGCCCAGGCCGATAATCAACACCGGCCGCCGCCCGACCGCATCAGCCAGTGGACCGATGACCAGCTGAGACGATCCATAGCCTAGCATAAATATGCTAACCAGAAGCTGAATCCTTGTCATGGGCGCATCAAAATCCATACTCAGCGCGGGGAGCGCCGGCAGCAGACTCTCATTGGTCAACGGACCGGAGATCATCAACATAAGTAGCAGCGTATGCAATACGAACGGCGACACAGTGAACGGACGGGGAGCGGGAAGCGCCATTCTAGTCATTTGAGTCGCCTTTCTCCGCATCAGACAACCCATCGGGCAACGACAAACGCTCCAGCGTTGAGGGCATCGTTAGTAACAAGCGGGCCAGAAAACGGCTAAAATCCTGGAATAGCAGCTTGATCTGCGGAACACGATGAGCGCGTTCAACATAACCGAGAAAGGCGAGATAACAGACCTCGGCGCGACGCTCAGCCTCTTCCGCATCAAAGCCGTAATCACACAACACCTCGGTAAAATACATCAGCCGGCGTCGTTCGACTATCTGCACCCGTTCGGCAGCCTCCAGGTCATGCTGGCTCCAGATAAAGATCGCCGGATCGGGCAAGCGCCCGCCTAGCCCACGCACCATTTCCCGCACCAGATCGAACAGCCGGATCAGCCGCTCAGCCGGTGTCACCGCCGCGCGCGCCGCGTCGATCATCTGCCGATTTTCGTCTTCCCAACGCTGCAGAAGCTCGCCAAGCAACTCGGCGCGATTCTGAAAATGCCAATAGAAGCTGCCCTTGCTTACTTGCAACTCGCGGGCAAGAACCTCGACCCGCACATTCTCAACGCCGTGATGCACCAGGGTTCGCCAGGCAAGTTCGATCCAATCATCACGTTGCAATGCCATTGGTCGTCTCTCTCCATACTCTACCGTATGGTGAAAAGATACCAGCAAAGGCCGAAGTTGTCAATACGCTACCGTATGGAAAGACGCTTGTCGGCGCCGCCAGCTGCAGCCGAATGGTAAATACCTGACGACAACGCCTTTTGGGCAAGGTTCGTGGTAGACTATATTCAATCACGCTGGCAGTTTTGGCATGCACAAAACCCCCTGACGTATGCCAGAGGGTTTCGTGTGAAGGAGGGGAGAGAGTCGGGAGTAGTCATATTGTAGCTCGAAATGACAGGCTCTGCCATACTCCAACAGTACCTATTCCTCCTTAGTACTGTCGCATAATGAGCAACACTGCTTTGTATAGACACGTTCCAGGAGAATCATCACTCATGGAGATCACCGATCTGGCTCAACATATCGCTTTCTTGCGCGATCAGATTCGCGAGCATGATTATCGCTACTACGTGCTCGACGATCCAATTGTCAGCGATGCTGAGTATGATGCGTTGATGGGTGAGCTGCGCAATCTGGAAGCGCTGCATCCGGAACTCGTCACGCTCGACTCGCCGACCCAACGCGTCGGCATTGCGCCGTCCGATCATTTCGCGAAGGTGCAGCACCCCCAACCTATGCTATCGCTGGGAAATGCCTTTGATGAAGGCGAACTGAACGTCTGGCGCGAACGTGTACTCACACTTCTCGGGGCACAAGCCCAAATCGCGTATGTCGTCGAACCGAAAATCGACGGTCTTGCGATCGCGTTGACCTATGAGTACGGGCGGTTTGTCCGCGGGGCCACACGCGGTGACGGCGAGACCGGCGAAGATGTGACGGCAAACTTGCGCACTGTGAAAGAACTTCCGCTGACGCTCCGAATCCCATCCTCCGATGATCAGGTTAACACATTCATTGATGTGCCAATGCAATTGCCCGACTCCATCGAGGTGCGTGGAGAGATCTATATGCGCAGCGCCGATTTCGAGGCGCTGAACAAACGCCTCGCCGCAAGCGGCGAAAAGATCTTCGCTAACGCTCGTAACGCTGCCGCCGGATCGTTGCGTCAGAAAGATCCAATGATCACGAATGATCGACCGCTGCGTTTTTTTGCCTATGCTGTCGGCCTACTCAACGGCGTATCGCTGGATGCGCAATGGCAAACACTCCACTATCTGCGCATACTCGGTTTCCCGGTCAATCGCGATGCACGCTGCTTCACCGATTTCGCCGAAGTTGTTACCTACTGCCGCGAGTGGATGGCGCAACGGGAGACGCTTCAGTATGAAGCCGATGGGGTAGTCATCAAAATCGACGCCTTCGCCCAGCAAAACGAACTCGGTGTTGTTGGGCGCGACCCACGCTGGGCCATCGCCTTCAAATTCCCGGCCCGCGAAGCGATCACCCGTCTGCTCAACATCAGCGTCAATGTGGGGCGCACAGGCGTCATCACACCCGCCGCCGAGTTAGAGCCGATCAATCTAAGCGGCGTAACAGTGCGTAATGCAAGCCTGCACAACGCCGACTACATCGCTGAACGCGATATTCGCATCGGCGACTATGTCACCGTCAAGCGAGCCGGCGATGTGATCCCCTACGTGATCGGCCCGGTTGTCGTCCGCCGCAGCGGCGATGAGCAGCCGTTCCAGTTTCCTGCCCAATGTCCGGCGTGCGGCACGCCATTGGAGCGTGTCGAAGGCGAGGCAGCCTGGCGCTGTCCCAACTTCGGCATTTGCCCCGCCCAACTGGTGCGCCGCGTCGAGCATTTTGTCAGCCGCATTGCGCTGGATATTGTCGGGATCGGCGAGAAACAGGCCGATCTGTTCGTGAGCAAGGGGCTGATCAATGACGTAGCCGACCTCTACACACTCCAGGCTGAAGATCTGGCCGATATGGAGGGTTTCGGCCCCAAACGGATCGCCAATCTGCTCGACGCTATCGAGCAATCAAAGCAGCGCCCGCTCGATCGGCTGCTGGTTGGTCTGGGCATTCGCTACGTCGGCAGCGTCGCTGCCGCCACGCTAGCCGGCGTCTTTGAAAGCCTGGATCGGCTGCTGGAGGCAAGCCAGGCGGAGCTTGAAAATATCGACGGCATTGGGCAAGTGGTCGCAGCCAGCATCGTCGACTACTTTCAACACCATGAAAACCGCGTTATTATTGAGAAGCTACGTGCGGCAGGCGTGAACTTCAGCGGCGCGCCTTTCGTAGAACGACATAGCGCAATTCTCGATGGCAAGACCTTCGTGCTGACAGGTACGCTGCCGAATATGACCCGCGAACAGGCAGCAGCACTGATCAAGGCGCACGGCGGCAAAGTTACGGAAAGCGTGACCAAAAAAACCGGCTATGTCGTGGCCGGAGCCAATCCCGGCAGCAAACTTGCCAAGGCTCAGAGTCTGGGAATTACGATCCTCGACGAGTTGGGATTGCAAGAACTTGTTGGGGCGGTAGAAAACGGCGAGCAGGGCGCAACCGCAGAACCGGCGGACTCTGCGGCGAACGATGGCGATGACGATATCGGACAGCTCCGCTTCAACTTATAGCGAACGCGGGGCAACTGCGCAAGAGCGACGAAACGACGCGAGGCGACAAGTGCATAACTTGTCGCCTCGTACACTGCGTAACTCGTGGAAATATTGCAGCGCTAGATTAGATTATTAGACTGACGCAGACGATTCCATACGCTTGACCCAACGCATTGGCTCGCGAATTTCGTCGAGCGTAGGCAGATTCTCGCGCTGCTCCCAGACACGCGACGCAAAAGCAATCCCGCGCGCCTTGACCACAGCATTCACAAACGCTTCACCTTGCTGATATTGCGCAAGCTTCAAATCCATACCAGTCAGGCGATTGAACAACTGCTCAGCGAGCGTTTTGTTCTGCTGGCGCTGAGCCATACGCTGCTCGATCTGATTGAACGAGGGAAGTAGACGTTGGCCAATCGCATTCATAATGTGATTGCCATAGCCCTCAACCAGTGACATCAACGCCTGGAGTTGATCGAATACCAACTTCTGTTCCGGCGTCAGCATCATCTCAATCCAATGGCGTCCGTTGCCCCAATTTTGCACGATCCGGCTCAACACCTGAGGCAAGCCGCTGCTCAGATTGCCCAACTGATCGCCAAGTTGACCAAAGTATTGCTGAAGCAGCTCGTTGAAATGCTCGCGAACCCAGGGATAGGCTTCGAACTCGAATGCATGCGTCGTCTCATGCAGCGCGATCCAGAAACGGAAATCTTCGTCGTTCAAGCCAAGCTGCTCTTGCACGCGGGCGATATTCGGTTCAACATAGTAAAGCGATCCCTGAGTGGCGGGGTCGGGCGAGAGGAGGCTGAGGTCATATTGACCGAGAACACGCCGGGCGAGAAACCCCAACAGAACGCCGATTTGAGCGCCGAGCACACGACCGTTGAGATCGCCTATCAGCATGGCAAGGGCGCCGCGTGCGCCGCCGTTATGCTCATATAACTCTTCAATCGGTTTGAATAATCGCTCAAAGGAGTTGAAGTTCGCTTCCAACCACTCGCGCCGATCAAAGACATAGACACGGCTTACTGGTCGGGGAAGACTTACGCCGAGATAATCCGTAATCATCGGTTCACTCTGCTTGACCAGGCGAGTATACTGCTCACGCCGCATTGCGCGATCTTGAACCGGCGCCTGCTCCCACTGCGATACACGCAACGCAACTTTACGCGCCTGTTGCCAATCGATGAGCGTCGCGGCTCCTTGAGATTGATTAGCACGCGCACGGCTTTCAATATAATATCGGACGCCCGCGCCCGCAACAAGGCCCAAGACTAAAAGAGCGCCTAATCGGCGCATATCATTCGCTGGCTGTGCCACACACATATCCTTTCCATAGCTACCGCGGAATTTAGTTAAACTTGTGGCAGTGTATCACGCACAGCTCAGGCTGTCCAGACTATTGGGTAAACTGTGGAGGTTTCCGGCGACGACGTTTGTATGACTCGCGCACCATCTCTTTCAGCTCTTCATCGGAAATCAAAAACGTATCGTAAAGGTTTTCGCCCATATTCTTGCGCTTCAGCGGACGGCCCTGAAATACCAGGCCATCATCGCTTTCAACGATGCGTACATCAACATAGCCGTGGTCATCAATGAAATAGCCTAGCGCTCGCAGGACGTCCTGATAATCGCTTCGCGTTAAACCGCTGAATAGCCTCATAAACTCCACCTCCATTTTGATTGCTCCTGGCGCTTGGCCTCAAATTGAGCATGGAGCCGACGAACATCTTCGTGAGAGAGGATATGATCGCTTGCTATGCGGATGAATCCCTGTGCAGTGGATTTAAAGGTCAGACCATGGATAATCCAACCCTGATCATATTCTAGGATACTTACTTCGCTGAGTCGCTCCTGCTCTATAAACTGACCGATTACCCGCATCGCTTCTGGATAATCTAGCTGTTTCGTATTCTGTGCCATCGCTGCTTCTCGCGTTCTTACAATACCTCAACTGCTATGCACATTACATTCTCGTTATATCTTGGAACGACGTACATAGCCAAACGTGAAATGGTACTATTTTTGCGTATTGTGTACCGTCTGGCTGGATTATTAGGTTCGCCGTCTAAATTATAGAATAAGGCACAGCGTTGATGCTGTCCGAGTTTCATTACGAACCCGTCCAAATAAAGCATCCTGAACAGGCGCAATCGGATCCGCATAGGCTTTGGGGAAGACCTTGCTTCGGGTAAACGCTAATAGAGCACCCGCACATCATCGCTGCGTCGTGTAATCTTACGCTCGTCAAGATGTTCCATAAAGGCCAGCGCATACTTACGGCTGCTGCCAAACCGATCACGAAACTGGCCAATATGCACACCGCCCTCAGCAACAATCGTCTCCCGTATCCATTCCAGCATGGCAGCATACGTTTCCGGTAGGAAGTAAATATCCGCACCGATATGGATCAGCAAACCTTGCTCAAGCGCCCAGGCGAGCAATTCCGGTTCGAGATCAGGCGCCGGTGGACTATAGGGCATCCGGCGGATAGCATCGAGTTGGCGATCCAACTTATGTTGTTGCTCGCGCGTAAGCGCAAGTTTGTGCTCACTCAACCAGACGCCGATCTCGTTGCTATGAGAGACCCCGCATTGGGATGCAAAGCTAAGCACCGCATTCAACTGGCGCGCGTCTAGCTGCAAGCGCTGACGCAATTCTTCGCGCGGCATACCCCGACGCAACGGGTAGCGCTGGTGATAAGCTTGCAGTGTGTTGCACAACTGCTGTTCTAGATATTGCCAGCCTTGCGCCGAGATCAGCAACGTTTCCGAGAGTTGCACCACGTCGCCCTTCTCCAGCAATTGCGCTAGTCCTTCGTGCATAGCAGCATCGCTCATAGCGCCCGCCCGCATCAGCACACCTCTCTCCCGGGGCAAGCCATCACCCAACACCTGAAGTAACACCTCATCCGGCGTTCCGCGAGCCAGCGCCTCCAGCGTTTTCGCAACATCAGCACGGAAACGGCGATGGCGCAGCGGGTGTGAATCGATGATTACTCCACCGCCAACGGTAATGCTGGGAGAAGGCTGGCGAACGATATAATGGTCGCCGCGTAGGACAACGACGGGATGCTCCAGGCGCATCTGCACCCATCCCAACGCGCCCGGCGCCAGTATCTCCTGATCAAGCAATGTAATACGACAACGCACTTCGCTCGCACCGACAAAAAGATCCAGCGTAGCATTCTGTTTCAGCGGCGTTGCATAGTGAATCAAGCGAAGCTGAACATCGATGCGATCTGTCGGCTCAATTGCATCAGGCAGAGTGAGAACGTCGCCGCGTACAATAGCCGTATGATGAATACCAGATAGATTAACGGCGACGCGTCTGCCCGGGGTCGCCTGTTCACCTCGTTGCTTGTGGATTTGCAGTCCACGTATTCGCCCGCGCAGGCGACGCGGCATAATCTCGACTTCTTGCCCTACCGCCAGCGGCCCATCAAGAAGCGTGCCCGTAACCACAGTGCCAAAGCCCGCAATGGTAAACGAGCGATCGATTGGCATACGCGGAACCCCATCTTTCAGGGTACGCGACGGCGTCGCATCAAGAACAGCGTCAAGCACGGCGCGCAACTCGTCAATCCCCTGACTCGTTCGTGCGGATACTGCCACGCGCGGCGCTGTCGCAAACGTCGTATGCGCCAGATGTTCAGCAATCTCATCCTCGACCAGCGCCATCCACTCGCTATCGACGAGATCGGCTTTAGTGACTGCCACAAGGCCACGCTCAATACCGAGCAAGTCGAGAATAGCCAGATGTTCACTGGTTTGCGGCATTATTGACTCATCAGCGGCGATTACCAATATCGCGGCGTCAATCCCGCCGATGCCAGCGAGCATATTTTTGATAAAACGTTCGTGCCCCGGAACATCAATAACGCTAACCGAACGACCACTGGGCAAAGTCAACCAGGCGAAACCCAGATCGATCGTCATCTCACGTCGCTGTTCTTCTTCCCAACGATCCGGATCAATGCCGGTCAACGCCTTTACCAGGGTCGATTTGCCATGATCAACATGGCCGGCTGTTCCAATAACATACATCGCTGCATCGAATTGCGCACACGGTAAAGAGCTATTCTTTGAGAATATCGTAACAAATATTGTAACATCGCCACAGAGCGTGATCAAGTGTAGAATGGCGTATTCAATGATGCTGTCCACAAACGTATTCGGCTCAATCACGTATGGTGCGGATCGCCGGCTGGCATTGCTCTACAAACTGCAAATCTTGCAACGATTTGCGCCCGTTAGAGCAGAGACGCTCAAATTGACAGTATTTCCCATATCAATAGGCTTTTCGGAGCGATACCGACATACCCTCTGCTTCATAGATTCATCGTTCGCAAATGCCACCCTAGCCCATTGCCATCAATTATTTCGACGATACTTCCACACACAAACTGTTTCCGGTTGGTTATTTGCAAATTCCACCGATAACGTCTATAGTTGTTCTGTTGTCGCTTTCCGATCTAAATCTATACGATCTCAAGCTAGAGAAAGCGCTCAACGTCGGGTGTCCAATCGTACGCGAGCCGTATGGGAAGAGTGTGTAGTAACGACGGTTGGATAAAGTCGCAGGGTGTTTGGCATCGAGTCTAGAGGAGGTTGACTGCTGGAAGGTAGTAATAGCCTGACACAAACGATATGCTCGTTGGAAGTCTTCTGAGCGTGTAGAAAGAGTTCTAAGGCGACTCGCCTCCTGAACGATTCTCACAAACTCAGAAGATTTTTGTGCCAGAGCGCCCAGATGGCTGATGTTACTACGCTGCACGGAGTATCCGTAGAACAGGAGAACAATCATGACCATGCTGGAGAAACAGGTGTACGGGGCGGATCCGCTCAAAGTTCGCAAGACCGATCACTACAAGCTGGAATATGTCCATACGTTCGTTGAGAAATGGGATGCGCTGATCGACTGGGAGGCCCGCGCATCCAGTGAAGGCGATTTCTTCATTCGCGTTTTGAAGGAGCACGGCGCTCAACGAGTGCTCGATGTCGCGACAGGCACAGGCTTTCACTCGGTCCAATTGCTCAAGGCAGGATTCGAAGTGACAAGCGTCGATGGCAGCCCGACAATGCTTGCCAAAGCGTTTGAGAACGCGCAACAGCACAGCTACATTCTCCGCACGATACATTCGGATTGGCGCTGGTTGAATCGCGACATCCACGGCAAGTACGATGCAATCATCTGTCTGGGCAATTCCTTCACGCATCTCTTCTCCGAGCAAGATCGGCGCCGCTGCCTCGCCGAGTTCTACGCAGCATTGCGCCACGATGGACTCCTGATCCTTGATCAGCGCAACTACGACGCGTTGCTTGATCACAATCGCACGCCCAGCCATACTTACTACTACTGCGGCGAAAATGTGAAAGCCCAGCCAGAGCACCTCGATGATGGTCTGGCTCGGTTTCGCTATGAATTCCCTGACAACTCGGTTTTCCACCTCAATATGTTTCCCCTGCGGAAAAAATATGTGCAGGATCTGATGAAGGAAGTAGGTTTCCAGAGTGTGCGTACCTACGGGGACTTTCAGGAAACTTACCACGAAGCCGATCCTGACTTCTTCATCCATATTGCGGACAAACACTATAATCCCGATAAACGTCACGCCCATCACTACTCCCCGGTTGTGAAGACGGCTCAGACCTATTACAACAGCTCAGATGCGGATCGTTTCTACGCGACCATCTGGGGCGGCGAGGATATTCACATCGGCTTGTATGAGCGCCCCGCCGACACGATCTTCGCTGCCAGCCAGCGAACCGTCCAGCGTATGGCGCAAGCGCTCGGCAATATCCACTCGGATACCCGTATGCTGGACCTCGGATCGGGCTATGGCGGATCGGCGCGCTACCTGGCGAAAACGTTCGGTTGCAATGTCGCGTGCTTAAACCTGAGCGAGGTGCAGAATGAGCGCAATCGCCGCCTGAATGAAGAACAGGGGCTATCGCAGCTCATCAATGTGACTGACGGAAGCTTTGAGGAGATCACCTTCGACGAATCGAGCTTTGATATTGCCTGGTCGCAAGATGCCATTCTGCACAGCGGTGATCGCCGTCGTGTGTTTGAGGAAGTGCGCCGCGTGATGCGAAAGGGCGGTGATTTTATCTTCACCGACCCGATGCAGAGCGATGATTGTCCGGCAGGCGTTTTGCAACCGGTATTGGATCGCATCCACCTTGACAGTCTGGGGTCATTCGCCTTCTATCGCAAGGTCGCCCGCGATCTCGACTTCGAGGAAGTGCAGATCATCGATCTGTCCGAGCACTTGATTACGCACTACAGCCGGGTTCGCGAAGAACTTAACCGCCGCTATGATGAGATGGCGAGCGTTGTATCACGTGAGTACGTTGACGCGATGCTCAAGGGATTGGAACACTGGATTGAAGCTGGTCAGAATGGGCATCTACGCTGGGGGATCCTGCATTTCCGCCTGGCGGTCTGACCCCAATACGACATCCGTGATACAGAGCGGCGGCGTGTATGAACGCGCCGCCGCTCTGTATACGTATATATGCCTGAAACATACCCATAAGCGGCGAGTATGCTGTCTATAGACGCCGGATATATGGTAAAATCATTCCGCAAGTATTCGTCCACAGTGAGGAGAACGAGTATGATTGTCACCACTGCAGCTCTGTTTAAAGTTGCATATGGGAAGTTTGCCGTCGGCGCCTATAATATCAACAATATGGAACAGGCGCTAGGGCTCTTCCAAGGCCACATGGAAGCGGAAGCGCCCTTCATTATTCAGATCTCGAAGGGAGCCCGCAAGTATGCTGGCATTCCTATGATCGAGGCGATCATCCGTGCAGCGGAGAAGCTGTACCCCGATGTCATCTATGCCGTCCATCTGGATCACGGCGATGAGCAGACCTGCTACGACTGCATTGACTCCGGTTTCTATTCGTCGGTTATGATCGACGCCTCGCACGAGCCATTCGACGAGAATGTCGCCATCACCCGCCGCGTGGTTGAGCGTGCCCACGCCAAAGGCATCTCGGTCGAAGCTGAACTGGGTATGCTGGGCGGCGTCGAGGAGAATATCGCCGTTGATGAGAAGCACGCGATGTTGACGGATCCGGATGAGGCCAAGACGTTCGTTGAGCAAACCGGTTGTGACAGCCTCGCCGTTGCGATTGGCACCAGTCATGGCGCCTATAAATTCACGGGCCATCAGTCATTGCACTTTGATCGCATCGAAGCTATTCAGAATCTGCTCCCCAACTATCCGCTGGTTATGCACGGCTCCAGCTCGGTTCCTCAGGAAGAGGTAGAGCGCATCAATGCAGCGGGCGGCGCCCTTGACCCATCCGCACGCGGCGTGGACGCGAACGAGTTTCAGCGTGCCGCACAGCTCGGCGTCACCAAGGTGAACATCGATACCGATGGCCGCCTGGTCTGGACGCGCGTCCACCGTGAGTACTTCCACGATAAGCCCGCCGAGTTCGACTTCCGCAAGCCGGGCACGGTATTTGTCGCCGAGTATGCGAAGTTCATCGTGGACAAGTCCGAGAGGCTCGGTTCGGTCGGCAAGCTGGCTGAGACCCGTGCTGGCGTAAGCTAGATACCTATCGCGCTTCCAAACGCGAAACTGCAATAATCCAAAGCGGATGAAGGACATCTTCATCCGCTTTGGGTTGTGTTCCCGGCATCGTCTGCGCTATGCTTGCGCTCCATCACGATGCATCTTGTTGCCGGAGATACCATTCTACCGCCTGATTTAAGAATACATCCTCAGCTTCGCCCCACAGACGCGGGAACGGACGATCCTCGGCAGGCAGCGCCGCATAATTTGCCCACCACTGGCGCAGCCCTTCGGCGATATCCTGATCCCCCTGGGTGAACTGGCGTTCCAGATCAAGCTTGCGCCGCGCCAGGTCTTGTGCTTCCGGCCCGGTCAGATCGCCCTGCTCGGCAACCAGTCGCTGCAAACCGGCAGCAATAAAGGCATATTCCTCGTCCACCCGCCGCTGATCTTCTTCGGTCCACTGCACACCATAACCCCAATCCTCCATTTTGCGTTGCGCAGCATCGGAATAGGATTGCTGGTTTAACTCTTGCATCGTCTGAAGTTGCTCAGGCGTAAAGTATTTACGCACCCAATCGTTGTTCTTCTCCATCTGGATCACCTCGATTACATTAACAATTTCTTCCCACGTCGGCTGGCCCGCACGCGCACACTGCTCCAGCGCTTCAATCGCCCGGATGACGCCATCAAGCCGCGCCCGCTTTTCACGCAGCATCGTTTTCTGGGTTGCCAACACTTCACGCAGTTGTTGCGGCCCCGCCAGCAAATAACCTCGTACTTCCTGAAGCGAAAATCCCAAAAACTTGAGCGCCAGGATCTGTTGAAGCGTTACCAGGTCCGCGTCGGTATACAGCCGCTGACCGGACGGCGTGTATTCGGTCGGCGTCAACAACCCGATCTGTTCATAGTGGCGCAACGTTCGCACCGAGATTGACGCCTTCTGCGCAAACTGTCCAGTGTGATAATACTGCCGTTCCAACCATAGCCCCCTTTCACCAGACAGTATAGACTATGACGTTACGTCACATGCAAGCCCCTATTCGGCGCGAATCGCCGGAAGCGGCAAATCGCCAGCTTCGACAATCCCATCATACGATGCTATAATTCTACATAATCTTTCGCATCAATTGTCGCTAGAAGGAGACTCCGTATGAGTACGGCTCTTGTGATAGGCGCCGGTGTCGGCGGTATTGGCGCTGCCGCTCGCCTGGCCCGCGCCGGCTATCAAGTCACCGTGCTGGAGAAAAACGCGCGACCCGGCGGTCGCACGGCCATGCTTGAAAAAGACGGTTTCCGCTTCGATACCGGCCCGACGCTTTTCCTGATGCCGGAAACCTTTGCCGAAACATTTACTGCACTCGGAGAACGGATGGAGGATCATCTCGACCTGATCCGCATTGATCCAACCTACCGCGTGCATTTCCACGATAGCACTTCGATCAATCTGACCTCCGACTTGATCGATATGCGCAAGCAGATGGACGCAATCGAGCCGGGGTCTTTCGATGGGTTGCTGCGGTACCTGAGCGAAGGCTATCGACACTACTACATCTCGCTCGATCGCTTTGTCGGGCGTAACTTTAGATCGTTGCTGGAATACTTCAGCCCGGCGAATCTGCCGCTGCTGATCCAGCTCAAGGCGCTGCAGAAGCACTATCCCAACGTCAGTCGCTATTTCCGCGATCCGCGCTTGCGGGCCGCATTCACGTTCCAGAACATGTATCTGGGCCTTAGCCCATACGATGCACTGGCAACCTATTCGCTGCTCCAGTTCACCGAGATGGCCGAGGGCGTCTGGTTCCCGCGCGGCGGTATATATCAGGTGGTCGAGAAACTGACGGCGATTGCCGAAGGTCTCGGCGTACAGTTTATGTATAACGCGCCGGTCAGCGAGATTATGGTCGATGGCCAGCGTGCAACCGGGGTGAAACTGACCGACGGCGTGCAGATGCAGGCTGATGTGGTGATTGCCAACGCCGATCTGCCGTACGCCTACTCAAAGTTGCTGCCCAAAAACGGCACGGCACCGCGGCTGGCGAAGAAGAAGTACACCTCGTCGGCGTTTATGTTCTATTGGGGCGTCAAGGGCGGGCAGATCAAAGAGTTTCTGCATCACAACGTGTTCCTGTCCGACCACGACTATTATCGCTCGTTCGTGCGCATCTTTGACGAATTGACGCTACCCGATGAGCCGTCATTCTATATTTGCGCGCCGACGCGCACCGATCCGACATTCGCGCCGCCCGATCACGACAACCTGATGGCGCTGGTGCCGACCGGTCACATCAACGACAAAAGCCCCCAGCAGTGGGAAGCGTTGCGGCAAAAAGCCCGCAACGCCGTGTTCGAGCGCCTGGCGCGCCTAGGCGTGCGTGACCTGGAGAGCCGCATCATTTCCGAGACGACAATAATGCCGCCCGACTACGAGAACGTGTTGAATCTTGCCAAAGGTTCGGCGTTCGGCTTGAGCCATAACTTCACCCAGGTGGGCTATTTGCGACCGCACAATCGCCACCCGCGCTACGGCAATCTCTATTTCGTCGGCGCAAGCACACATCCCGGCACAGGCGTTCCGCTGGTGTTGCTGTCAGCCCGGCTGGTCATTGAGCGTGTGTTGAAGGAGCAGCCGGCCCCAAGCCGCACGATGGTCGCGGCACCCCAGGGTGCGTAGGCATGCCGTCGCTGATTGTTTTTGCTCGCGAGCCAATCGTCGGGCAGACGAAGACACGATTGTGTCCGCCGCTCGACGGTGCGCTGGCGGCGGCGCTCTACACATGCTTTCTGCAAGATGTTCTGCACATCGCGCATCGGGTTTCCGACGTGCGATGTGTTATTGCGTACACCCCGGAAACCGCCGGGCCGTATTTCGCCCAACTGGCTACGGAGATGGTCACCTTATCCCAATGCGGTGATGATCTTGGCGAACGGATGGATCGTGCACTGCGCGAGTCGCTCACCGTCGCCCCACCGGCGGTGCTAATCGGCTCCGATATTCCGCATCTGCCGCCAAACTTCATCGAGATGGCATTCGACCGTCTCGCCGCCGGCGCCGATGCTGTGTTCGGCCCCGCCGAAGATGGCGGCTACTATTTGATCGGGCTGCGTCAACCACAGCCGGCCCTGTTGCACGACATGCCGATGAGCACGCCCGCCGTGCTGCAAGACACATTGCAGATCGCCCGGCAACTTGGCTTGTGCGTTGAACTACTGCCAATGTGTTATGATATCGATACAGCCGCCGATTTGCAACGCCTGGCCGTCGATCTGCGCGCCGCGCCTGCCGATGTCGCGCTGCATACTCGCACGTTCCTTGCATCAACGGCTTTGCGTCATATGTTATAGTAGAGGTGCCGTTTCTGTCATCCCTTGCTATTCAGCCTCAACAGTCATCGTCCTGCCGTTCAGGACAAATCGTGTAAAACGTATTCTGCAAATGACAGCTATTATCTCTCTGTTAGTCATATTAACTCTATCACTGGCGATTACCCGCGTCGCAACCGTAGCCTTGACACTGACGGGCATATCGCGTGAGCTAGCCCGTTTTCAAGCGCGCTCGGCATTCTCGGGCGTCGGGTTCGCTACCGCCGAAGCCGAGCAAGTAGTCAATCATCCTGTGCGGCGGCGGATCATTATGCTGCTAATGTTAATGGGCAATATCGGGATCGTAACCTTCGTCGCCTCAACCGTGCTCTCGTTCGTAAACACAACCGGCCCGGTCAATATGATCTGGCGCGTGTCCTGGCTGCTCGCCGGCATCACCATCCTCTGGCTAATCTCTACGAGCAAGTGGATCGACGCCCATCTGTCCACGTTGGTTGGATGGGCGTTGAAGCGCTGGACGCATATCGACGTACGCGACTACGCACAGGTATTGCATTTGTCAGGCGAACACGGAATCATTGAGCTCTATGTGGAGCCGCAGGACTGGTTGGCAGGCAAATCGCTAGTCGAACTGGCTCTCGCCGACGAGGGCGTGCTGGTGCTGGGCATTCAACGCGCCGGCGGTAAGTACATCGGCGCGCCCAAAGGCCAGACGAAGATCCTGCCATACGATACGGTGACGCTTTACGGATGTTCGCCGGTCTTCGCGGCCCTCGACAAGCGGCGCTCCGGCCCTGAAGGCGATCAGGCGCATCAGCACGCGGTCGTCGAGCATCAACGCGCGCTGCACGAGCAATTGGAGCGCGACGAGGTGGAAACAGAAATAGCGTTAGAATAAACGCGGTTAGAGCACCCCTATTTGGTGCTCTAGTGAATATATGACGACAAACAATCAAGACTCACTGTTACACCTGCTCTATCAAGGAGTAGGCCAGGTTTTTTCACGGTCACCGGCGCTAGCTCGTTTGTGGGGGAGTACATTCAACGCATTGCGGTTTGGCGAGACGCCGTTCGCTGCGATGCGCACGCCGCTCGATCGGGCGCGGATCGCGCTGATCACCACCGGCGGCGTTCATACAGTTGATCAACAGCCCTACGATATGAACGATCCGCGCGGCGATCCGACCTTCCGTGCGATCCCTGCCGATATAGCTCGCGATCAGCTCACGATCACGCACGACTATTACGATCACCGCGACGCCGAGAAAGATCTGAACATTCTGTTCCCGCTGGAGCTGTTTCGCGAACTGGAACAGCTCCAGATTATCGGCTCGCTGGCAACGTGCTACAGCTTTATGGGCCACATCAAGCCACCGTACGTCGAGACGTTGCTGTGCACAACCGCACCGCAGGCGGCCGGTATGTTAAAGCAAGATCGCGTTGACGCGGTGTTGCTGACCCCGGCTTGAGGACTGTGTAATCAGTCCGTGGGACTGATCGCACGCACCATAGAAGCGACCGGAACGCCAACGGTTGCACTGAATGGGCTGAAAGACATAGCCGAGAAGGTGCGCCCACCGCGCACCGTCCATCTCAAGTGGCCATTCGGACATCCGCTTGGCGAGCCGGGCAATCGTGCGCAGCAACTGGTCGTCATTTACTATGCGTTGTTAGCGTTGTACGATGTGCTTGCACCGGGGGTCATTCTGGAGCCGGGTTGGCGCTGGCGGCGCGAGCGTTATGTCGAACCGCACGATTGGCGGATGCCATGAATTGATCAGCCCGTGAAGGTGCGCACTGCTGCGGCGACCTGCTCTACTTCGGCGCGCGTGAGTTCGGGGTAGAGGGGCAACGAGAGGATGCGCCCGGCGAGTTGCTCTGTCTGCGGCAGTGCGCCCGGCCTGCAGCCCAGGTCGGCATAGGCGGGTTGCAGGTGAGCGGGGATCGGATAATGGATGTCACAGCCGATTCCCTCCGCAGTTAGGTGACTCCGCAGATCGTCGCGGCGATCGCTGGCAATCACGTAGAGATGGTACACGTGTCCAGGCGCATCGGCGGGCAACATCAGCGGCGCGCTGGTTAGCAACTCGGCGTACCAGGCGGCGCGTTCGCGGCGCGCCGCGTTCCAACATTCCAGATGGCGCAACTTCACACGCAGGATGGCCGCCTGCAATTCGTCAAGCCGCGAGTTGCGTCCGCCGACCTCGACGGTGACGTATTTGCTCCCCCAACCATATTGGCGCAGCCGTCGCAGCCGTTCAACCAGCGCTGCATTGTTCGTGACTACCATCCCGCCGTCACCCAATGCGCCCAGATTTTTGCTTGGATAGAAGCTAAAGCACGCTAGAGTTCCCCAGGCGCCGGCTCTGCGAGGCCGGTTGGCGGCATCGACAATCCAGGCGCCGTGCGCTTGCGCAGCGTCCTCAATCACCGCCAGCCCGTGGCGCTCGGCGATTGCGTTGATTGCGGGCATATCGGCCAGTCGCCCATAGAGATGCACCGGCAATATTGCACGCGTACGTGGCGTAAGCGCGGCTTCGATCGCCGGGGGATCGAGGTTGTACGTTGTGGGATCAACATCGACCAGCACCGGACGCACGCCGGTCTGGACAATCGCGGCAGTCTGGTACATACACGCATTCGCCGCCGTGATAATCTCGTCGCCGGGCCCGACATCAAGCGCAGTTAACGCAAGGTAGAGCGCATCGGCGCCGCTGGCGACGCCAACGCCATACGCAACGCCGCAATAATCCGCAAACTCCTGCTCGAACGCGCCGACCTCCTGGCCCAGGATGTACCAGCCGCTTGCCAACACCCGTGTAATCGCGGCGTCGATCTCGGTGCGAATAGCGTCGTGCTGGCGTTTGAGATCACCGAACTTGATGGGCTGAGCGCTCATAGAGATGCTCCATTGATAACGTCGTACATTGTAAGACCGGGCGATCTAAGCTCGCGGGACATTCAAACGTTCGGCGAACCAGCGCTGGATTAATGGCAGCGCGTCGGGATGAATGCCGTGGCCGATCGGGTATTCCTGGTACGTCAGATCGACCGGAAGTTGCTGAAGATAATCACGCACTTGGCGACCGGCGGCAACGGGAATCAGATCATCCTCAACGCCATGCAGCACCAGAAGTGGCATCTGCGCTAGAGCGTCGGGCTGAACCTGCGGTACAACCTTCTCGTCCAGATAGCAGCTTATCGGCACAGCGCCGGCGACCAGATGTGGCACAGTCAAGGCCAGGCCCAGGGTCATCAAACCGCCCTGACTGAAGCCCAGCACATACACACGTTGCGGATCGGCGCCAACCCGACCGGGCAAATCAGCGATGAATTTCGTCAGAATATCCAGACTCTGGGCCCGGCTGGCATCGTCCGAGATCAAGTTGCCGGGCACACCGTAGAGATGATACCAGGCATAGCCAAACCCGATATCGAGTATTGCGCGAGCGCTGACGATATGAAAACGTGGGTCAAGATAGTCGGCAAGTCCAATGAGATCGTACTCATTGCTACCGTAGCCGTGCAACAGCAGCAAGAGCGGCGGCAGGCCGTCGGAAGTCTCGCGCGGGGGCATTTCAATCGTGCGAATATTTGTCGCCAAGAGCTCACTCCTCTCGCTTGTCGGTCAACTATCGTCGGACATAGATCACATCAAGTATTGTACAAATCTTACCAGATTATGTGCTATCCGGCAGCGGTCAATCTAGTCGCCACTGCGCTGCGAGCGCGTCAACCACAACCGCCGCAATCGCTCAGCCCGGAAGTAAAGAAAAGCTTCCGGCGCTTGCGCTCCCTACAACACCTCGCTCAATGGACGTACTTCCAGACCCAGTTCATCAAAGCGATCAAGAATAGTCGGCAATGCTTCCGCAGTCGCGGCACTTCCGCAGTGAACCAGGATGATCGCCCCCCGCAACTCCTCCGCCGTCAGCGTTGTCGTCACACGCTCGACCAGGAACTCCGGTGTTTTTGGCTCGCCGACCGAGTCCAGGCTATCGAGAGTCCAATAGATCGGCAGATAGCCCTGTTCGGCGACGGTCAACAGTACGCGCCGATCATACGCCCCGTAGGGCGGACGAAAGAACGGTCGCGCTGTCACCCCGGCAATTTCCTTGATAAGCCGTTCCGTGGAATCAAGTTCATCGACAATCTGCTCATTCTCAAGATCGCGAAAGTCGGGATGATTCAGCGAGTGGTTGGCGATTTCGTGACCATCGGCGACGATCTGGCGCGCCAGATCAGGATTGTCGCGCACCCACGCGCCGGTCAAAAAAAACGTGACGCGAATGTCGCGCTCGCGCAAGGTTGCCAGAATGCTCGGCACAGGCTCGCTACCAGCTCCGGCGTCAAGCGTGAGCGCTACCCGCGGGAGATCGGCGCGCCCGCGTTCGATTAGTGCCGCCTCCGGCGTTAGAACGCTCATACGCCCTTTGAGGCGTGGCACGACCAGCGCGCGACCGGGTTGCGGCGGCGCTGTCAACAAGTTGTAGCGCTCAATCAACGCCGCATCGCTGCCGCCATTAGCCGCAATGCTTTCCAGGCTCTCGCCGGCCCCGACAGTGTACACGCTATAGCTGACAATGGGCGGCAGCGGCGTCGCAGTCGGCGATGACGTTGCCGTCGGCGCAATGGTTGACGATGGCGACGGCTGCACGGCCGGCGATAACGGCGGCGGTGTCGCGCTGGCGACCGGGACGAGAGAAGGAGTCGCAGTGGTTTCGGTTGGCGTAAGTGTGACCGTAGCAGCAGCGATGTTTGGCTGGCTGTCGAGCGAGGCCGGGAAGATATCGCGCAGCAGCCACCCCAGCGCCGCACCGGTCACGAAAGCGAGCGCGATCAGGATCAAGCTGGTATTGCGGGGCACCGGGAGCGATGACATCGTTACTCTTGCTCAAGCCCGTCGGGGCGTCAGATGTGATCCGCGGCGCCGGAAGCGACCAGCACGCGCACCCGCTCATCAGATAGGCGCAGCCATTGGCCAAACATCGAGCCAACGTTGGAACCAATCTGCGCCGAAGAATCTTCCGGTCCAACCGAAGCGCCGAAACCGATAGAGACAGCGGCAGCGACCGATTTCGCCGGTACATGCCAATAGCAGAGTCGTCTGCTGGCCAGCCCCACGGCTTCCATAATGCCCGCCACTGATCGGACCAACCAGAAGCGCTGCCGCGCTCATAACCAATGCTTCCGAAGGCTGAATACGATCGATCCAGCTCATCAACATTTCATAACTCGCCGGTTTCTTGCGCATACTTCATCTGTGCTGCACGCTTACGGTATGATCAACTCTTGACCAACACGTAGGGCGTCGCCATCCTCCGGTGTCAGATTATTCGCTTCCAATATGGCTTCCACTGAAACGTTGAATTGCTCGGAGATAGACTTCAATGTATCGCCCGATTCAACAACATACACACGTGGTTCAGGCGGCGGGGGTGGCGGCTCCGGCGTTGCCGTCGGCGGCTCGCTGTCGGCGGTCGGATCCAACTCCGCCGGCGCCGCGGTCGGCTCGATTTCCGACGGAATGATGATCTCCTGGCCGACCTGCAGCGCATCGCCGTCTTCCGGGGACAGGCCGTTCGCTTCCAAGATCGCCTCGACCGCAACGTCAAATTGTTCAGAAATCGACCGCAACGTATCGCCCTCTTCAATGACGTACGTGCGCAATCCAGGCGGGGGTGGCGGCTCCGACGTCGCCGTCGGCGGCGCAACGGTCGTAGTGGAGGTCGGCTCCGCTATGGTTGGCGTCGCGGTCGGCGAGATCGACGGGCTGGCCGCAATGGTCGTCCGTGGCGACGGAGTTGCACGCGGCAGCGTGGATTGCAGCGGCGACGCAACTGGTGCGTCATCCGGTTGATTCATCGCGATAGGCGGAAGATCAACGTCGTCGCTAAAACGCGGGCTGGGCAACAACAGGGTCAGTTGACCGATCCGCAAATCGCGTATATCACTGCGCGACAGTGACAACACACTGATCATCGCGATAGCAAGCAACACCGTCGCGCCGCCAATGATCCACGGCTCAGAGAGTCGGCGTGCGAGAAAGCGCAAGACGATCGCGCCCAGCGTCGGAACAAACAGAGCCAGTATCAACAAGCTATAGACGAGAAGATCAGGCATATTAACGTTCTACCAGTTTAGCAACCGTAACGCCTTCGCCGCCATCAGCACCGCCGCCGCCAAACGATGTCACTAACGGATGGCGCTGCAACATATCGCGCACAATCTGACGCAGCGTCCCGGAGCCCTTGCCGTGAACCAGACGCACCTGAGAGAGCCCCGCCAGGTAGGCGTCGTTCAGATAACGATCCAGGCGCTCCGACACTTCGCCGGCGCGCCAGCCGCGCATATCAAACGTCATCGACACATCCGGCGTCGACGGCAAATTGACCGCCGATTGCGTTCGCGGACGCGCCTTGTGCGCATCCGGTGCGGCGCGCTTTTCGTGCCGTAGATCGCTCAATTCAACCTGCATCCGAAACCCGCCCACCTGCACGTCGGCGCCTTGCTCCTCTTCGTCGATGCGCAGAATCTCGCCTTGCAAGCCGACCGACCGAACCAGAACTGTATCGCCAACCTTGAGCGGTCGCGGCGCCTGAGCTTGCGCCGAAGCGATTGCCGGCGGCGTCTGCTGAGCCTTGACCGTCGTTGCTTTGAGCTGGTCTTGAGCGCTCTGGAAGCGCTGCTCAGCTTCTTCCAACCACTGTCGCGAAATCGACACGCTGCGGAATTCATCGCGCAAACGGCGTAGTTGCCCGTACACCTCGCGCAATTCATCGTCAAGCTCGTCGCGCGCGGCGTCGAGTTGCGCCTGGCGTGTAGTTTCAAACTCCGCCAGTTCGTGCGCCATGCGATCACGATATTTCTCAGCGTCAGCGCGCAATTCCTCGGCGCGCTGCAACTCGACGGCGGCGGCCTCACGTTCACGATGAATACCAGCCAGCAAATCCTCGACCTGCGCATCCTCGCGCGTGACGGCGCTACGTGCGCGTTCAACCAGCGTCGAGTCTAACCCCAGCCGCTCGGCGATCGCCAACGCGTTCGATCTCCCCGGCAAGCCGATGGACAGCCGGTAGGTCGGAGCAAGCGTTTCGACATCAAACTCGACCGAGCCGTTGCACACGCCGGGAGTGTTGTGGGCGAACGCTTTCAACTCGGCGTAGTGAGTCGTCGCCACGCCCAGGCAGCCGCGATCCAGCAGCCGCTCGACAACCGCCCGCGCCAGCGCCGCGCCTTCGACCGGATCCGTCCCGGCGCCAAGTTCGTCGAGCAACACCAACGTCGGAGCGTTGGCAACGAAACGACCGTTGTCGTCATTGCCGGTTTCCAGAGCATAGGGATCGTTGCTCGCCGCCTCCAGCATGCCTAGAATGCGGATGATATTGCTCATATGCGACGAGAACGTGCTGAGACTCTGCTCAATGCTCTGCTCGTCGCCAATGTCGGCGAATACCTGCGCAAAGATCGGCAGCCGCGAGGGCGCCGCAGCCGGGATGTGCAAACCGGCCTGGGCCATTAACGCCAGCAAGCCGGTTGTCTTGAGCGCCACCGTCTTGCCGCCAGTGTTGGGGCCGGTGATCAGCAAAATACGGAAATCGTCGCCAAGCCAGATCGTCGTCGGAACTACCGTGCGCGGATCGAGCAGCGGATGGCGGGCCTCGTTCAGAAACAACGGCGGCGCTGTCGGATCAGCGTCGGCATTCGTTTCGATCATCGTCGGCGCCACACAGCGCATCTCGACAGCGTACTTGGCCTTTGCGAAGGCCAGGTCGATGAGTGCCAACGTTTCCACGCCCGCATTGATCTGGGGCGCCGCGTCACCAATCAACCCCGAAAGCGCGGCAAGAATACGGGCGACTTCCTCTTCTTCGGCGAGTTGCAATTCGCGCCAGCGGTTATTCAGATCGACGACGGCCAGCGGCTCAATATAGAGCGTCGCGCCGCTGCCCGATTGGTCGTGAACCAGACCACGCACAATCTTGCGATGAGCAGCTTTCACCGGGATCACATACCGCCCGTTGCGCACCGTGATGATCGGCTCTTGCAACGCACCCGCATACTGCGTCGAGCCGATCATATGCTGCAACCGTTCGTGCAAGCGATCGAAAGCGACCCGAATTTCACGGCGCAGACGCGCCAACTCAGCGCTGGCGCCGTCGAGCACGCCGCCGTCATCATTGATAGCCTGCTCAATCGCCTGTTCGATAGCCGGTAGCCGGGGCATCGTAAGCGCATACTCGGTGAACAACGGAAACGCCGCCGGGTCAAGCTGATCGAGCACGCCGCGCAGCCGCTGCATACTCCGCAGCGTACCGGCGACTTCCAGTAACACGCTGCCATCGAGCACGCCGCCGCGCAGAGTATGACCGACGGCGGCGCGAACATCACGTGCACCGCCAATACTGACATCGGGACGCTCATCAAGCAAAGACCGCGCCTCGCTCGTTAGACGCAGCCGATCCAACACGTCCGCCGGATCATTGCTGGGAAGCAAATCGAGGGCCAGTTCGCGCGAAGCTGAGAAAGAGGCATGGCGAGCCAGTTGTTCGCGAATCTTGGGAAACTCCAGCGTTTCCACTGCCTGGGTATTTATCAGCATACTATCGTTATGGGACGACCGAACTACTAGATGACAAAAATGAATTTAGCCCCATCAGGCAAGATTGGATCGACAATATCGTACACCTGCGGTAGAATCGAGTTCGCGAAGTAGCGAAGCAAGAATGATCCACGTACGCTGCGTCCAAGTGCGCCCATTATCGGAAAATCGAGTGTCTCGCCGCCGCGCAGAATCATCATATTCCATAGCAACACGGCAAACATACCGATAATAAGCGAGCCAAAGACCAGGCCGAGCAATACGCCCCCGATACGATCGACATATTCAAGCTGGCCAGGAAACCTGGCATAACGAAATGTGTAGAGTCCGGCAACGGTCAGCACGATAAAACTTAGCATCAAAACAAGAGCGAATGCAGTGTATTCGCTGACGTAGCGAGCCGAACCAAAGCTACGGAAAAAGAAGCCGCCTAGAGCCGGATAGTACAGGCTTGCCAGAACCAGACTGAGATAGAAGGCTGCCAGCAGGACGCCCAGACGGATCATGCCCTGAAAGAACCCGACTGCTAGCATTGCTACCAGGAAGAGCAAAAAGATAAGGTCAATAAAGTTCAACGGCGGGCCTCCTCGCATGCATTCACTGCAAAATTGACATGGGAATGGCACAGGCAATTATAGCACAGGCAACCAGAGGCGACATATCCGGCACAGTTATCGTACCGAATCGCAGGATCCGGTGAGTTGAGAGTCTGATGTTTTCGTACGAGGAACTTATGCACCAGCACGTCACGTACACGACAGAGGTCGGGCGCAAATTTCACGCGGATGGCGCGCCGCGGTTGTTTCCGGGGAATACGATTATCTGTTTCGTGGATCGTCTCAGCGCTGCATTTCAACACGCTTGCCAGATGCAAGAGCAACTGCGCCAACAACCGTTCGGCGCGAAATTCGCCATTCTGCCCGCCGACAGTCTGCATATGACTGTTATGGAATTGCTTTGCGACCAGGTTCGCGTACCGGAGAAATGGTCGCGGCGCCTGGAATTACAGGCACCGCTGGAGAATACGGATCGCTTTTTCCTCGATGCCGTCCCGCGCGCGCTGGCACCGACAAATGTGCGGATAGTTTATGAGTCGATCTATCACCAACCGAACATTATGCTGCTGGTGCAACCCGCCGACGCCGCGACTGAAACTGCGGTACGCGCTTATCGCGATGTGATCGCGCAGATCACCGGCGTGCGCTTTCCCGATCACGAAGTGTACCGCTTCCATATCTCGCTTGCCTATCGTCTGGTCGAACTGGACGACCGGGAAGAGGAGGCCTTGACGCATATGTGTCGGCAGTGGGATGCAGACCTGCGGGCGAACTTCGGCGTGCTCGATGCTGGCCAGCCCCGGCTGACCTTCTTCGACGATATGTTTCGGTTCGTCCCCGCCGAAGAGCGCCTGGCGCTGCGCAGCAGAGGCGGGCTAGGATAGCCGCCCGCACCCCAGGCGCCGTTAAAGCTGCGGAGGAGCGCTGAAGGATTTCGTTCAGCGCTCCCCGGCAGTTGGATCAGACGTTCGTTAGCTACGCCCTGCTGAGGGGCGCCTCTCGACCAGTCGATCTCTTTTTCTTACGCGCCGGCGCGCGGCTATTGATCCGCCAAATGATCGTCGCCGTGATCGGCCAGCGCCCAGATGTGCTCCGGCGGCAGGATGACGCGCACCGCATCGCCGGCTCGATAGTTCGCGTCGGTAGTTAACACGGTTAGATAGACGGGTTCAGGGTTTGAGGTTATTTTCGTGCGGTTGAGCGCAGCAGAGGCGGAAGACATATCGCCGCTCCGGGCGCAAGCGACAACGTAACGATGCAGCGCGCCGAGAAATTGATGCGTTTGCACACGTCCTGCGATACCGTTCGGCGTCGCATCCGGCGGCGACAGGCGCACCCGCTCCGGACGGATGACCAGCGTGACCGGTCCCGGCGCCACGCTGTTATGATGCAGCATAAGCGAACCCAGCGACGTAAACGCCGTGCGTTCGTCGCGGTCGAGCGTGCCGGCGAGGAAGTTCTGCGCCCCGAAGAAGCGCGCGACCGCTAGATTGGCCGGGCGACGATAGAACACGTCGGGCGGCCCGATTTGCTGCAACCGTCCCTCGATCAACAACGCGATCCGATCCGCCAGCATCGACGCCTCTTGCTGGTCGTGGGTCACCAGCACCGCAGTCACCGCCTGCCCACGCTGAAGCTCGCGCACCAGCGCTCGCATCTCGTCGCGCAGTTCCGGGTCGAGCGCGGAGAACGGCTCGTCGAGCAGGAGCAGTCGCGGTTGCGTGATCAACGCGCGCGCAAGAGCAACGCGCTGGCGCTGTCCGCCGCTGATCTGGTGCGGACGCCGTGTGCCGAGATCGGCTAGTTGCACTGCCGCCAGCGCTGCTTCGACCCGGCGCATACGCTCGGCTTTGCCGACGCCGCGCATACGCAAGCCGAACGCCACATTCTCGGCAACGCTCAGGTGCGGGAACAGCGTCGGCTGCTGGAAAACGAACGCCGCGTTCCGGCGTTCGGGCGGCAATGCGAGGATGCTCCGACCATCCAGCCGCACATCGCCGCATTCCGGGTCGAGAAAGCCCGCGATGCAGCGCAATGTGGTGCTCTTACCGCTACCGGAAGGGCCCAGCAGCGCTAGCAACTCGCCGGGATGCGCTTCCAGGGACAGGTCTTCTATCGCGGGCAGATCGGCGCGCTGATAGCGGATGGTCAGATTGTCCAGCGCCAGATGAGCAGGTTCCATCAGGTGGGTAACGATCTAGTACAGGGTTCCGAAGATCCGTAGGGGGTTCCGGGAACGCGGGCGGCCCGCCCGCTCAGGCGGGATGCGGGCAAGCTGCCCGCGCTCCCAGGCCGCAACTCCCTGCGGACTTCCAAATGGCTGTACT
>JANQID010000033.1 GCA_028282325.1 Chloroflexaceae bacterium | reverse complement strand
GCGGCGACGCAGGCCGAATTGCACGCGGCGCTGAACATGTACGCCCGCGCGGAGCAGACTGCAACTATTTTGCAGGGCGGGGTGGTAGAGTGAGGTTAGCGAACAAGATCGACGCCGAAATGCGAGGAATTGTACACATTTGTGGATGGGGTTGTCGGTATGATGGAATGAGGTAGAGAGGCGGCAGCAGGTCAGTCGGTTCGTACGAAGATGACGCTACCAAACAATATTGGAGATACCGCATGCGGTCATTCTGAGCGTAGCGAAGAAGCTCGGATTCCGAGGCCACCGAGACCCTTCCCTCCGCCTGCGGCTCCGTTCAGGGTGACATGCAGCATACGCATCATCGTTTGGTAGCTTTCAAAGGGGAAAGTATAACGCGCACGTAGCCAACACTTGCCGAAACCCTTTAAGGTGATACGTTACGGAGGAGTTATGTTGAAATACACTGGCCATCCCCTGGTTGATGTCGGGGTGGCGACCATTACAGCGTTTGCCGACAAGGACGATCCGGCGGATGTCACCGAGGAGGATCTAGCAAAGATTGCTGATTATATGGAGCAGCAATACAGCAAAAACCCGATGAAATCGTTTCTGACGGTTATCTTTCCAAACTCCGGCTTTACTCAACCCGCGTTTGAAAAGCAGCCTGAGAAGCGCGCTGCCTACGCAAACGAAGTTCTACGTAGCTGGAAACAGGGCGCTCCTACGACCAGTGATCGCTGTGTCTTTTATGGAACGCCAGCAGTACGACGCGCCTTTCGTGAGATGATTCCGCTCGTGGGATCGGAGAGCGGCTTTAACTTCTACGCCGAAGGGGTTTCAGGTCTTCCCATTTCGGGTGAAGCGCTTTTGGCAATTCAGGCGTTCCCGCTGGGATGCTTGAAGTGCAGCGGACGAGTATTGCTTCTGCATGCCGAACATGCCGATCTTACCCGTCTATTTGCTGCTCAATCTCTAGAAGCCAATCGCCGCTTTTTGAGTCTCGCGGCGCAAGCAGACAAGTACGCTGATGCCAAATACCCACGGACACAGATTATCGAGCGATTGATCAAGGCCGAACAGGAGCGTCGTGATTACGAGTTGTGCTCGGTTACTGCGTACCATTTGACAAACTACGGTACAAATGCCGCTGTGGAGATTTACCATCTCCCGCTTCAAATTATGAGTTTTCTCTACGATGCCACCGATGCGACCTATCGCGAAGCGTGGCAACGATTGGTCCGGCGCGGTTGGGAAGGCGGCGACGGCAGCAGCGATGATGCGCCGGAACGCGATGAGCTTGGCTTGCCGGCACGCCGGAACGTACTCTATGAAGACCTCTTTGCACTACCGACCGACGCCCAACGATTCCTGCGCACCTACTTGCTACGAACGCCCAGGCTGCAGCGCGCCGGTAAAGATGATCCACGCGCTTCTTACAATCTAGCAACCGAACTGGATCTGGTTTCCTGGCCGCTAACGCGGCTGTTCTTAGAAAGGATAATGAATGTGGACAGCGATCGCATTGAAGTAATTCGCACGATGGCCGACAAGGTTGCCGATTACATTTATGACGAGGGTGATACACGGCTGTTTCAGACCTTTCTCTATGGTCGCAATCGCGGCCAAGACTACCAGGAACTGCGCTCACGCCTGATACGCGCCGATTACGCGTCGGCTCCTCAACGTGGTCCGCTTTTCACGCTTGATGAATTTATCGCGGTTTTCGAGGATACCGATGATCGCTTCTGGTGGATTATGGCACGCGATCTGTTGTTGATCCGTATGATTGAACGGTTGCACGAACGAGGATGGATCAGTACACACCGTGAGGTGTTGATGCCGCGTGAAGAAGACGAAGACGCCAGCGCGGGCGAATAATATCTTCACATTATTTCCCTATAGCGACTCTTCGTCAGGATTCCTGTATTTGCTATTCACACTATACTATTGCAAGGAGAACAAACTATGGCTTTCGTAACGGGTATTCTTTTAATCGACGCTCCCGCTTCGGCATTGAACAATGCGGGAGCGGTTGCTGGAGCACGTACTGACAACACAGTTGCGGTCAAGGCGATTCGTACACGCACAGGCGAGACGTATCCATATGTCTCTGCCCAGGCATTTCGCTACTGGTTGCGTACATCTTTGGATCAGATGCCGGAAACCGGTTGGCAAACCTCGCTGATCTTTCGGGAAACCAAAGTCGCATATACCGACGCCAATCCTATCCGCTATTGGGATGACGATCTCTTTGGCTATATGCGAGCGCCGTCAAGCAAGAAAGCCGCGCAAGAAGCCCGTGCCGCAGATATGTCGCGAGCGAATGAAACACCGACGACTGACACCCTGACGCGAGCCGCACCATTTCGAGTTGGGACGCTGGTGAGCGTCGCGCCTGTTGCGATTACCGACGATTTTGGCACGATGTCACGACACGACGGCGATCCTGTACCGCACGAGCATCAGTTTTATCGCACAACGCTCAAGGGGTTGTTCTCATTGGATTTATCCGCTTGCGGTACATTCTCCTATCGCAAGAAAACCGGTTTTCGCCACCTGGATGATGTACGTATTGAAGAAGCGCGCCAGAAACAGCTTGAGCATATCGAGAAAGACCAGAGCTATCGCCTGCCTCAGAAAGAACGCTTAAGCCGGGTTCAGGCTCTTTTCGAAGGTATGGCACGCCTTGAAGGCGGCGCGAAACAGACAATCCATTACACGGCGGTTGCGCCGGCGCTTGTCTTGCTGGCTGTCACCAGGGGCGGTAATCACATCTTCAACTACGTCATTGGTGAAAAACATGGTTTGCCAATCCTCAAACTAGAGGCGTTGCAGGAAGCTCTCGACGTATTCGCCGATGAATTGCTCTCGCCGGTCTATATCGGATGGACGCAAGGGTATTTGGACGAGGAACGTACGAAACTCGAAGCCTTCGTACAAGAGCATCCTACTGTGCAAATCAGCCATCCGCGCCACGCTTTCAGCGCATTAATCGAGAGTCTCGGCGATCATTCCGACTGGTTGGAGTAGACCAATGGCAACGATGCAGGCGCTACGAATCGAACTCGAAGGTGATGTGACGTCATTTCGCTATCCGCACTTTATGTGGGGGGTGCAACCAACCTTTGAAATGCCGCCGCCGGCAACGATCTATGGTCATATCTGTAGCGCTGTGGGCGAGTGGATCGATCCGGCAAGCGTGCGTTTTGCCTATCGCTTCACTCACCAGGGAAAGTTCACAGATCTGGAACATATTCACGCCGGTGGAATGGCCACGCGCGTTTCTTCAAGAAGGCGTAAAGAACTATCACAAGAGGGGTTTGATGATGTGACGCTCTATGGTGAGAGTCAGGTCACGCCTTTTACACGCGAGCTACTATTCCGCCCGCGCCTTGTGCTCTACCTGGATCGGATCGATCTAGAGCAAGCATTTCGTCGCCCTCGCTACGCAGTTGTCTTAGGACGCTCACAGGATCTCTGCACCTATCCACCAGGAGCAGTGCAAATAATAGATCTAGAACTGCATGGCGCGGCCTACTATGAGAACACGCTGTTACCGCTGGAAATGGGCGCTCGAACCCGACGCGGCGTAGCAGTAATGATGCCGCGTTATGTCGATTACTGGCAAAGACGACAGCCAGAGTTCGCCCAGTATTTAATGTTGCACGGTCGGGTGACGCCCGATCAATTAATGAGCTACACGGAGTCGGAAGAAGTCTGGTGCGATCCTGCCGCGCCAATTCATAAAGGTCATAGTCGTGCGGTAGTCTGGCATCGCTTCGTCGAACAGAGTTGAACAAAATCTAACGGAGCATACTCATATAGAGAGATCGGCCTAAGATATAGACAATCGAGGACTGCCAGTCCTTGAAGGACTGGCAGTCCTACAGCCACATTGTACGACCTCTAACTGATTTATCTATATGTCGTCAGTAGACTGGGACAGTCTTCCCGTCCATTCAGTTTGGGGAACGTCGCCGGCGGTTGCAGGTTTCAGGTTCACACGGATCTGCGCCGTTGAGACTGGCCCAGTCTCGAATCCGCGCAGATGATGCCAAAGACCTCTGAACGATGACAATCAAACGCATACTAGCGGAGGCGAGTTGAATGGAAACGCCAGGTTATCTCTCTGACATCTTGGCAAAAAGCGATGGAGAAACGCTCTTTGTTCACACCTGGAATGTACTTTCCCGCCTTTCCGAACAGGCTCGACTTCGCCGTGAAATTGCCGCACGGATTAACAATCCGCGATTATGGCACTGGCTCTATTGGACTTGCCTATTGCATGATTTTGGCAAGGTTGCGACCGGCTTCCAGGCCGTTCTCAGACCGAATGGACCGAAGCGCTGGGAATACCGCCACGAGATAGGCTCGCTGGCATTTCTTGGATGGTTGTTCCCCGATGCACGCAGTGAAGATTACCGCTGGATTGTTGCGGCGATTGTGTCTCATCACAAAGACGCAGCAACAATCAACGAAAGCTATAAAGAAGGAGGTCCGGCAATACGTAACGTCGCCGCTCAACTATCAAACGCGCCAATCGACCGACTCTGGCGTTGGCTAGACGAGTACGCGGCTATCTGGCAATCACGCCTTGGTCTCGATGATTTTGGCATCGAGCAACCATCGCTTATGGAGCGTGAGCGCGCCATATACCTGGTGCGTGAGAATGGCGCAGCCCAGATTGAGCAGGCACTACGAACATACCGACGGCTACTCAACGATCTGAGAATGAGTGCAACGTTACGGAAAAAAGCTACAGTTACACTGGCTTTGCGCGGCATGACGATTACGGCGGATCATAGTGCATCAGCCCATACGGGATCGCCCCCCACGCTTCCATTGGCAGATCATACCGCGCTTGTGCGTCAACTTGGCTGGTCAGACGACACACTACACGCCCATCAGTATCAGAGCGCGCAGACTGCCGGCAATGTGGCGCTTATTGCCCCAACCGGAAGCGGCAAAACTGAGGCGGCTCTTTTCTGGGCCTTTGGATCTACTCCGCGAAGGCTGCCGCGTTTGTTCTATGCGCTGCCATTCCAAGCAAGTATGAACGCGATGCGGGAACGCCTTGAACGTCTCTTTCCACAAATGGTCGGACTTCAACATGGACGAACCATTCAAGCGCTTTATCGAGTATACATTGAAGATGGCGATGATCCGCGCTTTGCCGTACAACGAGCGAAAGAGCACAAGAATCGCACAGAATTAAATTTCTTTCCCGTACGAGTTTTCAGTCCGTATCAGATGCTCAAGGCATGTTACAAACTACGCGGCTACGAGTCGATTTTGAGCGACTACTTTGATGCAGCATTTGTCCTTGATGAAATTCATGCCTATGAGCCAAAACGTCTGGCACTCATTTTCACCCTTGTCGCTCATCTGCGAGAGCACTATGGCGCGCGTTTCTTTGTGATGTCGGCGACATTTCCCGATCTTATCAAGGATACATTGCACAAAGCATTAGGCGATTATACGGAGATTACCGCGGATGCTGCGCTCTTTAGCGAATTCAAACGCCACCGTTTACATCTGCTTGATGGTGATATGCAAGACCCCGCCAATCTTGATGACATCATTGCAGCAGCCCGGTCGGGAAGATCGCTGCTAATCTGCTGTAACACGGTAGCCCGTGCGCAAGATATGTGGCAACTGATCCGCACAAGACTTGGTTCTGAAGCCACTGTCGTACTGCTTCACAGCCGCCTCAATAGCCGAGATCGCCTTGAACGCGAAGAACAGGTTATGTCTGCCTGTGGCCTTGATAGCGCACGTCGCCAGCCTGTTGTGCTCGTAGCAACTCAGGTTGTTGAGGTCAGTTTGAATATTGATCTCGATACCATTTATACAGATCTCGCCCCGCTTGAAGCGCTAATCCAGCGCTTTGGACGGGTAAATCGTGGGCGAAAGCAAAAAGATCTTCAGGGAAATCGAACGCTTGCACCGGTTCATATATTCCGCGAGCCGATTCCTGAAAAAGATATGCGACCGTACGATTTGCGCTTGCTACATGGTACGTTGCGCTTGCTTGAGGAGCAAAACGGACAAGCTATTACGGAAAGCGCCGTCAGCGGGTGGTTAAATACTATCTACAATGATTATGCGGAAGATTACGTGCGCTCGTGGCAAGACGTTTACCGGCAAGAAGCGGCTGACTTCGAACAGAATGTGCTGCGCTCTCTCGTCGCGTTTAATGCCGATCAAGAGTTAGAGAAACTGTTCTACGCTGCTTTCGACAGCATTGAGGTGCTGCCGCAAAAATTTGAACAAGAATATTTCACTCTGATGAATGAAGGTCATTTTGTCAATGCCAACGCACTTACGGTTAGTATTGCCTATTGGCAATACGCGATGCTCAAGAACGACGGCAAAATTCGTTCCGGCGATCCTAAAGCTGAAGACTTTCTTGAGCGCGTGACAATTGTTAGCACAACCTATGATTCTGATATGGGATTGCTTTTTGATAGATAGCTTGCCGCAAGCGCATCACCCTGGGCAAAGAGCGCATCTTGCGCCACGTCGTCTTGCCCTATCGCCTGACGCGCAGCAGCAAGGGCTTTAGTCTCTACGAACGCATTGCGCCCTGACGCCAGCGGCGACGGCGCGCCGATGCCCGACCGAGGAGGATACAAAGATATCGTATGACCCTGACCACCCACCACCTTGTCTTCACCGCCGAAGCGACCACCCCGCTCGAACTCGACGGGCA
>JANQID010000029.1 GCA_028282325.1 Chloroflexaceae bacterium | reverse complement strand
GACGGTGGCAGCCAGATCAACGGCAGAGACCCTTCGTTTCGCTGCGCTGCACTCAGGGTGACAAGGGACGGGCGGCGCTCCTCGCAGGGTGACAAATCGCTGCGTCATTCTGAACGCAGCATAGCGGAGTGAAGAATCTCAGGCGTCGATAGCCGGAGCCAGGAGAACGCCTGAGACCCTTCGTTCCGCTGCGCTCCACTCAGGGTGACAAGGGAGAGGCTGCGCTGCACTCAGGGTGACAGAGAGGGCTGTGCTCCTCGCAGGGTGACAAATCGCTGTGTCATTCTGAGCGGAGCGAAGAATCTCAGGCGTTGATAGTGACAAGGGACGGGCGGCGCTCCTCGCAGGGTGATAGGGAGGTCGGATAGCATCATGGCGAGTCGTTCACGTGACAGCTTCATCACCGTTCGGAGCGAGGGCGCGATCTTGCCGCCGGATCTGCTGCGGCGGATCGTCGATGGCGGGCCGGGGCTGGAGGGGCTGAAGCCGGATGACTATCACCTGGTGCCGGGCGAGCGGCTCAACGAGGCGATCAATCGGGCCTGGAGCCGGTTGCTGGGTGCCTGGGCCGGTTTTCGCGGGGCTGTGGCAAAGCTCCCGCCCAACGAGGCTGCGACCGGGCCGACCCGTGAACGCTGGCTGCTGCCGCTGTTCCAGGAACTGGGCTATGGCCGGTTGCGGGCGGCGAAAGCCATCGAACAGAACGGCAAGAGCTATGCCCTCTCGCACGGCTGGGGCCACGCGCCGATCCACCTGGTCGGCTGCCGGATCGACCTCGACCGGCGGAGCGCAGGTGTGGCCGGTGCGGCGAGGAGTAGCCCCCATAGCCTGCTGCAAGAACTACTCAATGGCTCCGACGAGCATTTGTGGGGCTTCGTCGCGAACGGCCTGCGGTTGCGCATCCTGCGCGACAACGTCCGCCTGACCCGGCAAGCCTATGTTGAGTTCGATCTGGAAGCCATGTTCGAGGGTCAGGTCTATGCCGACTTCGTGCTGCTCTGGCTGGTCTGTCACCAGTCGCGAGTGGAGAGTGAACGCTCGGAGCAGTGCTGGCTGGAGCGTTGGTCGCGGGCGGCGCAGGAGCAGGGAACACGGGCGCTGGAACAGTTGCGGGGCGGGGTTGAGGCGGCGATCACCGCGCTGGGCTGTGGCTTCCTGGCGCACCCGGCCAACCGCGACCTGCGCGAGCGACTGCGCTCCGGCGACCTCGACAAACAGGACTACTATCGCCAGTTGTTGCGGCTGGTCTACCGGCTGCTGTTCCTGTTCGTGGCCGAGGATCGCGAACTACTGCTTGACCCACAGGCATCCCCGTCCGTGCGCGAACGCTACACCCGTTTCTACAGCCTGACCGGCCTGCGCCGACTGGCCGAGCGGCGGGTCGGCACGCGCCACGCCGACCTGTACCAGCGGGTGCGGCTGGTGCTGAGTCTGCTCGGCAGCGACGACGGCGAACCGGCGCTGGGGTTGCCTGCGCTGGGTAGCTTCCTGTTCTCCAGCGCGGCGCTGCCCGATCTAGAACAGGCCGACCTGGCCAACCACGACCTGCTCGACGCGATCCGGGCGCTGGCCTTCATCAGTGATCGGCACGGGCGGCGCATGGTCGATTACAAGAACCTGGGCGCCGAAGAACTCGGCAGCGTCTACGAGTCGTTGCTCGAACTACACCCGGAACTGAACGTCGATACGCCCCAGTTCGCGCTCGCCAGTGCCGGCGGCAGCGAACGCAAGACCACCGGTAGTTACTACACGCCGTCCGGACTGATCAGTTGCCTGCTCGACTCGGCGCTCGACCCGGTGCTTGACGCCGCCGTGCGCGAACCCGACCCGCAGCAGGCCCTGCTCGACCTGAAGATCGTCGATCCGGCCTGCGGCAGTGGCCACTTCCTGATCGCTGCGGCGCACCGGCTGGCGCAACATCTAGCCGCGCTGCGTAGCGGCGACGAACAACCGGCACCCGAGGCGACCCGCACGGCGCTGCGCGAGGTGATTGGGCGCTGCATCTACGGCGTTGACAGCAATGCGATGGCGGTCGAGCTGTGCAAAGTGAGCCTGTGGATGGAATCACTCGAACCGGGCAAACCACTCTCGTTTCTCGACCACCACATCCGGTGCGGCAACAGCCTGGTCGGCACGACGCAAGTGCTCGTGGAGCAGGGCATCCCCAACGACGCCTACAAACCGGTGAGCAGCGACGACCGGGCCGCCGCCGCCGCCTTCCGCAAGCGCAACGCCAGGGAACATACGGCCCGCGAGCGCGGCCAAGCGATGCTGCCGCTGGATTTCGGCGTAACGCACGGGCTTGACGCGGCGGCCCAGGCGGCGCGCCGGCTCGATGCTATGCCCGACGCCAGCGTGCCGGCGGTGCGCGAGAAAGCGGCGGCCTACGAGCGGCTGCGCCTCGATGAATACGACGCCCGCATCCTCTGCGATATGTGGACGGCGGCCTTCTTTTTGCCGCTCGTCGACCCGAATGACCCGACCATCCCAACCAGCCGGAACCTCTGGGACTTTAGCGAGCGCCCCGCCGCGGCCGATGGCCGGATGGTCGGTCGCGTCGCCGAACTGGCCCGGCAACTCAACTTCTTCCACTGGGAGCTGGAATTTCCCCAGGTCTTCGAGCCCGAAGGCAAAGGAGAAAAGGCAAAAGGCAAAAGTGAGGGCGGCGACGGACGGGTTTTGCCTTCCGCCGCCTCCGGCGGATTCGATGTGGTGCTGGGCAACCCGCCATGGGAGCGGATCAAGCTCCAGGAGCAAGAGCACTTCGCCGATGTTCCCGAGATCGCGAATGCCCCGAACAAGGCCGCCCGCGATCGGCGCATCAACGCATGGCGCAAGGGCGCGGCCTACCAGCAGGCGCGGATCGCCCAGTTCGACGCGGCGAAGTACCGGGCCGAGGCCGAGAGCCGCTTCCTGCGCGGATCGGGGCGCTTCCCGCTCACGGCGGTGGGCGATGTGAACACCTACGCCCTCTTTGCCGAACACGCCCGCAACCTGCTCACTCCGACAGGGCGAGCGGGAATCATCGTGCCGACGGGGATTGCGACTGATGATAGTACTAAGACCTTCTTCGGCGACCTGAGCACACAGCGGCAACTGATCAGCCTGTTCGACTTCGAGAATCGGGAGGCCATTTTCCCCGGTGTGCATCGTAGCTACAAGTTTAGTCTACTGACGATGGGTGCAACCACACAGTCGATACAATTCCTCTTTTTTGCTACGAATGTCGCGCACCTGAGCGATCCAGCCCGAAGCTTTTCTCTCAACCCAGACGATATTTCGCTCATCAACCCCAACACCCGTACCGCACCGATCTTCCGCACATCCCAGGATGCCGAGTTGACAAAGAAAATCTACCGGAAGACGCCGGTGCTGATCGATGAAAGGCAAGAGGCAAAAGGCAAAAGGCAAGCAGGCGACGATGACGACAATCCCTGGGGGGTGCGCTTTATGGCCATGTTCCATATGGCAAACGACAGCCACCTCTTTCGGAACGTGCCGGACGAGGGATTGGTGCCGTTATACGAGGCCAAGCTGCTGCACCAGTTCACGCACCGTTGGGCGACGTATGAAGGGCAAAAGGGAAAAGGCAAAAGGCAAAATGCTGAGGCGCAGAGCCGCGATCTCAACGCCGCCGAACTGGCTGACCCCACAGTGAGCATCACCCCGCGCTACTGGGTGCCCACCGACGCCGTCACCGAACGCCTCGCTGGGCGCTGGGAGCGTGGATGGCTGCTTGGCTTCCGCGACATCACAAATGCAACCAACGAGCGCACCGCGATCTTCAGCCTGCTGCCGCGAGTGGGGGTAAATAACAAAGCACCACTGATAATGCTTGATTTTGAAGATACGGCAACTCAAACCACATTCTTTTTGAGTTGTGTCAATAGCCTCGTGTTCGATTTTGTTACACGCCAGAAAGTTGGAGGCACAAATCTCGCCTTCTTCATCCTCAAACAACTCCCCGTCCTGCCACCTGACCGCTTCACCCCTGCCGATATCGCCTACATCGTGCCACGGGTACTGGAGCTAGTTTACACCGCCTGGGACATCAAAGCCTTCGCCGAGGACGTGTGGGAAGAAGTCAAAAGGCAAAAGGAAGAAGGAAAAAGTGTGGAGGAGCGAGCGTGGGCCGAGGGGTTGTTGCGCGAGCTGATGCAGCGCAACCGTGCGAGCCAGGCATTGCGCGAACCACCGCTGGCGCCGCTCCCCAGCGATCCGGTTGATCCTTTTGCCTTTTGCCTTGTACCTTTTACCTTCAACGAGGCTCGCAGAGCCGAGTTGCGCGCCGAACTCGACGCCCGCGTCGCCCGACTCTACGGCCTGACCCGGGACGAGCTACGCTACATCCTCGACCCGGCGGATGTCTATGGGCCGGACTTTCCCGGCGAGACATTCCGGGTGCTGAAGGAGAAGGAGATCCGGCTCTACGGCGAGTACCGAACGAGGCGGTTGGTGTTGGAGGCGTGGGACGCTGAAGAAGGCAAAAGGTAAAAGGGAGAAGGTAAAAGGCAAAGGGCAAAGGGCAAAAGGCAAAAGTAATACCAAATGAAAATAGACATGCCGCATGTCACCCTGAGTGGAGCGTAGCGGAACGAAGGGTCTCAGGCGTATGAACAGCCGAGATTCTTCCCCTTCGACAAGCTCAGGGTCAGAATGACAGTTTGCGGTATCTCTCATATCGTTTGGTATAAGATCGGGGCAAGATTTTTACCTTTTCCCTTTTTCCTTTTGCCTTGATTCAAGGTGGTGTTTTGGGACAGCCAAGAGATATCAAGGTACGCACATTCGACTTCGCGGTGAGGATCGTGCAGTTGTGCCGGTTTCTGGATGAGCAGCCGGGCGTTGGGCGCACCCTTGGGAATCAGTTGCTACGGGCGGGTACGGCGATCGGCGCGAATGTAGAAGAGGCGCAGGCGGGGCAAAGCAAGGCCGACTTCATCAGCAAATACGCCATCGCGCTGAAAGAAGCCCGCGAGACGCACTACTGGCTCCGACTCCTCATCGCATCCAACATCGTCCCGGAAGCGCGTATCGCCGACCTGCTCCAGGAAGCCGACGAAATTATGCGGGTCATCGGGGCCATCATCGTCTCCACGAAGAAAAACCGCCAATAACCCGCCCTTTTGCCTTTTACCTTTTTACTTTCCTCACCGTCCTTCTTTCGCCTTCAGCTCGGCGATCAAACTCTGGATGGCCAGATACGACGGGCGCGGGCTCCAGTCGGGGTTGAGAATACCGTACGACGCCTGCTCGTGAAGCGGCTCAGGCGGCTCGCGTTCACTCCAGAGGACGGCGAAGTTCATATTCCACAGGAACATATTGCCGATCCAAGGATACTGCTCGGACGCGCGGCGAATCGCGCCGGTAATGTATTCAGCCTGCTCCTCGTAGGTGATCTGATTGCCAAACTCATAGCCCGGCGTGACATTCTCCGTCGCCCAGCCATACTCGGTAATCCAGATCTGATGATCATCCATGCCGTATTCTTCCATCCAGCGGCGAATATTCTCCACGTGGCGGAAATAGAACGTCGGGTGATCCGTCCAGCCCTGGGCCGTGCTCGGATTATCGGGCCACATCGTATCCGGCGGGTTGGCCGAGCCGCCGGGATGCGTCGCCTGAACATCGAAATAATCGCGGATAATGCCATCCCTGTAGCCATACATCGCCCGATAGAAATCCTCATCCGACAGGGCGATATCCGCATTCGTCACGCCGGTTGACGAAGACGCCGCCGCGAGCACATACGCTTCCGGCGTAATAGCCTTGATGCGGCGATAGGCTTCCATCAAAATCTCGACATAGTGCCCGACATCTTCCGGCACGATGCGCCCGCCGTTTTCGTGGGCCAGGTTAGGCTCGTTCCAGATCTCATACGCCGCGATTTTGTTGCCATAGCGCATCGCCATCATCTCAACGAAATCCCCCAACGTCTTCGGGTCGTCGGGCAGGCCGTTGGTGGCGTTATAGGCCGTCGGCGACTGCACCACGTTGACCAGCAGTTTGAGATTGTAGGCATTGGCCACTTCGACAATGGCATCCAGCTCATCCCAGCCATAAATTCCCTGCTCAGGATTTTCGATGTCGCGCCAGACCACCTGCTGGCGGATCCAATCAAACCCGGCATTCTGCGTCAACTGCAAGACCCGCTCACGGTCGGTGTAGTAGAGATGGGTGACAATGCCGAATTCCAGATAGGGCGTCTGCATCGGGAACGTCAACTCCGCCGGGCCGGGCTGGGGCGCCGTCGGCGCCGGCGTCGCGGTCGGCTGGGGATCGACGGTTGGCGGTGCCGGGTCCTGACTCGCATCAGGCGTGTTGGAGATCGCCGCCGTCGGCATGCTGGTTGCATCTGTCTGGGCTGTCGGTTCGCTTGCACCGCACGCGGCGAGCAGCGGCGCAAGCAGCATCAGGATCATCAATACGCCGATCAATCGCGTGATGATTCGGCTGTTCGAGGTCATCTGCATAAGTGTCGCTCCTTTTTACAGAAAAGGCGGCTCATACAGCCGCCCTTTCGCGCATCTTTCGTTCGTCTGTCGTAGGCGTCGCATTCGCCGGGCCGGCGACCGGGATCGTCAATGGGTGGGCGAATGCATTGATCCCGGCCTCCGGAGGCGGCGGTTTCTGGCCGACGACTAATCCTTCGGCATGCTCTGGATCGCCAGATACGATGGGCGCGGACTCCAGTCGCCGTTGATCACGCCGAATGACGCTTGCTCGTGCAACTCGTTGCCCAGAGCTTTCCAGGGCACCGCAAAGTTGAGCTGCCAGAGGAACATCGCCCCGACCCACGGCGCATAATCGCGGCGGCCCATCTGGAAGGCGCGCACGATCCAGTCGGATTGCTGCTGGTACGAGATGCTATTGCCATACTCGTAACCCGGCGTGTTGTTCTGCGTGGCCCAGCCAAACTCGGTAATCCAGATCTGCTTGTCCGCCATACCGTTGTTGATCATCACCTGGCGAATGTCCTCGACGCGGCGGAAATAGAACTCGCGGCTGGTGCGCCAGTTCGGCCCCGGTCCCGGATTATCGGTCCACATCGTGTCGGGCGGATTGTAATGGCCGCCGGGATGTACGCCGATCGCGTCGACGTGGGAGCGGAACTTGGCGTTGGCGAACATCTGGCGGGCGAACTCTGTATCGCTGATCGCAATATTTGGCGAGTTCGTCTCGGTCGAAGTGGGTGCGCCGCTCACGACAATCGCATAGGGATCGGCGGCTTTAATCGCGTCATAGGCCGCTGCCAGCATATCAACATAGTAATCTGCGCTGGCCACCCGACCGCCGACGCCGCCGTCGCGGCTGCAATCGCCGCCGTTTTCGCAGGCCCGATTCTGCTCATTCCAGATCTCATACGCCTGCACCCTGCCGCGATAGCGCGCCGCCATCTGGCCCATAAAATAGGCGAAGTCATCGAAACGATCGCGCGAGGGCAAGCCGTGGCTGCCATTGGAGGTGGCCCATGACGGCGCACGCACGACGCTGAGCAACAGCTTGACGCCGGCATTGTGGGCATCCGCGACGATGTCATCAAGCTCGGCCCAATAGATAGCCCCCGAAACATCGTGCAGATCCTGCCAGGCGACTTGCTGGCGGATCCAGTAGACCTGGGCGTTTTTCGACAGCTCCAACACCCGATTGCGATCTTGCCAGGCCGTGCCTTCGGCGTACAGGTGCGCGTTGAAGCCATAGATAAACGGCTGCGGCAGCGCATTGTCGCGACTATGATAGCTGAACGCCGAATTGCCGACGTGGTTGGCGTCGCGGCTTTCATTGCCCAGCAGGCCGAGCAACACCCGATACTGCGGGTCCGACTCGTTGGGATGCCACTCCATACGCTGGCGTTCGAAGTATTGCACCCAGTAGACCTGACCGTCGGCCTGGTTCACCTCCTGGAACTGCTCGGACAATGGACGGCCGAACACCTCCAGGCCACCGTTGTTCAACCAGAAGTCGCGGAAGGGCGCCGGGCTGTTGCGCAACGTATGGCCGGTCGCCGCGTCCCATGTGCCGTCGCCGGGGTCGTTCACCGCCTGGAACGGCGCTTCATTCTCGCGCCCCTGCACCATACGCGTACCCATCAACCGGCCCAGGATGTAAAACCGGTTGTTGTCCTTGCCGAAGTTCTCCGGGTGCTCTTCAAGCACGGCGCGCTCGAAGTATTGCACGCGATAATATTCGCCGGGATTGGTGAAGCTCTCTTCGATGAACGGCGCGGAGATAGGATAGCCCAGCACAAACAACGCATTGGGCGTATTCTTCCAGAACTCCAGGAAATAGTTGACCGCCGAATGGCCAGTTTGCGAGAAATAGCGCGCCTGATAGGGCGGAGGCGTAGCGGGAACCGATGACTGCGCTGTGCCGGCTTGCGGCCAGGCAAGCATCGTGACAAGGGTTGCCAGCAAAACAACAGTCGTGAGTATACGTTTCAACATCATAGCGTTCTCCATGTAAGTGAGCATATCCGGTCAACCCGGTTTGTGTTTAGACGACGTGTGGTCTCGTTCTTGAGGCGATTATAACAACGAGAGGTGATAGCAGACTGAGACAAAGCTGACGAGGCGATTGCAACTTGATGACGGATATGCGGCGAACGCCTGGGGGCAGGCGCAGCGAACGGGACGCTATCCAGGGCAACCATCATGTCCATCATACAGGGATGTACTGGCGGGCTAACGCAACTGCTTCAGCGGGATTACGCGCCGGGATGATGTGGAGATCGCTGTTTGCGTTCGCACCCAGATCCCACGTTTCGAGACCAATCACCCGGCGGCCATTTTTGCGTGCGAGCGCAATCTCGGAGAGCGTGCCGTATTCCCCGCCGATTGCGATGACGACCGATGCGGTTTGCACAATGATAACGTTACGGGCGTGCCCCATCCCGGTAGGAACGACAATCTGGACGGCTGGATTCGCCGCCGCCGCCTCGGCGCCGGGAAGAATGCCAATTGTCATCCCCCCGACCGACGCTGCGCCCCGACAGGCTGCTTCCATCACTCCGCCCAAACCGCCGCAAACCAGCAACGCGCCCGATTCGGCGATGCGACGGCCAACCTCTTCGGCGAGAGACGCAATGCGCGCATCACATTTGCCGGCGCCGCACACTGCGATTATTGGTTGGCGTTGCATAGGATGATTAACCAGCCTGGTTCCAAAGCCGCCGCTTTAGCAGAGCGAAGGCGCACCAATCCCGCATCATCAAGGCCAATTCGTGCTGAACAAACGCACCAGGATCTTTAGCAAAGGTCATTATAGGCCGATAGTATACGACCGTCAAGGCAATATGATCGGCAGAAAGGCAGCACATAACAAAGGCCTCGGCGCGCGTGACGCCCGCGTGCGCCGAGACCTGTTCAAGACGTTTCTAACGGCCAAACCTCGTGGATGTAGGACTGGCAGTTCTTGGAAGGACTGGCAATCCTCGATGACTTAACCTCCTATAGAAGATCCAACTCGTTCAGCGTACCCTGCGTTCACCAACCTCCCTGAACTGAGCCTCTCCCGCTGCGCATGCTGATCTCGATACTCATGTTCTGTCACCCATAGCTCATCCTATGCCGCGACCAACTCCTCTTCCGCCTGGCGCAGCCACAGTTCATCGGCAGCGATAATGCAGTCGGCGGTGGCGACATTGGTGGCCAGCGGCACGCTATGCACATTGCAGAGCCGCAGCAACATCTGAATATCCGGATCGTGCGGGTGCTTATCCAACGGATCGACCAGGAAGATAACGGCGCCGATTTCGCCGGATACCACCCGCGCGCCGATCTGGGCATCGCCGCCGTACGGGCCGCTGGCGACGCATTCCACATCGAGGCCAACCTTCTGGCTGAGCAGTCGCCCGGTGCTGGCCGTCGCCACCAGATTGTAGGTGCGCAGCCGCTCGCGATTATACGTAGCAAAGGCGACCATATCCGCCTTTTTACCGTCATGAGCAATCAATGCGATTGTTTTCATCGAAAACCTCCTGTAAAGAAAGTGCGGAGCGCTCGTGCGAACACTCCGCATCGAGAATGCTAAACTTGTTCCACTCACCTGTCGAGCAGCCAGAAATACGGTTGAATGTCTCAACCGCTTGCCTATCAACGATGATTTTCTTAGACGCAACGGGAATTCAAGACTCACAGGGTGGGCGTGTTCAGCAGCGAACACGGCACTCAGTATTGTAAAATTAGTTACATTCTAGTTACAAGAATCGTCTGCATTCGTTCCGACGTTACGTTGAGAGCCTATAGCTGGTGATAGCGCATTTCAGTAGGATCTGAATTCTATTTTCGAGGAATATAGGAGTTGTAACAAGACCATCCAGGGTTGACAGTCTTCCACTCTAGAATCGCAAGTAAAGCCGTATAGTAACTTATCATAGTGACGCTGAAGCTTCGATTTGTACTATCAGGCGGTGTAGTGATGCATCGGCGACTGCGTGGTCATATGTCCTTGCGGCAGGGATAGGGATGGCAGGCTGGTTGGCCGCCTGGTATCGAAGCAAGAAGCAACCAAAGAATGTATGATTGCGGGAGGGCAGTTGCTTATGGGGGATGCCGAAGGATTCTTGAAGTATGATCGGCGCGAGTGGAGCGGCCGGCCTGTTGAGGAACGACTGCAAGACTATCGCTACGTCTACGAAGAGGTACCGGACTCTATTGCGTTGGAACAGGGCGCTCGTTGTATGGAATGCGGCATTCCATATTGCCACATTGCCTGCCCTCTGGGCAACTTCATACCCTACCTCAACGACATGGTGTTCACGGACCGCTGGGAGAAGGCGCTGCGCCAACTGCATCAGGATAACAATTTCCCAGAATTTACCGGCTATGTGTGTCCGGCGCTTTGCGAAGGCTCTTGTACACTCGGCCTCCATATGAAGCCCGTGTCTATCAAAATGATCGAGTTGAAGATCATTCAGGTCGGTTTTGATGAAGATTGGGTCAAGCCGGAGCCGCCGAAAACGCTGACCGGCAAGCGAGCGGCTGTTGTCGGTTCCGGACCCGCCGGCCTTGCTGCCGCGCAGCAACTGCGGCGCATGGGCCACGAAGTCACCCTATTCGAGCGCGATGATCGCATCGGCGGCCTGTTGCGCTACGGCATTCCCGATTTCAAAATGGAAAAAGACGTGATCGACCGACGCCTGGAGCAAATCAAGGCGGAGGGGGTCATCTTCAAAACCGGCGTCGATGTCGGCGTTACGATCCCTGCCGATACGTTGCGCAACGAGTTCGACGCGGTTTTGCTGGCCGGCGGCGCTCGCCAACCGCGCGACCTGGAGGTTGAAGGACGCGCTCTGCAGGGCGTTCACTTCGCGATGGACTTCCTGTCGCAGCAGAATCGGCGTTGCGCCGGCGATGTGATCGATCCCGCTGAAGAGCTGAGCGCGGAAGGAAAGCGCGTCATCGTGATCGGCGGGGGCGACACCGGCGCCGACTGTGTCGGCACATCTCTGCGCCAGGATGCAAAGTCGGTTACGTCGTTCGAGTTGATGCCCCAGCCGCCGTTAAAACGAGCGTCCAATAATCCCTGGCCGGAGTGGCCGCGGATCTTCCGCTCGTCTTCATCGCACGAAGAAGGTGGCGAGCGCCTCTACAGCGTGATGACCAAAAGATTGGTCGGTGATGCGCAAGGCCGCCTCACAGCGATAGAGGCGGTGCGCGTCGAGTGGAGCGCCGACGCCAACGGTCGTATGCAGATGACGGAAATTCCCGGCTCCGAGTTTTCGCTGCCGTGTGATCTGGTATTGCTGGCAATGGGCTTTACCGGGCCGGTTAAGGGCGGTATGCTGGAGCAACTCGGCGTCGAACTGGATAGCCGGGGCAATGTCGTTACCGACGAAAACCATATGACATCGATCGAAGGCGTTTTCGCGGCAGGCGATATGCGGCGTGGTCAGTCGCTGGTTGTCTGGGCCATTGCCGAAGGCCGCGCGGCTGCCGAGGGTGTCAGCAAGTTTCTGTTGCAACCGGCCGTCGCCGAGTAACACCAAAACTTGTCAGTTGGCAAGACTTACGCGGTGGCACGTTTTTCGACCCTGGCGCCAGAAAGAAAACCACTTGAGCCTTCGGCAGATCAGTTGAGACGAGTCGAAAAGCGGCGGGAAGGTATGTATATCTTCCCGCCGCTTGCGCTTGAAGCAACAATTCCCAGCAGACGCTACCAAACGATGCTACCCATGCCGCATGGCACCCTGAACGGCGCCGCCGGCAGCGTGAAGGGGCTCGGCGTTGGGAGAATCTGAGATTCTTCGCTGCGCTCAGAATGACCCCATGCGGTGTCTCCCATATTGTTTGGTAGCTATGTTAACGCAGCGCAAAGCTAATGCCGCTCTGCAGCGTACTCTGGGTGACAACCCCATTAAATTCGACGCCAAGCCCCACCAGCGCTTGCGCAACCTCCGGGCGAACGCCGACGATGATAATCTGCGCCCCGAGCAACCGCACTGCTTCGATAGTTTGAAACAACCCTCGCGCTACCGAGGCATCAACAATCGGCACGCCGGTGATGTCAAGCAAGAGATAGCGCGATCCGGCGCGCTCAATTGCCTGAAGGGCGACTTCCTGAACAAGCTGCAATCGTTCCGTATCCAATGCTCCGATCAAGGGCATCACCAGGACGGAATCGCTAATCGGCAAGACCGGCACGCTCATCCGCTGGATCACCGCGCGCTGCTCTTCCACTATCGCGAGCTGAGCAGCCAGTTCATTCTGGGCGGCTTCGGCTTTAGTCTGGGCGGCCTCGGCGGCGGCGACCTGGGCAGTGAGTGCGCGCGTTTGCTGTGAAATCTGGTCAGCCATTATGTTGAACGAGTGTTGGAGCGAGCCAATCTCGTCGTTGCTGGTAATGCCCACAGGTTCGCTGAAGTGGCCGCGCGCAAAATCCTGGGCTGTGGCGGCAAGCGTGCGAACCGGTTGAACAACCGAGCGATTTAAGAGAAGCAGTGCAAGCAACACCACCACGATCACAATGCCCACATTGACGCTGGCGCCGACCAGGGCGCGTTGAATGCCCAGGGATGCGCGTTCCGTCGCATTGATTTGCTCGCGCGATAAGGCGGCTTGCTCAATGACATTCACGCGTGCAAGATTTTGTTCGAGCTCTTGCAATTCGATGGAAAGACCCTCTGACGAACCGGCATCGTTGTTGACATCGGCGGAGATACGTTCGGTGATGCGTTGCAATGCATCAATCATCGACTGGCGTTGATCATTCAATTCCCTATATGTCTCCAGCATCATCGGATCATAGCGCCCCGACGTCAATATGCGATCCAGCGTCGCGACGTTTGTCTGGGCCTCGGTGAGCGCTTCCTCCACGGCCCCAAATTCGCCTACGTCTTGCGTCAGCGTTTGCAACTCACTGATGGCGCTGGTCAGATACGTATTGAATTCGCCGCTCACCTGCGATTGGGCGATCACGTCATCGCTCACGTGGTCTATGGTTTGGCGGAGGGAAAGAATTTGCACAATGGTGAACGCCGCTGTTATCGTAATAAGAACCAGGACGATCAGAGCGACTACCGCCACTTTCTTGGTCAGCGTACGGGGCATGACGTATCTCCTGCGTGCGACTATGCGAGCATCGACACATTGCGCGCCGGCCCAACCACACAGTTGTTTCCCGCCAGCTCCATGCTGGCATACTGCTGAAGGCTATGTTGTAAGCATACGTTGAATGGCGCTATCGAGGTCAATGCTGCCGTAGCAAACGATTCTCTGTTGCTATGCATCAATCAAACTGCACCGCCACGGGCGAAATACCCGCACTCCCGACGATGTTTGGCATAACCCTGAATATTAAACGGAGGGGCAATATTTTTCTGCGCGGGAATACGCTCGCGGATCGCTTGATCGCTGCGAGATAAACAATATGTCAGAGTCGCGTGCCGCCCGATCTGGTGAACGAGCGGTACGCAAACGATCCGCTTTTTGCTATGACATAAAACTCATTCGTAGCGTAACGCCTGGATGGGGTTAAGTTGCGAGGCGCGGATGGCCGGGTAGAGGCCATTGAATTTTACGCAAATGCATCGTCTGCTTCAGGAATACAAGGACAGGACGATACGAGATTGCTTATCGTATGCCGATTATTTTATTGCACAACTGGCTCGGCATGGCTTTCTGAATGCACCACCTGATCTTGATCTTCAGGGCGCACATCCATTTCCATGATGCCAGCAAGAAGCAAACGAAGCAATTCTTCGAGGTACCGAAGTTGATAGAGACTAAAATGCGAGAGCATCCGGGTCATATCTTTGCGACGCGCCAGATCAACCTGAGCCAGACGCTCTTCGCCGGTTGGCGTTAATGCAACCTGCACGACGCGTCGATCGTCAGCATCGCGCACGCGGCACACCAATCCATCGCTGATCAGCCGATCAACAATTCCGGTCAGCGTCCCGGCCGATTGTTTGGTCAGCAATGCCAGCTCACTCATCCGACATGTGTTCGCGGCGCGGATAGCATACAACGTGGTCATCTGGGGCATCGTCAAGGTGATGTCCTGGCGGTTTAGCGTCTGGAGCGATTGCTTCTGTCCTTGCCACGTAATCTGACGAATAACGTGATCGATGGCAGCAACTCGCTCTGCCCGCTCAGGCAATTCATCCATAACCTTGCCCTCCGTTAGCCATAAAGAGAAAAGAGATTGCAACAGTCAAGTGAGGAAGCGTCCCGGCAATATTATCGTAACGCATGCCCTAACCTTTGTCAATAATCGACATTTTGCTTATTTAGCAGTCCTACGCGACATTGCAACCTGCCAGACGCGTCCAGATACAAATGAAGGTCTTTGCAAAGCCCGAAACGCCGCATCTGGCAGATTCTCAACCTTTAACATATTCGAGAGAATTGCGTATTGTTATATGTTTTATTGTTTCATTTCCGTATGCTGCAAGTATTCCTACAGATTAGACTATACTGGATATAGCCTCCTTTCACGTTGAAAGGTTTGGAACCATCGCCGATCTTCTTGCAATTGTTGCTGGCATAGCAATCCCTCGAAACATGTAAATCTTTCAGGCGCAGAATCACACCACAGGATATCTTCGCAAAACCTGGGATGTCGCACCTAACAAAATTTATGTCGTTACACATAAGAGAGGATTACTCGAGTAAAGCAAACGATGCTGCTGGATCGGTCAGGATCTTTCGCACATGACACATACACCTCATTCTCGTTGGGAAACCACGCTCTGGATTGTTCTTGTCGCTCAGTTTATCTCGGCTGCCGGCTTTGCAGTGATGTTTCCGTTCTTGCCGCTGTATGTCTACGATCTGGGCACAAACACCGGCCTCAGCCTGAAATTCTGGACCGGCATGGTGTTTTCGTCGCAGGCGGTGACGATGGCGATCGCGTCGCCGATCTGGGGCGCACTGGCCGATCGTTTCGGATACAAGCTGATGGTTGAGCGCTCTATGTTCGGCGGCGCGATTATTCTCTTCCTGATGGCCTTTGCGCGCTCGGCGGAGGAATTGGCGCTGCTGCGCGCGATCCAGGGAGTGATCACGGGCGTGATCTCGGCGAACAACGCCCTGGTCGCCAGTATGGCGCCGCGTAATCGCCTGGGGTACGCGATGGGCCTTCTGCAGTTCGGTCTATGGAGCGGCATCGCCGCCGGGCCGCTGATCGGCGGTGTGATCGCCGATGCAATGGGCTTTCGCATCACGTTCATCATTACGGCGGTATCGTTGCTCATCGCGGGCTTTTTGGTGTTGTTCGGCGTACCTGCGAGCACAAAAACGCCGCGCAAGGCCGCCCGGCGCAGCGGCGGCGTTATCGGCGATTGGGGGCGAATTATCAAATCACAAGGGGTGGCGCTGGCATACACGCTCCGTTTTCTTATCGGGCTGGGAAGAACAACGATTGTGCCGTTTGCACCGCTGTTTATTCAACTGCTGCTGCCCAGCACAGAGCGCCTTGGAACGCTCACCGGCCTGATGGTAGGGCTATCCTCGGCTACCGGAACTGCGACGGCCATCTATCTAGGTCGATTGGGAGATCGGATTGGTCATCGACAGATCTTGATAGTTTCAGCATTTGTCACGGCGCTGCTGTATGTGATGCAGGGTTTTGTCACAGAAGCATGGCAACTGCTCCTGCTGCAGGCATTGAGCGGCGCGGCGCTCGGCGGGGCGACGCCGGCCTTAAGCGCGCTTCTGGCCAACTATACGCAGCCCGGCGAAGAGGGCGCCGTCTACGGCCTTGACAATTCTGTTCTATCGGCAGCACGCGGAGTTGCACCGCTGATAGGGGCCGGCGTCGCGGCGTGGATCGGACTACGGGGCATTTTCCTGGTGACAGCCGCGATATTTTTCTTTATTACGGCGCTGGCGGCGCTGCGTCTGCCGCCGTCGTCGGCAGCTCAGCAACCGCAGGTGGCATAAATGAGCATTCGCTCTCGGCACTCAACGTATCTTCTGATCGGGCTGGCGTATCTGGGTTTCATCGGGCTGGGTTTGCCCGACGGATTGCTCGGCGTGGCGTGGCCGTCGATGCGCGTTTCGTTCAGACTTCCCATCGACGCCCTCGGCATATTGCTGGCGCTATTCACCGTCGGTTATTTGCTAGCGAGCGTCAACAGCGGTGCGTTGCTCACACATCTGGGGATCGGTAATGTGTTGGTGTTGAGCGGGCTGGCAACGGCGATCGGTCTGGTTGGCTACGCCCTGGCGCCATACTGGTGGATGCTGATCGGTCTTGCCGGGATGTCCGGCTTTGGCGCGGGAGCGATCGACGCCGGATTGAACACCTATGTGGCGATGCAGCACAGCCCCCGCACGCTCAACTGGCTGCATGCTTGTTTCGGCGTCGGCGCGACGATCGGGCCGCTCGTTATGACAACGACGCTGGCGAGCGGCGCATCCTGGCGCTGGGGATATGCTGTCGCCGGCGTTGCCCACGCCTCGCTGGCCATTGGCTTCATCCTGACCCGCAAGGCGTGGCCGGTTACGAACGCCAACGCCAATGCCGAAGCCGCCGCGCCGCCGACAGCTTCGATCTGGAGCACGTTGCGCCTCCCCGGCATCTGGTTGAGCATCATCATTTTTGGCATCTATTCGGGTGTTGAAGTTACAGCCGGCCAGTGGTCGTACACGCTGCTGACCGAGGGTCGCGCGTTGCCGGATGCCATCGCCGGGAGTTGGATCAGCGTATACTGGGGCAGCTTGACCGTGGGACGTTTCGTCTTTGGCGCGATCGCGGCCCGAGCGCTCGTCGCCTCCTTGCTGCACGCGAGCTTCATCGGCGTGATTATCGGAGCGCTGCTCTTCTGGCTTAATCTGAGTCCCTGGCTCGACTTCGCCGGTCTGGTGGTGATGGGGCTTGCGCTGGCGCCCATTTTTCCGTCCCTGATCGCGATCACCCCTGGACAGCTTGGCGCGGCGCATGCGGCCAACGGCGTCGGATTTCAGATCTCCGCCGCCGTGATTGGCGGAGCGCTGGCGCCGGCTCTCGTTGGCGTGCTGGCGAACGATCTGGGGTTGGAGTTCATCAGTCTGGCGTTGTTGATCGGCGCCGTGCTGCTGCTGGGATTCTATCGCTTACTTCGGGCGTATGCGGCGCACGCTTAGAATACAGTTATCGGAATGTTGAGTCGCTCTAACTCAACATTCCGATAATCAGAAGCGCGATATGTCGCTCTAATTCTCTTCTGTACGATTGGGCTGCTCCAGAAAGCCCTGCAAAAGCTGGTTGGATGAGAGGTTCGATACCGGTCTCTGCGTTTCAGTTCGGTGATCGCCTCCATTCGTCGGCGCTGCACCACCGGAGTTCAATATCGACGGCAGAACCTGCGCCAGCAGCAGCGTCGAGAGCGCAGACTGCTCGCCGCCTTCGCTCTTGAGCAGAATCGGGCGCGGCGCGCTGCATGCCAGGCGCTCGGCGACCTGGAGCTGTTGGGTCGCCAATTCGTATTGCAGAATAGCGCGGTTGTCTTTATAGGCGGTGCCGAGGTGACGCAGCGCTTTGGCTTCATTTTCCGCCGCTTTTAGCGCCGCACGCCCGCGCGCCTCGATTTCCCAGCGCACCTTCTGGGCCGCGGTTTCACTCTCCTGCAACACCTTCGCCACATCCTCACGCGCCTGATTAAGCGCTGTCTTCACCTCAACCAGGCGGGCATCACGTTCTTTCTTCGCGCGCTCAATTTCCATCAACAGCGAATCCAGGCGCTGTTTGCGGATCAACTCCCACTCACGTGCGTAGGCGGACAATTCTTTCTCCACCCGCTCGCGGGTCGCAAGATGTTGCTGATATTGGTCGGGGAGCTGCACGTCGGGAATATTTGCGCCAATGATCCGCACCCCGTAGCGCTTCATCAAGCGATTGAGATAATCCTGCATATCGCCGACATCGCTGCCGCGCAGGTCGTAGGCGCGTTCGGTCTCCACCTGGCGGCTGCGCTGGCGAATGGCATCCTGCACCGCGCTGCTCAGCACAATATCAAAATTCGACGCGCCAATGTTCTGCACAAATGCGATCGGCTCTTCGATGCGGAACTTCAGGAAAAACTCGATTGACTTGAGCGGTACATTGTTTTTGGTCGGGCAGGCGAGAACCGGCGCCGTATACGGTATCTCCGTCGAGGTGTCCACGATAAACTCGACTTTCGTCCAGGGCCACCAGAGATAATGCCGCCCCGGCGACAAGGTGCCGATGATCTTGCCGAAGCTCGATACGATGCCGGTGGTGCCTTGCTCAATTTCGATGATAGCACTGCGCCACCAGCTCAAAATCGCGATGGCGATGATCAGTAGGCCCAGGAATCCGGCTGCCCCGGCGATCAATCGGCTGCCCGCAAAGATACCGACGATCATCACCATAAACCAGTACAAGCCGAACCCAGTCAGGTAGAGCGGGAAAAACCCGCGCCGATCTTTGGGAATAACCACCGGAACCAGAGCGCCTTCTTCACCGGTTCGAAGCAGTTGGCGGATGTTATTCCAGGTAGCGACGACCTCCTTGATCTTCGAGAAGTCTACTTTGCGTACGGCTGTAGTTGTCATAGTGCGTCCTCCTCTGCGATCACCGGGGCCGGTTCATCCTGCGTCAGTTTATTAATCCGCACCGAACGCTCTTTGATGCGCGCCGTCATATCGTTGATGCGCTGGCGGATCGCATAGAGATCGTCATCGGAGTACAGAGTAACTTCGGTCACGCCGAGGATCCGGCGGGCGATTTCCATAAAGTCAAGGTTCTTGTCGGCATCAGCGCCGATATTGATCACCTGCGGCAGCTTTTCAGAGATAGCTTCCAGCTTGGCGAGAATGTCTTGCTGGAAGCGATATTCCAAGATCTCCGGGAAGTAGGCGCTATTCATCGATCGAATATCCAGCGCCTGGGCTTCGAGCAGGGCGGCATTGGCTTTCGCTTCGCTCTCCGCCTCCACCAACAACTGGCTTGTGTAGGCATTGGCGCGGTTCATCTCCTTCTCGCGGGCGGTATCCATTTGCGCCTGGTAGGCGGCGATGTCCGCACGAATTTCAGAGAGTGTTTCGCGTGAGGAGGCGAGTTCTTTGTTGAGCGCACCTTCGTCTTGCTCTTTCCGCAGCTTTAGTTCATATTCGTAGGTATAGGCTTCCTTCGCAACCCGTATCATCTCCGGCGCGGCGAGGTCCATCCGGTATTGCTGGCTGGATGGCTCGGCGTGGGTGATGTTCGCATTGACAAAGCGCACGGACGGCAAAAACTGTCGGTTGAGCGAGTCGAGCAGCGATTGGGTGCTCTCGCCGACCAGGTCATAAATGTGCTCGGCTTTCTGCTCATAGATCAGCGCGCGGGTGACTTCGCTGATGGCATTGGTCAGCTTTTCAGCGAATCCGTTTGCACCGCCGAGGGTGAAAATAAACTCGGACGGATTCTCGACGCGGAATTGCAAGAAGAGATCGACGGAAGCATTCACCCGACTGGCGGTTGGCGCTTCGCGAATAGGGGCGTTGTAGGGATATTCCTTCGTCGTGTTGACGATGTAGCTGACTTTCTTCCACGGATCCCACAACCATGTGCGCCCCGGCCCAACGATCGTTTCGAGTTTTCCGAAGCGAGTAATCAATGCCTGGCATCCGTCGGGGATCATCACATAGCTGTTCTTCCACCAGCTAAATCCCGCGTAGGCCAGGATGAACAGCCAGTAGTGCGGGCCGAAGAGCAACAGTGTGATGTTACTATCAATGAAAACGCCCATGATTGCATCAAGCAACGCGGTGGACATCCATCCGAAAATCCCGATGAAGGTAAAGCCTATGACGCCGACAATCCACAGGTATGAGCGATTGCTTTTCGGCACCACGACCGGCGAAATAACGTTGATCGGCTGGCCGGATTTCTCCTGCTTACGAAAGCTGCGGTTAACAACCTCGGCGGCTTCGTCAATGTCTACCGTCATCTGGGTGATTTGCGTGCCCTCGGCTTCGCCGCGTTCGCGCGCCGAAAGAAAATCGCGCGCGTCGATGGCGAATTGTTCGAACTCTTCGCTTTGAGCGATGTCGCCGAGGGTTCCCGCAATCTGTTGCAACTTTTTCATAGACAGGGCCTCCTGTGATGATAATATGTCGCTGTTATGCTTGGGGAACGCGGTTCGGTGTGGCGATGTGACATATGATGTACGCAGATTGACGGATGAACGTTACGCTGGCCTGCATTGTACCATTCTGGGATGAACAACAGGGCCCGGATCGGCGGCGATGATGGGCGATAGGCAAGCGCCATGGCACAAAAAACGAGACGCGACAACGCGACGCGTCCCGCTTGTCCGGGTGATACCGGCAGAAAGATCAGTCTTTTTTCTCGCCGCCGAACATACCGCCCAGGCCGCCAAGCATCGATTGCGCCTGATCGGCGATGTCGCCCATATTGCCGCTCAATACCGAGTCGATCTGTCCGGCGATTGGCTCAGGCAGCTTGTCTTTGATGAATCCGGCCACCGTCTCTACCACACTTCTGGCTTGCTCTTCGCTCAGCCCCGTGCGTTCCTGAACGAGCTTGACGATCTCTTCCATTGATCACACTCCTGTTCGATTGGTGATTGATAAGCCTTGTCTTGCGGGTGAGGATGTGGTTCTAGCGTTGCCGTAGTAGTATGAGGCGAAAATGGAGCGGTGTCAATGACGAACGTCGGCCCGGCGAGAAAATGATCTATTCTGCCGTTCATAGTTGGGCTAATCGCTTTCACATCCTATACTATAATGCGCCATATTGCTGGCGTTGCTGTGACGTTGCAGATGGAGCTTTCCGTATGACCTTGTCCTCCGCCGACCGTTGGGGCGATCACTTTACCGCCGCCGAGCATGCGTTGCTCGCGCCGTTTGTCACATCGACCGAGCGCCCGGTTTTCGGCCTGCGCAACTTGCCTGATGTC
>JANQID010000010.1 GCA_028282325.1 Chloroflexaceae bacterium | reverse complement strand
GTCATTCTGAGCAAAGCGAAGAATCCCGGCTATCGGGGACGCTGAGACCCTTCGCTCCGCTCAGGGTGACATGCGGCCTGTTCATTATCGTTTGGTATCGTTGATGGATACCTCAAGCGCTTATACGCGCCGCTGAAGGTTCGCGTCGAAGCATTGACCAGGCATCTACGCCACTTTCCCGCCGCCCTGGAGATCGCCCGCCACAACCTGGAGCCAGGACTTCCCCGCATTCTGGTTGAAGAGGCGCTGAATACCTTTCTCCACCTGGCTCGCCAAAGCATTCTGGTCCTATGCGCACATCGAGAGTTGGGCCCACTACGCCGAACATATGCTGCTCGAAGCAGGTTATGGCAACAGCGACCCACATCTACGCCTGGCACAACTCGGCGATGCACTGATGCGCGATTGTCGGCTGATCTGCGCGATTAAACTCCATACCGAAGCGATGACAATTGAAGAGGCGGCCCGCTTCTTTGAGGAACATGCCTATATGGCGCCGATTGCCGCTGCGCACGAAGCCCGCCGCGGCATTTATGATCCCAGCTATCTCACATACACACTGGGCAAAATGATACTGCTCAAATTACGCGCCAACTACCAGACCGCCCAGGGAAGCCAGTTCAAATCCGCCGAAGGCGAATCCGGCATTACTCGGTGCGACCGCGTAACTCATACCATTTGATGGTCATCCAGATCGCACCGCGTTTGCGAGCAAGCCGATTTCGCGAAACGCGGTCTTTCCAAGCCGCATTCGCCAGCCTGCGCATGGTACAATACCGGACATTATCAAACGAACGTTCTGAACACGCGCGTCGCGCGCCGCGTTGACCGTTCAAGCAATTGAGAGTATTATTCTTGTTCACCAACGTCAGGCATTATGAGCGCGCGTTTTGTCGGCGACGCACCGTTGCCGCGACAGAGCATCGTCTCTATAGCTATGGCGTTCGGAATATGCCCAGACAATCGCCCACTGTAGCCATAAACCTGGAGCTTCCTTTGTTTCAAGCAGCACGTCCATTCTTGAAGTGGGCGGGTGGCAAAGGGCAGTTGTTGCCTGAATTAACCAGGCGTTTGCCCGCGCATTTTCGACGCTATCACGAGCCATTCGTTGGCGGCGGCGCGCTGTTCTTCCACCTCGCCAACAATGGCAGACTACCCGTCGGCGCAGCATTGAGCGATTCCAACCACGAGTTGATGCTGGTCTACGAAGTTATTCGCGATGATGTGGAAGCATTGATTGGAGTCCTGCAACATCATGCTCCTCACGTGCAAGATCAGGACTATTTTCTCGAAATACGTCGGTGGGATCGCCAGCCAGGCTTCGATCAACGCAGTCAAATAGAACGCGCCGCCCGAACGATCTATCTCAACCGCACGTGCTACAACGGGCTGTATCGGCTGAACAATAAAGGTCAGTTCAACGCGCCGTTCGGGAGATACAAAAACCCGCTCATTTGCGACCAGGATAATCTGCGGGCGGTGAGCGGGATGCTGCAAGGCGTCGCATTGCACGTCGAAGACTTCGCCGATGTTTTGCACCGCGCTGAGCCCGGCGATCTCGTCTACTTCGATCCGCCCTATGTGCCGGTCAGCACGACCGCGTCGTTCACGCATTACACAGGCCAGACCTTCGACGAAGCCGAACAACGTCGCCTGGCCGACGTGTTTGCACAACTCAGCGCGCGCGGCGTCTATGTTATGCTCAGTAATTCATACACCGATCTGGCGCGCTCACTTTACGAGCAGGGGCCGCTGCACCAGACGATGTATGCCAGTCGAGTCTACGCCAGCCGCAAGATCAACTGCGATGGCAAGAAACGTGGAAACGTAGAGGAATTGATCGTCTGTAATTACTATCCTAACGCAAACGGCGTCAATCCCTGACGCGCAAGGTTACGCGCGCCGCACCAATATGTCTGGCTACATCGTCAACCTGTCCGACGAAGATGCACTGCGACGTTATGTCGAGTTTGGCGTCTACGGAACGCTTATGCGACGGCCTGAATATCCCTCGTGGAGCACCGCCGCCGAGTTGACTCTGGCCGATTATCTCACGGTGCGCCCCGGCGATCTCATCTTCTTCTTCCGCGAACGCACGATCTACGGCGTAGGCCGCATTACGGCGATTGTCCCCGAAGCCGCCACCGCCGCCCTGGAGAACTATCCCGGATCATCGTTCCCCAACGCTCGCCCCGACGACGATCGCAGCAATCTGCTCTACCGCCAACAACGCGAAGAAGATCTGCGCTGGGTGGTGTTCTTTCGGCCAGACCCGGCCTTCTTCACCCACGGCTTGGATATGGACGAGGTGCTGCAAGGCGACATTCACGGCGTGGCCCGCGGACTGCGCGTCTTCGAGCAACGCAGCTTTATCCAGGTCGAAAACGACGAAGCCCAGGTGATGGTGGATCTGCTGTTGCGCCGCAACGCCGATGTCGCCGGGTTGAGCATCCCCGGAAACGACGAACCATCCCAAACTTCCACCAATGGATACGCTCTTGCCACCAACAACGGGAGCATCTTTCCCGACCAATCCGACTTCTACCACGCTCGGATTGCGGCGCGCGGCGCAGCACTCGCCGGCCACGAGATCAACATCGACGCGCTCGTGAATCGTTATGTGCGCAAGGGGATCGTCGCCCACGAAGCGCTGCTGCAAGCCTGGCTGGCGCATGCGCTAACCGTGCGGCGACCGGAAGCCGTCGCCATGTTTGGCCGCTGGGATTACGTAGCCAACCAGGTGCATGCATCACCCCAAAAGCCGGTTGTTTATATGGATCGCATCGACATCTTTGGCTACACAACTCAACGGCTCTCGCGCAGCTTCCCGCCAACTATTATGCGCTATAAAGCTATCGAGCTGAAGAAGGACTTGATCAGCGATGTCAACGTGATCAACCAGATGCTCAAATATGTGGATTGGCTGGCGCACACGCGAGCCGGAGGGGATTACAGCATGGTGGATGCCTACCTTGTGGCCAGCGGGTACACGCCTGAAGTCATCACCTATGCCAGTGCGGCAGGCGTGCGCGATTATGTAACGCCTTACCGACCCTACCGCAAAAAACAGTGGTCGCAACTTACGCTCGTGCGCTACATCCCCGTGGGAGATACGCCGGCGCTGCACTTCGAGCCGATGGAAACGCCCCAACAATCTATCTGGGAAGAGTGATGACAAACAAACGCCCAGGACGCTGATCACGCCTGGACGATAATCGCGAGTCAGAAGGCAAACGCTTTCGGCACGAGGCTACACCGCTTCGAGGAGCGGCGCTAGATCAGGCGTGACTGATGCCGGAGGGAATGCGTGGCACAAGATGATCGGAGTCATACGCAACTCGCGAGCTGTACTTTGCGCCGCAGCGCTGAATTTCCCATCGACAGACAACAACATACCATAATCAAAGTGCCGTAGGCGAATCAGCTCCGCGAGATCTTGTACATCCGCCGATCCGATCAGCAAGCGTTGCTGCACCATCACCAGAATATTCGCACCGGCATAATCAACCAGCGCCAGAAGCCAGCGGTTGAAGCGCAATTGCTCAACTTCAAGCACCCGATATCCTGCTTCTCGTGCATCGTGTTCAACCTGCATCGATATGGCGTTCATCAACAACCTCCGCATCATCAACTATTCATTTCACACCAGAGACGAATCACACGCCACGCTGTCGCTTTGTGTGCCAACGTACCTCCAGCATCCGTCTGGCTGCACAAGCCCCGTGATCACATAGCAAAACAGCAGGTTGAGACGTTGTAGGGATATTGACGTAGATTACACAACCACGGTGTAGCTGCAGGCAACCTGGACTGCCTCCATCAATCATAACACATAATCTTTAAGAATTGGTTAATACTTCGAACTTTTTCTACGACAATATGTAATCATTGCGCCTACAAGAGCAACTTGGATGTCCTAACTCGCAGCGATGGCGGCGTCCATAAGATCGAGACCGCGATCGATAATGTCTAGACCTTCACGCAGTTGTTCTTCAGTAATGCACAGCGGCGGGTTAACAAAGAACGTATTCCAACGCGCGAGCGTAAACAATCCGTTCTCACGAAAAAATGCATTCAAGCGATTCATCAACGCCATATCTTTCGGAGTCGGATTAAACGGCGCGAGCGGTTCGCGCGTTTCCCGATCGCTGACTAATTCGACGACCGAGAACAAGCCGATAGAGCGCGTCTCGCCAATGCACACGTGACGCTCAGTCAGACGTTGCAATTCGGCTTTTAGCACGGCGCCCATCGCCGCAGCATTCTCGATCAAGCGATCATCTTTGTAGACATTGATACAAGCCACCGCTGCTGCACATGCCACTGCATGGCTATTGTAGGTCAATCCGGCGGATAACATACGATCTTGAAAATAATCGGCGATCTCAGCGCTCACGATTGCTGCGCCGAGCGGGATGTAGGAACTGGTCAAGCCCTTCGCGACCGTCATAATGTCGGGCTGCACATTCCAATGCTCAATCGCAAACCACCTGCCGGTGCGCCCAAAGCCGCTCATCACTTCATCGGCTACGAGAACGATCCCATATTTCGTACACAACTCGCGCAGTCCTTGCAGGTAGCCATCGGGCGGAATAAGGATGCCGTTCGTTCCAACCACCGGCTCAACAATTACCGCGGCAATCGTCTGCGCTCCTTCAAAGAGGATCGTATCTTCGATATGATTGAGGCAATCGAGCGTACATGCCCCCCTGTCACGACACCACCGGCAACGGTAAGGGTAGGCATCGTGAACATGGACGACCCCTGGAATACCCGGCTCGGCGGCCCAACGACGCGGCTCGCCGGTCAGGCTTATAGCACCAGCGGTCGCACCATGATACGAACGATAGCGCGCAATAATCTTGTGCCGCCCTGTGTAGAGGCGCGCGATCTTGATGGCATTCTCAACCGCGTCAGAGCCGCCGTTCGTGAAAAAGCTTTTGGTCAGGTTGGCCGGCGTAATCTCGGCGAGCAGACGCCCGGCTTCGGCGCGCATGTCGGTAGTAAAGACGTTCGGCGCAACATAAGCGACCCGCTCCATCTGACGACGCACCGCTTCAATGATACGTGGGTCGCTGTGGCCAATATTTACCGACATCAACTGACTATTAAAATCCATATAACGCTTGCCATGAACATCCCAGAAATAGATGCCCCTGGCATAATCGATCGCGACAGCATTGACCGCCGACTGCACACTCCAATCGTATAATGTATGAGCCGCCGTTAGCTGAATAATGTCCTGGGTCGTCATAGCGTAAAGCCTCCTTCAATCACGTTGAGCCTCATTCCTATGCCTTGATCGTCAATAACTTGTTGCAACGCTAGATCTTCCGTGCTACAATGCAACACATATTATGATGTGTCAATTCATACCGACAGTATCACTGTTTCACCCCAAGACAGACTAAATATAGACATAGATTGCATTCTCTTGACGCCTACGTTATAATAACTACAAACTTTACATATTATCTACACCTTGTCGCTCTCAATGAAAGTAAACATCCTCTCAATCGTAAATATTTTCACCTTGTCCCCGATTCTCATTATGAATAAGCAGGAGGCGCCAGGATGGCTGCAATAAGCCTGCAAACTGCATATGATCAGGCTCGCCAGTTGCTTGAAGAAAACCATAGCGAACACGCCATCGCTATGGCTCATCACATTCTGGAATATTTTCCCGATAACCTGGAAGCATATCGCATTCTCGGTGAAGCATATCTCGCCAACCGCCAGCTTGATCAAGCCGAAACGGCATTTACACGGGTGTTACACTCCGATCCCGATAATATTCCGGCTCACGTTGGCCTTGGCATAACCTACGAACGCCAGGGAAAATCTGAGCGAGCCGTATCAGAATTTGAGCAAGCGCTTGAAATACGACCTGACATGGCCGAATTGCGTAGCCAACTCCTCAGACTATACACTGAAGTTTGGGGCAATGAACATGCGATGCTCCGCCTCAGTCGATCGGGGTTAGCTCGACTCTATGCCAAAGGCCATATGTTCCCTCAAGCAATCCAGGAATTCCGCAGCGTTCTGGATGAATCCCCCAACCGCCTCGATGCACGCATAGGACTGGCCGAATCGCTCTGGCGCGACGGGCAGGAAGAGAAAGCGGTCGCCGAATGTCAGAGTATCCTAACCGGCAACAACGAAGTCCTCAAGGCAAACCTTCTACTTGGGTACATCAAATTAGCCGGCGGCGATCCCGAAGGCGAACGATACTGGCGGATCGCTCAACAGCTTGAACCTTACCAGGCCGTGGCCAACGCAGTGTTCGATACGTTGCCGGATTTGAGCGAGCCAAACGTAACCCTGCCTGAGTGGGATCAAGCCGCATGGGAAGAGTTGCGCGAACGCGAAGCCCGAGAACGCCAGGCTGAAGAAGAAGCGCGCCAGGCCCGCGAGGAAGAGGCGCGCATCGCAGTCGCAGCGTCATCTACAGTCCAGACTGAAGAAGACAGCTTCTTTGGCGGCGCCTGGATAGACGCAATCAATGACTCCCAGAAGTTTGAGGGCGCCGCCGGGCTCTCTTCGAACGATGACGATTTCCTGGCCTCTCTGCTGGCGATGGCGGAACAGACTGAGGAAGAGCAACAGCCTTCAGGCAGCGCAGCTTCCGCTGGGCCTGCCAAAGCGCCGGACGTCGATCTCGAAGAACCCGATCTGAAGCCGTTCTCGCTCGAAGATCTTGGTCTCACTGCAGATGAAATCACCGCGATCCACGAGACATCTGAAACCTCTGAGAAACCCGAATCGCTTGAAACCACTATTCCCGCCGCCGCCAGTGATGAAGCCGATCTCAAACCATTCTCCCTGCAAGACCTCGGACTTTCCGAAGAAGAGATCAGCGCCCTTGACTCGCTCTCTGAAACCGGCGTATCTTCGAATGATCAAATTGACGCCGAATCCCTCGACTCACGCGCAGAAATAGATAAAGCCTCGATGCAGCCGGCGTCTCCCGATTCTACAGAAGCAGAGCCACAACCCTTCTCTCTGGATGATATTGGGCTGCCCAACGAGGACTTAACTGGATTTCAAGAACCAGATCAGCCAGCTGAAACTGTTGCTTCGCAAGGCTCTGCAGACGAAGATCTGCTGGGCATTGAACCTTTCGATTGGTCAATTGTAGACTCCTCTCAAACGCAAACCAACGTTTCAGATGTTGGAGTTGATCAGGACACATTGGGCAATGTACAGCCATTCTCCCTTGAGTCGCTTGATCTTGACCAGATAGAGTCGCTGAATTCCGGCTCGCTTCCGCCATCTCTCCAACCGTTTTCGCTTGAAAATACGGATGAAGCGACGTCCGCACCCCCTTCAAGTACGGATATAGGGCTGCCGCTGCCTGGCGAGATCGACGCTATTGATCATACCAAAACCTATAGCTGGCAAGAGCCTTCCGCAAAACAGCAACCAGACTTCTTACGCCAGGAGTCCGCAAGCAACGAGCAAGAGCCTTCGATCTTCGCCAAGCTGAAAAAACGTCGCGAGCAGATTGAAGCTGATGATGAGATCGATGCTGATGAAGCTTTGCCGTTGCCAGCAGCATCTTCAGAAGACATGGATATCGGAGGTCTAGCATTCTTCTCTGGTGATAATGTTTCGCTCCGCGATGACGAAGTTGCCATTGAGAGCGACATCGTCGCAGAATCGCCGGAGCTATCAGCTGAAACGCCAAAGCCCGAATTTGCCGCCGAGGAAGAGCCCGAAATCAAACCCCTCTCTCTCGCCGAACTCGGCCTCTCCGACGACGAAATCGCCTCCCTTAGCTTCGATGAAGCCGCCGCGTCTGCGCCTGAAGCGCCGCCAATCGCCGAGGAAGAGCCCGAAATCAAACCCCTCTCCCTCGCCGAACTCGGCCTCTCCGACGACGAAATCGCCTCCCTTGGCCTCGATGAAGCCGATGCGCCCGCGCCTGAAACGCCCAAAGCAAGAGGCGAAGCTTTGCCAGATTTCAGCGAAGAGGGACTTCAACCTTTCTCATTTGACGATCTCGATTTTGGCGATGAAGGGCTGTCCTTAGGCTCGATCGCCTCACCCGATTCGGAAGAACGCCGACTCGGACTCACCAAAGAAGAGCTCGAGAATTTGCACCTGGGCGAATTTGAACAGATACTGACCGAGCAAGAGACCTCTAAGTCACAGACAGATGTACAACGCATCGGCACCGGGCCTCTAGCTTCGCTATCACAAGAAGAAGAGGCTCTCGAAAGACTGCTGCACCTTGGCCAAGATCAGGGATTTGTCGACCTTACCGACATTATCGGGGTAGTGAGCGATCCTGAATCTGAAGCGGAGCGTATTGAAGAAATTGCTTGGGCCATTCATCGCGCCGGGATCGAACTTCGCGACGGCAACGAGATCATCGATCTGGAAGCTGAAGAAGAATCAGTGGAGGCAAGTGCAGAGCTCATTGAAGAAACGCCAGCGCCGCAAGCCACCACGCCATATACTCCGCCAGCAGCGGAAGTCGAACCCGATCTTACTCCCTTCTCACTGGATGATCTTGGCCTCAGTGAACAAGAAATCTCCGAGCTTGGCCTGGACAGCGCGGTCTCCGGCCCACCGACAGATATTGCCGAAGAGGAAGAACCTGAAATCAAGCCGCTGACGCTCGCTGAGCTTGGCCTAAGCGAGGAAGAGACCGCCGCGCTTAATGCGGCGAGCGCTGATATAGCTCCGCCAGAAAGCGCCCCAGAGCCTGTACAGACAGAAAAGCCTGAAGATACTGAAACGCCCCATCGGAAAGGGCTGAAACTGAGCGCAGAAGAGATTGAAGCCATCGAGTCAGCTGCGGCAAAATTGAAAGCTGAGACTAAAACCGACCGAACGCAACAACCATCAACTCCAGCAACACCGAGTGGTGATATTGATGAGTTTGACTTTGATATTGTCGATCAACAGCCAGCAGAAGCGATTGCCCCGGCCAAACGCACGACGCCGCGGCCGCCTGAGGAGCCCAAGCCGCTTTCACCTGAAGACGCCGCGTTTGTTCCCGAATCGCTCGAATCGCTCGACAATGTCTGGAACATATCAACGCCAACAGCGCAACCGGAGATAGTCCAAAAGCCGGAAGAATCGGCGCCAGCGCAACGTCGCCCCACGCCGCCGGAACCTCCGGCGCAACGCGAGACGCCCAGCACCGGCACATCACGACCGCCGCGTGATGAGAAACGCGCAGAGACGCGGCCGCAACGCGAAGCGCCGCGAGCAAGTTTATCTGCCCGTACTACGTCTGGCAAAGCCAAGATCAAATCGTTGGCTGAATTCGTGCCAACCGGCGATGAGATGCTCGATGCCTACTTGAATCAACTTGAAGCCGAACCGGAGAATCATGCGCTAGGGCTATCTGTCGCGCGCATTGGCGGGCAAACTGGACGTTATGATCTGATGATGTGGCAATACAAGCATATGATCAAAGAGGGGCAACTCGTAGACCAGATAGTCGAGGAAATCGAAGAATTGGTCGCCGATGTTGAAGACCCATCGATTCTGCGTCAGTTGTATCGCATGCTAGGCGACGCCTACTCTAAACAAAACCGGTTCCGTGAAGCAATCGATGCATATAGTCATACATTCGCCGGATAGCTATAATTTGCTCCCGGCCCTATAACGATAATACGAAAGGTCAGTCTATGCGGCGGATCGTTGAGAGTCTGATCCGGGTCGAAGGGGTCATTGGAAGTCTACTCGTTGGCAAAGACGGGCTTGTGGTCGCAAGCACGTTGCTCGACGAAGAAGACGCCGAGATGCTCGGCGCAATGGCAGCAGCCGTCTTTGGCGAGATTGACAAAGCAACGAAGCAAATCGGAGTAGGTTCACTTGTTGATGCTATTATTGATGCCAAAGACGGTTCAATCCTGGTCCTCGAAGCAAAAGATCTTATTCTGGTGGTGATTACACAGCGTACGGTCAATCTCGGTCTAGTAAAGATGGAGATGCGTCGCGCTGCCAAACGGATCGGTGAGGCGGTACCAATTTAATGTAACTGAGAGGGTTTGAGGCTCACTTATGGAGCGATCACTAATTATCTTAAAGCCTGATGCTGTGCAACGCGGTTTGATTGGCCCGATCCTGAGCCGTCTTGAGCAGCGAGGGTTGAAGTTGCTGGGAATGAAGCTGATGCGCATCGATGATGCGTTAGCTCGCCGGCATTATGCTGTACATGAAGGCAAACCTTTCTTCGCCAGCCTGGTCGAGTATATCACTTCCGGCCCTGTTGTTGTTGCGGTCATCGGCGGGAATGGCGTTATCCAGATGGTGCGCAACACCGTTGGCGCGACGAATCCGTCAAATGCAGCGGCGGGCACTATTCGCGGCGACTTTGCCGTGGAGATCGGACGCAACTTGATCCACGCATCAGACTCGCCAGAAAATGGGGAAGCTGAAGTCAAACTCTTTTTCCAAACTGAAGAATTGGTCGACTGGGAGCGCAGCACCGACGCCTGGATCTACGAGTAGACGCCTGCGCATGTTAAAATCCTCGGACGCCTCGCTGTTAGAGCGGGGCGTCTGCACGTAAGCTGCCGCCATACACTTGACAATGGAACAAAAACTCTGGCGTGATTTTGATCTGTTTCTGCTTGGCTGCATTATCGCCCTGCTGAGTATTGGCATCATCAGCGTCTATAGCGCTACGCTGAATGCAGTAACTGCATATGGAACATCCTTCCAGGCGCTGTTTCCACGACATATTGCCAATGTTGTCTCCGGGCTGATCGTTATGGCGCTTATGGCGCTCATTGATTATCGACTCTTTTCCAGCCTGGCGCGCCCCATCTTTATTATCACTGTCATTCTGCTGATTACTGTGCTGTTGATCGGACGGATCAGCGAGGGAGCTCAGAGCTGGCTGGTGATCGGCGCCCGAACGATCCAACCTTCAGAGATGGCCAAGCTCTTCATCGTGATTTCCCTCGCCGCATATTGGGCGCACTTTGAAGATCGCGCCAGCAGTTGGATGATTCAGGCTGGCAGTTTGCTTATCACCGCCATTCCACTGGGGCTCGTACTCCTCCAGCCCGACTTCGGCACCGCAATGGTGTTCGGCGGAATCTGGCTGGTAATGGCATGGACTGCCGGCATGCGCTGGCAACAACTGCTCGTGCTGGCATTTCTGGCAATACCTGTGGCGTTCGTCGGATGGGAAGCGCTCGATGAAGAACAGCGCACGCGTATGTTGACGTTCTATTGGATGTTGACCGATCCATCCAAAATCGATCCGAACGAGGGATACAATATTCAGCAGTCAATGAATGCGATCAGTTCGGGCGGTCTTTTTGGGACAGGACTTACAAACGGGCCATTCAGTCAGGGCAACTACATTCCAGTCCAGTATTCCGACTTCATTTTCGCAGTAATCGCCGAAGAACTCGGTTTCATCGGCGGGGCAGTCCTGCTCCTCTTTCAGGGCCTGCTGCTCTGGCTAGCAGTCTCCATCGCCAAACGCGCGCGCGATATGTTTGGCCGCCTTATCGCAGTCGGCATCTTTGCGATGATCCTGTTACATGTACTCATTAATATTGGCGTTGCTACAAGCTTGATGCCAGTAACCGGCATCCCGCTGCCGTTTATCTCCTACGGCGGGACGTTCACAATCACATGCCTTGCGGCGATGGGCCTGCTCGAAAGCATCTCTATGCGCTGGCGAAAAATCGCGTTCTGATCGCCCGTTCGACGCCAAATTCAATTCACGCCGCTTCCAATCTGACAGCCCGACTCATCATCTGGCAGTGATGCTCAGGCTTGCTCCATCAACGCCAGTACGTCATCGAGACGCGGCAGCCCTGCCCGCCCACCAAACGCGCGACATTTCAGGGCGGCTGTCGCACTGGCGAAACGTGCGACCTTGGGCAAGGGCCAGCCTTGAAGCAAGCCATACAAAAAACCGCCGTGAAATACATCGCCCGCACCGGTGGTATCTTGCACCTCGACAGCGAAAGCCGGAGTGTGAAACGCCTCGCCTGGAGCAACGCACCAACTCCCTCGCTCGCCGGCTGTCACCGTTACGATTGCACCATAGCGCTCGTGCAATACGAGCGCCGACCGGGCCGGTTCCGCCTCGCCAGTCGACTCACGTCCAAAGCGCTCGGAGACGATTTGCACATCGCAGTACGGCAGCAACGCCAGCGTGCTTTCCTTCATACGCTCGGAATCGATCATCACCATACCGCCCGCCTCGCGCATCACCCGGGCTGCCTTCAGGGCCACTTCGGGCATATGCGTGTCGATATGGAGTATGCGCGCAGCTTTCAACAGATCCGGATCAAGATCGATATGATCTAGCACCGAACGATCGTTGTGCCACCAGACGGTGCGGCGGTCACGTCCCGGTTCGGCCAGCACAAAGGCGATGTGCGAACCGCCCGGACGCACCTGCATACCCTCGACGGCAACGCCCTCATGCTGCAATTCCGCGATGATGCGTTCGCCATAGCCATCGTCGCCCACTGCGCCCGCCATACACACCGGAACGCCGAAACGCGCCAACGTCACCAGCGCCGTAGCCACCGGCCCGCCGCCCATCTCAATCCAACGAGCCAACGCTTGTTTCGACCCCAGTATCGGATCGCCCGCCGCGACGCCGATAAAATCCCACGTTGCAACGCCCAACCCAATGACATCAAACCGCCTCGTCATAGCTTTTCCTTTATCGTGTATCGTGATAGAGGCTGCCGACAATCTTCAGCAACCCAGAACGCGACTGGCGTCACCCAATCGTTTCAGGCGCTCAGACGCGGCCTGAAGCGTCTCCAGACGCTTGGCGAAGCAAAAGCGCGCCAACAAGGGCAGATCGGTATGGTCGGCGTAAAACGATGACGGCGGAATTGCCGCCACGCCAATCTCGCGCGTCAACCAGAGACAGAATTCGGCGTCGCTGGCAAAGCCCGTATTGCTAATATCCGCCATAATGAAATAGCTGCCCTCAACCGGCAACGTCGGCAGTCCAGCATCACCTAACACTTGCGTAAGCAGATTCCGTCGCTCCCGGTAATCGGCGCGCAACTCGGCGTAGTAACCACGCTCAGGCGCCGTCTCCAAACCGACGGCGAGCGCAGCTTGCAACGGCGTAGCCGTGGCGAAGGTAATCCATTGATGCGCCTGACGCAGAGCCCAGGTCAAATGCGGAGCGCCAATCGCATAACCGATCTTCCAGCCGGTCAGGCTAAAGGTCTTGCCGCTGCTATTGATCGTGAGCGTGCGCTTCCACATATCCGGCAGTGTCGCGAGGAGCACATGCTCTACATCATCATAGACCATCTGGTCGTACACCTCGTCGGTGATCGCAACAACATCATGCTCCTGACATAGCCTGGCGATGTACTCTAACTCGGCGCGGGTAAAAACTTTCCCGGTAGGATTATGCGGGGTATTGACGATGATCGCACGAGTGCGCTGAGTGAATGCCGCCGCCAATTCATCGTGATCGAACCGCCACGAAGCCGCCCGCGCATCAGCGACACCACCGCCGACCGGCGGATACAGACGAACAAAACGTGGAACGCCGCCAGCCATCGTGATGTCGGGGACGTAGGCATCATAGAATGGCTCAAAGCAGATCACCTCGTCGCCCGGATTCACCAGAGCCATCAGCGCGCCGAACAACGCCTCGGTCGCACCGCTGGTAATCGTCACCTCGCGATCGGGGTCGATCTCGCGCCAGCCGTTGCGCGCCCAATGCACGGCAATCGCGTTGCGCAGGCGCGGCAAGCCAATACCCGGCGCATACTGATTCAGATCGGCGGCGATCGCATCGGCAGCGGCCTGTTTGACCCACTCCGGGCCGGCGAAGTCAGGGAAGCCCTGTCCGAGATTGATCGCACCGTGTTGGATCGCCAGGGTGGTAATTTCGCTGAAAATCGTCGTACCAAAGCCGTGCACGCGCTCGGCAGCATAAGTATCGCGCATAGATCACTCTCCCAGTATGCAGCGCGCGATCCGGCAAGCATCACGCGCGTTCAATTGCCATATTCACGGGGTTGCCTATTTCTTGCGCGGATAATACCATGCCGCCCGCAGAGCGTCCATACACAAACGCAGAGGTTGCAACATTCTCCAACCGCCCGGCGTATTATGGGCAGGCAAGAACAGAACCGTATACATAGAATGGAATGATTACCCACAAGGAGACCATAATGAACTTCAATCGCAACCAGACCAAATTTATCGGCATCTTGCTTATTGCTCTGGGTATGTTCGCTATCTTCCGGTTGTGGTGGCTGCTCCCCGCATTGCTGCTCGGCGGCGCCGGCGTCTACATCTACCAGCGCCAACATAAGGCCGGACGTATGGGCGAGGCGGTACAGGGCGGCCTGTGGGGCCTTGGTCTGGCCCTGCTCTACCTTATCGACTTTATATTCCCCGGCGTATTACTGCTCGGCGGCGCAAGCCTGCTACTACGCGGCCACGAGCAAAACGCCGATGTCCGCGTTCAGAACGCAATCACCCGCGTGCGCAACTTCCGCGCCAAGGCGGCTGTGAATACGAGTGCGCCTGCGTCTACAAACGTGTCGATCGTCGAGGAAGAGAAGCCCGCAACCGGCGAGACCGTCCGGTTGTAAGAGCAACTGATATGACGCAACTCGGTCGTAAACCGAGCTGAGCCTTTTACAGAGCGATTGCAGAGACAGGAGCAGGGAATATATCTATCCCTGCTCCTCTGTATGTTAAACGTCTACAATGTTATGAGCGGCATGCTATAATTAGAGGGCGAGTGCAATAGTTCAAGTGAAACACCGGTGATTGGTCGTTGATCTGATGTCTACGACACCTGCACCCAAATCATCACACCGTCGCCGTCGTCTTACCCCTCTGCTCTTTCTCTGGCGCCTTTTCCTGGCCTTCGTCAAATTGACGTTACTCTTCGTGCTTGTGCTGATCGCCGCTGGAATGGGGTTGTACTATCACTACGGACAGGATTTGCCCGATCCCCAGCAAATCAGCCAGTATCGCTCGTTCGAGACCACCCGCATCTATGCTCGTGATGGCAAAACCTTGCTCTACGAGTTGGTCGGCCCGGAAGTCGGGCGGCGCACGATTATCCCCTTCGATCAGATTCCGCATATGCTCAAGGATGCTACCATCGCCGTCGAGGACGCCGGTTTTTATGAGAATCCCGGGGTCGATATGCGCGGGATTCTGCGGGCATTCTGGCTCAACTACCAGAACCAGGAGATCATCAGCGGCGGCAGCACGATCACCCAGCAGCTTGTTCGCAACATCCTATTCTCACCGGAAGAACGCAGCGAAATCACCTATGAACGCAAGCTGCGCGAGGCGATTCTGGCGTTTCGCGTCAGCCAGGAATACAGCAAAGACCAGATTCTGGGCATCTACCTGAACGAGGTGTATTACGGCGCGCAAGCCTATGGCGTAGAAGCCGCCGCGCAAACCTACTTCAGCAAGCATGTCTGGGAGTTAAGCGATGGCGAGGCGACTCTGCTGGCCGGTTTGCCTCAATTACCCACGTTGATCAACCCATTTACTAACCTGGAAGGAGCGCGCAAGCGCCAACGACACACGCTAGATCTGATGGTCAAATATGGCTATCTGACACCACAGCAAGCCGACAGCATCTTCGGCCAGCCGATCGAACTCACGCCGCCTGCAACCGATATCGTTGCGCCGCACTTCGTGTTCTACGTCCGCGACCTGCTGGAGCAGTACTACCCGGATATGCTTTATCGCGGCGGCTTGCGCGTCACCACCAGCATAGATCTGCACTGGCAGGCTGAGGCGCAACGCATTGCCCGCCAGCGCATTATGGAAGGCAGCGAGGGCCAAACACCTCTACGGGAACGCAATGCCAACAATGCTGCCGCGGTCATCCTCTCGCCCGATGGAGAGATTCTGGCGATGGTTGGCAGCATCGATTACAACGATACCGCCGGCGACGGACAAGTCAACGTCGCCCTGGCCCCACGCCAGCCCGGATCGGCGCTCAAGCCTTTCGTCTACGCAGCGGCGCTGCAACGCGGCTGGACTCCCGCAACGGTCATCTGGGATACGCCGTCCGAGTTCACACAATCCAACGGCAGCATCTACACGCCGTTCAATTACGACAACAGTTGGCACGGCCCCCAACGGCTGCGGATGGCTCTGGCCAACTCGCTAAACATTCCGGCCGTCAAAGCGCTGGAGTTCGTCGGCATCGAGAACTTCGTCGAGCTTGCCAGCCGGATGGGCATTACAACATTCAACGATCCGGCGCGCTATGGGTTGGCAATGGCGCTGGGGAGCAACGAAGTGCGCTTGCTCGATCTGAGCGCAGCCTACAACACCCTGCGCAACGGCGGCTATTATCGACCGCCAGCCGCCATTCTCAAAGTTGAAAACAACCGCGGCGAAGTGTTGGAATTCTCGATGCCGGGAATCGGTCGCCAGACGCTCGGCGCGCGCGGCGAACAAATCGCGTACCTGATTACAAGCATCCTCAGCGATAATCAGGCGCGCTGGTATATGTTCGGACGCGGCAACGTTATGGAACTGCCCGACGGACGCCCCGCCGCAGCGAAAACCGGCACCAGCAACGACTGGCGCGACTCTTGGGCGCTAGGATATACAACCGACGTGACAATCGGCGTGTGGGTGGGCAACAATGACAATACGCCAATGGAAGAAGTCGCCGGCGCAAACGGCGCCGGGGAGATCTGGCGCGACTTGATGATCGCCTACCATCAAGATCGCCCGCCACAGCCCTTCCCGCGCCCGCACGGCATCACCGAGCAGGCAATCTGCGATGACACCGGCGGACGCGCCGGCGAGGCATGCCCACATCCGATCAGCGAATTGTTTATCGTGGGCAGCGAACCGACCGAAATTGATGTGACGTATCGAACCGTCCGCGTCGGCAATGACGGCTCATGCCTGGCCGCCTCATATACGCCATTGGATACGATTCGCGAAGTCACCTACCCCATCTATCCTGATGAGTTTCGCGATTGGGCCGCCCGCAGCGGCATCCCGCAGCCGCCGACCGAGCCATGCCCGCCGCCCGCTGAGCCGGAAAAAGCGATCGCCGAACTCGACCCGGTGAGCGACAACGGCGTGGTCGCCAGCAATCAGGTTTTCATTAGTGGGATCGCGCGCGGGCCATTCACGCTCGAGGTCGGCGCCGGCGCCGACCCGCAACAATGGCAAGTGGTCAACCAGAGTATACAAAGCGTCGAACACGGATTACTGGGCATCTGGCAAGCGGGCGGTTTCACTCCTGGCGAATATACGTTTCGGTTGCGGGTTACGACGCCTGAAGGTCAGACGATAATGACAACACAACTGGTGCGGCTGGAGGGATGATTCGCACGGAGACACGCCTATGCGTAGAAATCGGTAAAGCCATCCTGTTCGAGGCGTATAAGCATGCGGCGCACTTTCTCGGCGCTTTCGGGGAATGGCGCAGCCGCAACCTGTTCCGCCGTGATCTGCGCAGCGTTCCCCCAGACAGTACGCGGCATGTTCAGCAGAAAAACCAGCAACTCAACGAGCGCACGGCGCAAACGCGGGTTGTCTTCGCCCCGCAGTTTGGGCAAGATTTTCTGCTTCACTTGCAGATCAAGAGCCGTTTGCGGCGCCAGCACGCCCTGTGCCTGCGCGACATACGCCAGGATCTCGCCAATGGTGCGATAGCCAAACGATTGCCCGGCGCGTGTTACGATCATATGTACTTGCCTGATCGACTGCCACGCCACTTCGTCGATCGGCCCGCGATATGTCGCCCGAAACGCATCGAGATCAACATCGGTCAACTCAATTACATTCGCCCGATCAAGCAGCTTATCGCTGAGTGCATACGCGCTCTCGTCCACATTGACGGTGCCGATCAGGCGAAGGTTGAGCGGCAAACGCAGCGGATTCGGTATCATCTCGCCGGTCACGCTGGTAACTTCCGCAACCGGCGCGCCAATGTCAATCAAGCGCTCGGCAGTCTCAAGCGCCGAGAGGATCGGCGCCAGGTAATACTCCGGACGCGCCAGATTCATCTCGTCGAGGCAAACAAAATACGCCTGCTGCGGATCGGCGATTGCACGCAGCAGGAAGCGCAAAAACAATGTTGGATGATAGAGGCCGGTCAGGGCATTGTAATAGCCGAGCACATCGCGGGCGTTATGCCAATCGGGTTGCACCGCCACGACAAGATACTCAGGATTGACGCGGGTCGCCGAGGTAATTCCTTGCACCGCATCGGCGTAGAGGCGAGTCAGGCGAGTTTTGCCCGTGCCGCTGATACCTGTCAAAATGACCAGCGGGCGCGTTTGCAGCGCAACGTGATATGCACGGATCAGTGTTTCATTGTAGGCAAAACCCTGCGACTGGATTCGCTCGATGATGGTCTCGATCGGCGGCGCAGCGGCCTGAACCGCGAACGACGCCCGCTGCTCGCGCAAAAGCATTGCGCCTTCGAGATCGAGCAGCTCGGTCTGCTCCATCAGCGCTTCATTCATCGGCAATAGCGCCAGCACATCTGCGATCAAGCGCTGTTCCAGATCCGATGGAAGATCGTTCCAGGGATAGACAAACCCCGCCCACAAATACCCGACATTGCGTGCGGCAAGATAGTGGTCGATCCAGAGCAACGGTTCCGGGGCAGCGCCAGCAGTGGTTCGCGCAGGCGTCTCGCTGAAACGTGCCTGGCCAAATCGCTCAATACGCTCGACTAACGGCTCCCAGACGCCTCGGCCGTCGCTCCAGACGTGGCGAAGCTGTTCTTTGCGCACACCCCAGAGCTGCAATCCTACCAGGATCGCACGATCGGCGCCGCTGACGCTTACAAGAACGCCCGAACCGCGCGGCGGACGATCAAAAGCGACGTGGTAATCATCGATCGGCGCCCGCTCATTCCGCCCCCGATTGATATAGCGCTGCGATTTATAGCTCGTTTCGTAGAGCAGCCACTGGCGCGGGTATCGCCAACTCGCCGCTTGCTGAACCTTCTCGGCGAATGCAGCAAGCCGGGGATGCACATGCTCTTGAACAGCCGCCCAGCGTTCCGCAATCCCGGCGACGCCAAAGGCATCTATTGCTTCAGGCAAAAGAAACGGCTCGTTCATCAATCCTGCCTGACCAGAGATTTGAAGCTTGCTGCCGACCGCAAAAATATCGGCGCTATGGCAATCAAGCACGTCACCGCGATTCTATTGGCGCCGTTGTTTTGGCCTACGCCGTTGGCGGTTTCAGATAACGCCGATCGCCGCTCAGCAGATCCTCATCATCATCATGATCCGAGGCGTTATTCTCACCCACGCTGTAGTGCATTGACAACGCCTCTAGCATACCTCGCAACTCGGCGCACAATTCATCGAATGTGTCCGTCAGAAGCTCCGAATCGTAGAGCGCCTCGTCCAGACTCCAGATCCTCGACCCGGTGAGCGCCTGCATTCTCGGTATACGTCCGGCAACAAACGCCAGTTGAGCATCAATACGTATTTGCCGATCCGCACCGTTCAGCGCCGCCTGCAGATCCTGGATCGTCCGCGCGAGGTTGGGCAACAAGCTTATGTCGCGCTGCTGTTCTGGACTCAGTGGAATCGAATAAATCACTTCGACTGCAAGTGACGGGCCTTCCTGAGCTTGAGAAAGTCGCTCGTCAACCATACGCTCAATATTGTCCAACGAGTCGCCGCCGCGCAACGAGAACACCGTAAACTCGGGAGACCAGCGAAAGGCGATTGTCGCCCGCAACGGCGGCTCCTGCGGCCCCTGGTCATCTTTGAAACCATCAGGCAAGCAGGTAATGCTCAAGCTACGACCGAGTGCATGTGTATCCAGCAGCTCTTGCGTATACCCCACATTCAGACCAGCGCGCTCAATGCTCCCTAACAGGATAGCCACAAAGTTTTCATAGGTTAGCATGCACATCCTCCGCACGATCAGTCAGCCTGGAGATTATAGCATCATTAGACGATCCTATGAAAAACCTCTGATGAGATGCGGTATAATAATGGCTCAACACTATGGAGCTTAATAAGGGGGGAAACAATGCCAGTGGCAGCAGTCATCGGCGCACAATGGGGTGACGAAGGAAAAGGGCATATCGTTGATCTGCTTGCCAATCAGGCGCGGCTTGTCATTCGTTATGGCGGCGGCAACAACGCAGGACATACCGTCGTCAACGATCGCGGCGTTTTTAAGCTGCATCTGACGCCTTCGGGCATTTTCGATCCCAACACTGTCAATATTATTGGCAGCGGAGTCGTCGTCGATCCCAGCGCGTTGATCGGCGAACTCAACGAACTGAAAAGCCAGGGAATTGACACATCAAAGCTCTTCGTCAGCGAGCGCGCGCATATTATTATGCCTTACCATACGCTGCAAGATAATCTCCAGGAGCAAGCGCGCGGCGCGAGCAAAATCGGCACGACGGGCCGCGGGATCGGCCCGGTATACGCCGACAAAATGGACCGCAGCGGCATTCGCGCGGTCGATCTCTTGCACGAAGAAATACTGTTGGGTCGCCTGCGGGTCGTACTTGAAGAGAAGAATCGTTTGCTAACAAAGTTGTACAACGCCAAACCGTTCTCGCTTCACGACCTGTATATGCAATATCTGGATTATGGACGCCAACTCGCCGATCACATCACCGATGTGCATCCAATTATTCATCGCGCATTGGAAAAAGACTTTCCCATCCTCCTGGAAGGCGCTCAAGGCGTGCTGCTTGACGTAGACTACGGCACCTATCCGTACGTCACCTCATCACCGCCTGGAGCAGCGGGCGCCTGCCAGGGCGCCGGGATCGGCCCGACGCGACTCAGCTCAATCGTCGGCGTCTATAAAGCCTACAACACACGCGTCGGCGAAGGTCCGTTTCCCACCGAGCTGGAAGAAGGCCCCGAAGCCGATACGCTGCGGCAGATTGGAAAACCATGGGCTGAAGTGGGCACCACGACCGGTCGCCTGCGCCGGGTTGGCTGGTTCGATGCTGTCATGGCGCGTTACGCGGTCGAACTCAACAGTATCGATACCATCGTTATCACCAAACTCGACGTGCTCGATTCGCTGCCAACCATTAAGGTTTGCACACGCTACAAGCTCCACGACACTGAGATCGAATACCCGCCATCAACGACGACGATACTGAACCGTGTCGAACCGATATACGAAGAGATGCCGGGTTGGCAAACATCTACGAGCCATATTCGCGAATTCTATGATCTACCCGAAGAAGCGCAAGAATATGTCGCACGGATTTGCCAACTGATCGGCGCCCGCCTGGGTATTATTTCCGTTGGCCCTGAACGGGATCAGGTTATCATCGTCAACAAGATTTTCTAGCGCCCCCCGAAAGGACACGCAACAAACAACGCCCAGGAGCGATCTGCTCTCCTGGGCGTTGTATAAGAGCCGCCCACCGCTTTAACCGGTCAGCTTCTGCTGAAGCACGGCATTCGATGGCTCGATGAGAATGCTACCATCAGGAAACACTATCGTCGGTACGCTAAAATTGCCTTTATTAACCCTCGCTACGTATGCAGCGGCACTAGCATCTTTCTCGATATCGATGTATCGATAGCGCGCCTGGTGCTGGTCAAGCAAACGCACCACTCGCCGACAATCTGAACACCATAGCGTGCCATACACCATAATCTGCGAAATTGTCTCTTGCATTGAACCCCAATCTTCTATCATGCAGCAAAAGAGCGGCTTACACAACACACATTATACTCGTTCTCCCGCTATTTTCTGTGCGATACAATACATTTCACTGCGCAATATCTGTGCAATCGCCCCTCGTTTTTCCGTATCCTATGGATGGAGTGTACGGCAAAATCTATAGCTGCGCCAGATGCACGTATTGACCTGGAATCAAAACCGGTTGACAGAGCCATTAACCGTATGCTACTATTAAGCACGTTAGCATTCAGCGCAGAATAGGTGTGTATTCCGCACAGGTGTCTGCGGGGTTCGTCGAGCACAGCGTGTTTCGACGTTTTGGTGTGCATGTATCCTTTGGCATTTGGGCAAAATAGTTATTGACATCTGTGCAAGGAGTCACAGAATATGAAACTGCACGAATACCAGGCTCGCGCGCTCCTTCAGCGCTATGGCGTTCCAGTTACCGGCGGCGGCGTCGCGACGACGCCCACAGAAGCCCGCCAGATCGCCGAACAGGTTGGCAGCCGTGTCGTGGTCAAAGCGCAAGTCTTTGTCGGCGGGCGCGGCAAGGCTGGCGGCGTCAAATTAGCAGCCGACCCCAACGAGGCCGAGGCTGTCGCAAATCAGATCCTCGGTATGGATATTAAAGGCCTCACCGTTGAGAAAGTACTGGTCGCCGAGGCCATTAGCTATCAAAAAGAGATCTACCTCAGCGCCATCCTCGATCGCAGCAGCAAGCGTGTTATGATGATCGCTTCGTCGGAGGGCGGCGTGGAAATCGAAGAAGTTGCGCATACCAACCCCAATGCTATCATCAAAGTCGCTGCGCATCCAACCCTCGGACTGCTTGATTATCAAGCCCGTGAGATCGCCTTCGGCATCGGGCTGTCCGACTCCAAGCAGGTGCGTCAGTTTACGCAGATTGCGAATGCGGTGTATCGTACGTTTGTCGGCAGCGATGCATCGCTCGTGGAGATCAACCCGCTCGTCATCCGCGATGACGGCAATCTGCAAGCCCTCGACTCAAAAGTCCAGATTGATGACAGCGCGCTGTTCCGCCACAAAGATCTGGCAGACTTGCGCGACACATCAGATGAGCCGCCTGCCGAACAGAAAGCCCGCGCAGCCGACATCTCGTTCATCAAACTTGATGGCAATATCGGATGCATGGTGAATGGCGCCGGGCTGGCGATGGCAACTATGGATGTCGTCAAGTTGTATGGCGGCGAACCGGCCAATTTCCTGGACATCGGCGGCGGCGCAGGGAAAGATAAAGTCAAGACGGCCTTAGAAATTATTTTGTCAGACCCCAACGTCAAGGTGGTACTGATCAACATCTTTGGCGGTATCACGCGTGTTGATGAAGTCGCTAAAGGCATTGTCGCCGCTCTCGAGGAAGTCCCAACCGATGTGCCAATGGTAGCGCGTCTGGTTGGAACCAACGAAGAGGCCGGACGTGAGATTCTCGCGCAATCGCGACTGATCCCGGCGAATACACTGGCTGAAGGCGCTCAACAGGCTGTTGCGGCTGCGCAAGGACGCTAGCTGGCGTTTGCGTAGCCCGAATATCTAAAATGACACGAGTTGCAACAAACACAATCAGACTGCTTTGCTACAAACAGGCAGCGGATAGTGAGGGCCAGCATGCAACGGCACGACGATCCATTCGAGCAACTCAGTTCTTGACAGCTCACTTAGCAGGTGTCGCGTACTGCAACCATACATCAGATCATCCGTCTATAATATCATCATCAGATTCACTTCATAGTATGCTAGGTGGGGAAAGAGCGAATGCCTGAAAAGCGCGCTTTAATTACCGGTATAACTGGTCAAGATGGCAGTTACCTGGCAGAATTTCTGCTGGAACAAGGCTATGATGTCGTTGGTATGGTTCGACGTACCAGCACAGTCAATTTTGAGCGTGTCAAGCGCATTCAAGATAAGATCACACTTGTGACGGGCGATTTGCTCGATGAAGTTTCGCTGATCAATATGCTCCGCGAGTATCGCCCAACTGAAGTATATAACCTTGCTGCACAATCTTTCGTCCAGACTTCGTGGGGGCAACCGGTGTTCACCGGTGAGACGACGGCGCTTGGCGTGACGCGGATGCTTGACGCCGTGCGAATCGTCGATAAGGACATTCGATTCTATCAAGCTAGCAGCAGCGAGATGTTCGGCAAGGTGGTTGAAGTTCCCCAGAGAGAGACCACCCCATTCTATCCACGCAGCCCATATGGCGTTGCGAAAGTATACGGGCACTGGATTACGGTCAACTACCGTGAGAGCTACGAATTGCACGCGAGCAGCGGAATCTTGTTCAATCATGAGAGTCCGCGCCGTGGACTGGAGTTTGTCACGCGCAAGATAAGCCACGGCGTTGCGCGGATCAAGCTTGGGCTCGACAAAGATTTGCATCTCGGAAACCTGGATGCCAAGCGCGACTGGGGGTATGCTCCAGATTATGTCGAAGCTATGTGGTTGATGCTCCAGCAAGATCAGCCGAACGACTACGTTGTCGCCACCGGCGAAACGCATTCTGTGCGCGAATTTGCCCAGTTGGCGTTTGGATACGTTGATCTGAACTACGAGGATTTCTTGGTGCAGGATGAGCGGTTTATGCGTCCGGCTGAAGTAGACTTGTTGGTGGGCAATCCTGCCAAAGCGCATGAGGTTCTCGGTTGGAAGCCCAAGACCAGGTTTGAGGATTTGGTCCGCATTATGGTGGAGGCGGATCTCAATCTACTCAAGGAGCAGTATCGATGACGCAGGCGGAAATCCGATTGATCGAGGAAGGCTGGACAGCGCTTGTCGAGCGATTAGGGTTATCAGAAGCTACTCGCTTTGTTATGCTGCTCGATCGTCGAACCGGCGGCGCGCTTCAGCATCTTCAACATCTCTGGTCGGGAAGTGTATCAGGCGTGGCGCATCGTAGTCATAACACTTCTCAGCAACAGACTATTAATCAAATAGATGCCTGATCTACTCAGGTTGATATAGTAAGCGGGGCAGTAAACCGAATGGATGTTCACTGCCCCACTTTATTTATGTTTTGTTATCGCTTAACGGCGCCGTGTTTCCCCTTCCTGCAAAGCTAATTCATCATCAATAAAGGCTTGATCCAGACGATCAAGCCGTTTTGTGACATTTCGCCGCCAAGCTTCCTCGCTCACCTGTATCGTCCGTAAACGGTAGAGCGTTTCTTCTTGCAACCGCCGCAACCCGCCTACACGATCGGCGACCAGCCCGATCAGAAATGCGATCATCGCCATAATCATCAACACGCCGCCAACAACAAGCGATTGGATATTGTCGCCGGTAAAGAAATCGAGTCGTCGCCCGATGAAGACAAACCCCGCACGCAGCAAAAAACCCACGCCAATAAGCAAAAAGAAGCTCGCGATGTAACTAAACGTCTTGAGCGGCTCATAGGTTGCATACGTGCGCGCAATGATTGCGGCCTGGCGTTTGATAAAATGCCAATTCCCTTTATGCAGCTTTGAGGGCCGTTGCATCGGGTTGGTGCGTATCGGCACTGTCGCCACTGTTAGACGATGTTTTCCCGCCTGAATAAGGCTTTCCACAGTGTAGGAAAACTCGGAAGTAACAAACGTCCGCAGTGCAGCCTCACGCGTAAGGGCGCGAAACCCGCTCACTGTATCGGGAACGTTCGTTTCTGATACCCAACGCACTACCGAGCTGCCGATATGCTGAAGATGTTTTTTGAGCGGCGAGAAATGCTCAATGTGCTGTACCTGGCGATCACCAATCACATAATCAGCCTCGCCGTCAAGTATCGGTTTGATGAGGGCCGGAATTTCACTGCCCGGATACTGATGATCACCATCGGTGTTGACAATCACATCGGCCCCAAGACGCAACGCCGTATCAATTCCCGTTTGATAGGCCGCCGCCAGGCCCTTGTTGCCGGTGTGTCGCACGACATAATCAGCGCCATGCGTCAGAGCGATCGACACCGTATCGTCAGTGCAACCGTCGTCGATAATCAACACCTCGACCGCGCTCACGCCTGGGATCGCCCGCGGAATATCGGCAATCACTTCTGCGATGGTATCGCGCTCATTAAGCGCCGGTATCTGTACAATCAGCTTCATACCTTGATTTCTCGTCTCCCTTGGTAGAACCGTTGAGGAGACAGCCTGACGCAAACGCTGCTGCAATTCGCTGCCGCCCGGCGCTACTCCCCATTCGCTGCACCAGTGTATCACGAACTGCCAGCGATGAAAGCGTCGGTCTTCTGACGCGCTTCATTGTCGGTACATTGCTGCGGCGGGGTCTTCATAAAATAGGCGCTCGGCCCGTCAAGCGCCCCGCCGATACCGCGATCAAGCGCGATCTTCGCGCATCGGATAGCATCGATGACAACACCCGCCGAGTTCGGCGAATCCCACACTTCCAGCTTTAACTCAAGATTGAGCGGCACATCGCCAAACGTGCGACCTTCCATACGGATATAGCACCACTTTTGATCGCCCAGCCACGGCACATAATCGCTGGGGCCGATATGGATATTTTCCTTGCCCAGATCGTAATCTAACTGGCTCGCTACCGCATTCGTCTTGCTGATTTTCTTGCTCTCCAGTCGATCGCGTTCAAGCATATTGAGAAAATCAGCATTGCCCCCAAAGTTGAGTTGGTAGGTGCGCTCCAGACGCACGCCACGCTCGCGAAACAGCGTTGTAAGCACGCGATGGGTAATCGTTGCACCCACCTGGCTCTTGATGTCATCGCCAATGATCGGCAGACCTCGCGCTTCAAAGCGTTTACGCCAATATTCCTGGCTGGCGATAAAAACCGGCACACAGTTGATAAAAGCGCACCCGGCTTCAAGAATGTGTTCTACGTACCACTTGGTAGCCATCTCACTGCCAACCGGCAGATAGGATACGACGACATCCGTTCCTGTATCGTGGAGAATGCTGACAATATCATCGGTATCACGCGCGGCTTTGTGGATAATTGTGCTGAGATTCTTCCCCAACCCGTCATGGGTCATTCCACGCGACACCGACACACCAAGATTGGGAACATCACAGAATTTGTAAGTGTTATTCGGGGGCGCAAAAATCGCCGCCGACAGATCGGAGTCAACTTTCGTTCCGTCAATATCAAAAGCGGCCGAGAATTCGATATCGTGGATGTGATAGCCTCCAAGATTGACATGCATCAGACCCGGAACAGTGGCGTCATCATCAATGCTCTTATAGTATTCCACTCCCTGAACCAGCGAGGAAGCGCAATTGCCGACGCCAATGATAGCAACACGAACTTTCTTATTCATAAAAAGCTACTCCTCAATCAGCATAATCGCAGGTATTTCTTTATGGAAATCGGTCAAGTGCGGAAATTATAGATAGATCAGTTAGAGGTCGGACAATGTGGCTGTAGGACTGCCAGTCCTTGAAGGACTGGCAGTCCTCGATTGTCTATCCTTAGTCTGAGTTCTCTATATGCAAACGGAGATGTTTGCAAAGACTGGGATGCCGCACCTAACCGATTAGTAACTTTATGCATCAGACAGGATCGCTGTATTATGGCAGTTAAACCGCCATACGTATTCGTTACTCACTTTTCTCAAAGCGATACGACAAATCGTAATCTGACATATACAATTTCAAATGGCGCTAGACAGGCTATTCTACTGCGCTTAGGAGCTTTTGTAAAGAATTTTCAATACGTGGCATACCATCACAAATGTTCTGTCCAAAATCAGTCAGACACTGGCCTCAGACCTTTCATAACGGCTGATGAGCATAAAGACTATTCTTTATCGCCAGGATTCAGGATGGTACTGAATATGAATGCGCCTTGAGTACCATCACGGCTGCTTGACCGTTGAAACCGTTTCATAGTATGCTAAATTTCACATCCCTATTCAGCTTGTAGAGAGCAAGAATCGCAGACAGCTACCAAACAATATTGGAGACGCCGCATGCGGTCATTCTGAGCGCAGCGAAGAATCTCGGACTCCAATTGTAAAGAGCAAGAATCGCAGACAGCTACCAAACAATATTGGAGACGCCGCATGCGGTCATTCTGAGCGCAGCGAAGAATCTCGGACTCCAAGGCTATCGAGACCCTTCCCTCCGCCTGCGGCTCCGTTCAGGGTGACACGCAGCATACCCATCATCGTTTGGTAGCGTCTGGCAGCATAGCAGGATTCTGGTATGTCAGAAATCACATCGAGTGACACTCAGCCAATGATGACCGCCCCAAAAACTTCCGCCCATTCGGAAGCTCAATCATATGTGCTTTTTCATCTAGGGGAAAAGTTATATGCAATCAACAGCGCGGCGGTGCGTGAGATTACTCGCTGGCGCGCTGCCACGCCCGTTCCAGGAGCACCAGACACGCTTTCTGGCATTATCAGCCAGCGAGGTGCAATAATGCCGGTCGTCGATCTCCATAGGTTGTTGGGGTTTCCAACCCATACGCCAGGTCGCGCGACTCGCTACATTATTGCGCAACACGACACTATTGAACTAGCCCTCATAGTAGAATCTGTATCCGATTTGATTGATATATCGCCCGACGATCAAACGCCCCCTCCAGATACATTGCCGCCGCAATACGCTCGGCTACTGCGCGCCATCTCATGCCCAGCTAACGTCAACCAGTCGGTGGCATTGCTCGATCTTGCGAGCATTATAGAAGCTATACGCTCAGGAGCATAGGCAATGGGCTGCGAGAATCGTTTTCTGGCTGTTCATACCGCACGCTCTGACTATATCGTGCAACGCGACCATATTCTTGAACTCCGGCTCATTGCCAATCACGCAGATCTTCGACGCCCAACTGTTCGCGGAAGTCTTTTTTAGTTGTGAGCTTGGCAGCTTGTTTGATCAGCGCGATGTATCAGAGTCAGACCGACGTTATGCGTTGATTGTCCCGACTCGTCGTCGCAATATCGCATTTCTGACCGAACGGATCGATGAGATTACAAACTGCGCCGCAGAAATACGCCCGTTGGGCGCATTGCTCGCATCCTGTCTGGCACACCCTTGGTTTCTCGGTGCTATGATATGTGATAATCACCCTCTGCTCGTACTCGATCTCCATCGCATCGCGCAGGATGTCTTGCGCCAACATATAGTCGGGCTAAAATTGTAAATATCAACTTTCTGTGACACGGAGTGTATTATGGAGCAAACAGCGGATCGCCTCATCAACGCCAATGTTTCGGCGACAGATCGACTGAGCGTCGTCTACGGCAGTTCTCGCTTGTTGCGCCTGATGATCTTGAGCATGATCTTACTGGTCATCACAGTCGAAGCGATTGCCATCGTCCTTCAATGGTTCAATCTTATACCGGCCGGATCGATCGGTATCATCAGTATTAACATGCTCGTCATTCTGATTGCCTTTGGCTCAGCATACTGGCTCCTCCAACATGATCGGGCCGCCCTCGCCGGACATGTGTTCTTCTACAGCTTTGTTGTCTTATGCACAATCACCATTAACCTTATCGGTGGCTTCAGTGGCCCGTTTATCATGGCCTATCTCATTCCCGTTGTTGCAGCCAGCCAGATCGGCAACGAACTCGACGGCGCCCGCGTCGGCACCGTTGCGATAGCAGGCTATATTATCAATGTGCTGCTCCAGGAAATGTTTGGCCTACAACCGATCATTCCGCTGGGAACGCTGACCGTTTATACGTTTGTGTTCGTTCTTATTTCATCCGTCGCCTTGCTGTCAGTACTCGCTCGAATTGCGAGACGCGATATAACCAATGTACTCAAGGAGTCGCAAGAACGCGCCGATGAACTGCTCCAAAAAACCAATGAGCTTATGGAGCGCGGACTCCAACAGATCGAGTTGGGAAGCGAACTCACGGATGCAGCCGCGCAATTGCAGCAAACATCACAGCAGCAGGCGAGCGGCGCTACCGAGCAAGCCAGCGCAGTGGCTCAGGTCAGTTCAACGATCGAGGAGTTGGGCAACACGGCACGTCAAATCGCCCAGGCCGCCGACCATGTTTCGCAGGCCGCGCAGCAAACGCTGGAACAACTGAGCGAAGGGCAAATGGCCGTCGATGAGAGCATCCAGGCAATGGAACGGATTAGAACTCGGATGCAAGACATTTCATCGCGGGTGTTGGAGCTCGGCGAACGTTCGCAAAAGATCGGCGAAATTATTGATCTTATCGACGACATCTCAGACGCAACGCATCTTCTAGCGCTGAACGCAGCCATCGAAGCCGCCGGAGCCGGCGAACACGGGCGCCGGTTCGCCGTCGTCGCCGCCGAAGTCAAGAGCCTGGCAAATCGAACATTGGGCGCCGCAAAAGAAGTTCAAGGCGTCATCGCCGAAATCCGCCAGGCAACTAGCACCGCCGTTCTCGCTGCCGAAGAGGGCACGAAAGAAGTTGAACGTGGCGTTGAACTTTCTAATCGCGCCGGACAGTCGATGGACAATGCCGTGATGGTGGCTGAACGAACCGCACAGAGCGCTTCTGAAATTGAACTGGCAACAGCACAGCAGAAAAGCGCCAGCGAGCAAGTGGTCGAAACGATGCGTGAGATCGCCGAAGTTGTGCGCCAATCAGCGACCGGCGCTCGCCAAATGGCCACATCATCAACGCATTTACGCACAATTGCCGATCGATTACATAGCAGCGCTGAGGAATAGCAAACCTATATACACGCAATGTGTATGATTGACGTATTATGGATCTCTCCGCTTTCTATGCCCAGTTTCGCGAAGAAGTCAGCGAGAACATCCGTGTTCTTAATGATGGGTTGCTCGCGTTGGAAGATCAGGCCAGTCGCGATCATACGAACGTACGCGCGCATCTCGACGCCATCTTCCGAGCTATGCATACAATCAAAGGATCGGCACGGCTTCTCGGCTTCGAACCCATCGCACAGCTCGCTCATGCGATGGAGCATATGCTCGATATGATACGTGCAGGGAAGCAAACTCTTGATCGCGAACTCGCCAACTTGTTGCTGCGCAATGGGGACATTTTACTTCAATGGACCGATCGTTTGATCAATGGTCAAGCGATCGATGAAAATATCGCGGAATTGATCGCAACGCTGCAACAATATGACGCCCAATCTCAGGCATCGCCGGACACATCTATGGTGGAGAGCCTTCCGTCGCCCACTGAACAACTGGCCTCTCAACCACAGGATGACGCGCCCCTATCCACAGCCAGCGAAACGCCATCAGAACTTCAAGAATACACCCCGGCGCCTGCAACACCAGTCGAACAGCCATCCACGCCGCTTCTCCGCTCCTCGTCAGGTCGTCAAACCATCCGGGTTCGCGTGGATCGGCTGGATCGCCTCCTGAACCTGGTCGGGGAGCTGGCCGTTACGCAGCAAATGCTGGCAATCAACACCCAGGCGCTGAGCGATCTCAACATCCTCGCTCAGCATTGTGAACAATCCTTGCTGGCACTAGACGCAGATTTGCAGCGCCTGCGCTTCTCGCCATCGCAACGCCAGATTCTCAATCGTCACATCAACGACCTCCTCAGTGGCAGTCAGGAGATGCGCCATATGCTGTCCAATCAATGCGAACATTTTGAGCAGCAGGTCAATCAATACCATTTCCTTGTCAATGACCTTGAACAAGAGGTCATGGCAACACGCTTGCTGCCAATATCCACCATCTTCTCCAATCTCCCGCGCGCCGTACGCGACCTGGCCCACGCTACCGAGAAAGTTGTTGAATTGGAGCTGCAAGGCGAAACTACCGAACTAGACCGCAAGATGATCGAGGCGCTCAACGACCCGCTATTGCATCTTATCCGCAATGCGGTGGATCATGGCATCGAGTCGCCGGATCAGCGCGAGGCGATGGGGAAGCCCCGCAGTGGTCGCGTGCGCGTCAGCGCCGAAGCGTTGGGTAATGAAGTATGCATCAGCATTCAAGACGACGGACAAGGAATGGACCCACGCAAGATATGCGCTATTGCTTTGCGCAAGGGGCTAATTAGCGCCGAACAAGCTGAACGTCTCTCGTATCAAGAGGCGCTGGAACTTATCCTTCTTCCGGGTTTCAGCAGCGCTTCAATCATTACAGACATCTCCGGGCGCGGCGTCGGAATGGATGTCGTCCATACCAATATTAGCGAACTCGGCGGCAAAGTCGTCATCGTATCGCAGTCAGGTCAAGGAACCACGATCAGCCTTCAGTTACCGCTCACGTTGATCACCACCCAAGTTATATTGGTTCGGGTCAGCAATGCGACATTCGCCATACCCACCACTGATTGTCAGGGAATGATATGGGTTCATCGCGACAGCGTATGTATGATTGAAGGCCACACAACAATCGAATACGAAGGCCGGATCGTCCCGCTTCTTCAACTCTCCAGGATCCTCGGCATTGTCACAGAACCCTTCTTTCAGCACGATGAGCGTATGCCGGCGATTATCCTGAGTACGGCCAGGGTTCGACAGCACGCTTTCGTGGCTTTGCTGGTTGATCATATGTTGGACGAACGCGAGGCAGTTGTGAAATCGCTTGGGCCGCTGCTTGAAGACCTCTGCTATGACCAACCAGCCATACGACCATACGGCGGCGCGATCCAGTTCGGTGATGGCGCGCTCATCTTGTTGCTAAACCCGGCAGCGTTGATCCAGGCTGCACACAGCGTCTCGGCAAGCCCGAGAATAGACTTCGCCCAACAGCAACGACGCTATCATCTGTTGGTAGTGGAAGACTCGTTTACGACCCGCGAATTGCTGCGTAGCATCATGCAATCGGCAGGATACACGGTTACTACTGCGGTTGATGGTCGGGACGCGCTTGACAAACTTCGTACACAGGCCTACGATCTGGTAATGAGTGACATTGAAATGCCGCATATGGATGGTTTCGAGCTTACCGAAAGCATTCGCTATGACTTGCAACTCGATCACCTTCCAATCATCATTATGACCAGTCTGGCTTCCGACGATTATCGACGGCGCGGATTAGAAGTCGGCGCACAGGCCTACATTATCAAGAGTCAGTTTAATCAAGACAACCTGCTCGAAATTGTTCAACAACTTCTGGGGAGCACGATCAACTCAACATCAACTTTCGAATGCTGACCGGCGAACGTGCGCCTTTCCTCACATTATAATAAGGGCAAACGTATGGCAAATAAGATCCTGGTCGTAGACGACAGTAAGCTCGTGGCCGATATTGTCAAAATGAGGCTCGAGATGTATGGCTACGAAGTGCGACTGGCACACAGTGGCGAAGATGCGCTGCACCAGATTGCCGAAGAAGCGCCTGACTTGATGGTGCTTGATGTGCAAATGCCAGGCATCGACGGATATGAAGTGTGTCGTCGTTTGCGCGATAATCCACTCCTCGACGATTTGCGAATCATTATGCTTACATCCAGCGATGATAAGCACGCCGCTTTTGAAGCCGGCGTCGATGACCATCTGAATAAAGACATCGATCTGCTCAATCTGCCCAATCGAGTCAAAATGGTTCTGGAGATGTAGGAGTTTGCCGGCGGGCAAGCACATCTTCATCGAGTATCACTATGAAGCCTCGTAGAGAACCTGCTGAACCAGAAACGCCGCCCTTGCGTCTGCTCATTGTGGACGACTCGGCGTTGATTCGGCGCATATTACGCCAATTGTTCGAGGATGGGTCTGAAATCCAGGTCGTCGGCGAAGCCGCAAATGGTCTCGAAGCTTTGCAAAAGGCCGCAGACTTACAGCCCGATGTCATCACAATGGACGTGCGTATGCCGGTGATGGACGGGTTAGAAACCACTGAAAGGCTGATGGCCCGTAATCCTACACCCATTCTGGTACTAACAGCGTCACTTTCCCGCGATGGTGTTGATATTACCTTCCAGATGCTTGAGGCAGGCGCGCTTGACGTGATGCGAAAACCGCTATTGATCGGACCGGATGCATCGAAGCGCGCGGGGAATGAACTGACTCGACGAATCAAGTTGCTATCACGGGTCAAGGTCATCACGCATTTGCGCGGACGACGGCACGGCAACGAAATGAATCATGTGCCCGCAACATATGCGCCGCCGATCAAACCAGCGCGAAGCAGCCCATTGCGCGCCGCACGCAAAACGGCGGAAACGACGTTACACCCCTTCCCAATCGTGGTTATCGGCGCATCAACCGGAGGACCGGGAATTATTCAGATGCTCTTGAAGCATTTCCCCCCCGCCCTTGGCGCCGCCGTAATTGTCGTGCAGCATATTGCTCACGGCTTTAGCGCCGGTATGGTAGAATGGCTCGCCCATACATCAAAGTTGCCAATAACTCTGGCTCGTGAGGGGGTCGCTCTTACCAAAAACATGGTGTTTGTCGCTCCGGCGCAATATAATCTGCTGGTGCGACCTGATGGGTGTATTCATTTGAGTGATCAGCCGGTGTTGCTGCAATGTCCCGCGATCGATATCATGATGCAGGCAGCGGCTGAAGTCTTCGGATCGTATACCATCGGCGTTTTACTGACCGGAATGGGCCGCGATGGAGCACTTGGGATGCGCACAATTCGACGCTTCGGCGGGCATGCCATCGCCCAAAATGAGAGTAGTTGCGCTGTCTATGGTATGCCTCGTGCAGCGATCGAGTTGGAAGCAGTTGATGAAGTACTCCCGCCTGAGCTGATGACACCGGCAATTCAACGACAAATCGCCCGACTCAACAGATTATGACTTATAACTCTCCAACATTTACTACAAAGGCCCGACTTCACGCCTATCCGACAATTCATCATCCAGCAATATGATACTACGACGCGCCCTCGATCTCGACTCGTTGAATTCCAAAGCCCGTATCCTGCTAGGCACTCTCTATGCGCAGCAAGATCAGTTTGCGGCGGCGGCGCGGCAACTCGAACGCGCCCGGTATCTCGACCCAACGTCGCCGATCATCCTATTCCATCTTGCCGAAATATATCGCCGACTTGGCAAAGACCATTACGCACTGCGTGAATATCGCAGCACATTGGCGCGTCTCAACCATCATCCACCAGATGCTGTGATTGATGGCGTCGCCGTTCGCTGGCTCCACGACACTTGCCAACGACACATCAACTCTTTGACAACTAAACATTGTTGATGGCAGCATACCCGCTTTCTGGCATCGTATGAACCACTCTTCACACTCGCTTATGACCAATCGCCACTGGCGACGGCTTTCGTCCTCGCCACACACTCTTTTGAATCATCGCGCCACGCCGAATCGTAAGACGAAGGCATCTGGGCGGCGACATACGCACAAGGCGCATGCCAGATCATCAGACATACACGCACCCGCATCGAAGGAGCCAATTAACCCACCGGCGCAGCGACAAACTGAGCTGGAGCACGAACTCCAACTCGCACGTGACATCCAACAGGGATTGCTGCTCGCAGCCATTCCCCATATGCCTGGATGGGAATTGAGTGCGGTTTCATTGCCTGCGCGCGATCTTGGCGGCGACCTTTACGATTTCATCACACTCCCAAACGGCTGGCAAGGCATTATGATCGGTGATGTTTCAGGTAAAGGTTTGCCGGCGGCGTTGCGTATGGCAGTCGCCCGCACGGTGTTTCGCCACGAAGCTCGCCATAGCGACTCACCCGCTTTGACGCTCGCTGCCGTGAACCGTGGCGTGTTGAGCGAGATACCGCAAGGTATGGTGACAATGCTGTATGCGATGCTCGATCCCGATCAAGGCATCTTGCGCATCGCGAACGCCGGTCACACCTTCCCAATTCTGCTGAATGGCGCCGCCGCGGAATTGGAAATCACCGGACTACCACTCGGCGTTGACGAGACTACCAGCTACTTGGAAATCACTACTGCATTGAAGCCAGGCGATAGCATCTTTCTTTGCACAGACGGGATCGCCGAAGCGATCAACAGCGCAGGCGCGATGTACGGTTTCGAACGATTGTATACATTGCTCAATCGCGACAGCCAGTTCAAACCCCGCGCCCTTGTCGCACAATTGCTTCACGAGCTACGGACATGGCAAGCAGAACATCGCCAAAGCGACGATGTCACGATTGTGGCATTTCGCCGTCGCCTCGCGCATTTGAATGACGAACTTCGCAGCGTCGTCGAAGACGTGCTCGGCGTTGAGCAAGGACTTACCTTTTGGGAAGACGTTATCACAGCGAGCATGCTTTCAGAGTCAGATGTTAAACCTGATGTATGGATCGCGGCCTTGTCACAACTAACACGATCGGCGCAGGAACGTTTCGGTCGCGGATTAGCTCGCGAACTGCACCAACAACTTCGTCTTGCAATAGAGGATTATCGAGCCTAACACGTTTATACAAAAGAGAGCATTGCATATTGCATATATCGAAAGATAAGCGTTCGAGGTGTTATGATATCGAACCGTAATGCAGGATTTGCGTGAGTTACGCGCACACCGCCGGGCCAAAGATGCTCCACAGTTCCTTTCTCTAAACCACTGCGCAAAGAGCGCTACAACGTGGTATAGTAAACGATCCAGGCTATGCGCATCTGATTCGCAGATAGGCCGTGATCAGATGAAGCAATGAGGCCGCTTGTGCAAGCTAGATGCCCGCCCCAAAGCCTACCAGTGGGGAGATTTGTATGGCCGCGAAAGAACCGCTCAATTTTATGCCTCTTGACCTGGATACGTTTGCCGGCAGCGAGCGCTTTATGGCTGGGACGCACCTAGGCGCCGCATTCAGTAAAGGTATGCGCGCCTATTTACGATCCGCGTATTCAGACGCCATCGAGCATTTTAAAGCCGCACTCATCGCCGCCTACGTCGACGGCGAAGAGCAGGCGCAGATCTATGATCGCGAGCGAGCTATCATCTATCTTTACATTGGCAACGCCCTCGCGTTTCAAGATGATTGGGACGGCGCGCTTCGCGAATATCTGGAGTCGGTTCAAACCGACCCCCAGCTGGCTGAAGCTCACTATAATCTAGGTGTTTCATTTGCGATACGCGGACAGATTGATCGTGCGATTGCCGCGTTTAAAGAAGCGTTAGAACACAACCCTGACCTTTATGAAGCCCATTTCTCGCTTGGTCGTTGCTACCAGCGTCTCGAGGATGCCGGTCGCGCGTATATTCACTACAGCAATGCGTGCGACGCTCGCCCACAAGCTGCCGAGCCGCGTTACTATATGGGACTGATGCATCAGAGTCATGGCGCTCACGAGCTGGCACAGCAATGCTTTGCCGAAGCGCTGCGGGTTGAACCGACCTTCGTCTCTCCAGCTATCCAGGATGAGGTGCTCGAGATTCGCAGCGAAGAGGAAGTTACCCAATGGTACTACCGACTTAGCCATGATCTGAAACAGCAAAACTACGAAGACGAGGCGGAACGCATATACCGCGCATTGCTCCAATGGCGTCCCAACGAGTCTAAAGCTCGTTACCTGCTAGGAAATCTGCTGGCCCGCAACCGTCGCTGGGAGGAAGCTTTGCAAGAATATCACAAGATCCCTCCGCAACGCCAGCATTACGTTGATGCACGCCTCCGTATGAGCGCGGTGTTTCGCCTGCTGAAACAACCCAAAGAGGCGTACGAAGTTCTCTTTGAATGCGCCAAGTTGCGTCCGAGCAGTGGACAACTGTTTCTCCATATGGGAAAATTGCTCTACGATATGGGACTGCATAGTGCAGCCGTACGAGCATTTGAGCGAGCGGTGCAGCTTCTGCCGAACGATCCCCAGGCGCACTATTTGCTCGGTTTTCTGTACACTGCACTGGGAAACGAAAACTGGGCGCTGGCCGCCTGGCGCAAAGCTGTAGAACTTGCACCCGAAGCCACTTCATTGCGATACGATCTCGGTTACATGTATGCACGACGCGATCGCTACGATCTGGCTGTCATCGAATTCGCGCGCGTACTCCAGCACTGGCCGGAAGATATCGAAACGCAGTTTATGCTCGGCCTCTGTTATAAAGAACTTACGGAGCCTGCTCGTGCGATCCCGCTCTTCGAAAAAGTGCTCCGGCGGAATCCGCACCATACCCAGGCGCTATATTACCTAGGCGCCTGCTACTTGCAAATTGGCAATACATCATTAGGTAAAGCGTATTTACGCCGTTATGATCATCTTATACGCCAGAAATCCATCGCCGCGACCATTTCCGCGCATGGAAATACGCCGAATCCGCTTTCATCGATTGCTGGTCTTTCACAAAGCAAACCGCGCGCATAATTCGTCTGAATTACCGTTCAGCTCAACAGAGGAGCTGTTGAATGCAACGTATTGGAGTCAACATCCCTTCCAACCATATCTTCGAGCGAGTTGTACGGGCCAGCGCCGGCGAAATTGGCCAGGCACTAGTGGGTCACTTGGTGTGACCCCTGCCATTTTCCAAAAAACGAGTATCAGGGCATACCACACCGGAATTTGTCTGCTGGTGTATGGATTATGGCATTATGCCGCTGTACACGCCCTTAGGCGGCTCCTGGTTGAATATGGCCGAGTCCATCCAGCGGATTTTGCGTCGGCGGGCGCTGGATGGGACGCATTCTGAAACCCCCGATGACATTATCGCCTGGCTCAAGGCGGTTGCCGTCGCCTGGAGCCGCGATCCCACCCCGTTTGAGCGGGGTGGCAAGCGTGCCGCCCGACGAGCTCGCCAACGAGCCCGGCGGCATGCGCAAGGTGGTTCGCGGGCGTGCACCCGCCGTGCGATCACACGCCCGCGACGGACGAAGCTTAACGAATGGCGTCGTGCACAACAAGTGACCCACTAGGACTTTCCCCCGATCGTACCGAAGATCTCGAACTTGCTGTGAGCGAGGCCGTGACCAATGCGATCGAGCATGGGAACAAAGGCGAAGGACACAAACTCGTCGCAGCTGAGTTTGCACTAGCTCCTGATAAGCTGGAGATAAAGATCGCCGATCTAAGGAAGCGGCGTACCACAGATTGAAGTTTCGCGCCGTGTCATTGAAGAGCACAACCTCGACAGCGACAGATTGCGCGGGTTTGGGATGTACCTTATAAGCACGCTGGTCGATGATTATGAAGTCGCTTCGTCTCAAACCGGCGCTGTGCTGACACTGCGTCTCTATCTGAAGGGGGTCGCAAACAATGAATAGCATTGTCAAACGCGAAGAACTGGGTGATGTGGTGGTACTCCATATTCGCACCACAAGCGTCGATGCTGTTTCAGCAGGAGAAATTGCAGCCGCCTGCAATGATATGCGTCCTATTACCGTATTAAATTTCAGCGAAGTGTCGTTTATCAATTCGGCAGGCATTTCAGCACTCTTGAAGTTTGTCGTTGCCGCACGCAAGGCCGGTCATAAACTCTTCGCGATGAACGTTAGCCTGCACCATCAGAAGATCTTTAAAATGGTCGAGATGTCGCGCTTTATGCCAACCATTGAGGAGGGTGATCTCGCTTCATATCGCTGATGCCATGTTGCCCTATGAATGATATTGTGAACATAGATTTCTGTGGTATGATGTGAAACGATAGTTGTAAAGATCTTGTTAAGCGTTATTCAACGACATCATATCAGGATCACACCACAGCTATAGGAGATCAGGTCTATGTCGGAGATGGGGCGTAGCGGCAAGGTCGCCTTGATTGGCACGGGCATGGTCGGCGCCTCCTTTGCGTATGCGCTTATGCAACGGAGTCTGACGAGCGAGCTTGTCTTGATCGACCTGGATAAGGCCCGCGCTGAAGGCGAAGCTATGGATCTGAATCATGGCTTGCCTTTTGTACGTCCCCTTCGCATTTACCCCGGAGACTACGCCGACATCAAAGACGCCGATATTGTTGTGATTACCGCCGGCGCCAGCCAACGTCCGGGAGAAACGCGCCTTGATCTGCTGCAACGCAACGTCGCCGTTTTCCGCCAGATCGTCCCAAATATCGCCGCCGTCAATCAACACGCTATCATCCTGGTTGCAACAAATCCGGTCGATATTCTGACTTATATCACGGCGCAGATTATCGGCGCCGAGCAGCGACGTGTTATTGGGTCGGGAACCATTTTAGATACGGCTCGTTTTCGTTACCTGCTCGGCGAGCGCTATGGCGTCGATCCGCGTAGCGTCCATGCCTATATCGTCGGCGAACATGGCGACAGTGAGCTGGCGTTGTGGAGTCTGGCCAACATTGCCGGCGTTCGCCTCTACGACTTTGTCGGTGCGAATGGTCAGCAATACGATCAAGCGGCGCTTGACGCTCTCTTTGAACAAACGCGAACCGCAGCTTACGAGATTATCAAACGCAAACGAGCGACCTACTATGCTATTGGCCTTGGCCTGCTCACCATCGTCGAAGCCGTCCTGCGCGATCAACATACGGTGCTCACGATTAGCAGCCCGATGTATGGACAATATGGAGTACACGACATTTCTATCAGTTTGCCGACAATCGTTGGACGACGCGGCGTCGAGGAGGTGCTCACGCTTCCGCTCAGCAACGAAGAGATCGCAGCATTCCAGGCTTCCGCCGCATTGTTACGCGAACAAGCCGATCACGTCTCTTGAAATGAGGTTCAATTTCTGCAATCTATGAACCATGGAGAAATGACAATCCCATCTGATGCAACTCTGGAGGAACCTGTGTCTGTTTCGCAGACAGTGATGATAGTAGAGGACGACGCGGCAACTCGCCGACTGTATCGCTTCTTTCTCGCCAACAACGGCTATACTGTCCTTGAAGCCGAAGATGGTCAAGCCGCCCTTGAACGCCTTGCCGACAACCCATGCGATGTCATCATTACCGATATGAATATGCCGCGTATGGGAGGCATTGAAATGGTGCGCACCTTGCGCGAGCAAAATTCCGCTGTCCACATCATTATGGTGACAGCATTCGGCACGCCCGATACGGAGAAAATGGCGACCCGCGCGGGTGTAAATGAGTATCTCACCAAGCCATTCGATTTTGAAGAATTGGAAAATCGTGTCAAGATGTTTTTCGATCGACAGTCTGACTCAGCGACATAACCCGGGGTATATACGTTCTCCCTAATCAGCGCCTACTATCAGGCTTCGATTCGGTCAGTCGCTTGCTCGCCCAACAGCGCATCCCCCTTCCCCAATCCTGGCGGGCCACAGCATATCCTTCCACATTAATATGCATCAAATATGGCAACTACTCGCTCCGATAGCATCATATCGCGCTGGCGCATACCCAGGTGTGTCAGCTATAAATATATTGCAATCTCATGCGGCAATTATGTTGTTGAATAGCAAGCCTCGGCATGTACTATGCCTCGTGATTTAAGCAGGGCGCTCAATACCTGTCTTTGCGCTTGACTGCAACACCTCTGGAATTCCCAGGAGTCATCTATATGTTAACAAGCACTCCGGACAACACATTAGCTACACCTTCTCGATCACGCATCCTCGTTGTTGAAGATGAGAAAATGGTTCGCGACTTTTGTCGTCTCCTTCTGCGCTCCCGCTATAATGTCGCAACCGCTGAAAATGGGCGAGTCGCTGCGGATATGTTGCTCCAGGAAACATTTGATCTGGCACTAATCGATTTGCAAATGCCAGAGATGGATGGCCTCTCGCTGCTCAGGCATATTCGCGAGCGCCATACAGATGTCGACACGATAATCTTGACTGCTCACGGCACTGTTGATACTGCTCGCGAAGCGTTAAAGCTCGGCGCGCTCGATTATCTTTCCAAACCTGTCGATACGGAGAACCTGGAACGCACCGTCCGTATCGCGCTGGAACTGCGTCGTATGCGCCAGGAAAAAGAGCGTCTTTCCGATCTCGTTGTGATGTATCAGTTCAGTCAGGCTATCGCCTCTTCACTCGATATGACCACGCAAGTGGATCAGATTAGCGAGTTCCTCCAGCAGCGTTTCGCTCCCGAAACGCTTGCAATATCGCTGCACAACCCGGAGATTCAAGAGCTGAACCTGTTGCGACTCTACAAATCACGCCGGAACTCCGCCATACGACAGGATCCTGTGCCGCTCGCGCCAGAATGCGACGATGAAACTATGCTGAAAGCGCATATGAAACTTGTCGACGGGCCGGGCGCTGATAAGCCAACGCTGTTCGCCGGGGTCGTCCTGCGAACACAAGACCAGCCGATCGGGTACCTGCATATGGCACGACGCAACGATCAGCCTGACTTCGATGCCAGTGAGCGCAAACTGTTGAGCGTCATCGCTTCGCAGATCGCTGCGTCGCTTGATAATGCCCGTCTGCATCAGCAAATGAAAGATCAGCACTGGCAGATAATCGAAGCGTTGACTGAGGCCATTGACGCCCGCGACGCTTACACATTCGGTCACTCGAAACAAGTCACTCGATACGCCGTCCGACTGGCTGAAGCCATTGGACTCCCACCGCAGCGTATTGAACTCCTCCGTTATGCAGCGCTGCTGCACGATATTGGCAAAATTGGCATCCGTGACCACATTCTGCTGAAGCCTGGTCCGCTTGATGATGACGAATTTGCAATAATGAAGGAACATCCAACGATTGGCGGGCGAATTCTGAAAAAGGTGCGCACTTTCCGCGACGCAATACAAATCGTCGAAGGGCACCATGAACGCTTTGACGGGAAAGGGTATCCGAATGGGCTGACCGGAGAACAATTGCTGATTGAAACCCGCATTCTTTCTATTGCCGATGCGTTTGAAGCCTTAACCGCCGATCGTGCCTATCGCCCGGCGATGGAAGATGAAAAAGCTCTCCAGATATTGCAAGATGGCCGCGGGAAGAGTTGGGATGCTGATCTGGTCGATACGTTCATTCAATTGATCCGCGCAGAAGGTGCGACATTGCGCATCGGCCCACGCTTACGGCAAGATCGGCTGCCATTTACGATGGCAGAGCGCGCAGTGAACGCCAATATATAAGCTGAAAATGGCAACCGCGCAAGCGTCCTGAATACGTCTTAACAAACATTACCAAACGAATTTGGATCTACCACAAGCGGTCATTCTGAGCAAAGCGAAGAATCCCGGCTATCGGGGGACGCTGAGACCCTTCGCTCCGCTCAGGGTGACATGCGGCCTGTTCATTATCGTTTGGTATGAACTCTAATTCGGGGTTGTAAGACTTGTCAATGACCGGTCATTGGCGCATCCTCCTGATACCACAAATACGAACGGAGGTAGCCCAATGACTGGTTGCACCGTCTTTATCACAGATGCATGCTAGTGAAGATGTCTGGCTCATCTAATATGTCCTCGTCGATGACATCTATCAGGCATTGGAACCACTCTCTGGGCGCTGGCAAATGCGCGGTTCCGAGCCAGCCTTCCGCGGTAGTGAGGTAATCATTGATCAGGTGCGCCAGATGATTACGCATCAGACCGAGATGTTCAACCCCGCCGAACCCGACCGCCTGATCGATAGTGTGCCCATTCCCGTCGATACCTATCGCTGAGCGAGCGACAACCAGACAGTCGCCGGCTAAGCACAGTTGTCAACCAAAGGAGTCATACGATGTTCGACAGTGCCGACCTCCGCCTGGACGGAAAGAAGGGCCTCGTACTCGGTATCGCCAACAAGCACTCGATCGCCTACGGCTGCGCCAGTGCCTTCCGCTTTCTGGGCGCCGAAGTGGCAATAACCTACCTCAACGAAAAGGCCAGACCGTATGTCGAACCACTGGCTGAGTCGCTTGATGCACCGATCTTCATGCCCTGCGACGTCCAAGCCCCCGGCGATCTGGAAGCAGTCTTCGAGGCCATCCACACGCAGTGGAGCCGACTTGACTTTGCACTACATTCAATCGCGTATGCTCCCAAAGAGGATCTCCAGGGCCGATTGATCGACTCGTCGATGCAGGGATTTATGCAGGCGATGGATATCTCCTGCCACTCTTTTATCCGTATGGCCCGCCTGGCCGAACCGCTGATGGCCGACGGCGGCTCCCTGTTCGCAATGAGCTACTACGGTGCGGAAAAAGTGGTCGAAAACTACAACTTGATGGGCCCGGTCAAGGCCGCACTCGAAGCGGTAGGCCGTTATCTGACCTATGAGTTGGGGCCAAAGGGCATCCGGGTGCATATCATCTCGCCCGGCCCGATCAAGACTCGCGCTGCATCAGGAATCTCCGAGTTCGACGATCTGCTAGCCGAGGTCGCGCAACGAGCACCGATGCAACGTCTGGTCACGATAGAGGATGTGGGACTGGCGACAGCGATGCTGGCCACCAATGCCGCCCGGCTGATCACCGGCGAGACGACCTACGTCGACGGCGGGTATCACATTATGAGCTAACGACGCAGCCACGCCGGCCGCCGGCATACACGGTGGACGGGGCAAGCTGCCCTTGACGGCTAGCGTCACATACCATTGGGATCAACCAGCACCGTCGTTTGCTCATCAACTCCGTTGTCATCATCCGCTTCCACAGGATACTCGAATGACACACCGGCAACTTGATCGCCATCGTCAAGGTTCAAGATATGGACGCCCTGGGTCGCTCGACCCTGCTGCGAAATACCATCTGCCATTGTGCGCATTACAATGCCATGGTGGGTGATAAACGTCAAGAGTGCATCGTCCGTGACCACCCGCGCCGACGCCAACTTATCATCCTCACGCAGCCTGATGGTAATCACGCCGTTGGTTGCACGTCCTTTGACTGGATACTCGCTCAACGCAGTACGTTTGCCAACACCGTTTGCCGTAATGACCAGCAGATCGGCGTGCTCACGCACCAGCCCCATCCCCACGACATAGTCCTTTTTGCCCAGATGGATGCCGATGACACCGCTCGCCGGGCGTCCCATCGCACGCACTTCTTCCTGATGAAAACGAATAGTCTGGCCATGAGACGTGGTCATCAGAATATCCTCGTGGCCCTGGCTCATACACACCCAGCCCAACACATCGCCTTCTTCCAGGCCAATCGCAATCAGCCCGTTTGAGCGCACCTGGCTATATTCCTTGAGGAATGTGCGTTTGACCTTGCCATTGACCGTCGCCATCACCAGATACTCGCCATCATCAAAGTCGGGCACGGCCAGCATCGACGTAACCAACTCGCCCGGTTCAAGCGAGATCAAGTTGACCAGTGGCAGACCCTTCGATGTGCGACCGGCATCGGGCAATTCATGCGCTTTGAGTTGGTAGACCTTGCCACGGTCAGTGAAAAAGAGTAGATCATCCATCGTATTGCACGTGAGCACATGGCGCACGACATCCTGTTCACGAGTGGACATTCCGCGAATACCCCGCCCGCCACGCCGCTGGGTTCGATAAGAATCGGGACTCTGGCGCTTGATATAGCCACGATTGGTCAATGTAATCAGCACCCGCAAGTTCGGTATCAGATCCTCGTCGCTGACATCGGCGTTGACATCGGGCATAATCCGCGTTCGCCGAGCATCACCGTATTTTTCTTTGATACGCTGCAAATCTTCAGAGATGATATGCAAGACTTTGCGCGGATTGGCGAGAATATCTTCCAGTCCGGCGATCAGCTTGATCACTTCGCGGTACTCGTCCTCAATCTTTTTGCGCTCCAACGCAGCCAGGCGGCGCAACTGCATGTCGAGAATTGCTTGCGCCTGACGTTCGGAGAGCGAGAAGTTGCGTATCAGATTATTCCGCGCGCTATCGGCGGTGCGCGACTCGCGAATGGTGCGGATCACAGCATCCAGGTTGTCGAGCGCGATTTTGAGGCCTTCGAGAATATGAGCCCGTTCGCGCGCCTTCTCAAGATCAAACTCTGTGCGACGGCGGATCACCTCGCGGCGATGCTCGATATACTCCTGGAGCATACGTTTGAGCGACAATACTCGCGGCTGCTGTCCTCGCTCCACCAGCGCCAGCATATTGATCCCGAACGTCGTCTGCATCTGGGTATGCTTGTAGAGCGCGTTAAGAACCTTCTTCGGCTGCGCATCTTGCTTGAGGATGATCACCAGCCGCATCCCGGAACGATCTGACTCATCGCGCACATCGCGTACGCCTTCGATCTTGCGATCACGCGCCAGTTCGGCGATACGTTCTTGCAGACGGGCTTTGTTCACTTGATACGGCAGCTCGGTGACAATGATCAAATAGCTATTCCGCGCCCCCTCTTCGATATGCGCCTTCGCCCGCAGCACGATCTGGCCCTTGCCCGTGCTATACGCATTCATGATCCCATCGGCACCCAGAATATTCGCCGCAGTCGGAAAATCCGGGCCGGGAATGATCTTTACCAGATCTTCAACCGTCGCTTCAGGATCATCGATCAGATAGATGATCGCATCACACAACTCGCCCAGGTTGTGAGGCGGGATATTCGTCGCCATGCCTACCGCGATGCCCGACGCGCCGTTTAGCAGCAGGTTGGGCAGCAGCGACGGGAGAACGGTCGGTTCCTGGTGCTCATTATCAAAGTTCGGACGAAAATCGACCGTGTTTTTGTCGATGTCGTGCAGCATCTCTTCGGCGATTTCGGTCAGGCGCGCCTCTGTGTAGCGATAGGCTGCGGGAGGATCGCCGTCTACCGAGCCGAAGTTGCCCTGCCCATCGACCAGCGGATAGCGCATATTCCAGGGCTGGGCCATACGCACCAGCGCATCGTAGACGGCCAGGTCGCCGTGAGGATGGTATTTCTTCAGGACTTCACCCACAATACCGGCGCACTTGGAGTAGCGTTGGTTGTGGCGCAGCCCTTCACGCATCATCGCATAGAGGATGCGCCGCTGGACCGGCTTGAGGCCGTCGCGAGCATCGGGCAACGCTCGCGACACGATGACGCTCATCGCATAGTCCAGATAGGCCATTCGCATCTCATTGGTAATATTTACCGGCCGCACGATTCCTATTTCCATATGCTATTGTTCCCTCGCTGGTGATGGAATGAATTCTGCAAAAGTAGAAAAAAAAAGCGTCGGGACGGTGCTGCACACCATCACACGACCCTTTTCAAGATTGTTATTTGATCATATCATTTAGAGCATATTATACACCTAAATCGCTCTCGTGTCCAACTAGCGCAACCCATATTTCATCCTGATTCTTGACATTTATGATATGTCAGGATTTCTGGTCCTCAAACGCCCGATGGGCATTCATTGGATAACGCCAGACCGCGTACCGCAACCGGCCCGAAGCCGAGGTAGTCGCAGGAGGTAAGTTGATAGAAGACGCCGTCAACCCGGCCTTGCACGGCGCCGGCCCAGTCGTTGGGGCGATGCAAATGGCCGTAGATGCATGCCTGCGCGCCTGCCGCAGTGATGCAGCGGGCAAACTCGCTCGGTTGGCGATTGACGAATGGAGGATAGTGCAACATCACGATCAACGGACGATCAGCGCGCGCCAGGGATTGAGCCGCCGTCAACGCCCGATCCAGTCGCCCAAGCTCGCGGTTGTAAATGCGCGTGTCTTTGCCATCAACGAATCCAGCCGTCTCCGGAGTGATCCAGCCACGCGTGCCGCAGATGATCGCCTCGCCGATGTCAACCGCGTCAGCCTCCAGAGCCGTGATGCTGGGCGGCAGGTGTGGACGCAGCGGCCCGACACGATCCCACCAGTAGTCATGGTTGCCCTTGATCATCACCTTGCGTCCCGGCAGGGCGTCGATCCAGGCCAGATCGGGCAGTGCTTCATTCAACCGCATCGCCCAGGAAATATCGCCCGCAATCAGAACCCAGTCATCGGGACGCACCCGATCACGCCACAGAGCCGCAATGCGCTGCGGATGATCTTTCCAGCGCGACCCAAAGACATCCATCGGCTTCGGATTGACTGAGGACAGATGCAGATCGGAAATGGTCCAGATCATAGGCTCCGACTTTACGAGGCTGCCAGCGAGTTATGTAGCGAACAGCATACCAGCCCAATGCATAGTCCGTCAAACAGAATTGCGGCGCGTCGGTATAGTAAACCGCTTGTGAGCAAGGAATCAGCGGAGCATCATTTTTCACTCCGGCGACTCGCTGTATAATGGGCGCTATGCGTCAACATTCTCACGGATCGGAAGGCGATACCCTGCCGTCCCATCGTTATGAAACATCTGGCATGCCGTTGCAAAAACAGCGGCATCCTGACACCCTTCAGGCAGGGGCATATCCTCGACGGATCACGCTCATTGCTCGTACGATCGCCCTGGTTCTGATCTTGAGTATGGTCGTTAGCGTGCTGGCCTATCAGTCTCCTCCCAGCGGCAGCGTAGCGATCGGCTGGCTAGGGGATCGTCTCTTCCTCGATGCCAGCACCGGTCTCGGTGCCAATGAAATCATACGCGGCGATTTGTACGCCGACGATCTGACGCCGGATTCGCCCACCGGTCGCAGCCGTTGGACTCGCCAGCACGCGACGCTGCTCATCCCCAACATCGGTGCGAACACCGAGCTTGAGTTGACGCTGCTCGCTCAAGGCTGGCCAACCGACGTGATCGCTCCTGCGGTCGAACAGCCTGTCGTCACTGTACAGGCCGATGGGGTCACGATCGGCGATTTCACGCCCATTAGTCAGTGGCAAACGTATACTTTCTCCATTCCTGCCGATGTGCGCACCGACAGCGATCTGGTCATCGATCTGTTCGCCTCGGCCACATTCACCGATACCGAGCGCGGCGTCGATCCGCGCCCCAAAGGGATTCGGCTGGCGGAGGCGCACGTTTATCAGCCTGAACCGCCGCTGGATCACTTCATCTTTATGCCGCCTGCCTGGGGCGCCGTGACGCAACTGGCGCTGGCGATGTTGCTGCTGTACGGATTGCTGATCCGGCTGTTCCGTTCTACGACAGTAGTTTTCACCCTGGCAGCCATCGGCGCTGGTCTGGCTAGCATTGGCCTGGCCATCGCGCGCATCTGGATGGGCGCAGCGTTAAGCGTCACCCTGGTCGTCCTGGTCATTGCCCTGGCATTCACCTGGCAACGACCGCTGCTCGATGCAGCGCGATCGTTGGTGCGCCGTTACAGTCAGGGGCGCGCGCTGGGATACGGCATCGTCACAGCAGCGCTGGTCTGGTTGGGCTATACCCTCGCGCAACTCAGCCGAACCTACCGGCTGCCCGGCCCCAGCACATTGTGGGAGCGTTTTCCCGACACACTGATGTACGGTCTTCTCGGCACGGGGCTGCTCGCGCTGGCGTTCGTGATGGGGCGTGAAGGTCTACCCCGCATTGCTAACGGCATCGTCGCTTTCATCGGTCGGCCACGCCCTGCACTGATCATCACACTAGCGCTGGGCGGCGTCTGGATCGGCTATGAGGTGCTCATCATCGCCGATATAGCGTACGTTGGCCACGCCGATTACTCCGACAACGCCATCGTCGCGCGCAATCTGATCGCCGGACGCGGCTGGACGGTCGATTATATCAGTCAGTTCTATCGTCTGTACGACGGAACGACCCGCCCGCAAGAGACCTGGCCGTTGTTGCAACCGGTCTGGATAGCGCCGTTTATCGCGCTGTTCGGCCCCCACGCCTGGGCCATCAAGCTGCCGAACCTGATCTTCAACACGATCCTGCTGCTGCTCATCTACCACATCGGCGCACGCATCTGGGATCGGCGCGTGGGAATGACCGCAGCCTTGCTCACGTTGACCAGCATCTGGTTCTTCAACTTGACCATCTACGCAACAAGCGACCTGGCGTTCGTGGTTTTCGCACTCGGCGCGATCTATGCGGCATATCGCAGCGCCGACCATTCACCATCCGTCGGTGGCGGGCGCGGGACGTTCTTGCTTACCCAGCGCTCATTCTTGCTCGCCGGCGCCCTGACCGGGCTGATGATGCTGCAAAAGCCGAGCGGCGCGATTATCGCCGCAGGCATCGGGATCTGGCTCGTGCGCGCACAGGTTGCCGAGTTCACATTGAGGAACACGAACAGACAAGCCGCGATCCGACAGCTTGCAACGCGTATGCTGCCGGTCACGCTGTGGGCGGCGACAGCGTTGATCATTCTCTCGCCCTACCTGGTGCGCAACCTGGCGCTGTTCGGCAAACCGGTCTACTCTACCGAGAGTCACGACGCCTGGGTGTTGGGCTATCGCGGCGACAGCGGCGATGCCTGGGAAGAAATCTATCGCATCTATGCGCCGGATCTGGGCGGGATAGGCATTCCCAACCGCAGTTGGATCTTGCGCTGGGGCTTCGATCAAACGCTGGCGAAAATCCAGAACCAGACAGTCGCGCTGCGGGATTATCTGATGCCGGCCTGGACCGGTCTGCCCCAGCGCCTGAGCGTTCTGTCAAGCCGACTCAGCGACGAAGCCAGCAAGAACCTGCTCTCGCCCATCGGCGCATGGCTGGCGACGCTCGGCGTGATTGCCGCTCTACGCTCACGGCGACGACTGCTCAGCTTGCTCGTCTTCGCCTTCGTACCGTATATGTTGTTTATGGTGACTTACTGGCGCGCCAATGAGGAACGTTACTGGGTAATGCTCATTCCCTGGATCGCGTTGCTGGCAGGCTGGGTGATCTGGGGCGGTTTCGATCGCCTCGCACAGATCGGCGATGGACGCTGGAGTCCGCTCGGCTTTATCCTGGTCTTCGTAGCCATCGCCGGCATCATCCAGCCGTCGTGGCCAGACATCGCGGAGAAGATTCAGGACGAGCCCGGCCTGTGGTCGCCTGACTTGATCGCGTATAACTGGCTGGAACAGCAAACCACACCCGACGCCGTGATTATGACCCGCAATCCGTGGCAGCTTCAGTGGCATACCGAACGCCCGGCGGTGATGATCCCCAACACCGCCGAACGCACTCGGCTGATGGAGATCGCGCGCCGCTACAATGCCGAATACCTGGCGCTGGAAAATCTCCAGCGGGTGAAGGGCGACGGCGCGCGCACGCTGGCGGCTTTGCTGCATCCCGGCGACGCCCCCATCGGCGCCGTTATCGACGGGTTCACGCTGGTCTATACCAGCCCGACGTCCGACAATCGCGCCTTTATTTATCGTTTTCCTGAAGATTATCGTTGAACCAAAGCTACCTATGCGTATTTTGATGATCACGTCGTCATATCCGAAGTATCCTGGCGAAACAACCGCACCGTTTATCGAAGAGATCGCCGCCGGAATTGCCGCGCGCGGTCATTCGGTTCACGTTGCCGCACCCTGGTGCCCTGATATTCGGCGCGACCCAGTCGAGCGCGGCGTTTCGCTACAGTTTTTTCGCTATGCACCGCATCCAGCGCTGAATATCTGGGGGTACGCCCAATCGCTGTTGAGCGACACGCACGTGAAGCCCCAAACACTGGCGGCTATGCCATTCGCCTTGCTCGGAACGCTGCGCACGCTCTTTGCGGTGACCGGAGACCCACCGGAGATCAACGGCGTACGTGCTCCGTTCGATCTCATTCACGCTCACTGGGTGTTGCCCAATAGCGTACCGGCGGCGCTAGTCGCGCGGCAACGCGGCATCCCGCTGGTGATCAGCCTGCACGGCAGCGATGTCTACCTCGCCGAACAGCATTGGGCGCTGGCCGCCGCCGCCCATATGGCGTTCCGCTCGGCAGCGGCGGTGACGGCATGTAGCAGCGACCTGCGTCGACGCGGCGCGTTGCTTGGCGCACGCCCCGCAAGTTGCCGGGTGGTTCCCTATGGCATACATCCGGGCGAATTCCGCCCCGATCCTGATGCCGCTCGCGTTATGCGCACCGAACTCGGCTTGCCGTCCGACGCGCCGATTGTGTTTGGAATCGGGCGGTTGGTAGCGAAAAAAGGTTTCGGCGTGCTGATCGATGCGTGGCCCGATGTGCTGGCTACACATCCCGACGCGCACCTGGTCATCGCCGGTTATGGTGATCTGCACGCGACGCTGTACGATCAGGCTCAACGCCTAGGCATCGCGCAGCGGGTGCATTTCCCCGGCCAACTCGCGCGCGCGCGCGCCGCAACCTACATCGCCGCAGCGGATGTGTTCACGCTGCCGATCGTCCCCGACAAGGGCGTCGATGGTCTGCCCAACGTGCTACTGGAAGCGATGGGCGCGGGACGTCCCATCGTCGCCTCGCGCGTCGCAGGCGTCCCCGACGTGATCGACGACGGCGTGCATGGCTTGATCACGCCGGCCCGCGATCCGGCTGCGCTCGCCGCTGCAATCCAACGGCTACTTGACGATCGCGCCCTAGCTGCGCGGCTTGGCGCAGCCGCCCGCCAGCGGATCGAGACCGAGCTGACCTGGGATCACACCGCCGCTCAGTTTGAACAAGTGTATGAATCTGTCCTCTAAGACCCAAAACCCGTCAGATATGGACTGTACTCACAAATCAAACCGGGCAGCCGTCGTCGACGGAGGGACGCAAGATGTTTCGCCCCTACCGGCCATCGGCCATCGTCTCACGGCCATCGAATCATCGCCAAGGGATCCGCGGCAAAACCCGCTACGTTCCGCTGTGTTCCCTGCGCTCTTTGCATTCTTTGCGGCTCGATCAAACTCGCGGCTATCCAGCTATCTTCTCCTGTTGGCGCTGTTCGCGCTCGCCCTGATGCCGCGGCTCTATCGCCTCGACGCGCAAAGCCTCTGGCTCGACGAGGGCAGCTCCTGGCAGATGATCAACCAGGATTGGAGCGTGCTGCTACACGATCTGCTCAGCCCAACCGCGGCCTATCCGCTCTACCACACACTGCTCAAGCTCTGGACAGCCCTGATGGGGGATGCCGAGTGGATGTTGCGCTTTCCGTCGGCGTTGGCCGGTGCGGCAGCCACGGCGGCGATTTTTTTTGCCGCCGCCGAACTCACGGGCAAACGCGACATCCGCTTCCCCCTCGCCGCCGCGTTGTTGCAGGTCGGCGCGCCATTCGCTCTCTGGTACGCGCAGGAGGCCAAAGTCTACAGCCTGCTGCTGCTAATGTCCACGCTGCTGATCTGGAGCCTGGCCCGCGCATTTCGCCACCCTACGCGCGGAGCGTGGCTGTTGTTCGGTGTGCTGGCACTGCTCAGCCTGTTCGTCCATCGTCTGGCCATATTGCTGCTGATCGCAGCAGGCAGCGCCTGGCTGCTGGTCGCACCACCACGATCGCCGGTCTGGCGCAGCGTCGGATGGGGCGCGCTGGGATTGCTTGGCGCGGGGCTTGTATTCGCGATGCAGCAAGGATTGGGCAGCGAGCGGGCCGCCACCGGCGCGTACATTCCCGCCGACCCGCTTCTCGCGCTGGGCCTGACCTTCAGCCGGTTTAGCATCGACCGCTGGCCGGGCGATGCCCCCTGGTGGTGGCTGGCGCCCTGGGCCGGGCTGGCGACGTGGGGACTCGCCCACCTGTTCGTCGACGCCCACCCTCGTCGCACCGAAGATGACGCAGCCCACAAACAACGGCGTACGGCGCGGATCGTGCTGAGCTTCTTGTTCGCGCCGCTCGTCCTGTTCCTGGCCCAGCTCGCCTTCACCCAGATCTACGAAGCACGCTACCTGATGCTGATCTTCCCGGCCTGGACTCTGGCTCTGGCCTATCCGGCGGCGAATGGCGCGAACGGCAAGCAACCGGTGCCCGCAGCGTCCGAAGGCATACGAGCGACATACGCCATTCTGTGGGCGACCGCCATCGGCGTGGGGATCGCGGCGCTGTTTCAACCGGGCCTGGGCTTGTTTTCGGGCGACCCGGTGAAAGAGCAATATCGCGAGGCCATCGGCGAACTGGCGCGGCGCGTCCATCCCGACGACGCCGTCGTCGTTCATCCCGGCTACATCCGCCCGCTCTACGCATACTATATGCATCGATTGAGCGCCGACCCAGCCCCCGAACCGATCACGTTCGCCGATTTCTGGCAAGGCGAGACCGCCTACGGCCAGCGCGAGTGGGACGTTGAACGGCGCACGAAGCTGGCCGGATATGCCCGCAGCTTCCTGCTGATTGCGCCTGACCATGCGCGCACCGTCGATGCACCCGCCCCCGGCGACGAGTATGGGCTGGTGGGGCTATTTTGGGCGTACAGCGGCAACCAGCGCGCCTGGCCCTGCGGCATCTGGCGCTTCAACGGCGTGCATACGCTCTGCCAGGAAGCGCCGGAGCGATACACGACTGGGGCCATCATCGAACCGGAAACCCGGCTCACAGCGACCTTTGGCGCGAATGTGCAGTTGCTCGGCTACACGTTGAAAGCGACCACCTTCGCCGGGCCGGGCGTCTACCGGGTCGGGGGCGCGCTGCCAATTTCGCTGTTCTGGGATGTGCACCAATCGCCCGACGAGGACTATAGCATCTTCCTGCACCTTTGCCAGGATTGCAGCATCCCGCCCGTCGCCAGCGACGATGGGCCACCGCTCGCCGGGTATTTGCCCACCAGCACGTGGCTTCCCGGCAAACCGGCTCGCGACGATCGCACCATCCCGCTGCCATCGGATTTGCCGCCCGGTCGTTATACGCTCTTGCTGGGGATGTATCGGCCCGGCGATCCCTCGCCCGCCGCCCGTCTCAGTACCAGCGGTGCGGAAGAGATCGACCGAACGCCGGACGATAACCGACTGACGCTGGGCGAGATCGAGATTGTACGCAGCGATGCGTGGTGATACACGTGGCAAGCGCGAAACCGACAACCCGATCCACAACTTATCTACTGCTGCTGATCATCGGGCTGGCGCTGGCGTTACGCGTCGCCCTGTGGGACAATCTGCCGCGCACGGGCATGATCAGCGACGAGGCCGAATACCTGGCCGCTGCCGACTGGCTGGCGCAGGGCCGGGGGTTCGCCTGGCACCAGAGTTGGTTGTGGACGCGCGCGCCATTGTATCCGTTGTTCCTCGCCGCGCATATCCGCCTCTTCGGCCTGAATCTAACGCCGATCTACCTGAGCCAGACGTTGTTGAGCATTGTTAACGTCGGGCTGGCGTATGTCCTGGCCCGGCAGATTGCAACGCCGTCGAACACCGATGAGGCCGCGGAGAAACCGACAGGCTTCGGGGCGAAAGATGTCGCGCCCCTCCTTGCCACCGCCCTCGTCGCGATCTATCTGCCGTTTGCGGCGTACGCGCAAATGCTGCTCAGCGAGACGCTGTATTTGACGTTGCTGATGGCGGCATTCCTGGCGCTGAGCCGCTGGGCCGAGCGGCGACGGCTCCGGTCGTTGCTGGCAGCCGGCGGGCTGCTCGGTCTGGCGACGCTGACGCGCGGGTTGACGCTGGGTTTTCTGCCCCTCGTCGCGCTGTGGGTCTGGCTGCAAGCGGGCGGCCCGGCCAGTTTGCGCCACGGCGTCGCGGCGGCGTGGCAAGCGCTGCGTCCGGTTGCCGCGCTGACGGCGATCTGCGCTACGATCATCCTGCCCTGGTCGTTCTACGCGAGCCAGACCTACGGCGGTCTGGTGCTGATCGATACAACGGGCGCGTTCAACCTGCTGCTCGGCGCGCGTACCGCCTACGACGGCAAACGCAGCGACGCGCCCACACGCGACTTCGTGCTGGCCCTGATGGAAACCGGGCGCACGCCCGACCAGCGCCGCGCGTTGCTCAGCGGCGCGTCGGCTTCCTGCCTGCTACGCCAGCACGACGCGCGCTTGCAGGCGGCGTTGGCGCGCGACCCAGCGACGATCAGCCAGGGCGAGCGCCAGCAACTGATGACCGCCGAGGCGCTGTGCCTGCTGCGCGAGACGCCGGGAGCGCTCGCCAAAAGCCTGGGCGAGCTGATCGACTTTTTCCAGATCAACTATACCGGCGCGGAACGCCTGACCGACGGCTTTACGCTGGGCTGGTCGCCGCGCTGGTGGACCGGCGCGCTGTTTCTGCTCGACGATACGCTGTATGTGCTGGCATTGCCGCTGGCGGTGATCGGCTGGGGACGCCGGCGGCATGCCGTCGGCGCCGACCGGCGCGCCGCGCCTCTGCTGGCGCTGATCGGTCTGTGGTGGGCGTTCAACCTGCCGGCCGCGTCGCTGCTGTTCGCGATCAATCGCTTCCGGTTGCCGCTGCTGCCGTTCGGGTTTATCGTCGCCGCGTGGGCGTTTGCCGGACGGCGCGCGCCGCGAAAAGCAGCGGGAATGTTGTACGCCGCGCTCGCGCTCCTGCTGGCGCTGGTCGCGATCACGCCCTACGCCTATCTCCAGGCGGCGCCGTCGAGCTGGGCGTCGTATCTCGGCCCCTATCCGTCGAGCCTGGCCAGCAGCGTGTTGGCATGGAACACGCGCCCGGGCTACGAGCGCGAGCAGCAGCTTATGGCCGCGCTGGGAGCGGGCGACGCCGCAGCGGCCCGCGCGATCCTGGCCACCGGCGACGCGCCGCCGTACGCCGTAGCCGTGGCGGAACCGTTGCTCGCCGGGCTCGAAGGTCGCCCGCAACAGGGGCTGGAACTGCTCGCCGACCAGCCAGTCGCGCCGCTGCACGCCTGGCAAAGCGCCGTCGTGCGCGGCGATCTGCTCCGACGGCTCGGTGATTTTGACGGCGCACGAGCGGCGTTTAACCCGACCTATGTCGATGACCAGAACCCGGTTGAGTGGGCCTGGAACTGGCTCGACCCGCCCCCCCTGTCCAATCAGCGCATCGACCTGGGCGGCGACCTCGACCTGGGCTATATTCGCGGCTTCTACCTGGGCGAGGGCGATAGCGAAGCCAGGGGCGACTTCCGCTGGTCCGAGCCGGAGGCGTGGCTGCGGTTCCCAGCGGCCGGTTCCGGCACACCCCAAAGACTCTGTCTGCGCGTCGACGGACGCGGCTGGCCAAACGATCTGGATATGCCGCGCGTCGTCGTGACGATCGACGGCGCAACGGCCGGCAGCTTCGATCTCGCCCGCGCCGTAGACGAGGTGTGTTTGCCGCTGCCGACCATCTCCGCCGGCGCGGATGTCATCGTTCACATCCGCAGCGCCGCGTTCACGCCGGACGCTGCCGACCTGCTCGCACGGCAGGGTCCGCAGGTCGGGCAGTTGCGCCGGTTGGGCGTGCGCCTGGATTGGGCGAAGATTATAGCCGACATCCGATAGACGATAGCTGATAGGGCAGCGAGATTCGGCAGTATGAAAACATCCTCGATGAACCGCCAACGCTTGCCCGGGGCCTATCGGCTATCAGTTATCGGTTATCGGCTATCCAAGAGGGATCTATGCGCGACGCGCGCCAATCGAATACCGCCGCATTGCTCGTCCTGGCGCTCAGCGTGCTGCTGGCGTTTGGTCTGCGCTGGCTGGTCTGGCGCTGGCGCGAGTTCTATCCGCTTGGCGGTGACGAGCAGGAGTACCTGCGCCAGGCGCTGATCCTGCTGCAAGAGCGGCGCTACGAAGAGCTGCGCCTGATGCGTCCGCCGCTCTACAGCCTGTTCCTGGCCGGGTCTGTGCTGCTGGTTGACTCGTTGGTGCAAAACCTGCGCCTGGTGCAGGCGATCATCAGCGCACTCACGGTCGCGCCGGTCTGGCTGCTGACCCGCGAGGCGGCTCGCGCCTACGGCATCGGCTGGCAACGTCCAGCCGGCGTCGCGGCGCTGCTCGCCGCTTTGAGCTATACGCTCGCCGCCAACGCTACCGAGTTGCTCACCGAGACCGTGTTCCTGTTCGGGCTGACGCTGGTCTTCTGGCTGCTGCTGCGCGCGGCGCGCCTGGGCAGCGTTCCCGCGGCGGCATTCGCTGGATTGATTGCTGGCGCGCTCTGCCTGGTACGTTCGGTCGCCCTGCCGTTGCTGCCGCTGGGTGCGGTATGGCTGCTGGTCGGGCGACTGCGCCCCGCCAACGCGGCGACCGAGCGCAAACGCGATCGGCGGCAAACGACGTTCGGCGCGCTGGCGTTTGCCATCGCCGCGCTGCTGGTCTTTGCGCCGTGGACCGCGCGCAACTACGCGACCTACGGCGGGATGATCCTCATCGACACGACCGGGGCCGAAAACCTCTGGCTCGACAACGACCCCGCCGGGCGCGAGGCCGTGAAGGCGCAGTTGTACGCGATGGGCGACGACCGCCTGGGTCGCCAGCAGCTTGCTATGCGTCAGGGCACCGCCGTGATCGCCGCCGATCCGCAACGGTTCGCCGCCAAAGCCTGGCGCGAGCTGACCAACTTCTTCGCGCTGGAATACGCCGATGATATGATCGAGCGCCGGGCGATCTGGGTTCCGCCCGCCGAGGTCTGGCTGCGGCTGGCGCTCGGCGATGGGCTGTGGCTGGCGCTAGCCCTGGCCGGGGCGTATGGGCTGGCCGGCGTCCGCCGCGCGCAACCCGCTCCCGCGCTTCCGCTCCGGCAACGGCTGCCCGCGCTCCTGAGCGATCCGCGCTGGGCGTTTGTTCCCTGGGCGCTGTATGTCGTGCTCACCGGTGCGCTTTTTCACGTCGAGTTGCGCTATCGCCTGCCGCTCTACCCGGTGCTTCTGCCCTTCGCGGCCCTGGCGCTCGGCGGCGGCGCGCGCACGACCCCGACCGGCTCAATCGGCGGGGCGACGCTGGTGATGCTAATCCTGGGGCTGACGCTGCTGCACGCGCCCTATCCGCAGTATGCCTGGGAGCGCGGCTGGAAGCATTGGTATCTGGCAAGCGCCGCGCAAGCGCTGGCGGCGGGCGATCCGAACAGCGCCGCGCAAGCCGCCCACGCCGCGCGCAACCACGACCCCGAATCGGCGCTGGCCCGCGTCGCGCTGGCCCGCGCGGCCCTGGACGCCGGCGATCCGGACGGCGCCGAGACCTGGCTCCGCGAGGCAATCGCGCTATTGCCGGCCCACCCGCACGCGCATCTGCTGCTGGGCGACCTGCTGCGGCAACGCGGCACCGACGCCGACGCCCGCCGCGAGTTCGCCTACGAGACCGGCTCATTGGAGGATCTGCAAGATTGGAGTTGGCAGCGCTTCACGTCACCGCCACCGGATGCGCTCGATGTCGGCGGCGGGCTGGATCTGGGGCATGTGCGCGGCTTCCACGCCGCCGAGGCGAGCGGTTGGCGCTGGACGAAGGCGCAGGCCACCGTACGCCTGGAGCGGACTGCCGAACCGGCGCTGCTGACGCTGCGGCTGGCCTCCGGACGACCGCCGGGCGCGCCCGACCCCACGCTGGAGGTGCGCGCCGACGGGGTTACGCTGGGGCGGATTCGCGTGGCCGCCGGTTGGCGTGATTACGTCTTCGCGCTGCCCGCCGCAACCGCCGCCGACCGAGGCGCGCTGGTGATCGAGCTGCGCAGCGAGACCTTCACCCCACGCGCGTATGATCGCACCAGCGCCGACGGCCGCACGCTCGGCGTGATGATTGATGGTATAGCCGAAAATCCGATAGACGATAGACGATAACGTCGAGCCGGGCAGACCGGGACAGGCTTTAACGTCGCGGTTCGTGTGCATCTCCGGCGTAAACGCTACACCCATTCCCGGTGGTCAGCCAATGGCGAGACTGGCCCAGTCTTGCGTTGCTACCAAGCGAAAATGACGAGACCGCATGTCACTCTGAGCCGGAGCGTAGCGGAGGCGAAGAGTCTCGGCGTTATTGCAACCTGAGATTCTTCGCTGCGCTCAGAATGACACCATGCGGTGTCTCCCATATGGTTTGGCAGCTTCACGCCACGCCCCGCTTTCAGCGTCGAGGCGAAAGGCGTTTCGCCCCTACTCCGCACTGCGATGCGGAACGTCCGGCTCATCACTTGCCCGCCCTATCGGCTATCGTGTATCGGCTATCGGCTATCTTGCCACCCTATCGGCTATCGTGTATCGACTATCGGCTATCGGCTATCGTGCCGCCCTATCGGCTATCGTGTATCGGCTATCGGCTATTACGAAGGCAAAGAGAACAAATGGGCGAGACGGAAGCCGTAGAGGTCGCTGCCAACATCGGGATAGCCGGCGCGGCGACAGGCGCAACGGGCGCTATCGCGATAGTAGCCCCACGATCCGCCGCGCAGTGTAAATCGTTTTCGACCTGTTTCAGTTGCGTTCTCGCGCCCGTCGGTTGGATCGTAGGGGTAGGATCGGAATTCCGAGCGCGTCCATTCCCAGACGTTCCCGGCCATGTCAAGCAGCCCCTCCGGCGTCGCCCCGGATGGGAAGCAGCCCACGGCGGTCGGGCCGCCGTAGATCCAGTTGAAGTTGCACCGCTCGCCATCCGGTTCGGCAGCGCCCCACGGGTACGTGCGGCGCACGGCGCCCCGCGCCGCATACTCCCACTCGGCCTCGCTCGGCAGCCTGTAGACGATGCCGTTGTTCACCTGTTGCGTCAGCCAGCGGCAGAAGGCCGTCGCCTCGTACCAGGTGACGCCGACGACCGGGTGGTTGGGGCGGGCAAACCGCGCATTGTCCCAGTATCGCGGCTGCGTGCGCCCGTTGTTGCGCAGCCAGGTTTGCGCGTCCGGGTCGGTCCGCCACCAGGGCGCGTCCGGGTCGTAGCCGCCATTGTCCACAAACAGCTTGTATTGGGCGTTCGTCACCGGGTAGCGCGCCAGCGCGAAGGGGGCGATGGTCAGCGGTTGGTCGTTGATTTCATTATCGAATCGATGCTTACCCCTGGGCTCGCCGATCACGAAGCTGCCGCCGGGAAATTCGACCATAGGCGGCGGCAGGTCGCACACGCCGGGGCGCGGGTCGCCGATCTCGCCGAGCGCTTGCCCCGCCTCGATCCGCTGAAGCGCCGGCACGCGCTCGTCGGCCATCATCACGGCAAACTCATCACCCACTTCGTTTAGCAACGCCGGATCGAGATCCTCGCCCCCGGCCTGGAGCAGGCGCGCCGCCTGAAGCGGCTGGCTCAGGAAGGCGCGGATCAGCCGGTGCGCGTCGCCCTGATCGCCCTCGATGCCGGCCAGCAGCAGTAGGGTCTCCTCCCAGCCGGTGCGTTTGCCCGGCGCCGCGTAGGCCCGCAGATCGTCCGGCGCGATCTCGCCGCGTTGGGCGACGATCGCGGCGATCCTGGCGCGCAATTCCAGCGCCGCGAAATACTCCTGGATCAGCTGGTGGCTGAAGCGCAGCGCGCGCTCCTCGCCGATCATCTCGACCAAGTCGGCCCGGCGGGCCAGTCGCCGCAGATGGGTCGGTTCGACATCCGGCGCGGCGGTGCGCAGTTCGCGTTCGGCCCATTCCCAGGCCACGCTGGTGCCGCGCCCCCGGCTTTCGGTCATCGCGTAGGCCAGCCGCGCCAGCACCCGCCCCTGGGTCGTGGCGGGAATCCAGGCATCACCCTGGCGTTGCGCTTCCCATCTCCAGCGCTGGGCGACAAAGTCTTGCAGCAACCGGCCCCGGTTCGTCGGCAGGCTCTCGGCCGCCGCGTAGACTTCGCAGATCATCGTGAGCAGCAGCGGCGTGCGGGCCAGACCGGCCAGCGCGCGGTGTTGGGGTTGTTGAAGCGCGTCGAGCAGGGATTGGCCACGGTCGGCGCCCAGCCGGCGTTGCACCATCAGGCGCATGCTTTCCGCGTCCAGCCCCTGCACCGCGACCCGCTGCACCGGGAAAGGATCGGGTTTGACCTGCTCCAACAGTTGGGCGTGGTCATCGGTGCGGCAGGTGGTCACGCTGCGGTTGTACGGGCCGCCGAACCGGCCGGGGTATTCCTTACGAAATTCTTCGAGCATGCGCGCGGCAGCGGCAAACAGCGCGCGCGGCGTCTCGTTCAGCCCATCCCACAGCAAAACCAGCCGCCCCTGCTCCAGCAACTCCGGCAGCAGCGGCGCCAGCAGCCGGTGGGCATCGAGCGCGAAACGCCGCCCGCTCGCATCTTCCCGCGCCGCGCTCGCCATTTCGGTCTGCAACAGCTCGAACGGCGTCTGCTGTTTGTCCAGAGCGCCCAGGCGCACGAAGACCGGCAACGGCGCGGCGTCGTCGCCATGCAGCAGCCCGTCCTCGGCCAGGTCGAGCGCCAGCCGCCAGAGCGCGGTGGTCTTGCCGCCGCCGGGCGGGCCGAGCAGCAACAGGTCGTTGTAACGCTTCAGACCTTCGCGCAGGTCGGTGAAGGTGTGGCGCTCCGGGGTTGTATGTTCGGCGACCGCGGCGTCGCGAAGCGCTTCCAAGAAGAGCTCTTCACGCTCGCCGACAAACCCGGCCGCCTGCGCCCGCCCGTCGGCTTTGATCGGCAGCGGGACGTAGCGCGCCTCCCAGAGAATGTAGCGGGTGATAATCTCGCTACGATAGGCCTGTTCGAGCGCAGAGCGCGCGGTATCGTCGGGCGGGCGATCCGGACCGGTGTAGATGAAGATCTGGATGTATTTATCACCCAGCACCTTATCACCGCCGACCTTGTCCGCGCCGACGATGTCGCCGAGGGCCAAGCGCTCGACGCGATTGTATGGGCCCAGGTCGACCTGGGGGTTGGCGCGCTCCGAGGGGTTGTCCGGGCGGTTGTTCATAGCTCCGCGCGTATTACGCACATCATTACAGTATATTAACGATGTATAGATGCCTCGCGAAAGACATTATACCACGCGGCATCACTGTGCTATACTGAATCCGTTGACACATCGAAGGCGGCATTAAGTTTCGCAGGCAGGCGTGATGAAGCGACGGATCAAAGTACCGGCGACCTGGGAGCAGATCGACAGACTGATGGCATTCGTCGATGAGATCGAACGGCGGACGCGATTCTCGGACGAGCAATGCTACCTGCTCCGCCTGGTAATCGAAGAAATCGCCACCAACATCATCAAGTACGGCTACGCAAACCGGACGCCCGGCCCGATCGATATCGCCTGCGCCGAAGAGGCCGGAACATTGCGTATTACCATTCGTGACCGGGGGCAGCCCTTCGACCCGCGCGACGCGCCCGCGCCGAATTTCGGCGGCGACCCGCGCGACCGAGAGCCCGGCGGATTGGGGCTGTTTCTGATCCGCGAACTGGCCGATCAGATCGGCTACCGCCACAACCCCCGCAGCAGCTGGAACGAACTCACTATCGTCAAAGGTCCGTGACCATGTTTGCCCAACTCCGCCAGATCGCCCTATTCGACAGCCTCTCCGACGCCGAACTCGCGCAGATGGCCGCGAGCATCGCGGAGCGCCGTCTGGCGCCCGGCGATGTGCTGTTTCGCGAGGGCGATGTCGGCCACGACTGCGCCGTTGTGCTCGACGGCGCGCTCGAAATCACCACCGAACTGAACGGCGCCGAATTCCAGCTTGGCGTGTTCCACAGCGGGCGGATCGTCGGCGAGATGGCGCTGATCGACCACAGTCCGCGCTCGGCCACCGTGCGCGCCCTGAACGACTGCACCATCGCCGTACTCATCGAACAGCATTTCCTGACCCTGATGCGCAGCGACCCGGAGATGGCAATGGGCATGCTGCGCGAAGGCGCCCGCCGCCTGCGCACCGCCAACCAGCACACAATTACGCACCTGGAAAGCAAAAACGCCGAATTGGCGCGCGCCTACAACGAGCTGCAAGCGGCCCAAGCCGACCTGATCCGGCTCAACCGCCTCGAAGAGGAACTCGCGATCGCCCGGCGCATCCAGGCGTCATTCCTACCGGCAACGCTGCCGCAACCCGACGGCTGGAGCGTGGCGGCGTTCAGTCGCGGCGCGCAGGCGGTCGGCGGCGACTTCTTCGATTGCATCCCGCTGAGCAACGATCATCTGGGGCTAGTGGTGGCCGACGCCTGCGGCAAGGGCGTCACCGCCGCGCTGTTCGTCGCGCTGACCCGTAGCCTGTTGCGCGCCGCCTCACAAGCGCCGCGGGCCTTTCAGGATCGCGCCACGCTCGACTCCGACGCCGTGTTGGCCAGCGCCACCTGGCTCACCAACGACTACATCACCCGCGAACATAGCACGAGCAACATGTTTGTCACGCTCTTCTACGCCGTACTCGAACCGCAAACCGGGCGGCTGAGCTACCTCAACGCCGGGCACAACCCGCCGCTGATCGTCAGCCACGACGGACGAAGCCTGCGCGAACTTGACGCCCAGACGCCGCCGATCGGCCTTCTGCCGAACCTCGCCTTCACCGCCGCGCACGCCAACATCGCGCCCGGCGAGACGCTGATCGCGTTTAGCGACGGCATCACCGAAGCGCTCAACCCGACGCGCGAGTTGTTCGACGACGACCGACTGCAAGCGCTGGCGCGCGACCACGCCGCCGCAACGGCGGAAGATCTGGTGCAAAACATTGTCGCGGCAGTCGAGGCGTTCGTCGACGGTGCGCCCCAGGCCGATGATATGACCCTGCTGGTGATTAAACGCGACGGCTGAGCAGAAGAATAGCTGATGCTGCGCGAAACTGGCAGGACAGACGACGTCCTGCTGCCCCTCGTTCATGCTATAATGACCGTCGGTTTCAGCAATACAAGCCTGGCGCGGCCGGATCCGGCCTGACGACGAACCGACAACGACGTCCTGAAGGGAAAGGGGAATACAGCGTGAACTTGGAAACCATCGGCGACGTGCTGGTTATCGAACTGCCCGAACGCCTCGACGCGGCCGTCATCGCCGCCATTGAGCAAGATCTATCCGCAGCCGTCGTCGCCCACCGGGGCAAAGCCCTGGCCGATATGAGCGGAGTGGCGTTCGTCGCGAGCCTGGCGCTGCGCATGTTGATCAACAACCTCCGCACGGTAGAGCCGTTGGGCGGCGACTTGCGCATTTGCGGTCTCCAGCCGCAGATCGCGGAGATCTTCCGCAAGAGCCGCTTTGACACCCTATTTAAGATTTATCTCGACCGCGCAACCGCGCTGGACGAATACGCAAAATAGAGCGGGAAACGCCGCAAGCCGCATGCACAGACCTGACAGGCTAACCGTGCTTATCAGGTCTTTCTTACGCCTTGCCCCGATGCAGCGTTGCAACGCTGCATCCGTTCGCCAACGCTACCACCTTCGCCGATACGACCTCTGAGCAGATTGCCGTCGCCGCAACTTGAACGCCCCGATCAGCGCCAGCCCGGTAACAAACCCGCCGATGTGCGCCCAGAACGCCACGCCGCCTTCATCAACCATCATGCCCAGTGATTGAAACCCGGACGCAAGCTGAAGATAAAACCAGAATGCAATCAATATCAGCGCGGGTACCGCGATCGTCCCGAAGATCAACGCCAACGGCCAGATGAACAGGCGCACGCGCGCCCAGGGAAACAGCACCATATACGCCGCCAGCACGCCGGAGATCGCGCCGCTGGCGCCCAGATTAGGAATCTGCGACAATGGATTGGTCAAATACTGCGCGCCGGTCGCGCCGATGCCGCACAGCAGATAGAACAACACATATGGCCCCGACCCCAGCGTATCCTCCACATTGTCACCAAAGATCCACAGAAATAGCAAATTGCCGCCGATATGCGCAATACTGGCATGCATAAACATCGACGTGAATATGGTCAGCACAACGCTCAGGTCGAACACGCCGTTGAACAACGCCGTCAATCGCAACGGGATAAAACTCCAGCGCACGATAAACTCATAGCCCGACCCGATTTCGAGCAAAAACACAACAATATTGATCACCAGCAGCGAATGATTGACAATCGGCGTGCGACGCGTCGGATTCTCATCGCCAACGGGAAACATACGGCAATCTCCCCTGTTTCGTCTGAAGCATGCCCGGCGTCAACATATCGTATCACACCCTGCGCGCAGAAAAATGCGCTGCAACATCCGGCTCGCTGTCGCCCCAAAGATCCTCACGACGCGATCCCGCGTTACAATCAGCAATATTGCCAGAACTGACGTACCAAAAAAGTTGACCGTCATCATTCCGCGTGCTATACTTCCAGCATTCACAGACCAATCTCAGCATAGTTCAAGGAGTGCCACAATGGCACAACAAATACGATTGGTGATTGCGGACGATGAATCCTTAATCCGCATGAATCTCAAAGAGACGCTCGTCGGCCTGGGATACCTTGTCGTTGGCGAAGCTGGCGATGGCGTCAGCGTGATCAATCTGGCGCGCGAACTGCGCCCGGATCTCGTCCTGATGGATATCAAGATGCCCAAGCTCGATGGCATCCAGGCGGCGAAGGTGCTGACCGAAGAACGCATCGCGCCGGTGCTGCTGCTTACGGCATATTCCGACCGTGAACTGGTGGATCGCGCCCGCGAGGCCGGGGTGGTCAATTATATTGTCAAGCCCTTCCGCGACACCGAGTTGTTGCCGGCGATCGAGATCACGATGGCGCGCTACCAGGAATTCACCGAGATGGATCAGCAGATCAGCGATCTCAAAGAGACGCTGGAAACGCGCAAGCTGGTTGAACGTGCCAAAGGCGTATTGATGGATACGCAAGGGCTGAAGGAGGCCGAAGCATTCCGCAAGATCCAGCAACTCTCGATGAATACCCGCAAGTCGATGAAGGAGATCGCTCAGGCTATCCTGCTGGCGAGCGAGATTTAGGCTGATGGATGGTGTCTGAGCCCGCGCCAGATTCTTCAGAACAACCTGCGGCTCAACCGAATGCGCGCTGGAAGTCTCGACTCGGCGCGCTGTTTCCATTTATCATTACGGCGCTTGCGTCAATCGGCATCAGCCTGCTGGCGCAAGCATTCATTGTTTTCCCGACGGCGCGCGTAGCTCCCACGGCTGCGACCGTATCGCCAGCCGCCGCCTCATCACCGACGCCAACGTCGGAGGCCGCTGCGCTGACACCGACCCCAACTCCCACACCGCTGGCGCCCGACGAACGAGTGCTCGCCCAGCAAATCCTGGATCTTGAAGCGGAAGTTCGCGTCCTGTGGAGCAGCATCTACCTGATTCGCGCCGCCAGTCAACTGAGCGACGCCGAACTGGCCTTGCAAATCAACGACCTGGACGAAGTTGAACGCCTGCTCAGCACAACCCGCGCCTCGCTCGACCGCGCCTACGACTATGCCGATGTGTACAAAAACCCGGTCGATGATCTACGCTCGCGGGTGAGCAAGATCCGCGCGAACTTGCGGGTTCGACCTGAAGGCATCGATCAGCAAATGCGCCGCCTGCGCCAGGATGTCTTGAGCCTGGTCAGCACATTGGAATAAGCGCTACACCGATGCGTTCTCGATATCGCGGAACCGATAGCCAACGCCGCGCTCGGTGAGAATGTATTTGGGGTTGGCCGGATCCTGCTCGATCTTCTGGCGTAAGTAGGTGATATAGAGCCGCAGATAGTGGCTCTCCTCGCGATACTCCGGCCCCCAGACCTTGGTCAACAACATCTCGTGCGTTTGCACATACCCGGCATTCTGCACCAGATGATAGAGCAGACGATACTCCGTGGGGCGCAAATTCACCCGTTGCCCTTCGACCAGCACCTCGCGACGGGCAAAATCGATGCTCAGTCGATCATCGATCTGCACCATCGTCTGAGGCACAGGCGGAGCCGCGTAGTGCCGGCGCAACACCGCACGAATGCGGCTGACCAGTTCGCGATGGCTAAACGGCTTGCCGACATAGTCATCGGCGCCCAACTCGAGGCCGCGCACGCGATCCTCTTCTTCATCTTTCGCCGTCAGAATAATCACCGGCACCTGTGAAAACTGGCGCAGGCGACGCAGCGTTTCAAAACCATCCATGCCCGGCATCATAATATCCAGCAGCACCACATCGGGCATATCCTCGCGGGCATGATCTAAGGCTTCTTTGCCATTCGAGGCGCTGGCGACGCGCGCCCCTTCCAACTCAAGATTCATGCGCATAAAGCTGATCATACGCGCTTCATCGTCGACAACCAGGATAAGTTTATCTTTCAGGTCAGACATACAAGGCCTCGTGTCTGTCATACGAACATAATTCTCAGCGTAAGCATTCTAGCACGGTGATCGATCAGACTCAAATCAAGGCGCAAGTTCGGACGACCAATCGGCGACAATAGCATCGAACACACGTTTCCCATTCGATCTGCCAAACTATTTGCACAGATTCTTCTTTCAAAGTGTTGACAAAACTGTGCAAAAGGTGTAGAATATATCTGTGCAAACGATGAACAATGTACTGTTTTTCACATGTACCCGCTCGCTGGCGTAGTTCTGGACGGCAGCAGTACTTGAGGAGATGACAATGATTAAGGTTATTCGCGGTAGCTACATACCGGACACTACGCCCGAAGAAGTGTTTATTGCTCTGTCCGATCCGAACGCTTTGTCGAAGCTGATACCGCGCATCCAGAAAGTCGAGTTGAAGGATCGACGCGAGAACAGCGCGCGTTTGATCACTTATATGTCGATAGGGGGCATTTTCGGATCTGTTCGTTGCGAAGGAACGTTAGACTGGGTAGACTCGCGCGAAATTGTCTTTAAAGTGCAAAATCCCTTGTTCATTGAAAACCATTGGGTGCTCTCGCCGGCAGTAAACGGCACCGATTTGCAAGCCACAATGAAGATGGATCTCACGCCGTTGCTTGGCCCGATGGCACAATTTGTTCCAACCGAAATGGTCACTGACACTGTCGCCAAAGAATTTGATCAGACCCTGAGAGCAGTCACGGATCGCTGCGCCGCACTGCCGCGAGTCCGGCAAGCCGCCGCCGCTTAGTCTTGTCATCTCTCTGAGAGCCGGGCGCAACGACCGCTTGCGCCGTATAATCTGGTATAATCGCGGGGGATTCGCACGGCGCGAACCCCCGCGATGCGTTGGCGCTTCCAACGGCAGCGTGTGCCTCGATTGAAGAACGGCTGCGGTGAGTAACTATGACAATGACCACAACCATTGACCTGTTGCGTATCGGGATGGGGCTAGCTCTCAGTACGGCGATAGGCGCGCTGGCATACTGGCGGCGCTCACTCACGGTCAGCGGATGGATGGGCGCAATTCTGACAGGCACGCTCACGTTTGGTTTTGGCGGATGGCCGTGGGGTATCACACTAATTGTGTTCTTTGTCACCAGCAGTGTGCTTTCGCACTACAAAGAAGGCACTAAGGAGCGCCGCGCCGCCGAAAAGTTTTCAAAAGGCGGACGCCGCGATTTTGTGCAAGCTCTGGCAAATGGCGGCGTCGGAGCAGCATTCGCTCTAGCCTATGGGCTCACCGATCAGCCGGTTTTTCTGATGGCGTTGTTCGTAGGCGTTATGGCTACAGTAACGGGAGATACCTGGGCCACCGAGCTTGGCGTGTTAAGCCCGCATAAGCCCAGGCTGATTACGGATGGCCGTATCGTTGAACCAGGCACTTCTGGAGGAATCACGCTGCTGGGAACTAGCGCGTCAGCAGCCGGAGGTATGCTCATCGGCGTTTCGATGCTTATCTCGCTGGTGGTCGGCCAGATGATCCTCCAACAGCCCTTGATGCCGGAGTGGTGGCTGATCATCGCTGGGTTGCTAGGCGGACTGGCCGGCGCATTGTTCGACAGCTTGCTCGGCGCAACTGTCCAGGCGATTTATCGCTACCCCAGCGGCAAAGAGACCGAACGCAAGGTGGGACGCGACGGTACGCCCAACACATTCCTGCGCGGCTGGCGCTGGATGAGCAACGATATGGTCAATATGCTCAGCTCGGTGGTCGGCGGTCTCGTCGCTATGATCATCTTCTTTCTGCTGGCCGGCTAGCACAACCAACGCTTCGAAGTTCAACGCCCCGCTTCAATGCAGACAAGCGGGGCAGCATCAATATCCCCGTAAGACATAGCCCCAGTATGCGACTCCTGACTGGATGACAACGCCAATATCAAAGGCCGCGCCAGGAACCGGCGAGCTATACGCCTCCAGGCCCAGATCGCGCGCCGTCTTCAAATGCAGCAACTGCGCATAAGCGTCATCGACCAGCAAAACGCGAGCGATGCCCTGTCCCCACGCAAAGGCGGCGACTTCGCGCATCCGTGCAGCTCCTTCCGCCTGCGAATCGGCAAGCAGCAAAGCCTCGGACGGCAACCCGCGTTCGATCAACGCATTGTGACATGCTTCGGCGTCGCTTCCTGCAAACACCAGCCTGGTTGCATATCTACGGCGATACAGATTGAACACGTGATCCTGGCATGCACGATCCTGGCAATCGCTCAACACTACAACGGCATCGACGCGTCGCGCTTCATCCTGCTGCGACTGGATCACGACCAGGCCGCATACCAAGATGAGTCCCGCAACTGTATGCACAGCCAGAGCGCCGATTATCCGCAGTACAACAACACTTCCACGTATCATATGCTTGCTGTCGCCTCCCAACGGCGGATGCTGCGCCGCGTTTCCGGCATTATACGCAACCAGTCCAAACCACGCAACGCAGCCTCGCAATCACACGTATACATGCAACATCTTGACAGCGAGACATCATATGTCGTAAAGTAGCACTATTCTATAGCAGGAGGCCGACAATGACGACGGCTCACTCGTATGCCAACGATCGGAACATCTCGTACATCTGTAAAGCGCTGGGAAACCCGACACGCATGCAGATACTGCGCTATGTCAATAGCCACCCTAACTGCATTGGCAACGATATTCTCTTGCATATGCCCCAGGACGGCCCCCACGCCCAATCGACTATTTCACAGCATTTGCGCATATTGTGCAAGGCCGGGTTGCTCGATAGCCAGGACGACGGTCCCGCCGTCTGCTATCGCGTGAACGCTGACTGCGTGGAATGGCTGCGCGCACAACTCGCCGAATTACAGTAGCCGCCTCGATTTCCAGGCAATTTTTAGGCACTCCCAGTCCGTGCTATACTGTTACCCAACGCCGGTGCATACCGTGTATCGATTACGCAACGGACGAGATGACAACGCCAGTGGAGTGACATACCATGAGACTGAGCGAGGATAAAGTTCGACGCATCGCGGAACGCCTGCACGATGAGCTTGAGCAGCAGGGGGTGCTGGCGTATAAAGAACGCCCCGGCTCAAAGCCAGGCGAGGGACGCGCCGCCCGCGTGAAGCATATCTATGATTTTATTGTCGAAGATTTGCGCCGGGAAGAGCAGATCGATGCCGAAGTTGAAGAGGTATTGAATAGCTACAGCCGTGAACTCAAAGGCACCGAACGCGATATTCTCTTTCGCAAACACAAGGAAGAAATCGCCCGCAAGCGCGGCTACACCTTATGAGACGCCCCCGCCTCGCCTATGTGCAAAACGCCAGGTGCGCACACCTGGCGTTTTCTCATCCATAGCATATTAACAGCTCAGCGCCATCCGCGACTGTGCGCCAATTCGTCGCTCAACAATCCCAGGAGCACCCCGGTCGATCCGTGATCTTCCAGCCGGGCGCGCTCGAACCACTGCACCGTAAGAAAGACGCCCGGCGCGACTTCCTCCACCTGTGGACCGGACAGTGGCAGTCCATAGAGAGCCAGGCTTTCGGCAATACTTTTGCCTGAACGTCCGTCAAACTCCAAACCGCTGGCCCGCCAATAGCTCAGAAATGCGCCGCAAACCGACTGGCCGGTTTCAGCAAAGAACATACAGCCAGGTTGCGACCCGGTTTTCGGGAACGTGAACCAGTCTCGCCCTTGAATCTTGAGAATGGCGTCGCCGATACGGCTTAACTGCACCTGGTACGGCCAGGGATTTTCGGGATGCAATTCGAAGCGATAGCGCTCGAAGTATTGCGCGGTATAATCAAGGCCATCATCGCCGCGTTCGGCAAACTCCTCACTGATCGGGTACCCGAAAATTGGCAGGCCGCCGTTGGCTTCCCAATAGCGCTTGAATTCGCCCCGCAAAAGATGCTGCGTCTCAGGGAAGTAGATCTGGTCGGCGTTTGACGCAACCGGTGGTGCGGGAGCAAACGCAGCCGGAGCGTTATCAGAGGGCGGCGCAGGCGTCGGTGTAGGCTCCGGCGAAGGAACAGGCGATGGTTCCGGCGACGGTTCGGAGATAGGCGCAGGCTGCGTTAATGGACAACTCGTATAGCCTTGCGCCAGTTGCAGCGCCTTCAATGCATTGAGCCGGCCCCAACCATATTCCGGATCTTTGCCTGGCTCGCCCTTGTCATCAGCGCTGGCCGAGAGCACACAGGCGACATCGGGCCATCCCAGGTCGCTGCGTACAGTCCATACGAGACCGGCTGCGCCAGCCACGTATGGACTGGAGAACGACGTGCCGTTGGGCGTTCCGTACCGCCCATCAAGTAGCGTTGTCCAGAGACCGACGCCGGGCGCCGTGAGATCAACATAGTCGCCCGTATTCGAGAAGCCGGTCACCACATCGGTATTTCCGGTCGCCCCAACCGCCAGCACTTCGTCATAGGCCGCCGGATAGTTCGGCGCATTGCCTTGCTGGCGTTCATTGCCCGACGATGCGACAACCAACACGCTCCGGGCAAGTGCGTACTCTATCGCCTCACGTAAGATCTGGCTATCCTCGCTGCCGCCCAGGCTCATATTGATCACCCGTGCGCCATTGTCCGCCGCCCAACGCACACCACGCGACACACTGGCGTCATTGCCGCTGCCCCGTTCATTGAGCACCTTGACGGGCAAGATCGCGCATCCCCAGCATATGCCGGCGATGCCTTCCCCGTTATCTGTATTGGCGGCAATCAATCCGGCGATCGCCGTTCCGTGACCATTGTTATCAGCCACGTTATCGTTTTGCGCAATCGCATTATAACCGGGCAGCACTTGCCCGCTCAGATCCGGGTGGTCGCCGTCAACACCCGTATCCAGCACTGCAATCGCAACGCCACTGCCGGTTGCGATATCCCATGCCTCCAACGCCTGGATATTGCGCAACGCCCATTGCTGTTCGACCGCCGGATCGTTGGGAACGCGCAGGAGATGCCGCCGATAGTTCGGCTCGGCGAATACAACGACAGGATCGGCGGACAAACGCTCAATGAGATTCAGGGTTGTGATATTACCGCGAAACACCAGTCGATAGGACTGACTCCCAGCACCGAGCGACTCGGCGCGATATATGCCAAGCCGTTGCAATCGATTCTCGAATGCAGCCAGACGATCCGCGCTGACAAAAGCCTGCGCCATTACTTGCGCGCGCGACGAAAGAGCATATCCAGGCGCGAGCTTCACCAAGGCTTCGTTGGGAAGAAACGCATCGTTAGCTGGAACAGCGGATGTGCTCAATGCAGGCCAGACAGCAAGAGCAAGAACAAACAGAGCCAGTGCCAGATGCAAAGACGGTTTCATCAAGGCTCCTTCCATAATCAGGTGAGGCGAGGATGCCCCGCGCTAAGATTCGCACAACGCCGGGCATTATGCGAATCTTCGTATATGCTACCCAGAAATTATAACAACAGATATACACAACTACAATACCGATTACGGATCATTGCGTCACTCAGCAGAGGGCGGTATAATCGCCCCGTTGCGGCACAATACGTTTATGGAACAACACATACTCTGACAATGACACTGAAGAATCTCCAGGGCAAAATTCTGGCCTCAATCATTCTGGGCGTCATCGTGATGATTACACTCGGTGTTTTCAGCGATCTCAACCAGGTTGGCGCCAGTTTCCGCAGCTTCGGCTGGCTCGCGGTTCCGACCATTCTTGGGCTTACGGTTCTCAACTACGCGCTTCGCTGGCTCAAGTGGGATTACTATTTGCGCCGGCTCAAGCTTAGCCAAGGCGTAAACTATGGCGACAGCGCGCTCATCTTCACCGCCGGACTGGTGATGTCGGTCACGCCGGGCAAAATAGGCGAGGTGTTTAAGTCCTATTTGCTTCGCCGCGTCAATGGCGTACGCGTCAGCGCTTCCGCCCCGATCGTGCTGGCGGAACGGCTGACGGACGGTCTGGCGATGCTGTTGTTGATGGCGCTTGGGCTGACCCTTTACCCGCCCGCACGTCCGTTGTTCTTCATTTTGCTCGGTCTCAGCATTGTTGGCATCGTGGTTATACAGAACCGTCCGATCTGCGAGCGTATGCTTACCTGGATTGCCAACCTGCCGCTCGGCGGTAAGATCGCACCGAGGCTGATGACGATTTATGCCAGTACGACCCAACTGCTAGAATGGCGCGTGCTGTTTATCTCGACCCTATTGAGCTTCATATCGTGGGGCTTCGAATGCGTGGCGTTCTACTTCGTACTCACCGGCTTATCCATCGAAGGCACATCGCTGCTCATGCTCCAGGCAACATTCATTTTTGCCGCCAGCACGCTCTTCGGCCTGGTCTCGTTTCTGCCCGGCGGTCTGGGAGCATCGGAAGTCAGCAGCGCCGGATTGCTTGTCGCTCTCGTCGGTATGAGCGCGAGCGATGCGACCACGGCGACGATCATCATTCGCTTTTGTACCCTCTGGTTTGGCGTGCTGCTAGGCGCTCTGGCACTCGTCTGGTTCAGCCAACGTCATCAGGGCGATCCGTCATTAGAAGCCGTAAACGCCGAATCGCTTTCATAGAATTGCACAGAACTGCCATTCGCCAAAACCGCCGATTTTGTGCTAAGGTGATGTAGCTCAGTCACATATCCGCTGTGTTATAATCAATATTCATTGACTACTGGAGGACTATGTATGGGATCGATCTTTTCGCGGATCGTCAAGGGAGAGCTTCCAGCCGCGCGGATCTACGAAGATGACGATACCCTGGCGTTCCTGGACATCAACCCCGCCTCACGCGGACACACGCTCGTCATCTGCAAGGAAGAATACCCCGACTTGCTGAGCGTACCGCCCAATCTTGTCGTCGCCGTGACACGCACAACCCAACGCGTCGCCCGAGCGATCACCTCCGCCTTTCAACCCGACGGCTTCAATATTGTACAAAACAACGGCGCAGCTGCCGGGCAAGTCGTTTTTCACTTCCATGTCCACATCATTCCTCGGTGGGAAGGAGATCGCGTTCTTGCGTACTGGCGGCCAGGCAAAGTGGAAAAGAGCGAATTGCAGGAGATCGCTGATCAGATCAAAGCGCATATTGATTAAGGAAGCAGTATGAGCAACCACGACAAAGCTGATCCGCAAAAGACCAACCCATCAACAGCTCCTACGCTTTCTGCCAGTCAGAGTACGGACAATCAGCCCAACCGACAACCCCATCGTCTCGCTGTTCTATTTCAGACCCTCTTACTAGCGTTGCTCTTTGTAGCAGGGTTGCTGGTGGTCTTGCTCCTGACTGATGGCTTCAACGGTCTGTTCGAACCGTTTGCCGATCAAGAAGCCACGCAACGTGAGATGATTTTGCAGAACGAGGAGCCTTCGCTCACGTTCGGCGGCGCGCCCGACACACGTGCATCAGACGATATTGCCCCTATCAACGCCGTTCCCAACGCCACAATTACCGTTGACGATCAATTTCGCACGTTTTACGATGCATATGGCGGCGTTCAGTTTCTTGGTCTCCCTATATCTGGGGTTATGGAAGTGAACGGACGGAACATTCAATGGTTCGAGCGCGCCCGGCTAGAGCATTGGCCCGAATATGCGGGAACACCGTATGAAATTCAGCTTGGCCGTGTAGGCAGCGAGTATACGCAGTCGCGCGACTTTCCGCAACAGACGTTCTTTCCCGGCCAACCCGGTCTTCACTATTTCGCAGAGACCAATCACGGCGTCAGTGATCGCTTCCTCGCCTTCTGGGAGCAGTATGGCGGTCTTGACATTTTTGGCTATCCGATTAGCGACGAATTCGATGAACGCCTTAACGACGGCAACATCTACCGCGTGCAGTATTTTGAGCGGGCGCGTTTAGAATATCATCCGGAGCTGGCCGGCACACCCTATGAAATTCAGTCAGGACTTCTGGGGCAAGCGCTCTATTTGAATGAACGACGACCCGACACCATACCGCCGCCGGCTACCGCAGTGCCCCTGCCGTGACCAGAAACAAGACCGGCTATGATCAAGCCCTCCCTGTTCATCGGGGTCGCCCAACAACAAGGCTTTAGCCTGGAGACTGCCCAAGCGGCATTTGATGCGTTGTGCGCCCAGCTTGTGAACTATGGATATGGACATACTGCCTGCGCTACATATTACGTCTATCGCACCGAGACCAGCGCCAGTGAAACAGGAGAACAAAGAAGCACACATCCTCGTACACTCGTTGCCTTTCCAAGTCCAGATGCGGCGCTGGCATTCGCACAGCATCACCGTCTCGGCGCATCTCCACGCCTGGTTGAGGTGAGTGTAGACCAACTCTTGACCGTTCTCATACGACATCCCGCTATACGCGTATTGATATTCGCTGATGAAGGAGACGAGCAAATACGCCAGCATTCTCTACCATCAGGATTACGACTGGAACGAGATGCACTACTGACATTATTACAAGAACGAATTTAACGTATAGTTGAAGAGGAAAAATGATGGGCAGTCGTTTTGACGAACTACGCATTTTTGCGGGCAATGGCGGTCGAGATCTGGCGCAGGCGATTTGTGAACGCGCGGGCGTTCCGCTAGGCGATGCGACAGTTATCAAGTTCAGCAACGAAAACATCTTTGTAAAGCTGAATGAGAGCGTGCGCGAAAAAGACGTTTTTGTCGTTCAATCGCTGGCAACCCCGTTGAGCGATAACATTCTGGAATTGCTGATAATGCTGGACGCGTGCAAACGCTCTTCGGCAGGCCGCGTTACTGCTGTCATCCCCTACTACGCCTATGGGCGCACCGATAAGCGCGATCAGCCCCGCGTACCGATCACCGCGCGCCTGATGGCAGATATGATCCAGGTGGCCGGCGCACAACAAGTTTTGACGATCGACTTGCACGCCGGACAGATCCAGGGGTTTTTCAGCGTGCCGATGGATGAACTGAGCGCAATGTCAATTCTTACGCGTTACTTTGCCGAGAAAGGCAAAGGCTGGGACGACGCCGTCGTCGTCTCGCCCGATGTCGGCTTCGCCAAACGCGCCCGCAACTTCGCCGAGTCGCTCAGCGTTCCGCTGGCAATCGCCGAGAAACGCCGAATCCAGTATTTCGCACGCCGGGAAGGGCAACTCACTGCACCGGAAATACTCAACATCATTGGCGATGTTAAAAACAAACGTTGTATTCTGGTCGACGACGAAATAGCAACCGGTGGTTCGATGATCGAAGTTGCGCATCTGCTGGAACGGAATGGCGCGCGCGAAATCTACGCCTGCTGCGTTCACCCAGTATTTGCGAGCAACGCCGCCGAACGCCTGCAAAACAGCCCGATCCACGAATTAGTCACCACCGACACGCTGCCACTGCCACCGGAAAAACGCTGGCCCGGCCTCACCGTTCTCTCGGTTAGCGCATTGCTGGCCGAGGTCATCCAACGGATGAACCGCGGCGTCTCAGTAGATACTATCTTCCAACAGCGCAACCACCCCGCCTTACTCTAATCACATCGATAGCGTGTATACTTCAGGAGGGGACGCGGTAATCCGTGTCCCCTCCTGGATTCTCACGAACTTCGCCTCACCAGCCGGAAATGGTCAGCGTCGCCGTCGCCGCCCAAGCAAATAGCCGAAGATAAACGCCAGAAGAACCCATAGGAGCCAGAAACGTTCAACGGTATCGGCAATCACCCCACGCGGAGCCACGCCGCCGCGCTCAACGTCGCTATGATGCTCAGGTGTATAGGCCGAGTCAGCAGAAAACTGGTCAAGCGACAACGATGAACCAGCAGCAGGCATACCGGATGACGGTTGAAGGTCTTCTTGCTGCGCAAGCAAGGGATTTTCGGGCGACGATGATCCAGCAGGTTCTGAAGCAGCGCCAGGAACCACGTCAATACCGCCACCGCCAAACACAATCGAGTGGTCGGCGCGGCGTGCGATAACCTGTGCGGAAATTGCCCTGAGGGTCTGGTTGATCAATACTTTGGCCGCGCCGTCAAGCATAGGCTGGCTCGTTCTGGCAATTGTCCCGCCGATCTGCACCTCACCGCCATAATCCATAATGATTGTTTGCACGTCATCCCGCAATTTGATAATACCTTCACCCATAACAAAACCATCGTCGCCATCGCCATAAACAACAATACGATAGGATTCAAGCGGCTTTACATCTTCAACGCGCATACGTCCGCTGAAGACGCTGTGTATGGAGTTTACGTCAACCGTAAGCTCGCTCGCAAACTCGCGCTCGCCTACTCGATCGAATTTCTGGCAACCAGGAATGGATCGTTTTATCACGTCAGGATCATTCAACGCCGCCCTGACTTCGGCACGCGTAGCTTCAAAAGTATAGTTGCCGGCGATTCTCACGCTGAGACCTCTCCTGACATTGCCAAACACCCTCAAACACGAGAGTATAAGGAGCGACATTGCCCTGAACCAATAACAAAACCGAACCCCGCCTTCTCACCTAAGCTAAGAAAAGACGGGGCTTCGTACGCACAAAACATTACAGCATCCGACACATTCGCGATCCTACTGACTCCCTTGCCCATACAGCTTCTCACGAATAGACAACACTTCATTGCGCAAACGTGCGTCGGCGTTGATGTCCTCGGCTATTTTATCACTTCCATACATCACTGTGGTATGATCGCGCCCGCCCAGCAAGTTCCCGATATCCACCAGGCTGCTATCGGTTTCCTGACGCAGCAAATACATTGCGACCTGGCGCGGCACGGCCACATTGCGACTGCGCGCCCGTCCCTGGAGCGTCTGGATGTCGACGCTATAGAATTCGCTGACCGCCCGAATGATCATATCAGAGGTGATGCGCTTCCGGCGCGTATTGTCAAGCAATTCAGCCAGCGCCGATGCTGCGACGTCTACCGTAATCGGCGACTGGTTGAGTTCGGCATAGGCTGCCACACGATTCAGACTGCCTTCCAACTCACGAATATTGCTTTGAATTTTGTGCGCCAGGAAATCAATCACATCAGGCGGAATGCGCAAGCTAATCTGCTCACCTTTAGCGCGCAAAATCGCCGTTCGCGTTTCCAGATCAGGCGGCTGAATATCGACGATCAACCCCCACTCAAAGCGAGAGCGCAGACGTTCCTCCAGAGTCAAGATCGCCTTTGGCGGGCGGTCAGAGCTAATCACAATCTGCTTGGCTGCGGAGTGAAGCGTATTGAACGTGTGGAAAAATTCTTCCTGCGTCGCATCTTTCCCGGCAATAAATTGGATATCGTCGATAAGCAGCACATCAATACTGCGATAGCGAATACGAAACTCCTCCGTCTGCTGCCGACGAATCGAGTTAATCAGATCATTCGTAAACTTCTCTGACGAAACATAAAGGACATTAATCTCCGGGTCGCGATCCAGCACATAGTTGCCAATCGCATGCAGCAGGTGGGTTTTACCCAACCCAACTCCGCCATACAGGAAGAGCGGATTATAGGCATGCGCCGGATGCTCAGCAACGGCTGAGCACGCCGCATGCGCCAGACGATTACTTGAACCGACAATAAAACGTTCAAAAACATACTTTGAATTAAGCATGCCCGTACGCATTGCACTGGACAATTCGAGCTGCACTGCTTTGTGTTCAGATGGCGTACCGCCCGCCCCATTCGATTTTCCGTTGGCGCGACCATTCGGGGAATGGTATTTCTGTTCAACAGGCGCTTCCTCGGCCATAATCGTCGCCGCCTCGTCATAGCCTTGAGCGCTCCACTGTGACACATAACTCGTCGCCGTCGTTTCAGGGCGCAAAACCTGATGAGAGGTGATAACCACCCGCACATGCACCGGGTAGCCCAGAATATCGCCGAGTGATCGCCGGACCGGCGCCATATAGCGATTCTCAAGCGCCTCTTTGTAAAAAGGGGATGTGGCGCCCAATGTCGCGGTGCCGTTGTCAATCGACAGCAGAGTGGTTCCACGCAACCAGGTATCGAATTCCTGCCGCGAAACCTGCATCTGAATTGTGCCCAGTGCAGCCTGCCATATCTGGCTCAGGTTCACAAGGGCCTCCGTTCTGTGGGAATCTGCAATCACGAGGTGCACATAATATTATATTGTGCGCCGTCTACGCATAATTTATCTGCGTAACAATGAGCGACGTCAAAGTTACAGATTTGGAGTAAAGAGATCGGGCTGCGTTGAACTTGTAGCGCCAATCATACTCGATCAAACCCGCCATTTCAAGAAACATAAGACTCAGAATCAATCAGGTCTTCTTATAATGTTGCCGTGCCAGATTGCGGTGTTTCCTACGCCAGAACCATCTACGACAAGGGATATTGATCTGGCTCAAACGCTCCCATGTGGATAACTTTTTGCCGATCTTTACGCTGGCGGGAATTGAATGGCATTAGCGTCACGTAGAAACCGCTTTGATCGAGATGCTTTTCCTCCCCTACTTATCCACTATGAATATGTGGATAAGTAGGGGAGAATGTGGAAAAGCCGAGAAATTCGGTTGTACGTACGCTCAGCGCTAGCATTATTCACATCCGTCAGGTCGCACATTGCCTTACTTATGTAAACGAGCTATACATCCGTATCTGGCAATGAGATATCCAGTGGGGGCAGTTCCGACAAGTTGGTCAAGCCAAACTGGCGCATAAACTCAGGCGTCGTCGCATAGAGGATCGGACGTCCGGCCGTTTCCAATCGACCCGCTTCCACGATTAAATCACGGGCAAGGAGAGCGCGGATTACTCCGCTGCTATCAACGCCCCGGATATCCTCAATGCCTGCCCGCGTGATTGGCTGACGATACGAGATCAACGCCAATACTTCCAGCGCCGCGCTCGAGAGCCGGGAATCCATGTGAACGCCAAGGAGCCGCATAATCGCTTGAGATGCTTCTGGTGCGCTGACAAGCTGTACCTGTTCGCCAAAACGTTGAACGCGGATGCCGCGCGAGCGGCATGACGCTTCGAGCATGCTCAACGCTTCTTCGATTGTATCAACGGGAAGATCAAGCGCTCTGGCCAATTGCACAACGGTCACCGGCTCTGCTGAAACGAACAGCAAACTTTCCACCATCTGTGCGGTTGTTGGCGGCGTATGGGACTCAGGAATGTGCGGAAGTTGGCGTTGATCGGGCAATTGTTCCATAACACACCGTAATCAGTTAAATTATGTCATGTTGCGTCTAGCGCAGAGTTAGGAGACCTTCCATACAACAGCATATCAGTATACCGACTTTTGATTCTCTATGCCAGCGTCGAATATTTTATGTCAAGCAGAGCAACACGTATCAGCGCCAATCTATGGTATGATTGAGGCGCCGCAGAGTGAGCAGAAAGGATCGCTTGATGACGAAACGTCGTCGAGGCATTTCACGTCGCCAGATTATCGCCCTTTTCCTCATCCTTATAGGCGGACTGATCCTCTTTAATTACACACCGCTGTTGGGAGTTGAAGAGCCGCTCACCACCACGCTCACCTTTAGTTCCGGACAGACGCCCGGTCCTGTGTTGGCCGTGCCGACAACGACGACGATGCTGATCATCGGGCTGCTGTATCTGGGCAGCGGCATTCTCGGATGGTTTTCGTCTCTAGAGAGCATTAGTATACCGCTGCTCTGGCTGAGTGGCATATTGATCATTCCTGCTGTATTGATCGCCGCCGCCGCCGGCGGAAAAACCAACGCCCTCACCATGATCGCTGAGAGCATGCGCCTGGGAACGCCTCTGGCGCTCGGCGCGCTTGCCGGCATTTATTCTGAACGATCAGGCGTGGTAAATATTGCCATCGAGGGGATGATGCTGTTTGGGGCGGCATTTGGATTCGCCGCCTTCGTGCTGACCGGCAGCATCTGGTTCGGCGTCGTGGCGGCGGTATCGATCGGCGGGTTGTCCGCCTTGCTCCATGCGATGCTCTCCGTCACCTTCAAGACCGACCAGATTATCAGCGGCACGGTGGTGAATATTCTGGCAATCGGCGTCACCGGTTACCTCCGCCGCTCCTTCCTGGTCAACTTGCCGGGGGGCAAAATCACGCTTCCGGAATTACCTATCCCCATGCTGGCGGATATCCCTCTGGTTGGGCAACTCTTCTTCAGCGAGAAGCCTATCTTTTACGCGATGATCATTCTGATCATCGCGACCCATGTGGTATTGTTTTTCACCCGTTGGGGATTACGTATGCGTGCAGTGGGAGAGAATCCGCGCGCGGCTGACACAGTGGGGATCGATGTAAACCGTACACGTTATCTCAACGTCTTGATCAGCGGAATGATTGCAGGATTGGGCGGCGCATGGTTTTCGCTCGAAACTGTCGGCAATTTCGACGATGGGATGACCAACGGCAAAGGCTTCATCGCCCTGGCGGCCATGATCTTCGGCAAGTGGACGCCCTTCGGCGCTTTCGGCGGTGCGATGCTCTTCGGTTTTGCCGAAGCGCTGGGTACACGCTTCCAGTTCCTCAAAGTGGAACTTTTCGGCAGCCCTATGCCAATTCAGTTTCTACAAATCCTGCCGTACGTCACAACAATGGTCGTCCTAGCCGGTCTGATCGGACGGGCCACGCCCCCTGCAGCAATTGGTCGGCCATATGAGAAGTAGCCCAAAGCAAACGCCAATATCTGGGTATGCCAACCCAACGTTCCGAATGTGCCGGGGGCAGACGCTTAATTACAGCCCTTCAGCCTCCAGCCAATTATTCACAGCATCATCATCTGGTGTGGAATTACCGCCAGGAATATAACGATAGCGGTCGCCATACCCTTCCATAATCTGATTGCGCAATTGCTCCGTTTCCGGGCTTGGGTCAGTATCATGAACTCTGATGACGTTACCAGTCTCTAAATCGAGATAATGGCTGAAGCTAGGGTCAGTCTCGGACAGTGCGGCGCGAATTTGTTCACGATTGTAGCTGCCTGCCACTGATCTCTCCCAAGGCGTCCGGGGAAACGCCTGATCACCGATTCACCGCCAGCCCCCGGTGCTTCGCGGACACCAAGATGGTACACGAAGCTGCGTAGTTGTGCAAGTGTCACGCGCCTGGGAAACCGCAACCTTGGGACAGCATCGTGCGTACATAGTTATAGTGGAGCAATACACGGTATGGATCAGCAGGCAGAGGAGGCGCGCTGGATCGCTCAGACGCTGGACGGAAAAACCGAGGCGTTCAACCGGCTGGTTGAGCGATATACCGGAGCCGTATATAACCAGGCCTACCGCATGCTTAACAATGCCCAGGAAGCCGAGGATGCGGTGCAAGAGGCATTTATCCGTGCGTATACGCGCCTGTCCAGTTTTGATCCGCAGCGACGTTTCAGTGCCTGGCTTCTCACGATCAGCTCGAATTACTGCATCGACCGGCTGCGGCGCAAACGCTATCCCTGGTTAACGCTCGATGACGTTGCATTCTGGTTGACGAGCGATCATCCCGGCCCCGAACGGAGCGCCCTGGATCATGAGCGACAAGACGAAGTCCAGCAAATGTTGAACCAGTTGCCCGATAACTACCGCACGGTGACGGTTTTGCGCTATTGGCACGACATGTCTTACCAGGAAATTGCCAACGCAACCGGGCTCACTGAAAGCGCTGTGAAAACGCGCCTCCATCGCGCACGGCGTATGTTACTCGACATGCTCAAAACCGATGGGACAAATGTATGGGATATCGAAGCGACAAAATAACTGACGACGATGAAGCGGCTGACGACGAAGCTCTGCGCAAGGCATTGGCGCGTTATCAAGAGCCAGCCTTCATACCGACGCCGCCAGATCTGGCGATGCGCGTGCAGGCTCGACTTCACCAGGAAATACCGTCGGCGTCTACAATTCGTGAACGCAGAGTCGCGCCAGGCCCTATGCTCGCCTGGGGCGCACTGGCGCTTCTAGCGCTGATTGCGCTGTTTGGCGGCTGGGGTGTGCTATTCGATAGCAGCGGACCGGCCAGCGCCCTCGGCGAGTTGACCGGAGGGCCCGGTCGGTTTGTGCTCGTGCTCACCCTGATTGCCAAACCGCTTGTTCATACGCTCTTAGCGCCAGGATGGGCAGGCTTCGTCATTTTCGTTCTCGGCCTGGCCATCCTGATCTGGGGTTGGCGCCAATTGCTGCGCAGCATAACATTGCCATATTCGATAGGAGCCGGTACGTGATTACGCTGCATCAATCGCCGCATCTACAAACGCGTCCTCCTCTGCAACGCGTATTCGAACGCCTCGCGCTGGTCACACTGAGCCTGTCGCTGCTGCTGCTGAGTCTGTTTTTTCCGCCCGCTGCGAATGCACAGGAAGCCATCATTCACGTTGAGCCCGGCGAGCGCATAGAAGGTAATGTGGCAACGATTCAGCAAGACATCATTATCGACGGGGAAGTAGTCGGCGACGTCACCAGTTGGAATGGTTCGATCACCGTCAATGGACGCGTATATGGCGATGTCATCAGCTACGGCGGTATGGTGACGCTGGGATCTTCCGCGCGCGTCGATGGTCATGTACTGGCGTTAACCGGCAATCTGCGCAAGCAATCCACGGCAACAGTCGCCGGTCAGGTGATTGGCGAGCCGTCGATCGGCGGGCAGGTCGTCGCCGGGTTGGTGAATCTCGTCGGCGACCCGCGATCAAGGTCGGGCACTTTACCTGGAGCGCTGGCAGGGAGCGTGTTGGTTATCGTCAGCCTTGCGCTTGCCATAGCCAGTTCGCTAGTCTGGCCACGACGCACCGAGGGGGCGGGTCGTACATTGCTGTACAGGCCGTGGCGATCGGTTGCCCTGGGGTTGATCACAACGCTGATCCTGTCCGCAGTGACCATAATGTTTGTCGCCTTGCTCGCCCTGACGCTAGTCGGATTGCCATTTATCGCAGTTGTCGCGCTGTTGGTGCAAATACCCTATCTCTATGGACTGGCGACTACCGCACAGGCGATCGGGCGACGTATCGTTCGGTCGCGACAGATAACTTCAGAAGCGACAACCGTATTAGGCGCGTCGCTTCTGAGCACGCCACTGATTGTATGCACCATACTCACACCGATCTGGGGTGTCGTTGCGTTCTATCTGCTCGCGGGAACCGGCCTAGGTGCGCTGATTATAAGCCGGGGCGGCGCTTTCATCCCCGGATCATCTGCCAGGCCGATTCAACACTAGAGCGCCTGTCGGCAACGATTACAAACCGAGCAACCGCGCTTTGGCCGCTTTAAACTCATCCTCGGTAATCACGCCCTGCTCGCGCAACCGTCCCAGGCGTTCGAGTTGATTGAGCATATCCGCGCCGCCGATCGGTGGCGCCGGTTCAGGCGACGGCGTTGGTCGTTCCGGCGCAACCGATGCGACATCCGCCTCTTCTTCCGGATTGATGAACGTAAGAAGCGCGCCGCCGACGCCTTTGCCGATCTGGCTCCCCAGAATGCCACCGATCAGTGCTCCGGTAAAGGTTCCGATGATTGGAACCGGAATAAAGGCCGATCCGACGCTAGCGCCAGTAACAGCCCCGGCGCCCAGCCCGGCCAGGCCGCCGGTCTGCTCAAATTCTTCTTGCTGTGGATTCTTCTGCATCATAAACCTCATTTGTTTGTAAAAGACAATTCGATATGCCGCTGCAACAGACCTTCGCAGTACGATTAGGCAACGTCTGCTTCAGGTATCACGGTAGTATCCGTAGCTGCTCGAATGCGTTCGACATCTTCCATATGGATCAGGCCGCCGCCAATGGTGAGCGCATCAGCGGCGCCGCACGCTACGCCTAGTTGCAATGCATCGGGCAGCGTGTACCCACGCAATAGACCGGCAGCCAAGCCGGCCATCAGCGAGTCGCCGCTCCCGACACTGCTCACGATATCCAACTTCGGCGGGCAAACGTGATAATATCCCTGCTCGCTCGCACCTACGGCTCCCAAAGCGCCCATCGATACGACCGCCAAGGCAATGCCTTGCCGCCGCAGCGCCTTCAGCGCCACCGCCGCTTGGGAAACATCATCGATCGTCCGATCAAGCGCTGCACCTAACTCCGCAGCATTCACTTTCAACGCATATGGACACGCCACCAAGGCAGAACGCAACGGAGCCCCACTGCTATCCACCATCACCCGCCGCCCGGCAGCGCTCAACGCCATCGTCAAATCACCCAGTGCGCTCGTCGGCGCGCCTGGAGGCAAGCTGCCAGAGATCGTCACCAGCGCAACATCAGCAGCGGCTGCGACAACCATATCAACAAACCCCGCCCAATCAGATGGGGCAAAGATCGGGCCGGATTCGTTCAGGGCGGTTGCATCACCACCCTGAGGATCGACCACTAAGACGCATGTTCGCGTCTCACCGGACATATGCCAGCTCCAATAGCACTCGAAGCCTTCTTGATCGGCGAGCCGCGCCACCAGTTGGCCGGTTAAGCCCCCAAGCGGCCCGCAAATGTGAAGCGGCTGTCCCAGGGTGCGCGCCGCCCGCGCTACGTTCAGACCCTTTCCGCCAGCCGCAAGAACTACGTGATCGGTACGATGCACGCCGCCAAGACGGAGCTGCGAAAACACCATAGTTCGATCCAACGCGGGATTGGGAGTTACTACCAGCAAACGTTGCATAGATTCATACATATAGAGAGATCAGCCTAAGAGATAGACAATCGAGGACTGCCAGTCCTACAGCCACATTGTACGACCTCTAACTGATTTATCCATATCTTGATTCAGCATAGAAAGCACTGCGCTCCAAACGAGCAAAACGTCAGCAATTTGCAATCTAAAACGATTCGCGAACTGTTCGCACCCCTCATATTATGAGGCAAAAAGTCAAGATGCAGTAAATGAGGAAGCGCCAGGCCGTGCTATACTAGGTACTCCTACATTTACAGATTTTATGCAAGTGTGCAGTGCGATGGTTGATTTTCCACACAAGATTGTGGCGCCTCGACGCCCGACGCACCTTATCTCTCGCAACCGCCTGACTACGTTGTTGGAGCAGATCGCCGAACGCAACCTGATCACACTCACTGCTCCTGCCGGATATGGCAAGACATCTCTGCTGATTGATTTCGCCGATGCGGCGACGCTACCCGTATGCTGGTACACGTTGGATCGTTCAGACGAAGACCCTTGGGAATTCCTTAGCTATTTGACGGCAGCAATCGAGCAAAAGTTTCCCAGCGCCACCCAACGTACGACAACCCTTCTCGCAAGTCGCGGCAGCACAAATCTCTCGGCGGTTGCCACATCGCTGCTGCGCGACATCTATGCCATTGGAAATGAACTGGTCATCATCATTGATGATTGGCACCTAGTCGATCACGTCACTGATATCAGCGAGTTCATCTCTCAATTGCTAGCGCGGTGCCCCAACTGCCACCTGATCTTGGCGTCGCGAATCTATCCTGGCATACCCGATATGATGTTGCTCGTCGCTCGACGCCAGATGAGCGGGCTGGATGAAGAAGAGCTGCGCTTTACGCCCAACGAGGCTGCGGCCGTACTTGAAGCCGAACGCCGGAAACCCATACCCTATGAGCAGATCGAGGAGATCACGGTTCAATCCAATGGTTGGATCACGGGTATTTTGCTTCTATCGCAGACTAGCAACACCGCTCTGCTGGTACATCTCGGCAAGCAAGCGGAACGCCAGGTGTATCGCTTTCTCGCCGAACAAGTGCTTGACCGCCAGCCGCCGCCGATCCAGTCATTCCTGCTCGGCTCGGCGTTGCTCGACGAGCTTACCCCGGAGCGCTGCGATGAGATTCTCGAGTACAACGATTCGATGCAGATCCTGGAGACCCTTCTGCGTCAACATATCTTCATCACCGAAGTGCGACCGGGCGTTCTGCGCTATCATCCGCTGTTCCGCGAATTTCTGCTGGGCTACTACCGCCAGAGCAGTCCGCAAAGCTATCGGGCAACAGCTTTGCGCGTCGCCCGCCACTACGCGGCACGCAAACAATGGTCGCTGGCATTCGATGCGTGTATCGCTGCGGATGATCTCCAAACCGCCAAAGACATTATGCGCCAGGGCGGCGAGCAACTCTATGCGGTCGGACGACTGGAGACGCTTGAACGCTGGTTCGCCGTCATTCCGCTGGAAGAGCTTGATGTACTGCTGCTCAGACTCAAAGCGCGCGTACTACTCAACCGCGAAGCTGTTCACGAAGCAAAAGTATTGGCCGAACTCGCCAGCAGTCGCATGCGACCTGACGAAAGAGCGTTGGCGCTCCTGCTGCATTCAGAGATTGCCCGAATCGGCGGGCAGTACGATCAAGCGCTGGAGTATGGCGAAGAGGCGCTTCGCTCTGCCACCGAACCATCGCAACAGACTCAGGCGCTGCGAATGATCGCCATCTGCCACCAACGGCTGGGGTACACAAACCAATCGATCATCGATCTGCAGAAAGCCCTTGAGCTTGAGCATCAGTGCGGAGACCTGCATATGGTCGCGCATATCCAGCATAGCCTGGGCGTATGTTATGAGGAAATCGGGCAGCTTCACAGAGCCGAAGAGTATTACAGCCAGGCCGATGCGTACTGGAACACGGTGAGCAATATTTCCCAGCGCGCAATGAGCTTGAATAGCAAGGGCGTTGTACAGCACCTGGCCGGAAATTACCGCGCTGCGTATCAAACGCTGACCCAGGCGCTGCATTTTGCTGAAGAGGCGGCTGTCTCACGCCATCAGGCCACCGTGCAGGCAAGCCTCGGAGATCTTTACACCGATCTGCAACTCTGGGACAAAGCCCGCATCGCCTATGACAACGCTCGTCTTGAAGGCAGCAGCGCATTCCTTCTCAACTATCTAGATCTAGCGCAGATTCGTCTGCTGCTGCGTCAGCGCCTCTACAGCGCCGCCGAATATGCGATCGATCATTTGCCTTCCAGAACCAGAGAACGCTACCTTGCTAGCGTATTGCTGCTACGCGCCGTTATCGCCAACGGATTGCATAACTGGCAACAGGCCACGGTCTTTGCTCAGCAAGCGCTGGAAGCCTTCAAACAGAATGAAACGCCGATGGAAATGGCGCGCGTCTATCTGATCCAGGCTCAGATCGCGCTGAAATCGCCAGACGCGAATGACGCAACATTGGTGAAGCATCTTGAGCATGCTGCGCAGATCGCCGATCAGCTTGGTCATGATGCGTTCCTGGTTGTAGAAACCTTGACCGCGCGTGATCTGCTACGGCGCGCAGCGGCGTCAGACTGGCAGCGCGCCAATGATTGGCTGCATCGTCACGAGAATGTCACGCTAGCGGCACAGAGCATCGCTCAGGACGATCAGCGCCCGTTATTGGTCGTACGCACGCTCGGTGCAGAGCATGTTCTGCTTGATGGCAAACTGGCTAATATTGGTTGGTTTAAGGCGCGCGAGGTACTCTACTTTTTGCTTGCTCACCGTGAAGGCGCCACACCCGAAGCACTACGCGAGGCTATCTGGCCCGATCTCAGCCCAAGCCGCAGTCGTGATGCACTTAAAAGTGCGATCTATCAATTACGCACGGCGCTCCCCCGTGAGTTGATCGAGCTTCATGGACGACAGCGCTATCAGATCAATCGCAACGTTGTCCAACTCAATTATGATGTCGAGCGGTTTCATGATCAACTCGATCACGTATCCGATGGTATTGAAGCTTACTACACAGCGTTCGATCTCTATCACGGCCCTTATCTGCACCAGAGCGAAAATGCCTGGAGCAGCGCCTTGCGGGCCTACTTGGAACAACGCTATCTCCAGGCGTTGCAATCAGTAGCTAAAGCTTGCACTCAACAGTCATTCTATACCGACGCACTCAATCTTTATCAACGCATCCTGACGCTTACCCCGCTCGATGAAGTCGCTCACGCCGGCATTATGCGCTGTCAGGTCGCTCTCGGCAACCGCGCTGCAGCGATTGAGCAATACCATAACCTCCGCCGCATCCTTGACGAGGAACTCGGCATCAATCCAGAACCAGATTCTGAGGCCGAACAGATCTATCGCCAAATCCTGGCCGCATCATAATTCCACCAAACGGTAGTGAACAGGCCGCATATCACCCTGAGCTGAGCGAAGGGTCTCGGCGTCCCCGAAAGCCGGGATTCTTCGCTGCGCTCAGAATGACCGCTTGCGGTAGATCCAAATTCGTTTGGTATCTTCCGATTCACGCGAGAGTTTCGGCACTTTCAACCGACTCGCCATAACTTACTGAACGCTCACTGGCAACTCACTCAATTCCCATAGTCTGAAATCAGATAAATGATATCCGAACTTATCTTCAGGAGGAATTGTCGTGAGCCACAACCCATTGACCAAAAAGGCTATTCGCGTTTTCGCTATTATCGGTGTCGTGTTGACATTTATGCTTGCCGGCGGCGCGCCGAGCGATCATGGCATCGCCGGTTTCAACCCGATAGCTCTGATCCAGCAGATAGGGCAATGATCGTTCTCACAGGATCGCTTAGCTTGATGCTGGGCGTGCTGATCTGGCGCTATGGTCGCGTAGGCCTGGATCAGCTCGCCACATTCCAATTACGTGGCGGTCTCGCGGCGGTGTTAGCTCTGATGGCACAGATCGTCAGTATGTGGACGCAACAACACCGCTTCGAGTGGCTCGCTGTTAGCATACTTTTCCTGGCATGGTTTGGCTGGCTGAATCGACGCCATCTCGGCATTGTTCTCGCAAGCGTCGGCATTGCGCTGAATATGATCGTTATGTTGGCCAATGGAGGAGTGATGCCCGTCAGCCCCGAGTCGATCAGTCGGGTTGCAGATGCATATGTTGAGCCAGGAACGCCCTTGAGTTTTTCGAAGAGCAATGTTCAGACAGCAGAACAAACCACGTTCGCCTGGCTTAGTGATCGACTGCATTTGCCAGGGCCACTCGGTCAACTGGCAGCCTGGAGCATTGGCGATATCTTGCTCCTCGCTGGTATCTGGCATTTGCTCTGGTCGGTGATGAAAGGACAGGTCGATTATGCTCGAGTTATCTCGGAGGATGTCGCCGCAGTATCCTGAATTGGAGCGTCTTGTCTGCGTCGCGTTGAGCAATCAGAGGTTTGCCTCGCTGCTGCTAACAACACCGGAGGCTGCGCTCGATATAGGACACCACGGCTTCCAACTCTCGCCTGCCGAGCGGACGCTGGTAGCTTCAATCAACGGAGCTACGGATATTCATGATTTTGCCGCTCGCCTCTATGTCAAAATGCAACAATCACGACGTGACAGCCTGCACAGCGCGAGCACGAATCGCAGCGAACGCCAGTTCCAGCCCATTCAACCCGCTTATTCGCACTGACTGCTGAAATTGTTGCTCCACAAGCCGAGTTTCGGAAACTCGGCTTGTGGAGCGAGCGCTCAGCCCTACATCCACAAAGAAAGGGCTGGGCCTTGTGGCATCTTTACCGCAGACGACGCTACACACACCGGATGCTATGAAAAACCTATCTATAAAGAGCCTCAGGCTGGATTCGCCAGATCTTCGCAGAGGAAACAAACCAATGAGTCACGCAATGCATCCGATCCCTTTAAATCAGCGAGCCTGGCGGATAGCCATCGCTTACCTCCTCGCAGCCGCCCTCTGGCTCGGCATCTTTGAGTGTGGCGTTAAATTGCTCGTGCCGCCATTCCTATGGGAACACATCTTGATCTACGTTAAAGACTGGGCGCTGATCGGCGCAACCAGCGTTTTTCTCGGTCTCTTGATTATGCACATAGTCCGCAGTTCTGAACAGCCAAGCCGCTACCTCAAAGCGCTGGCTAATCAGGAGCGTGATCACGTGATGATTTTTTCGCCGCAACGTCGATTAATCTACACAAACCATGCCTGGCAAAAAATTACAGGTTACAGCATGGACGACGCGGGCGAGTTATACAAGACCAACATCATCGATTATTGCCATCCCGATGATCGAAATCTGGTCGCCGAGCATATCAATGCGGCATTTACCGAAGCCGACGATACGGATCTTGAATTTCGCGTCGTTGCAGAAGATGGCGTGGAGAAATGGGTACACGCCTCGTGGCATCAGATTCGCGACGAATATAACAAGCCACAGGCCATATACGTCAGGCAACGTGATGTGACGGCGCTCAAAGCGTTGCAGGAGCAGATCGAACAATCCCAGGCCAGAACGCAACAAAGCGACCAGCTTGCAACTCTGGGCCGTTACGCAGCGGGGTTAGCCCACGATCTCAACAACCCGCTTATGAGCATCCTTGGCTACACCCAGATCCTGCTGGAAAGCACAGAGCCAATCTCAGACAGAGCGCGCGCTGATCTGTCAAAAATCGAGGCGCAAGCCCGCTGGGCTAGCCGCATTGTTACGAATATGCTCGCATTATCCCGTCCATATCCAGTGCTTCGCATCCTGACAGATATAAACGACATTGTCATCCAAACAATCGATCTGCGTATGCATCGGCTGCAAACTAGCGCCATCGAGGTTGATTTGCGTCTGCGTCACGATCTCCCGATGGTCAACGCCGATCCATTTCAGCTTCAACGTGCGCTTCTGAACATCATCATCAACGCTGAACAAGCGCTGACCCGTCATAAACGGCGTCAAGATCAGCGCTTGGCCAAACTAACTATTGAAACCAGACGCCCGCCAGACGCTTCCGAAGCAGTTGAGCTATGCATCACCGATAACGGACCCGGTATTTCCGAACATATCAGCGGGCGCGTACTCCAACCATTCTTTACGACAAAAGCCGATAATCAGGGAATCGGCCTGGGCTTAACTATCGCCAACGATATTATCCGCGAACACGATGGTCAGATCTCCATCGACAGCAAACCGGGGCAGGGTACGACAATCACGATTACGTTAAACATCGTTGACAATGTCCTCATCATCAATAAATCAACCCTCAATTTAACAAAAACTTAACATCAACTTGTCGTTGACTTAATAGGCGCAGAGTATGATAGCGCCGTTCCCAAAGGGCGCTGGCGCGCCAGTCTATGATTGTGCTCATAGGGGGTAGCCGTTTGGCTGGCCAACTATCGCCATTCGGGAACGCTGTGTTCCAGGTGTTGCATATGTATTGCAAACTCACAAGGGAGAACAGAAGCTATGCTCAAGTCTTTCAAACGCCAACTGGCTATCATGCTCATGCTGGCGCTGGTTATCCCAGCCATCGCAGCATGTGGCGGCGGCACGCAGCCTGCGCCGACGGCCGAGCCGGTCGCTGAAGCCACCGAGGCTCCGGCTCCTACCGAGGCTCCGGCTCCTACTGAGGCTCCTGAGGCTACCGAGGCTCCTGAGGCTACCGAGGCTCCTGAGCCAACCGAAGAGCCAACGATGGCTGGCGTAGAATTGCCGGAAGTGAACCCGGCGGAAGTGACAGGCGACATCATCGCCGCGGGTAGCTCGACGGTCTTCCCCCTGGCCGAACGTATGGGCGAGATCTTCAACGAGGACGGCTATACCGGCCAGATCACCATC